>CAYXDT010000032.1:0-1624 GCA_964463845.1 uncultured Candidatus Planktophila sp. | reverse complement strand
TCGCGAATTTTCTCTTGCGACAAGATTCCAACAACGATTGTCTTCATGACTTCCTAGCCTCCTTCAGCACTCGATCGACTTCTACAAAAAAGTCGCTTAACAATTGATGTGCATCCTTGAACTCGTAAGGCACACCCTTGTCGCTGACATGCCGATGTTTGTGGTCATACGGCAACTTTGTCCCCGCAAATTTGAATTATTTTGGCGGCTTCACCGCATGGGCATTGTCGTATCCAAAAATGCGTTTGCCATAGGGCTCGTGCAGTGTTAGCGCATACCGAACCCCATGCGGAATGTCCTTTGAGACGGGTACAACCCAAGCCTCTAACTTGACCCAATACCCATCTCCTTGATCGATAATTTGATCATGGAGATCGAGGAGAGTGGTTATGCCAACATCATCACGCATTCGATGAATGTATCATCCGATGATAAAGATCGCAAGCGTTTTACCTCAGTGGTATCCGACCCCCCCTCTGTCACGATAATTGTCCGCTGTCTTGAAAAAACCAAACCCAGAAACGTTCAAGGAGCCCGCAGGCTCCTTGAACATCCGAAAAAATTGGGATCTGACCCCAATTAACTGCCTTTTGGCCGGTTACAGAAAATTCAGGACACCCTCTGCGCACCCGAGGATCCATCCTCGATCCGGCCAAGGTGGGGGCCACCCCGGGGCTCTGACACGGGGTGCCGCCTCGAAGCAGCTCTGATCTGTTCTTGAATCGAAAACTAATTCCGCTCAGATCTCGAACGGAAGGTGGTTCTGCGGTAGAATCGTTCAACTTCTTACGGAAGTGCGTTACACCTTACTTTTACCCCCTAGACCGCGCTTGTCCGTAGTGACACGGCATGGCGGTAGCGTGCCCAAAGCCCATTAAGACCTCATGAGTATTTCCGTCATTGCGACCGCGAGCGCAGCGCGGCGGGAAGCCATTCACATGACCAGCCGCCAAGCCAAGATCCAAGAAGACACCCATTTTCGGATCATGCGCATCTTGCAAGACAACAGATCCAACACAAGCAAGGTCTACCTATGAGTGCAGACATTCGCTGGAAACAACGCTTTGACAATTTTGAGCGTGCCCTTCACCAACTCACGCTGGCCATGGCACTCAAAGCGCAGCGGCCCTTGTCAGACCTTGAGCAGCAGGGCCTGATTCAGGGGTTTGAATTTACCCACGAACTGGCCTGGAACGTACTCAAAGACTACCTGGAGATGGAAGGCATTCAGGGTTTGGTCGGATCCAGAAGCACTGTCCGCGAAGCCTTCAAGCGTGGTTTGGTGGTTGATGGCGAAGTCTGGATGGACATGATCGAAAAGCGCAACCTGTCGACTGAGTCTTACGACCAGACTATTGCCAATGACCTGACCGTATCGATAGCTGAACGGTACTACCCGGCATTTTGCGAACTCCAACAACGCCTTTGTCAAGAAGAATGATCACAAAGATAGCCACGCGCCTGGAAGAGTCTCCTATCCCCTATCAGGTTGACCTGTCGGTCTACGAGCTCATTGAGCACGCCGGCCTGCGCGAGCACATCAAGCGGGTGGGGCAAGTGTTTTACCAACCATGACCAGTCGCCAAGCCAAGCTGCAAGAAGACACCTACTTCAGGGTCATGCG
>CAYXDT010000031.1:0-1765 GCA_964463845.1 uncultured Candidatus Planktophila sp. | reverse complement strand
CAGAATATTTCCACATTTACCCGAGCGTAGAAGTTGAGAAATGCTTGTGACCTGCACCTTTTATGGGTAACTGCTGAGCCCTTCGGCCCCGATCAAACCTTTGGAGAGCCCCTCTTGGCCATACCTACTTAGATCACGGTGTGGCAACAGGTAAAGAGGTAAAGGTAAGGAGCAATAAGGCTACGAAGGCAACAATAAGAACTATCGCAGCAATAAGAGAAGCTCTTGTCCCAAATCTTTGCGGCAAGCCCTTAATGCCGCTGGCCTGATCTTGATCCATATCTTTGATTACATTGAGAAAGTGCGCAGCAGTTCCAAGTAGCGCCCCACCCAACCACATCCAAAGTGTTGGCATCTGCCCCTTAGATAGCGCCATACATGAAGGAAGGGACCCAAAGGCAATTGCATAAGGCAGCCAAGAGAAGAAAGTGAATTTAAAGTAGAAGTTATATGCAACTGCCAAACCGATTGCCAGGACCGAGAGTCCTCCTCCAATAAAGCCAAGTGGGCCGAAGAGATTAATTAATATCGCAAAAGGAACCATCACGCGCAAAGAATTCTGCAATAACTTAAGTGATATTTCACCCGATACTAAAGGTTTTTTCTGTCGATTATGTTGAAGATCATCTTGATAATCAATCACATCATTGCTCCAGCCAACTACTAGCTGCCCACAAAAAACTCCAATAGCGATAATAAAAGCTGTACCTTCCCACCAATAAAGTTGGGCGAAGAAATAACTTATCGATGTGACCAGCAGATTTGGCCCAAGGTGAGAGGCTCGCAGTAATCCAATGATCCATCTGGTCATCTAGGCACAATATCCTTTCGGACCGCTAACTTCGTGATATGCCCCCAGTCGGACTTGAACTGACGCTGCTGGGGATTCAAGAATTAAAAAGCGCGGATTGGACGCACGGAAAAGAGCGCATCTTTGGTACTACCTGCGAAAGAGCCTGCAGGGGCCGAAACGTGAGTAATAATCATGTATCTTCCATTCTGATTTCCGTTAGACGTTGATGACCAATAGCTTGCACCGGTGAATACCATTCCGACGGCAACTCTTTGGTTGTATAACGCACTCAACTCATCCTCTGATGGCAATACCCATCCACCGTAATTCACTCCATCAATTGTGGCGCTATAAGCATTGGCGCGAGCGGCAGCCGAGGTATCGGGATTGGTGTTACCCTGATCAATAATCGCTTTGGTATTTCGAGCTCCGTGACCAATCGCAGCGAGTAGTGTTAAGTTATTAGCTGAGATATTAGCTTGCAGATTAGTGGGCGTTAACTGGGCCCAACTCACAGCGGGATCAGTTCCAGCCCAATTATTTGGCGCAACTTCGAGGTATTTACAGGTAGCAGTTCCTGTTGGTCCACAGCTGAATCCTGCAGCCAAGTAATAGAAAATCCTTCCACCGCCAGGACCGATTTCTCCGATATCGCCCGTGACTCTTAATCTGTAGGTAGCTGTAGCGGTTTCACCTGAAGCCGATGTGCCAATAATCGTGTAGGTGGTTGCAGTTCTGGTCTCAGTAGGAGTTCCTGTTATTCGCCCATTTGAAGTGCTGAAACTCAGGCCTGATGGCAAAGTGCCTACCAATGAATATGACGTGATGGCTGCACCTGCTGAAGCATCAATTGTGTATCCCGCGAGCTCTGTCGTTACAACCCTTGTCTCTGTAGTACTAGAAAGTGTGAATGAAGGCGCTGAGCTTGAGACCGTCAGAGTGAAGGTTGCAGTTGCCGACCCCGATGCATTG
>CAYXDT010000030.1:0-3078 GCA_964463845.1 uncultured Candidatus Planktophila sp. | reverse complement strand
CGACCCACGGATTAAAAGTCCGTTGCTCTACCGGCTGAGCTATAGGCCCCACTGCATTTAATTGCTTGCCGAATCTTAGCCCAAAATCACCACTTCTAACGCCCGTGCGAAGCGCGCAGCAAGCGGTCACGTATTGCAACCGCGATGTCATCACCTTTTGGTTGAAGTACAACAACGCGCGATATGGATTGTGCATCAGCGCTGCGTAGCGCGCTATAGAGAGTGCGGGCGAACTCTTCATTGTTGATGGGTGTGGCAAGGCGAATTACTCCAGAAGGAGTTTCATGTTCAGCTAAAGCAATTAGGCCATCGCCTACATTTGGTTGGAGGTCTAGTACGACCGATGCAATTGGGGCATAGTGGTTTTCCAGGGAGCCGCTTACGCGAATTTCACCATCATCACTGCCTAGTTCCAGACCGGTTGAACTCTCAATCATCTGCGCAGTAATCGCCCCCGGGCGCAAAATCTTTGGTAGCTCTGTCGTGCAATCAATAATGGTTGATTCAACTCCAACAGAAGAAGGGCCACCATCGAGGATCAAATCATCTTTAGAGAGGAATTCTTGTAACTCATCTCTAACTGCTTGTGCAGTTGTTGGGGAAACGTGGCCAAATCTATTTGCGCTAGGGGCTGCAATACCTTTACCGCCTAACTTGAGAAATGCCTCCAAGAGAGCGAGTGCGACAACATGGTCTGGAACACGTAGGCCGACTGTCGCTTGGCCCCCTGTGATGAAATCTTTCGCTAAAGAGCTACGGTGCAAGATAAGTGTCATAGGACCTGGCCAAAAATCTCGCGCCAGTGCAATTGCATAATCCGGAATCTCTTGCGCCCAATCACCCATCTGATGCATCGAAGAGATATGAACAATCAAGGGATGATCTGCAGGTCGCCCCTTTGCCTTATAGATGCGCGCGACTGCCAGCGCACTGCAGGCATCTGCGCCTAGACCGTAGACAGTTTCAGTAGGAAATGCCACAAGATTGCCCGCTAAAAGGCTGGCGGCGGCGTTGCTCATCGCATCTGCGGTGCAGCGGGAGAGAAATTGACCATCGCTCATGTGCACAATTATCCCGCCTTTTTGCGAGAAGATAACCACATGGCTTCGCGTATCAAGGTTATGCAGATTATCGCCCGCATGAATGTGGGTGGTCCAGCTGTAATTGTGGCGGAATTGATGCGTGGTTTAGATAGTAAAGAGTTTGATCAGATTCTGATAACTGGGTATTGCGATGAAAGTGAAGCAGATTATCTCGATGAAGTGGCTAGAGATATACCTGCAACTCGAATAGCTGGATTAGGGCGATCAGTCTCGCCTGCAGCCGATTTCAAGGCCTTCATCGGTTTAGTTAAAACTATCCGCGAATTCAATCCTGATGTAATTCATACCCACACCGCTAAAGCTGGAGTGTTGGGGCGAATTGCCTCGATTGTGGCCGGGCGTCGAGCCGTTCGGATTCATACCTTTCACGGCCACTTGCTACATGGATACTTTGCAAAATGGAAGACCACACTGATCATCGCCATAGAGAAATTCTTAGCGCGCCATACCAACTATCTAATTGCTATTGGCAACGAGGTGGAGCGTGATTTGCTTGCTGCCGGTATTGGAAGAGCTGACCAATATCGCACCTTCTTTCCTGGACTGCCGCAACCGAAGGCGTTGCTAAAGAGTGCAGCCCGCGCAGAGCTAGAACTAAGTAATTCACTTATCTATTGCACCTTTGTGGGCCGGCTAACTGCGATTAAGCGACCTGATCGCTTGTTAGATATCGCAGCGCTGATAGCGGCTCAGCACGAGAATATTCACTTCTTAATTGCTGGTGAGGGAGAGCTATTTGCCACGGCCAAAGCTCGCGCAGATAGAGAGAAACTTCCTGTGACATTTCTTGGCTGGCGCAAAGATATAGATCAGATATTTGCTGCCAGCGATATCGCAATTTTGACCAGTGACAATGAAGGTATTCCACTTACCTTGATTCAGGCTGCACAAGCAGGGATACCAATAGTTGCTCCTGCTGTTGGCTCAATCTCAGATATCGTTGAAGATGAAGTTACAGGTTTTCTTACATCCGCAAATGCTGATGCGATGGCAGCCTCGCTCAGCAAGCTGATAAATAGCGAGAATTTGCGAGAAAAGATGGGCGCTGCTGGAAAAGCACGAGCAAGTGAATTTTTCTCATTGTCACGGATGCTCCGAGATCACACAGATATCTACCACTTGAACCACAATAAGTAAGAGATAATGGGCGCATGATAAAACGCATCTCGATTCTGACCGCTCTCTCAATCGCACTTCTCTCATTTGTAGCGCCTGCATCTAACGCTGCATCAGTGCGTCATGTAACAGTCAAAGCCCAAGGAAGCGTCAAGGTGGTCCCAGATGCAGTTCGTATCAACGCAACTGCTACATCGGTTGCAGCAAATAGCCGGGATGCTTTATCTCAAACAGGTGCTGCAGCAGCAGCGATCCGAGCAGCGCTAGTTGCTGCCCAGGTGGCGAGCCGCGATATCGCTACACAAAGTATTACCGTGGCCCCTGAATATAGATATACCAATGAAGGCGGAGCAACACTTACTGGTTACCGTGGCACGCAATCATTCTCAATCACTATACGTGCTGCAGCAAGAGCAGGAGCCGTAGTTGATGCCATTGTGGCAGCTGGTGGAGACTCAGTTCAAATAAATGGTGTCAATCCATTTGTACTGGATTCCAGTAAATCTTCTGAGGCAGCGAGAAGCGTTGCTGTTAAGAACGCCAAAGCGCGCGCCCTTTCCTATGCCAAGTTACTTGGTGTGAAGCTAGGAAAGGTGCAATACCTAATTGAAGAATCCGCGCCTTCTGCAATTGCACCTATCTTTGCAACCACTAAAGCTGAATCTGATGCAACGATTGTTGATTTGGGAGAGCAAGATGTCACCGTCTCAATCACTGTTCGTTGGTCTCTGCTCTAAAAGAGTGGATTTATAGGGCAGATTCGACCGAGTTTGGTCACGGCTGCTTGAGAAGGTACGATTTGCGAGCCTCAAACGTCCCCATCGTCTAGGGGCCTAGGACATCGCCCTTTCACGGCGGT
>CAYXDT010000029.1:0-3624 GCA_964463845.1 uncultured Candidatus Planktophila sp. | reverse complement strand
TGCAACGGGTGCAACGGGTGCAACGGGTGCAACGGGTGCAACAGGTGCAACGGGTCTAGTTGGCCCCATGGGGCCAATTGGGCCAACGGGAACATTTAGTAGCGCTGGTTTTGAGGAGAGAAGAGCCTGTATCTATCTTGATGGAAAGCCAAAGATGGCTGTTGGAACTTTACTTTTTGGTTCATGCGCCGAATTGGATATCACTGGGACTGATTTGATAATCGTGATTCGGCCGTAGCCTCTTTAAATCTCTTTGGTTAGGCTTGGCAAATGTCCTCACAAATGCGTGACGCTGCTCTGGCTATTGATGTGGGTGCCACCAAGATTGCAGTGGGTTTGGTGGCGCGTGATGGAGCGCTTTTGGTGCGTGAAGATATTGTCTCTCAAGTTGAATCCCTCGATAAGTTAAACCAATCTTTAGCCGATGTCATCAGACGGATTATGTTGCAAACAAACCTTGATATTTCAGTTGCTGGAATTGGATCTGCTGGTCCCATTGATCGGGTTAAGGGGCTGATTAATCCAGTCAATATTGGCCACTGGGTAGATTTTTCACTAGTTGATTTTGTGCGCGAGGTCTCTGGAATCTCGCAGGTTCGTCTTGTCGGAGATGCCAGCGCACTTACCTATGCTGAATTTCAAATGGGCGCCGGAATAGATGCCAAGAATTTATTAGGCATCGTTATCTCAACTGGAATCGGTGGGGGAGTAGTTCTCAATGGCCAGTTTTATGAAGGTCGCACCGGCAATGCTGGGCTGATTGGCCACTCGGTGGTTGTGGCAGATGGCAAGTTATGTGCTTGCGGGCAACGCGGATGCGTTGAGGCATATTCCAGCGGCACCAATATGGCGAAAGATTTCGGGGTAGATAGCTTTGAAGCAGTAGCAATTGCAGCGCGCACAGCAGATGCCAGAGCGATCGCCGTAGTTGATGAAGGCGCTAGAAAATTGGCGATTGGGCTATTAAATGCGGTAGCGCTGTTGGATATCGACACCATAGTTGTAGGTGGAGGAGTGATGAACGCTGCTGATATCTATTGGCCAGTTCTGCAAAGGCACTTTGCCACCCAGATGAAGGTGCTCAACCTTCCCGGAGAAGTTGCTTTAAAACGGGCAACACTCGGCGCAGATTCAGGGATAGTAGGCGCAGGTTTGGTTGGATTCTCACCTATAGGAAAAGGGGAGTAGCGATGCTGGAATTTTCAGAGCGTCCGTGGGGCAGCTATCAGGTGCTGCACTCGACCCCGATTGCACAGATCAAAGAGATTAAAGTAAAAGCTGGTGCGCGCCTTTCTTATCAAAGACACCAAAAGCGCGCCGAACATTGGTTTATCGTGCAAGGGCCAGCGGTTGTGACCATTGATGGCGTAGAAAGCGTTCTACAAAGTGGCGCATCGGTAGATATTGCAATTGGGGCAGCCCATCGCATGGCAGCGCCTGCGGGAAATGATGTGCTCTTTATTGAGGTGCAGACCGGAACATACTTTGGCGAAGATGACATCGTTCGCTTAGAGGATGATTTCGGCCGCAGTTAGCGGTTGTAGATATCACGTCGTGGCCCGATATCAAGGACCAGGATGACCAGCGCTTTACCGTCGAATGTGTAAATGACTCTGAATTTTCCAACTCTAATGCGGTAACCGTCACGCCCCTGAAGTTTTAACGCCTTTGGCGGAATAGGGTTATCACGCAAGAGCTCAATGGCGGTTGAGATCCTTATATTGTCGTTCTTTGCAAGTGCGCTAATTGCTTTCTTAGCTTGGGGGTGGAGAGTTACTGAGTAACGAATCAAAGAAGCCCAAGTTCTCTCTTAACCTCATCCCAAGGAATCGGCTTGTCGAGGGTCAGCAATGCTTGATCAAATGCTTCTATATCTTCTAACTCTTCCATGGCTTCCAACATTTCTCTATAAAGGGTGGGAGAGATTAGAACAGCGACGGGTTCTCCATGTTTGAGGATGTGGACAGGCAACTTTTGAGACTTCTTAATTGCAGCAGGTAGTTGAGCGCGGGCCTCCGAGACGCTGAATTCGTTCATAGCCGTATTGTACAAATAAATATAAAAAATGTACAGAATTTCTCTAGGCAGATTAACTTTCTGTCAGAACCCACAGCTAAGGTCACTATTAATTGATCCTAAAGAGTGCAAGACTGAAGTTATCGGAAAGAAGGCAGCTGTGAAGAATTTCAACAAGGTATTAGTTGTGGCCGTGCTCGCTCTATCTAGTCTTCAAGCACAGGCTTTTGCCGATTCTGATCCTTTCCCTGGCGTCGCCACTGGTGGCGAAATACCAGGAACTCGAGTCTTGGGCCAACAGGCTCTGTCTTGTCCGTCGGGTTCTGGATCTGCACTTGAGGTAAACGTCACCACTAAACAGGAGTTCACTTACTGCGTTAAAACTTGGCGCCCATCCGCGGATGTAAATGCCGATGCTAATTTTCGGGCCGCGCAAGATGCAGCAGTCGCCGCCGCCACTGTCGAATCACAAGCTTGGAATGCTGCGAACCCCGGCAGACAGAGATGCGTGCAATGGGGACCAATAGTTCATGCCAATGGAGTCTCGACTGCTTCGGGTGGCGTTTGTGCTAACCCTGTCTCGCCTGGCGCAGGTTCCACTGTCCCATCGCAGACAAGTGATGCCGTTGTAGGACCGAGTTCTGCGCCAACTGGCACTACGAGTTCTACTCCTGCGACTATTCCCACAAATGAGACACCGATAACTGGTAATGGATCTCCGTATACAAAAATTCTTCCGGGACAACTTTCAACTGAGCAATGTCCAGCCGGTTTTCAAGCCGCTAACGGAGTAATTGCTGCAATCGGAACTGGAACCTTCACAGAATGCTGGCCGGAGCTGGCATGGAAGGCAAACAGGCTAGGTGGAACACACTGGGAGCAATTTAAGAGCTCAGGCGGAACATACGATGTAACTGCTGTCCTTGATGCGCTTGCAGTAATCGCAGATTACAAAGCGCAAGCAAAGGCGATAGCACAGACAGCTGCAAATCTGACACCTGGCGTGCAGCGCTGTAGTACTTGGTCGGTCTACGGACAAAGTGGCGAAGAGTGTGCCTATGCTTTCATTGAACCATCAGGTGGTGCTACGACAAGTGATTCCAGCACAGTTAGGAGCAGAACGGAGACTGCTACTGCCACGATTAATTCATCAATCGATACAACTACCGCTCAATCCCTCAGTGCCAGTAACCTCGATACCAGCACGGCGGCGGTCGCACTAGTTCCTGTTGTGGAAATCGAAGCACTTGCGCAATCGCAGAGTAGTCAGGTGGAGAGCGCTACTCCAGTTGTTGTAACCGCTGATATGACAGTTCGGCAGTTAAAGAACAAGGTAGTAATCGATGTTGAAGCAAATGTCGAAATGGCAGCTCTCACAATTGTGGCAAGAAATAAGAGTGGCAGAACTATTGTTATTCCATTAACGACAAACTCTGAAGGTGAACGCACTTTATCAAGGCGTTTAAACTTAACTGGCTTTACCTTGACGCTAAAGAGTGGCGATCAAAATCTCGATCGAGTTGTTGTAAAGAGATAGCTAAATAGAACGCAGAACAGCGGTAACTTTGCCGAGGATTTCGCAGGTATCGCCATCGATTGGTGCGAAGT
>CAYXDT010000028.1:0-5089 GCA_964463845.1 uncultured Candidatus Planktophila sp. | reverse complement strand
AATTCGGCAGCAACGAGCTCTGCGATTTGCGCGGTATTTAGAGCCGCGCCTTTTCGCAAATTATCTCCGCATACAAATAAATCAATTGACTTTGGGTCATCCAAAGACTGACGTACTCGGCCAACCCATGTTGGGTCAGTTCCAACTACATCGGCAGGAGTTGGGAACTCCTTCTTCTCGGGGTTGTCATAAAGTAGAACACCTTCGGCCTTCTTTAGCGCACTTTGAGCAGCCTTTCGAGTAACCACCTTCGAGAATGTGGCATGGACTGTTAGTGAGTGAGTTGTAACAACTGGAACGCGAACACAGGTGGCTGAAACTTTAAGCTTTGGCATGCCGAGAATCTTGCGTGATTCATTACGAACTTTAAGTTCTTCAGATGAATATCCATCTTCCTTTAAAGAGCCTGCCCAAGGGACAACGTTCATGGCAAGTGGTGCAGGAAATGGTCCAAGATCTTTAATTACTCCACGTAGATCCTTAGCAACTGATCCTAAGTTCTTGCCAGCTACCTTGGAAATTTGATCATGCAGCGCATCGATACCAGGTTGTCCAGCACCGGATGCTGCTTGGTAGGAAGAGACAACGAGTTCCTTAAGGCCAAACTTCTTATTAAGTGCTCCCATTGCAACAATCATTGAGAGAGTTGTGCAATTAGGGTTTGAGATAATTCCCTTAGGGCGCTTCTTTATATCCTTTGGATTTACCTCAGGCACAACCAGTGGGACCTTCTTATCCATACGGAATGCACCTGAATTATCAACTACAACTGCTCCACGTGATGCTGCTATCGGTGCCCACTCGGCCGAGATTTCATCTGGAACATCGAACATTGCAATATCGATGCCATCAAAGCTCTCAGGCGATAGCGCAACTACAGTGAGTTCTTCACCGCGGCAGGTCAATTTCTTACCCGCGCTACGTGCTGAAGCAATCAGACGAATTTCTCCATAAACATTCTTACGTTTGCTCAAGATATCGAGCATGACTGTGCCGACAGCGCCAGTTGCACCAACTACTGCTAGTGATGGAAGTTTCTTCTTACCTTTTACGCTCTTTGTCATCGCCCTGTTCCTCCGTATACAACTGCTTCAATCTGATCGGCATCTAGGCCAAAGGCGGTGTGGGCTGCCTTTGCAGCGCGTTCTAGGTCTGCTTCCCGAACGATAATTGAGATGCGAATTTCAGAGGTGGAGATCATCTCGATATTTACACCAGCTTCAGCCATGGCAGCAAAGAAAGTTGCTGTGACTCCTGGGTGCGAGCGCATTCCAGCGCCAATGAGGGAGAGTTTTCCAACGGTGTCATCGTAGAGAAGGGATGCAAAACCAACTTCACCTTGAATGCGCTGTAGTACCTGTGTGGCCTTCTGGCCTTCATCTTTGGAGAGCGTAAAAGAGATATCTGTTAGACCAGTTGCTGCAGTGGAAACATTCTGCACAATCATGTCAACGTTAATATCGTTATCTGCAATCGCTTGGAAGATGCGAGCTGCAATACCTGTTCGATCTGGAACTCCGACGATAGTGACCTTTGCCTCTGACTTATCGTGCGCTACGCCAGAGATGATTGCTTGCTCCATGGTGCCTCCTTCGGGATGGTTTTCAACCACCCAGGTTCCTTCGTTTGGTGAAAATGATGAACGGACATGAATCGGTAAATTAAATCGGCGGGCATACTCAACACAACGCAGGTGTAAAACTTTGGCGCCAGCGGCTGCAAGTTCGAGCATCTCTTCATACGTGACAGTCTTTAACTTTCGCGCTGCCGGCACTACGCGTGGATCGGCGCTAAAGATTCCATCAACATCCGTATAGATCTCACAGACATCTGCTTCAAGTGCTGCAGCGAGCGCTACTGCAGTTGTATCTGATCCGCCGCGACCTAAAGTTGTAATGTCCTTGGTATCTTGCGAAATTCCTTGGAAGCCCGCCACAATTGCAATCGCTCCAGAGCCAATGGCTTCGCGGATGCGGCCTGGTGTGACATCGATAATGCGCGCCTTGCCGTGAACAGAATCTGTAATCACGCCAGCTTGCGAACCTGTAAAGGAGAGCGCTTCAAAACCTAAATTGTTAATCGCCATAGCGAGCAGCGCCATCGAAATTCGCTCACCGGCTGTAAGTAACATATCGAGCTCACGCCCTTGCGGGATCGGAGTTACGGCATTTGCCAGATCAATTAACTCATCGGTGGTATCGCCCATTGCGCTAACTACTACAACGACTTGGTGGCCCGCCTTCTTTGTCGCAACGATTCGTGCGGCAACGCGCTTCATTCCCTCGGCATCTGCCACCGAGGAGCCACCAAATTTCTGAACGATCAGACCCATGGCTCAATAGTGAGGTATTGCAAAAAGTCGCGCTACCCAATAAAGGTAAATTCTCAATATCCGAGATGGACTGCCGTCCAAATAATGAGATTAAAGATTAAATGGAGGTGCGCCCTTCAAAGGCGCGACCAAGGGTGACCTCATCGGCATACTCGAGATCTCCACCAACTGGCAGCCCCGAAGCGAGGCGCGAGACGTTTAGCCCCATCGGCTTTATCAGGCGGGCGAGATAGGTAGCCGTTGCCTCACCTTCCAGGTTGGGGTCTGTGGCCAAGATGATTTCAGTAATCGTGGAATCAGCTAGGCGTTGCATTAGCTCGCGAATTCTTAATTGGTCAGGGCCTATGCCATCGATAGGGCTAATTGCGCCACCAAGCACATGGTACTTACCGCGAAATTCGCGAGTACGTTCGATAGCGATGACATCTTTACTCTCTTCAACAACACAAATCTTGGTGCTATCACGGCGCGGATCGCGACAGATGCGACATTCAGTCTCCTCAGAGACATTGCCACATTGAGTGCAAAACTTAACGCGCTCCTTAACGGTACGCACCGCCTCGACTAAGTTGGCGGCGATTTCACTATCTGATTGCAGAATATGAAAAGCAATTCGTTGTGCGCTCTTTGGACCAATTCCAGGCAAGCGTCCTAAGGCATCAATTAAATCCTGAATTGCGCCCTCATACATTCCCGTCGACATTACTCGTGGCTCGTTTCGCT
This sequence comes from uncultured Candidatus Planktophila sp., assembly GCA_964463845.1. Classification (GTDB taxonomy): domain Bacteria; phylum Actinomycetota; class Actinomycetes; order Nanopelagicales; family Nanopelagicaceae; genus Planktophila. The sequence goes on along the minus strand of CAYXDT010000028.1, from coordinate 2,034 downwards.
AATTACCGTAGCGCCAAGTTCTGCTGCCAGTAGCGCCGCCCCAGATAATTGGGTGGCATCAGTTGGAGCCTCTGAAGTTCTTACCGCGCGGGCTTCGGGGGTAGAGGTGGTGTCGATGCTGGGATCGACTGTGCATTCAATTTTACGATCTAGCCCAACTACTTCAATAAATGCTTGACGAAGAATTTCATCAGATTCACTTCGGATAAATGAATCGCGCGCACCCGCATTAACAATTCCTATCGTTATGTGCTTCTCATCTACCCCAAGAATCTGCGCGCTAGCTGAAAGCAGCGACCAGGTAAGGCGGCGGCGCTTCTTTACATTCTCAATCACATCAGGCCAGAGGCGACGCAGGCCAGCGACATCCATCGCATCAATACGTGGTTTTGTTGCAGCAGCTTCGCTTACAACCTCAACTACTTCAATAGTTTTCGCCTTCTCAGTTGGCTCACTCGTGGCTGGCGAAGAATTTTGATTAAGCAAAGGCTGTGAGCGCAGTGAGGGGCTTTGCGTGTCAGAAATTCGAGCCGGCGAGGCAATATTTTCTACTCGCTCTAAGCGTTCAATACGCGCGAGCAACCCTGCCTCGCCGGTATCTCCCATCGGCAGCAAAATGCGCCCGCAGATAAGTTCAAGAATTAAACGTGGCGCTGTTGCTCCACGCATCTGGGTAAGTCCTTCGGCGGCGATATCTGCAGCTCTAGAGATAGATGCTTGCCCGATATTTTTCGCCTGTGCTCGCATCCGCTCTAATTGGTCATCGGGAAGTTCGCGCAAAATACTGTTGGCATTTGTCGCATCTAGCGCATCGATAATCATTAAGTCGCGCAGCCGTTCTAGTAAATCTTGAGTAAAACGCCTAGGGTCATGTCCTGATTCAATTACCTGATCTACTGTCTTAAAGAGCGTCGCGCCATCACGCGCCGCGATTGCGCTCATAGCATCATCAAGTAGTGCGCCATCTGTAAACCCTAAGAGAGCGATAGCAATTTCATAGCTAACGCCATCCTTAGAAGCGCCTGCTAAAAGTTGTCCCAGAACTGAGAGCGCATCACGAACTGATCCACCAGAAGCGCGCACAACTAGTGGGATAACGCCCTTTTCTACCTTGACACCTTCAGCTTCACAAATCTTTTCTAGGTGGGTAGCTAACGTTCCTGGTGGAACTAAACGGAATGGATAGTGATGGGTACGAGAGCGAATGGTGGAAATTAACTTCTCTGGTTCTGTTGTTGCAAAGATAAAGATGACATGTGCCGGTGGCTCTTCTACAACTTTTAGAAGAGCGTTGGCTGCTCCTGGTCCCAACTGGTGAGCCTCATCAATAATGTAAATTTTATATTTACTCTGTACTGGTGCGAAAAATACTTTGTCGCGCAGATCGCGCGCATCATCTACTAAGCCATGGGTGGCAGCATCGAGTTCAATAACATCGATAGAACCCGGGCCGTTAGCAACTAGATCTGTACAAGATTGGCAGAGCCCACATGGTGTTGGAGTTGGACCTTTTTCGCAATTGAGTGAGCGCGCCATAATGCGAGCGCTAGAAGTCTTGCCACATCCGCGTGGGCCGCTAAATAGATATGCGTGATGCGTCTTTCCTGATTCGAGAGCGTTAGAAAGTGGCACAGTGACATGTTCTTGCCCAATAACATCTGCAAATACAGAGGGGCGATACTTTCTATATAAAGCTAATGACATCTCATCTACTCTCTAGTGGGCCGCAATTCAATTCACTTCTAATTGGCTGCGACTTCTATTCTTTTGTAAGGGACCTCCGGTGCACCCGCTAGAGCGTACCTACCCTTGCTGTATTCCTACCCTGGGGGAGTTCAGCACGATAACGTCGCACCGGAGATCTGCCCCAATCTTATGTGTCAGAGGATAGTTGGAGCACCGCTACCCTTGGGCAGTTGGATTCCCTAGCGGGTTTCTAGCGCTGGAGGATTCGCATAGCGGCCGAGTGCGCACGCTTGGAAAGCGTGTATAGGGAAACCTATCGAGGGTTCAAATCCCTCATCCTCCGCTCGT
>CAYXDT010000027.1:0-6959 GCA_964463845.1 uncultured Candidatus Planktophila sp. | reverse complement strand
GTTTCCTGTAGCGGAGGAATGTTCCGCTTACTATTCAATACCCATATGGGTTTGCGCCTGGTAAATATAAAGTTACCAAAGTTTGTTACCAAATTACTCTCAGCTTCTAGCATGGGTGCTTCAGTTCGAGTGCAGTTGATGTTCAGATTCTTGTCGGTAAAAAAGATGGGGCATTTTTAAAGATAGGGGTACCCCATGTCAATTTGCTGGAAATCGACCCCCACCCACCCGGCACCCCCCATTTTTGAAAATGGGTCCCCCGATTCACCTATACACATTGATCTGCTCAAACGATTAGCAATTTTTACAAATCTTGTCTAATCTTCCAAAGTTTTGATAATGGCAATCGCTAGTTGAGTTTCATCAGAAAGATTCGGGGGGACGTAGGATTTTGGACGGCGGCCTCGAGTTTTGGTTCCATTAAATAGGTTTACGTAGTCACCGATATCTCTTAAGTAAAGCAGGGTGGCGCTACGTTTACTGCGCTCTTCGCGTTCTATCCTGGATTCGCCTTTATTTCTATATTGCGGATGATCCGCACCTCGTAAGACTTTACGTTTTCCAACAATTCCGCCGTGTAGGCGACACCGATTGGCTTTGCTACTTCGTACCGGCATATTCAAGCATGGTAAGCCAGAGCGTTTGCACTTGGCGCCGCAAAGAGGGCGCTTCGAATATTTAAAGGACGGTAGCGGCATGTCTAGTATTTGACAGATATTTACACTGTAATAACCCCTTCAAAGAGAGGCTGAGAAATATTAAGCACTCAACCCCTTGCAAAGGGAGCGTGGATTTCACCCAAGTGCACGCGTAACGCACGATGGGGGGCTCCAAACTGTGTGTGCGTAACCCTTTACGAATAGGGCTTTGACGCTTATCACACACATCGCACACTTTATTTATATATAAATAATTAATAAATAAGAACCATAGGCGTACTGGAGCTAAAATGTCAGTTGAAAGATTTGCTTTTTGTGTATGCGATCCGTGCGTACTTCGGTAAGTCATTGGATTGACTGGGAATATGCTCACACACATAATTAAAAAATGGTTTCTTTATAGTGGCGAGCGATCTCAGTTTCACTCATAAAGCTATATGTATTAAACCTCTCAGCGGTGGTGAATAAACCTTTCCGCGATCCATTATCAAACTTTGCTTTTTTGACAAGCTTCTTGTAGCCCATGCGTTTGAGTATCGTTGCCACTGTTTTGCCAGAGCATTTGGATGGTCTGTGGCCGGAGTTGTAGTGCGCTGCCAGGCTTTCGGTACTGATAAGGTCATGGTTTTTGGCCTGCGCCTTAAGAAGAGCGTTTTCAACCCATTGCTCAAGGTCTGACTTATTGCTATCGAGCATGCTCATCTTGGACTGGCTCATTGGTGCTGGGGCAGTGGGGTCAAATGAACTGGTATCTAAGCTTAGTAAATAGTTCATTAAGGCCGACTTGCCTCCATGTTTTATCCATTCAACAAACCTTTTGCGTATATCATCGGGTAGCTTCTTATCTGGCCCTTCGGCAACAAAAAACCGTCTGTCTTTATTGTTTAGGTAAACGGCATCAGGGTGATTGCTCAAGAACACATATTTAATAAGATTAGGTTCTGAAAACTTAGACGTGTTTTTGGCGTTGATGTTGTTTTCGGTGGCAGTAATCCATCCTTTAATACGGTCTGCCGTGCTGCGCTTATCCGCGCTTGATACTTCATCTGCGATTACAAAGACTTTTTGGGACTGCCACTCGGTAAATTGGTCGCTAAATACCTCGTTACCAACAACTTTAAAATGCCTTGCATTAAAAAGGCTTCCAATGGTCTCAAATAACAATCCTTTACCAACGCCTTCCTCAATTGACCAAACAACGAGCGAGACGAGGAACTTGGTTCCTGGCTCTTGAATCATCTTGGCTAGCCACTTTACACAGTACTCACGCTCTTGGGTATTTGGTAATACAAACTGAATTAGCTCTAGAAAGGGGGCTACGTTCCCTGGACTTGGTTCAGTGGTGAAGCCGCGCCAAGTATTGAGCGAGCCATCATTCAGTGTGGCTGGTTTGCCCGGGGCAAGAATAAGTCGAGTAACGCTCCTTCTCTTTGGACTTTTGAGCCAGCCTCTGCCTAATGTAGTGGCCTTAGCATCCTCATTAGATTTATAGGAAACGTTGTCGTAGTGCATGCAAAACTTAGGCGCTGGTACATAAATGCCATTTTTGATGTCGTAAATTTCCCGAGTAAAGTTATCCCAAGCGTAGTCTTGATTAACAATGTCAATTGCATCGGGTGGGGGAGTGGACTCTTCTTCGCTTACCCAGGCATTTTCTATGCAGGTAGTCTGTAGTGGGGCACCTTTGATCTGTGACCAAAATGCGTCGATTTTTTCCTGAGTGATTTCTTCGTCTCTGGCATAGGAGTTCTGGCGGATGTTTGCCCAGTAACGGTCTTGGGTACGGTCATTATTCTTAGATCCAAATTTCCAGTCTGCCAGCAGTGCTCTGATTTGCTCTATATTGAACCCACCGCGGATCAATGAGGTAGCCATACCCATATCCATCGCTGAGCCTGATTTATCAATAAGACCATCAGTGCTGCCTAGATATCGCGCCTTAGCACTGGGGTTGCTCTCCAGGAATAACTCAAATCGATTTCGCAACTGTTCAGTGATCTCAATCTTCGCAATAGGCTGGGTTGGGTTAGCGCCTTTGGATTTGGCATGGTACTCAGCCCTAGCTTGCTCGATTAATTCTGGCGATATTGATAAGGCTACTTGGATTGATTCCAAGGTGTATTCCTTCTCTGAGCAATAAATAATCTTCGCTAGCGAAGGGGTGCTTGGATAGCCTTTATCCATTTTTGACTGACTAGGATAATTAAGTGTTCCTGGGAGCCTCAGGATTCGACTACAGTCTTGTGTTGAGTCAGCATTCCAACGCTTAGCAACCGCACGGTTCACAATTTCAAACTGCTCCTTGGCTTCTTGGTTGCTGATATCGAGCGTAGGCGCTAATCGATAAAGAACCTGGAGCCCATTACCAGAGTCAATAATGATTGATGCGTGCTCGCATAGGCTGGGAACTAGGCTCTTTAGATAAAGCTTGGCTTGTTCATAAGAACCAAATTGCTTGATATCGGGATCAATATCCGCCCAGGCAAAGCGCGCTGATTTCACATCATGCTTAGACAGCCGTTTATTAACGGCATTGCTAATGTTGGTGTGGAAATAACAGTTCCGCCCCTTGGCATTTGCAGCTGAAACCCAGGCTTCCGCCTGGGCTACCTGCTCTGGCATCACAAAAGTTTTACATGGTACCGAGCTTTGCTTGTCCATAGGGTCGATTGTTGCTAGCGTTAACTGGCCCATTGGAATGAGTTCAGCAATTTGCATAGACAGGATAGGGGTATCGGTAATCATGTTCATGAACTTGCTCCTTGATCCCCAGTATTAAATTCCGTAATCGCTGGAAAGGTCGATTCAATATCCTTGAGCAACTGGTCTAGTTCTGCTGATACAGGATGCGATTCTCCAGATGAGTAGGTGGTATACAAGTTCGGATCTATAGAGAGCGAGCTGTAATTGAGCCAATTTTTGCCACTTGATGGTTCAAGTAAGCAAACTTGGTTGGAACCCTTGGTACGAAGCGCTATTACAGACAAGCATGCAAGAGTGTTATCCGATCTAATCGGTTGAATCATTGTGAATTCATCAAGATCAACCTCACCCTTAGGCGATATGTATTTGGTTTCAGCTATTAGATCTACGCTATCAGAATTGCGATAGGTTTGCTCGTAGGTATCTATCTTTATGGCGACTACTGGAATTGGCTGAATCATTTTGCATACGCTGGGGTCGCTCCCTTTGTCTTGCCAGTATTCAATTGCAACTAGCTCAATAGGCTCTGCGGGGGTGATAAGTGTAGATTTTTGAAGGGTTCTCATGCTGCTACCCCTTTCTCAGATTGAAAATGGGTTTCAATCCAAGCATCAACGTCGGATTCTTTCCATACACACACTCCACCAATCCTGGTGGGGGCTATGAACTCTCCTGTTGCGATTTTTAACCACAAGGTGCTTTTTGCTAATGTGGTTTTTTTTGATACTTCAGCCATTCGTAATAGCTGTACATGCTTTTCCATCTTAGTACTCCTAAAGTTAACTTCAATCAAATCCAACCAGTACTGATTGGGCTTAATTGAAGTTTGGACTTTTAGGGGTTACTTAAGAATTCGCCACTTATGACGCGCGACTATATTTTTTAACTGCCTTCAATCCAGTATGATTTTCGAAAAATTCTCTTAATCTAGTTTCGCTCCAGCCAGGATCATCAGACTCCATCATTGTGCGATCCTCTTCAATATCCTTGGTGGTAGTTGATTTAAATGTCCCTGCTATTCTGTAAGCTTGTTTGTACGAGCGCTCTGGATAACGTAAATAAACTTCCGCCCTAAATGCAATGTAATCTGTTGAGGTAAGAGCTCGTTTTTCCGTTTTTTTGACTCGCTTCCTGACATTCTCCAAGCATTCGCTTAGGCGCTTTTCATCTTCTTCAAACAGTGCCTGGCGGCCTTTTTGTCGTTTTTGACTCTGCTTAACTTTTTTGTATTCAGTTCCGTCAAATTTAAGCCATAAGTATTCCATGGTCTGGGAAATCACTTCGCCATAGCCTCGTTCAATTTGTAACTCCAATTGTGTCGTTGCTAAATGTTGAGCAAGGTCTGCTTTTTTCAATTTATTAAAGCTACGAAGATTATTTTTAATGGCCTCAGTAAAGTTTTTGGGCTCAAGAAGTGCACCGAATTTCGCCATTTGATCTTCGTTTAAGTGATTGGCATGCCATAGATATTTGAGACGTCTTTTATTAATATCATCTTGCAAAGATTTGTTTTTTCTTGTTGAAGTAATCTTCTCTAGGGCCTTGATTTCTTCTTTGATCAGATTGTTTGCGTTTTCACTTGCCGCAAGATTGGCTGGAATATATCTAGATTTCATTTTTAGCTCCTTAGGCAACTTTAAGTTCAACAACGTTATTTGCCGTTGTACTTGTGCAATATGCTTCCCAGTCTATAAGTAAGGCGCGTCTTTTTTCAAGCAAATCTTTGCGACGATAGGCTGCCTCCACCTTATTGCGAATTGAATGCGCCAAGGCCATTTCGATTGCCTCTGATGAGTGGCTTGTTTCTTCGGCTGCCCAATCGCGAAAGGCTGACCGAAAACCGTGAACCGTGGCGTCTAGTTTTAGTCGCCTCATAATCATGGCCATTGCCATACCTGAAAGAGGCTTGCCTTTACGTGAAAACAAATAGCGGCTGCCAGGGTCCATGGCGCTAGCAATTTTTAAGATATCTAAGGATCTACGGCATAAGGGTATGCGATGTTCCTTCTTGGCTTTCATTCGCTCACCTGGAATTGTCCATATGTCATTTTCGATCTCTGACCGTAATCCACCAAAAACCTCGCCAGAGCGCGAAGCATTCAAAATAGTAAATTCCAAGGCGAGGGCGCCTACGGTACAAAGGTCGTGTAGCTGCAGTATTAGCCCTGGAATCTGTTTATATGACAGAGCTTTGAAATGCTTGGTCTTAGTTATTTTTTTGGGCGCTGGGAGAATGGTCTGTAAATGACCTCGCCAGGTTGCTGGATTTGCACCATCCCTCAGTCGTAGGGTGGTCGCTGCTGCCAATACCCACTCTAGTCGCCCCCTTAGTCGCGAGGCTGTTTCCGTCTTGCTGGACCAGATTGGCGTAAGTATGGACAAAATATGTTCCATATTCACCTCACTAACCGGCAAGTGGCCGATGACTGGAAATGCAAATTCCTCAAGCGTATATAACCACTGTTTGGCATGTTTTGGGTTTGACCATTCCAGCCGTTTCTTCTCTAGGCACTCCAAAGCAAAGTCGCGGAATGTTTTGCCTTCCTTAACTTGGCCAGCCGTAGTTGCTGCCTTAGCTTTCCTTCTCTGAGCTATTGGATTGGATCCACGGTCAAGTTCGTCCCGGGCATTCTGAGCCTTGATCCGTGCTTCTGATATTGACACCCTAGGATAACCTCCAAGGCTGATGTTTTGCTGCTTACCGTTGTTGGCAAATCTAAAGATCCAGTACTTTTTTAGATTTGGTTTGACCCATAGGTGTAACCCTTTGACCAGGGCGTCGGTATATCTACCCGGGGTTTTAAGGTTTTCGACGTGTTTAAATGTCAAATTTATAGCCATGATGCTCTCCATAAGTTAGTTACCAAGGAGCGTTACCAAAATTCGTCTCTATAACGAGTTGGATTGCTCTGGATTCAAATCTACGGATTTAGACGATTCTTGGAAATTCGCCACTTATGATGCACCCCGGATTTCTATATTAGATAAGGGTTGGCGGCATTTATATTGGTCTAGAGAAGTCCAAATGCATCCAAATCTGTATATGGAGAGCCTAAGTCACCGCTTCCGCCATCATCTATTTCAAGAACAATTCCTGTAGGTCGTTTAGATAGCGCATGCCCAGTGGGCTGGCTTTGAGTCGTGCTGGGTCTTCGTCTAATAGACTCTTACGCAGAGCCTCTGTAATTGGTTTGTTAATCGTGTTGAGCCCCAGCCCCGTTCGCTCTGAGAACATTGCTGTCGGCACCCCATGAATCAGTCTTAATGCTCCCAACATGAACTCAAAGGGTAAATCGTCTTGCGTGAGCACACGGTTTTCAATGATGGCGTGACCTTGTTCGGTCATCTTGCTCATATAGGTCTCAGGATGGCGTTCACGGATCTGACGGGTGATTCGATCCGGATACGAGATCTTGCCATGTGCACCCGCACCAATGCCAATGTAGTCACCAAACTCCCAATAATTGAGATTGTGCTTGCATTGTTGTTTGGGCTTGCTATAGGCCGATACCTCATATCGGTCGTAGCCATTTGCTGCAAGTGTCTGTAGAGCGGATTCAAACATGGCGTCACTCTCATCTTCATGTGGAAGCGAGG
>CAYXDT010000026.1:2600-7468 GCA_964463845.1 uncultured Candidatus Planktophila sp. | reverse complement strand
CGCGAGGCTCATTTTCCGGCCATTGAGAAGCGCTACGGTGAAAAGATGGCCTTCTGGTTCAAGGTCATGAGCCAGATAAAGGATGAAAAATACCCCGTACAAATCGCCCACCTGCGTGAAAATTATGGTTTCTCACAGGCCCATGCCAACGCTTTAGTTATGTATACAAAGGGCTCAATTTCCCCTAAACGCCATGACACTCCTGCTATCTACTACAAGAGCATCGATCCACAACAGGCTAAAACTATGCGCGCCATCTTTAAGGTCATCCAAACCAAATATCCCAAGCTCGAGCAGGTGATTGCATGGAATCAACCAATGCTCCGCCTGGGAAGTGCATACATCATCGGATTATCAGCTTCAAAAAACCACATCTCTTTCAATTTATTTAGCCAGGATGTAACTGATCAATTCCGAGATCAGATGATTGAGATGGATGACTTGCGAGTTACTAAACATACTGTTGCAGTTCCAAATAATTGGAAGGTTGATTCAAGCCTGATTCTGAAAATGGTTAAAGCGCGCTTAGCTGAAGTTAAGTAACTACTTCATCTTGGCAAGGGCTGCATCAAAGAGTTGCGCAAAGCGCAGCGATTCTTCAAGTGGCATAACCCAATCTGCGCCGCCTTGTGCGCGATGGGCAAAGGCATCAGCCATCAATTGATAGGGATCGCAAGGTTCAAAGTGCTCAACATTTGCCACCCCACCGATCTCAATTTCAAGAGCGCTACCGAAATGGCGCGAATTAAAAGCATTCATGCCTCCCATTCGGACTGAGCCCTTATCGCCATCCACAATTAACCAACTAGTCTCCGGGATATTGCATGAGGCCACAGTTTCACAGACCGTATTGCCAAGTTTGTAATTAACGCGAGTAGTTTCATCTACGCCACTTTTATGGAAGATGCTCTGTACTTCTAGCTCTGAAACTTCTGGGAAATCTAAGAGCCATAAAGGCGCCACCGTTGAGTATGGCCCCAAGTCATAGAGGATTCCCCCGCCAATCGTTGGATCAAGGCGAATATTCTCTGCATCCAATCCATCGTAGGTAAAGGCCGAGCGAATCCGGGTAATGGCACCTAACTTGCCCGATTGCACAATCTCTTGGATGCGCTGTGTGCGCGGATGCCATCTATTCCAGGAAGCTTCTACAAAGAGCACGCCCATCTCTTTCGAAACAGCAATCGCCTCCTGCACCTCTTGGGCGTTCATTCCTAGCGGCTTCTCGCAGAGCACATGCTTGCCCGCTTTCATCGCCCGGATTGCAGTGGGCAAGTGAAACTTATTTGGCAGGGAGATGTAGACCCCATCTACCTGCGGGTCGGCAAAGAGCTGGTCGTAATCAGAGTAGATCAAACCTGTCGGTGAAATCGTCAGCGCCCGATCGGCATCACGTGAGGCCACTGCATATATCTGGCCAATACTTGATTTGGAAATTGCTGGATATAACGCCTTCTTGGCGATCATTCCAGCACCGACAAAACCCCAATTAAATCTCTTCATACCCTCACTCTATTTAACCGACTCCAATTTCACAGAGATTCCCTCAACTTAAAAGGGGTGTCGCGGTCCTAGGAAAGATTGTATAAATTTGATAATGGCCCCATGCGAGTAAAAGTCACAGCAGCGCTCCTATCAGCTCTTCTAGGCGCCTCTCTAGCCATCATTCCTAGCGCCAGCGCTGCGCTAACGATTATCTCTTTTCGGCCAGAAGCTACGGTGACCACAATTGATAGAGGCACAATCGCCTTAACTCCACCGGTTTCAAATTCTCCCGGTGCTTGGTCGGTCATTATCGATAATCCGCAAGTGGCAACTGCCAACGGACTAAACGTCACACTCTTAAGGGTTGGCACCACAGTTATTCGATATGTACAGGCAGCCTCCGGTGGTTTTAACTCAGTCTCAGATTTCAGTCGCTTAACTATCAATCCTGGAGTTCCAACGGTTGGAGAATTTCGCGATGTCACCGCCAACTTGTCTCAAAATTTCATCACCTTAACTTCGCCAACTTCTAATTCAGATGGTTCGTGGAGCTATGAATCTCTCAATCCTGCAATCGCTACCGTTTCCGGAAATACCGTTGCGCTGCGCGATGGTGGCACAGTTCAGATTCGCGCAAACCAAGCGGTGACACAACGTTGGCTGGCCGCCTCAAAGGTAATGACGCTAACTATTAACGCACCTGCGCCAACGCTGGGATCCTTTAGCGATATAACACTTTCTATAGATAGTGTGGCAAAAGTTCAACTAACTCTGCCACGTTCAAATTCCACCGGTGCTTGGACGCTAAGTAGTTCAGATCCGGCCATCGCAGCGCTAGAAGGTTTCACCGTAGTTGCACTGCGTACTGGCAGCGCAACCATTACCGCCCGCCAGGCTCCAGCTGGTGGCTTCCGTTCTGCGACAACCTCTATGCGCGTAACAATTTCGGCAGTTACTCCGACAACTACTACTGGATCCTTTCAAGATTTTGCTATTGAACTAGATACTGGCGCAACGAAGGTTGCCCCATTTACCTCTCCTGTATCTAACTCCCCAGCACCTTGGACCTTTACTTCATCAGATCCAGCCACGGCATCTGTTAGCGGATTAAATGTAATTGCCAATAAGCCAGGCACCATTACTTTAAGTGCCAACCAAGTGGCAACAGGAAATTTTGGAGCAGTTGGGCCAATCAATATCAAGGTAACAATTCGTGGCAAGCAACAATTGGTAGCTCCTGCAAATATCACGAAACTGGTGGGAGATCCAGCTCAGCGAATCATCTATCCAACATCGCTATCTACAGGAGCTTGGAGTGCAATATCGAGTGCGCCAACAATCGTCTCGATCGCCAATGGCAATCTGCAATTTGATAGCGCCGGCAAAGCGACCATTACCGTGACACAAGCAGCAACTGAAACCTACACCGCCAGCTCTGCCACCTTTGAGGTAACCGTTATTGGTATGCCGCCAACTTTGGGAGCCTTTAACCCATTATCTGTTGGCGTTGGTGAGAAGCTAGCAAAACCTGTCACACCGCAATCGAATTCAACTGGGCGCTGGATTTTTTCATCCTCTGATCCAACCATTGTCTCGATAGTCGATAACGTAATCACCGGAATCAAGGCAGGAGTTGCTGTAATTTCAGCCTACCAAGAACCAGCTGGTCGTTATGGACAATCACAAACGCTACAGACCAATATCACTGTTAAACCAGCGCCAGTTATCGGCCCCTTTAACAATCGTGAAATTACTACAGGTGCCTCTCAACTTATCTCCGCGCCAAGTAGCCAATCCACCGGGAGTTGGAGTTACTCATCTAGCAATCCAGCAATCGCTGCAGTAAATGGAGCAACAGTTTCTGGAATTACAACTGGCACCGTAACTATCACTGCAACACAAGCGGGTACGCCGACCTTTGCGCCTTCAGTTCGGACCTTCACAGTTACAGTCAAAGCAGCTCCTGAACCGCGCGCATCAGCATTTCGCTCTAAGCGAGTGATCTCTGTCTACGTTTCTAATGCCGCAGGAAAACCAGTCATCGTCAAGATCAATGGCGTCAATGGTCGTATCGGTAAGAACCCAGTCACCCCTGGCAAGAAGCTGGTAACAGTCCAAGTTCAGGGGCGATTAATTCTCAACCAATCCTTTACTATCAACTAAATTCACCAGACTTATGCCTTCATTGGCTAGTGGAATAGGGCTTTAACCCTTAACCTAGGGGCAATCCAGAACGGATTGTAAGGTTTATCGAAAGGCACGACCATGGATGAAAAGACACTCATTAAGCAGTGGAATCACATGCGCTCACAGATCATCACAGCGCAAATTGGACCAGCACTAGTACTCATCGGAATCTTTGTTCTAGCAACCCTTGGTCTCTTCGAAGATGCAACAGATGGAGCTAAATTCCTAACCATCGGCGTCGCTGCAGCAACTGGAATCTTGGCCACAATCAGCCAATATGCCGCTATTCGCGAAGGCGAAGCGCTACTTATTGATCTTGGTAAGGTCGATAAGCCAACCGCTCTGGCTAAGAAGATTGCTGAATCCCGTGGCCTAGTCTCACTATCTGCCATCGCAATCATCGCACTTGATGTTGCAATCTTCGCTCTCGTAGTCTGGGCAGTCCTCGCTTAATATGAGAATCGCTTTAGTTCTGGTGTCGGTTTACGCATTAGCAGTCACCTATCTGGTTACTCGCGTGGATCGCCCGAAGAAGAACCGCCAGCGCCTTACGGGGCGCGGCGGTGACTTCGAGTCTTAGCCGTTATCTATTCCTATGCGCACTCTTTGATAGGAAGATAGCAAAGACCAGGGCAATAACAATTAAGGCGTTAAGACCCATCTCCAGTAGCGCCCGCTCGAATGCTTGATCTGATTTACCGCCTACTAAGGTAAGAGATGCACCCACAGTTAAAATGTGACGAACCGCAGCGATTACGCCGATGATTAAGAATTTATCGAGTTGATAAACGCCATCGGTAAAGCGTGAAATAACTGTACGTAGGATTTCCAGGATAATTACGATAAATAAGATGTCGTTGACACCTTGAATCATGCCATTTGGAAAGAAGGGCGCTGTCTCAAGGATGCGCTTGATGCTGAAGAAGAAGGCACCAATACCAATAGCCAATAGGACGATCGCAAGGAGGGCGTGGAAAACATCTTCCACCATATCCACATATTTCAGGGGCAGGATTGATTTTTCAACGCGCTTTGTATCTAACTCAATTTTCTTAACTTTTTCAGCCATGTTAAATGGTACGCCCGCTGAGCCAAAATGTCCCTTGACACTCAGCAACAATGTCTTAATTCACTAGCCGTAAGCGACTTTCATGGCGCCATGGGCAAGCATCTTGCCTACACTTAACCAAACATTT
>CAYXDT010000026.1:0-2500 GCA_964463845.1 uncultured Candidatus Planktophila sp. | reverse complement strand
CATCTTGCCTACACTTAACCAAACATTTAAGGGAGAAGTTCTTTGCCAACTCAAGATATCAAGGTCGGGCTTCTGGCCTACGGTGCAATCGGCGATGAACATAATCGTGCAATTAAAGCTGCTCCCCATCTGACCCTAGCTGCCGTCTGCGATACCAATCCCGAACGTATCGCTGCCGCACTCTCCATTTCCCCGGATGCGCAGACCTTTTCCGATGCCAATCAGATGCTCAATGAGGCAGATATAGATTTAGTCATTATCTCTACTCCCCCAAATAGCCACTTCGATTGGGCTCACAAGGCGCTCACCCGCGGCCTACATGTCATCCTTGAAAAACCAATGGCCTTAACTGCTACGCAATGCGATGAGTTAATGGCGCTAGCAAGTGCGCAGAACCTCTTACTAGTTGTCTACCAGAACCGCCGCTACGACCAAGATTTCTTAACCATAAAAGATTTAATTGAATCAGGTCAGATCGGCCAGATATTTTCCTACGAATCTTTCGTCGGCGGATACGCCAAACCTTGCAACTTCTGGCACTCAATGGCCGATATTTCAGGCGGTGCAATCTTCGATTGGGGTAGCCACTTCATCGACCAGATCATGGCGTTGATACCAGCACCTGTTGAAAGCGTCAGCGGCATAAATCAGAAACTAGTCTGGGACCATGTCACAAATGCCGACCATGCCCAAGTTGTTATTAACTTCGCTGGCAATGTGCAGGCCACCTTTATCAACTCTGATCTGGCTGCAGCGCGCAAACCTAAGTTCTACATCCTCGGCACCAAGGGCGCCATCGTCGGTGATTGGGATACCTCAGGTGATGGCGCAGTCGCTGATCTGCCCGCACTTATCTCACTACATAAAGATGGAACCGTCACCAAGGTCGCTCTCAAAGAACGCCCGGCAATTTCTTTCCACGCCAGCGTTGGAGAATTTCTACAAAACGGGACCGCTATGGCGATAACTGCTGTGCAATCACGTGATGTCGTTGCCATCATGCAAGCTGCTGAAGAATCTGCGCTAATTAAAGGCGCTCCTATCCAACCGGCCTTAATCAGCCGTTAATTAAAAAATGCTTCGTTGGGGATTTATCGGCGCAGGCTATGTAGCAAGCCGTGCGCTAGCCCCAGCCGTACAAAAGAGCCCCAGCGCCCACCTACAGGCCGTTGCCTCACGCAATCCAACACTGGCCAGCGCCTTAAACCCCACCACCACCTACTCTGATTACAACGCACTCCTTGCCGATAGCAGCATCGACGCCATCTACATCAGCCTGCCCAACCACCTGCACGCCACCTGGACTATCGCAGCCCTTAACGCCGGCAAACATGTCTTATGTGAAAAACCTTTCGCCACATCTTTATCTGATGCCACCGCTATGGCAGAGGCTGCAACGCAAAATCAGCGCACCCTGATGGAGGCAATCTGGTTTAACTTTCATCCGCGCACCAGAAGGCTTGTACAACTAATTGGAAGTGGCCAGCTCGGTGAGATATCGCAGATCAACTCCTCCTTCTCATTTCAAATAGCTGCCCCCGATAACTATCGCCTTAAAGCCAATATGGGCGGCGGCGCACTCTTAGATCTTGGCCCCTACCAACTTCATCTCTGGGCCAGCCTTACCGGAAATACTGCAGAGATTAACTACACCAAGATAAATCAAGATTTCTCAAGTAACACCGTCGATATGACCACCACCATTACCGCAGAGATAAATAAGACCGTCTTAGCAAATGCCAACGTCTCCTTTATCCAAGCCCCCAAGCAAGAGATCACCATAAATACGCAGAGTGCACTAATCGAATTTAGCGAAGGTGAAGCCTTCACCAACCACAAAGCCCCAAGTGCTCTTAATATCGCAGGCCAGAAAGAGAGCTTCGCCCCCGTTGACCCATATCAATTAATGATCGAAGATTTCGCAGCTATCACCCAAGGAAAAACCAATACCATCGCCGCCCTTGCCACAACCTTGCAGGTCACCGCCCAACTTGAAAAAATTGCCGCAACCGGCATCCGCAGCTAGCACCAAGATATCCCCTACCCTTAAACCTATGAATCGCATCCTGGCCGCTACTCGCTATATTGCAGTTATCCCCGCCATCGCCGCCATCTTGGGCGCCATACTTCTAATGGTGCAAGGCTCTGTAGCCATGATGCAGGTAATCATCGATGTCATTACCGACGGCACCAAGTTAAAGATAACTATCGTGGAGGTCTTAACTGCAGTCGATGCCATCTTGCTCGGTACCGTATTGCTGGTTATCGGCTACGGACTATATGAACTCTTTATCGATGAAGATCTCCAAGTCCCCGTCTGGCTACAGGTGCATGATCTAGATGATCTAAAGTCCAAGCTCATCGGCGTAGTTGTAGCCATCATCGCCGTTATCTTCGTCGGCGTATATGTCGATGCCGATCGCGCCTCAGATGTCATCTCCTACGGAGTCGGCGCCGGCGCCCTAGTAGTAGGCCTTGCCATCTTCAGCTATGCCACCCG
>CAYXDT010000025.1:8698-12352 GCA_964463845.1 uncultured Candidatus Planktophila sp. | reverse complement strand
GGGATCTGGGCCGAGCTTTAAGTTAGTGGCGCCCAGAGTCTAAGTAAGAACTCTGTTAAACCCCCATTGTTCCTAAGACGATGATCCAGCCAAGTGCTGATTTAGAGACCAAACTCAAAGTTATATATGCCTTCTCGCCATATACATAATTTTTCCATTTACCGATCTTCTTGTATTGCAGCCACATATTGATGGCAAAGCTATTAAAGAAGAGGAAGGTTAGAAGGAAGCCGAATTGGGCATATACGGGGATGGAATCTGCGATGTTACTAGTTGATACCCAGAAGTAGAGACCGCCCATGATCCAAGGAACGATTCCGGCCAGGGTTCCGATGTTAAAGGCGAGCCAGCTGGTTTCTTCTGTGAGCTGATTGTGCTTTTCCATCATGAGGCCCATTAGGTTCATGATGAAATTCAGAGTGAAGATAAAGACAACGGTGGATAGTTCGATAAGGCCGCCGAGCATCAACAAGACAACGAGCATTAGCGATGAGCTAAATGCGTACTCCCACCAACGTGGCGGGTTGATGCCCTTGGCTATGTTCGATTCATAGCGGCGCACATAGAAGGGAGCAGAGATAAGTAGATGGGCGATAGCTGAGATGAAGAGAAAGATTGGGCCAATCAGTGCAATTGGGAATTCAAAGAGGGTTTCACTTTCAGGGCGGATGCCATCTGGTGTATCGGTGAAGAAGCGAGTGATGACGGGGATGGTCGTCTCAGTATTGAGAATGGCAAAGAGGATGGCTGCTTGAATTAGGTGGGTAAGGCCGGCTATTCGATTAAAGGTCTGTAGCGACTTACCTACAGCTGTCTCTGGCTTCATGGTTACTCCTCGTGTAGAGGCGCCACGATACTTGAGGCGCGGTTTAAATCAGGTGAGCGCTCTTTGTGAAACGCGTTAATTGAGTGGGTACGCGCTGCGTTAGTGGTGATGGCAGCGATCCAAAGGTGGCGTGCAGAGAGTGCCGTTGGTGCGGGTTATGAGATGGTTTGCCTATGAGTGAGTTGATCGCAAAAGAGTCCAAAGTTGGTCGGGGTATGGCTTACATGCTTCTGATTACGGGGTCCGGCCATTTGATTTTGCCACAGCCCTTTGATGAATTGATTCCAGGATTTCTGCCAGGTGAGCCGCGCCTGTGGACATATTTAAGTGGTGGCGCTGAGTTAATTGTGGCAGCTCTTTTATTGGCGCCCTTGGGTAAGAGAATTGCGGGTAAGGCGCTGCGTTTATGGGGTGCTTACTTAGCGCTAGCTTTATTTATCGCCGTCTATCCGGCAAATATAAATATGGCGATCGAATGGAGCTCGCGCGATATGCCTGAGCCACTCTTTGCCTATGCGCGTCTGCCACTGCAATTTGGTCTCTTTTATTGGGCGTGGGCGTTAGCGAAAGAGATTAAGAGCAAGAGCAATATCCCGCCCGTTGGTAGTTGAAGCGAGCGAAGTTCTGCCCTACTTAACTAAAGTGAAGCTTTTGCCGCCGTTTGTTGATTGCCAGACATCAGCGCCAACGATTGCAACTAGAAGCTCTGCTGAGTGGGCCAAGATAGAGATATCACCCTTAAATGAATAGAGCTTGCTCCATTGCAATCCTTGGTTATTCGAAATAAGCAGATCCTTACCAGAGGATGCAAGAAGATGCTTCTTACCCCACTCCAATTGTGAGAGTCTTACATTTAACTTTACTTCAGTACTGGATTTAAAGTTATTTGTGGTCTGAAATAACTTTCCCTCGCGCAACGCCAGAGCCTTGGCTTTGGTATCTGGACTGATGGCGATTTCAGAGAAGGTATTTCTGCCAAGTGATACCCAGTTTTTGCCAGAGTCTTTTGAGTACATCAAATCACCACTTTGTGAATCACCTCCATAGAGTTCAGTGCCATAACTTTCCAGAAGGTGGAAATCAACCTTGCCTTGAAGTGAGACTTTCTTCCAACTCTTACCTGAATTGGTTGAAAGCAGGAGACCAACTGGCTCAGGTAACTTTGAGCCAGGGCTGGGGTGTCCACTGGCATAGATGCGCCGTCCATCGATACTTAAGCCCATTACATCAAAGACTTCAGGGCTGACTCGCAAGACAGTTTCTGGATTCTTGTATTGATAGAGACCTTCATGAGTACCCAGAAATATTTTCTTGCCATAAATTTTCACATTATGAATATGTGAAATTGAACCAATACTCTCTCCCGAGGCAAAGGCGGCTTGCGGTGTGGCCAGAATCAAGACAGCCAAGATAATTAATTTTTTCATTCTTTAGACTCTTCCTGCATATGGCATGAGGCCATTTACGCTGTAGATACTTGAGAATCGAAGTCCACTCTTGGTCGAACGCGCCTCCCACATCATGCCGTTTCCGGCATAAATTCCCATGTGGTGAATAGTGCTGATCGTTCCTTTATACGAATAGAAAGTCAGATCTCCTGGTTGCATCTCTGCAATAGGAATCTGTTTTGTGTAGGTGTAATAGAGCCCAGAGTTGAGGCGATCCCAGTTTGGCCAACCCAAACCAGCTGACCTATATGCGGCATAGACCAACCCCGAACAATCAAAGGCATTTGGGCCTTCATCGCCCCAGACATATGGCTTACCCGCCAAGACCTGCTTCTTAGCAAACTCAACTGCTTTCATGCGCTGAGCCTCTGAGGTGCGAGATGTGCTGCGCCCATTTGGGCCGCCAGTTTTCCAGACTTTAGATTGATTCTTTACCTTCATCGCTTCATTAGCGCGCGTCTCTTCGAGAATCGCTAATTGGCGCTTCTGCTCAAGTGTTATTCGTACTTTCTTGGCAGATGCCAAGTCACGTTGCAATTTATCTTGCACCGCTTGCAGTTTATCCACTTCGGCTTGCTGCTCTGCTCTAGCGTTATCAGCTTCTTCTTTAGCTGCTGCAACCTTTAGAGTGACAACTCGCTGCTCTTCTTTAGCGTTATCGGCAACCACCTTTGCTTCTTGGGCGATAACTTCAGCTGCCTTAAATCGCTTTAGCGCAGTTTTATTACCAGAACCCAAGTTATCTAAAGTGGAGATTCGATCAATCATCTCTTGTGGTCCACTAGAAGAAAGGACCGCCTCTAAATCACTTAGCCCTCCGCCCGAGGTATAGGCATGGATGGCCAGCTTGCCGATCTCTCGATGGGTAAAGAGAACTGATGCTGCCGCCTCTTGATAATCTGCCGCCGCCTTGACGGCAAGAGCTGTGGCCTTTACCAATTCGCTCTGCGCAACTTGATAACGCGCTTGTGCTTGATTGGCTAAGGCCGTCAATAGCTTCAGATTGCCGCGCGCTTTTAGAAGCCGTTGCATCGCAGCATCGGCGACCTTCTTCTTGGCTAGCTCCTCTTTCTTGGCAGCCTCAATCTGCGCAAGTGATGGCTTGTGGTTTGTCGCTTCTGCACCAGTTAAAACACTCTGTGCCGTGAGCAGTAAGACAAGAAGTAATTTTCCACGGTTATTCATTAGAGTCTCTTTGCGCCAACGAATGGTTTAGAGCCGAACCTCTTTGGAAAGGCAACTACCTCAACGCGCTTTCCTGGTCTTGGAGCATGGACCATCTTGCCGCCACCCATATAGATGGAGACATGGCTAATCGGATTGCCAAAGAAGAGGAGATCCCCGGGCTTGACTGCGCCGTAAGAGATTGATTTTCCATAT
>CAYXDT010000025.1:3682-8598 GCA_964463845.1 uncultured Candidatus Planktophila sp. | reverse complement strand
AGCGATTTCAGAATCTGCTCAGCTTTGGTGATCGCACTCCTTGCTTCTGTCACCTCTCTATTTAATTTAACTCGCTGCGCTACTAAAAGCGCAGTTCGATCTGAGATGACAAATTGTGATGCTTCAACCTTCTGCTTATTTGTGGCGAACTGTCTCTGCTGCTTGGCATATTTTTGTGCAATCACATCTAAGGTGCCGGCATCAGAGAGATATCTAGTCGGATCTGATGAGAAGAGCAGGCCAAAGGTTTCGCCAAAACCATCTGATTGATATTGCGAAATAGCTAAACGAGCCAGATTTTCACCAGAGGCGGTCAAGACTTTTTGCAGAGCCGCTTCCTGCTTCTCCAGCGATGCAGTCTCCTGCTCTAACTCACGAATGCGGATCGTGGCATCGTTGGCAGCTTCAAATTTTTCGGCAGCCAGAGTGCGTAGGCGATCAACTTCGCGCTGAGCACTTTCTACCGTAGGCGCGGCAAAACTCGCCTGAGGGGTAAGTCCAAAAATAAGTAGATAAATTAAAATTAACTTCTTCAAAAGATTCCTCTTCTCGTGTCGTTTTCAAATGGACAGCGAGAAGGGCTAGATTCGGGAGATCCCCAGTTGTGGAAGCGTTAAGGAGTAGATGAGATTGGGGGGCTTAATGAAACTTCTTAATTCTTTTGCCTCAAGCACAATCTGATCGCGTAATCGAATTAACCGATGGCGAAGTAAATATCTGCTTCCGATCAAGAGCGCCAGGAAGGCAACTCCTAAGCAGAGGTCAGTCAGAAGTGAACCTGTTGGTGAGGAAGTAGCTTCTTGACCATGCTGATGCGTGTGGCCTGCGACCTGAGCCGGCTCTTGGTGGCACTGGTGCGCGATCACAACTCCAGTTGAAAAGAGCGAGATAAAGAGCACGAAAGCACCAGCTGCTCGACCTACTCTCAACTTAGAAATCCACACAAGAAAAGGTTACCAAGTAATGCTTTTTTTGCGTGGTGCCTGCCTATAGCCACGCTCAAATATCAGCAAAGTCACAGAGCTAAGCGGCGCTCACAATTCGCAAGGAGGCGCTGATTAATGTGGATGCTTAGAGATCTGAGATAACACTCAACGCAACGATTGTAGTTGCGCCGATGACGGTAATGAGTAGTGGAACCCAGCCAAAAATTTGGTAGGCGGTGATTTTCTTACGAGATGATTTGGCCGCTGAACTCATGCCTGAAATTTAACAGATTTTCAGCGTTACTGAGGGGTCTACTGAGCAAGTTATAGGGGTACTAGCTAGGCTTAGCAAATGGTGAGAAAATGGGATATCAAAGAGCTCGATAGAGCGCTGATTGAGACCCTTAATCGCATCTCTTTACCAGTTCTGCGTATCTCACTAGGAATCATCTTCATCTGGTTTGGAGCTCTTAAGCCACTTGGTAATAGTCCGGCCAATGATGTCATTACTAAAACTGTCTACTGGTTTGATCCAGATATCTTTATTCCAATTCTGGGGGTCTGGGAAATAGCAATTGGGTTATGCCTTCTTTATTCGCCATTTATTCGCGCAGGCCTCTTTCTCCTAGCGCTTCAAATGCCCGGCACATTCTTGCCTCTGGTTCTTCTTCCTGAGGTCTGCTTCGTTAACTTTCCCTTTGATTTAACTCTGGAAGGTCAATACATCATCAAGAACTTGGTGCTAATTGGCGCCGCCATCGTTGTGGGTAGCCGCTTAGCGCCTCTGGCAGAGAAATCACTTACCAAAGAACGTCCTTAAATCATTTATTGCGTTACTAATTACTCTTTAAAAACTCTGCCGCATCTGCATGACCATTAGCTTCTAGCTTGGCAATTACATCAGCCTTGACCTGCTTGACGACGTTATGTGTTCCGTTGCAATTCTTCTCTGGATCCGTTGTGTATCCGCAGCCGCATGCTCCCATGGTAAAACTCCTTTAATCATTTGTGTGAGGTCAGCGTAGTCGGTTCGCAGTTATCGCGCAGGGAATCTGTGTCTGGCGCCGTCTTGTCGGTGATGGGTTCTAGGCTGTCGCTATGAGTGAGCCAGCTGCCAATAAATTCATCGCACTTTTAGTGATTGTCGCCGCTCCATTTGCCATGGGCGCATTTTTCTTGGCATGGTCGCCGGCGCAGCAGTATTCACTTACCGATCCGCGTGAAGATGGTTATGTGCAGCCACGAGAAATCGGCGCCATGGTTGAAAACACACAGCGCTCAACAGTTTCGGTCTATTGCGAAGTTCCAAATAATGAAGTTATGGGCTCGGCTTGGGCGGTGAAACTTGATGAGAAGGCCTATGCCCAATATGACAATGTTTTTATCACCAATCACCATGTTATTGAAGAGTGCATCGGTAATGAAAAGTACCTAACTATTGCGCGCTTATTTGCTAAAGAAGTTAAGGCGCGCATTATTACCGTTGATCGTAAAAATGATTTGGCAGTCCTTATCGCCGATGTGAGGATACCTACTCTCCAGCTTGCGCCATATCCACCATATCCGGGGTTCTGGTCGATGCTAGTCGGTAGCGCAGATTCATATGAAGGATCAGTCGCCTTTGGTTCAGTGCTAAATAACACGCAAACCCAAGTACTTATTACAACAACTGCCGCACGAGGCAATAGTGGTGGGCCAATTGTTGATAACGAGGGAAATGTAATTGGAACACTTACCTCTGGTGTTGATGGCGAGCAATACAACGTTGCGATGTCACTTGATGCGATGTGCTCAAAGATTTTAAAGTGTGAGGGTAAGTACTACTGGGATTGGTGATTTGGCTCCTCAATGAGCGCTAGAGACGTAATCCTTTAGAGCTTGGTTCTCAACTGATAGCTCGCTGAGGTAATGCTTAACAACATCACCGATTGAGATTACTGAAAGTAGATTGCCCTCAGAATCTACAACGGGAACATGGCGGATTCTCTCTTTAGTCATCATGGCCATAATTTCTTCCACTGTGGCATCTGGAGTGCAGGTATGAACTCCAACTGTCATGATGTCCCGAACATGCAGATCGCTAAGTAAATCAAATTTTCCCGGCATGGCTCTTACAACATCGCGTTCTGAGACGATTCCATCAATATGTTTACCATCCGATGAGACGACCAGTGCGCCAACACGGAAACTGCCTAGCCGCTCAACTAAATGAGGAATAGTCTCACTTGCGCCAATTGTGTGAGCTTTCTTCTCAGCGATTATGGTTTGGATTTTCACTCTGACTCCTAACCTATGGGAGTCTCAATATTTCTCTTCCCTTGGTCAAAATTCAATAGCTGGCTGATAAATCTTTTGACCGTTATCGCCTCTGGCAGCGTGGGCAGAAGTGTGAAGAACGGGCGCCAAAGGTGATGCGCCTAATGGGGGTGCCACAGCGAGGACAGGGTTCATCTTCTTGGCCATAGGCGGCAAGGGACTGTTCAAAGAACCCGCTCTCGCCATTTACATCTATATAAAGGTCATCAAATGAAGTGCCGCCTTTATCGATTGCTTCCTGCATCACCTCGGTGGCAAAGTCGATGATGGTTGAGATTTTTTTAAGTGAGAGCTCTGAAGTTAACTTCTTTGGATGAACCTTTGCTCGCCATAGGGTTTCATCGGCATAGATATTGCCAACGCCAGACATAATCTCTTGATTTAAAAGAGCGGTCTTAATCTTTATCTTGCGACAGGCATATCTTTCTATTGCGGCTTCCTTATCAAAGAGTGGATCAAAGGGGTCTGAAGCTATATGTTGCGCCGATGTCGGAATCTTGTTCTGTAACTCTTCGATGGAGAGCCAGCCGAAGGTACGTTGATCATTAAAGATTAACTCTCTCGTGCGCATTGGTTTCTCTAATTGAAATTGCGCGCGAGTATGCTTGGCAGATGGTCGGTTCTTTTGATTAATCAAGAATTGCCCACTCATGCCAAGGTGGGCTACTAAGACATATGGGCGATCTAAACCAAACCAGAGAAATTTGCCGCGGCGATTTAGGCTGGTAATTTTTGCGCCAGTTAAAGATGAAAGTGGTGCAATTGATTCAGGCTTTAGCGCACGAGGATGAAGATCTGTAGCTTTTGATATGCGATACCCCAACACTAGCTTTTCTAAGCCGCGCCGCACCGTCTCGACTTCGGGTAACTCTGGCATGGGATAAAGGCTAGCGATATATAACGGGTGAACTCTCTGTGAGTTATGGCATTTGAGCCTAAATCGCTTCAATTCTGAGTTGCCGCACCCACGAAGCGGCCTTACCTTAACAGTTCAAGATTATCGAAAAGGGGTTTTCAATGCGTACCAAACTTATTGCAACCGCGGCCGCTGTGGCGCTATTTGTGACAACTAGCGCCGGATATGCCGTAGCTGATTCTGCAAAGCCAGGCCAGAGCATGACTCATATGAAGACAGGTGCCGGGTTATCTGCACTCCTTGAAAGCGCTGGCGTAGTTCTCTATGTACAAGGTGGGGCAACTGCCGCTGTAATGGGAGATTCAATCGCATCTGCCAATGGCCAAGTTGTCTTTCATATTCCTGTAACTGGAACCAAGTCTGGCGTTCAACATACAGGCAGCAACATCATCTTCTTTAATACTGCCAACGATAAGCAAGTAACACTTCAAAATCCAGTAATTGATTTGGCTAAAGGTCAGGTTTCAGCCGTTATTCCTCAGGCATCAGCAGATGCGATGGCAGTTTTAACTATCTCAAATGCCTCCACCTTGAAGGCAAAAGTCACCAGAGACCGCAAGGGTGGAATGCGAACAACTGCATACCAGGGTGCGACCCTTTCCCTTGCACCAGGAATTGCTGCAGCGCTAGCATCACTCCTAGGTCTTCCTGAAGGTTCATTGCCTGAAGGTGCTGGCTTTGGAAGCGCGGATGTTTCGCTCTACAGCAAGATAGCTAAAAGATAGCTAAGCGATAGTTAATAGATAATAGATAATAGA
>CAYXDT010000025.1:0-3582 GCA_964463845.1 uncultured Candidatus Planktophila sp. | reverse complement strand
TAATAGATAATAGATAATAGAGAGTCGGGAGAGATCATGGAGCCAGTTTCACGTCGTGCACTGTTGGCCGGTGCTTGCGGAATTGCAGCCCTAAGTGTTTCAGGGATGCCATCTGCTTCGGCAAATACAGTGAAGAAGATATCCAATGGTCGCCTCTCGGTAAGTGTAAATAAGATCGCTGCCTTGAAAGAGGTCGGTAGTTCGGTCTCAGTTGGAACGTGGAAGGGTCGGCCCGTTGCTTTGGCGCGTACCGGCCCTTCTGCCTTCATCGCCTTTACGCTTTTATGTCCACACCAAGGTGTAACAGTTACAAAGAATGAGAGTGGCTGGTTATGTGATGCTCATGGCTCACGTTTTGAACCAGATGGTGAGTTAGTACTTGGTCCCGCCACAAATCGATTGCCACGCGTGCGCTCTCGAGTTAGCGGCACCCAAGTAATTATTGGTTAGTACTATGAAAATCTTCCAAGGGCTAGGAGCGCTAGTTTCAAGCGCCTTGGTTATTACAGGGCTAATCGTTGCGCCAAGCGCATCTGCCAATCCTGGTCCAATCAAACTTTCTATCGAAAGTATTGCAACTCCTAATGTGCAGGTCATGGGTGGACGCGGTGCCGCCCTGGCACGTTTAAGTGATGGTCGCCTTCTATTGGGTGGTGGCAATAATGGCTTTAGCTTGTACTTGTATGACCTAGCTACAGAAAGCGAAATTCTACTTGGGCGCGTAGCTAACCAGAGCGAGCGATTATCTGATTCTCGCTTTGCCGTCACTGATATTGCAGTTTTAAATGAGAGCGCACAAGGTGCCCAACTTCTAGTTTCATATCCCCAATATTCGCGATCCAAAAACTGTGTATCCGTCGTCGCTTACTCATACCAAGTGCAGTTATCCGATAAGCCATCTGTAAAGCGCGGCAAGTTATGGTTTAGGAGCAAGCCATGTGTTCCAGTTGCAGCCATTCAGCATGCTGCGGGGCGAATGGCGGTAATAGATAAGAGCTCGGTCTATTTAACGATTGGCGATTTAGGATTTCCACGGATAAATCAACCGGCTGCCCGCGGTGATTTAGGTTCAGTATTTAAAATTAGCGCAAACAAGGTAGAGCGCATCTCCCAAGGACATCGCAATCAACAAGGAATCGTTTTAATTGGCAATGATCTTTACACATCAGAGCACGGCCCACGGGGTGGAGATGAACTTAATCTGATTGAAAGAGGTAAAGATTTCGGATGGCCGGCCGTCACATATGGCCAGCCATATAGTTCAGGCGATTATGTGAAGCCGGCCAAGACCGGCAGCCACGAGGGATATGAGAAACCACTT
Organism: uncultured Candidatus Planktophila sp.; assembly: GCA_964463845.1. Classification (GTDB taxonomy): domain Bacteria; phylum Actinomycetota; class Actinomycetes; order Nanopelagicales; family Nanopelagicaceae; genus Planktophila. The sequence continues at coordinate 2,261 of CAYXDT010000025.1, read as the reverse complement.
TATAACTGGGTTCCATCTGTGGCCCCTACTGAACTTGTTCAACTTCCACTTGGTGGGCAATGGGGACCATGGGCTGGGCAGATTGTGATGGGAACTCTCGCTGAACAGGCTCTGATCTTCATCGAATTAACTGGGCGCGCCAAGGTAGGTCAACTCTTATCACTTGATGTGGGCGAACGAATCAGAGATTTAGAAGTTGGAGTAGATGGATCATTAATAGCAAGTACAGATTCTGGACAGCTACTAATTATTAATCGCCAGTAATAAGTACAGAGCTGCACTCTATTGACCCACCTTTGGGCCAAGACTATATTTTTGACCATGAGTGTTAGCCCGTCTTCAAAACATTACAAGGCACCTACTGAGCCAAAAGGTTACAACGGCAAAATTCTTACAGTAAATCTGAGTAATAGAACTTTTGAGGCAAGCGCTCCCACTGAGCTTTATTGGCGCACCTATGGCGGTGGCGGATTGTTAGCTGCTGAAAGATTGCTACACGAGACTCCTAAGGGCGCCGATCCCCTGGGCCCTGATAACGCTTTAATCTTCGCTTCATCTGTAATGGCTGGGCAGCCATATGTTGGTCTGGCATCGCTGGCAGTCTGCGCCAAGAGCCCACTAACTAATGGAATGGGTGAGACGCATGTAGAAGGGCCATTTAGTTCATCTTTTAAAGAATCGGGCTTTGATGTAATAGTCATCAAGGGACGCTCGGCAACACCGGTTACTCTTAAGATAGATAAGGGTGAAGTTAGCTTTGTCGATGCCAGCGCATATTGGGGTAAGAATGTCGATCACGCCGTTGATCAATTAGAGGCAGAATTTGGTAAGGAGATAAGTACGGCTGTAATTGGTACAGCTGGTGAAAATCTAGTTCGCTTCGCCTCCATCGTTACAAATCGCTCATTCCAAGCATCCCGTATGGGAATGGGCGCAGTTATGGGATCAAAGAATCTCAAGGCTTTGGTAATTGCCAAAGGTGAAAAGCCTAAGGTGGCAAACCCAGCTCTAGCTGAAGAGTTAACCAATAGATATAAAGAACGCATCGCAAGTAATCCACTCTCTGATTGGCAATATCAACCACCCGGCTTTGCCGCTTGGGTTCATACCCATGGCCTTGATGCCGCTTTATGTACTAAGAATTTTCGAGAGAGCGCCTTTGCAGGGGTAGAAAATTTCACACCCGAAGAGTTTATGAAGCGCTTCCAAGGAGAGTCACCTTGCCCAGGTTGTCCTAACAATTGCTTCAAATTATTTACCCCTGACTCTCTTTCTAGCGAGCCTGGCTTACTTAAGGCCAGCGCTATGCATCAAGAGATAACTGCATCTATGGGTGCCAATATTGGAAACGCTGATTTAGATTTCCTCTTTGAATCAAATATTCTCTGCAATACCTTGGGAATGGATCCGACTTCTCTAGGGTATGTAATTTCAATGGCTATTGAGTGTTTAGAAAATGGCATTGCAATTGACTCCATCGACGCATCTCTTACTTGGGGAGATACCGCCGGCCTGCGAACCTTGATACATCAGATTGCAGCTCGCACTGGTGCCGGAGATCTACTGGCCGAAGGTGTAAAGCGTGCAAGCGCAGCCCTTGGACCTGAGAGTGCGCATTTTGCCATGCATATTAAGGGTCTAGAGATGTGCGTGGCAGAACCGCGCACTCAAACTAACCTGGCACTTGGTTATGCCACAGCTCCAATTGGTCCTCGCTTTAATATCTGCGAGCATGATTGGGATTACGACACTGAACTGGGCTGGCCGCACACCATGCAGGGTTCTAACACATTGGTGATTCTCGAGAGAATTCCTATGGATTTCCTTGGACCGAAGAAGGTTCGCAATTACAAAGCGCTCTCAAATATTTGGTCGGCAACTGATGCGCTCTGCGTCTGCATCTTTGCTGCTCCACCAACTCGCTCCATGACAGTAGAAGAGATGGGAACTCTGCTGGGGGCGATAACTGGCTGGGAAACTTCTAGCTATGAGGTAATGGCATTTGGCGAACGTCGGATTCATCTAACTAAGGTCTTTAATGTTCGTGAAGGCTTAACGGCGGCTGAAGATACCTTGCCTGAGCGTTTCTTTACCGACCCAATAACTGTGGGACGTTGGGAGAATTACTCAATCGATAAGGTGAAGTTTCAAGAGATGATTCAAACTTATTACGCAATGATGGGTTGGGATCAATCAGGAGTTCCACGATATACAACTCTTATCGAAAAACATCTGGAGTGGGTTGCAGATGAGGGGCATAT
>CAYXDT010000024.1:0-14429 GCA_964463845.1 uncultured Candidatus Planktophila sp. | reverse complement strand
TAACTATGGTCACTTCTGCCATTGGCATCGTGCTCTGTGTGCTTTGGGCGCTCTCTAATGTAAATAGGAAGTAATAACTACAAATCCATCTGAGTTCCGAGAGTAATAACTCTATCTTCAGGCAGACCAAAGTAACTTGAAGCAGTTGCAGAGTTACGATGCAAAATTCCGAATACTTTCTCAGCTATTCCAGTCATCTCGCCTTCAGAGGTCTCCACAAACTTTCGATCTGCCAGATAATAAGTGCACTCAGCCTCTTCCTCGCCAGACATCACATTCTCAATTATGGAACGTTGCACATTTACTTCCTGCTTGAAACCAACCCAGATATAGAGCTGATTAACTCTCTCATTTATCTCTTTCACTAGTGGTTTAGCTGTAACAACAGGAACATCGCCTTGGATAATGCTGACAATCAATATCTTGCTGGGACACGAGTGAAGATTATTTAACTGGGCTATTAGAGCCTGCGGTACCTTGAATGCTCTAGCAGAAAGATAAATTCCCGTATCAGGAATGATTGATATTCCACCTGTGGCAATTTTCTCTTCCACCTCTTCCCAGGTCATATCTTGTCTGCGGGCTGCAGCTTCAAGGGCGCGTTGACCTTTTCGCCATACCCACATCACATACGAAATGATGAAGCCAATTAGAAGTGGGACCCAAGCCCCTTTGAATATCTTTGTAACGGTAGCTAGGAAGAAGGATAGATCAATCAAAATAAGAGGTGGAACGAGAAGATATAGCGCCTTCTTGCTCCACTTAAACTTCTCAGCCGCCACATATCCAAAGGCGATTGTGGTCATTAACATCGTTGCTGAAATTGCGAAAGAGTATGCACTTGCTAAGGCGCTAGATGTCTTGAAGTTGATTACTAGGAAGATTGCCCCCAAACCAATTATCAAGTTAATTGCAGGAACATAAATCTGTCCGCTTACTGTGCTGCTGGTATGAACAATTTTTAGCCTTGGCAGTAAGCCCAGCCTTACTCCTTGTTGTGCAAGTGAAGCGACTGCAGTGATAAGCGCCTGGGACGCGATGATTGTCGCTAAAGTCGCGAGGATTACCAGATAAATTCGGCTGGCATCATTCGGAGCTAATGCAAAGAAGAGACTTAGATCTTCTCCAGGGTTTTGAACTGCAATCACAGCCTGCCCTAAATAGTTTAAAACAAGTGCGGGTGCGACTATAAAAATCCAACCTATACGGATCGGTCGCTTACCAAAATGGCCAATATCTGCATAGAGAGCTTCCGCACCTGTTACCGCCAAGATTACTGAACTAAGAATAATAAAGGTGTGGAATCCGTGATGGAGAATGTAGTCAAAGGCGTAGTTTGGAAGTAGCGCTTTAAAAACTTCTGGCCGCTCTTGAACTTTTAATATGCCAAATAATCCCAGAGTGGTAAACCATAGAAGGATTACAGGACCAAAAATCTTACCCAAGGCGTTACTGCCCTTAAATTGGAAGGCAAAGAGAGCCAGCAAGATAGCCACAGTGATTGGGACCGTCCATTGTGCAAATTCAGGATTTAAGGTCTTTAAACCTTCCGTAGCAGATAGCACCGAGATAGCTGGCGTCAGCATGCCATCTGCAACCAGTAAAGCCGTGCCCATCAAAAGAAATAGAACAAAGACATACCTCGGCCCCCGAGTGGCATTTCTTACCTTCCCAGGCAGCAAGGCAAATAGCGAAAGAATTCCGCCTTCTCCATTGTTATCTGCTCTTAATACAAAGATAAGATACTTAATTGATACGACCAACATGAGAGACCAGAAGATTAGAGAGACTACTCCGTAGATATCATAAATCTCAGTTCCAGCTGTATTTAGCGATTCCCTTAAGGCATAGATTGGGCTGGTGCCAATATCACCGAAGACAACGCCTAGTGCACCTAAAGTTAATAGGCCTAGCGAATTCTTCCCACCCTGCTCAGTCTTCACGCTCCTAGCCTACTCTCGATCTTTCTCGCTTTACTCGCGCACCTTGCCGCTCTTTATCAGATAGGCAGCTGACTCCTTAATCGAAACTTCGGTGGGTATGAAGTGCATCCCCAGCAATGACTTGGCTTTCGCATTACTGATATTCATTGGATGTCCTAATAGAGGCAGCACAGCTTTGATATCTCCATCAAAAATTGCCAGGAACTTGATAAGAAAAGTTGGAGCTTTACCAGTCTTGACCTTGCTCTTTGGGTAGGCCGTTTTAAGAATCTTGGCAATCTCAATGAAAGAAAGTGTCTGTGATGTCGCCAGAATTCTCTCGCCAAATGTTGATTTGGTATCAATTGCCTGGACATGCATCTTTGCTACATCTTTTACATCGACTATCCCAAAGCGCAGATCTGGCAACATCGGATCCTTGCCTTTCAAAAGGCGACCAACGACAGATATCGACGAACCGAAATTGCTATCTAAAGGAGCTCCTAGGACGAGGACAGGGTTAATCGTAGTCAAGGCAATTTCGCTGGCAGAGCTCTTCACAAAATCCCAAGCGGCTTTCTCGGCCAGTGTCTTTGACTTGGTATAGGCAACCTTGCCGATTGGAAGCTGCACATCTGTCCACATGGTTTCATCAAATGCTGTTGAATTTTTTGGTAGTTGATAACCATAAATAGCTGCAACAGATGAGGTCAGTACAACGCGCTTCACGCCGGCCTCTTTCGCAGCACGCAGCGCTCGTAGCGTTCCTTCAACTGCAGGACGGATTAAGTCATCTTCATTATCAGGTGAAGCTATGGGAAAGGGAGACGCGGTATGCATCAGTACATCAACGCCGCTAAGCGCAGCATCCCAGCCAGAATCCTTCTCAAGATCTAACTCAACAAAGGTGAGCTGCTTGGCGATATTAATTCCTGACAGCAGATAAGGCGATACTGCATCAATTACCTCTTGGGAACGCGATAGCGAGCGAACAGATGCCCGAACCTCATACCCTTGGTTGAGGAGTTCGAGAGCAATATGTTTTCCGATATATCCGCTAGCGCCTGTTAGAAGTACTTTTCTCATAGTCCAATCCTAGTCGCGTAAATAGGAGCCAGTTTCGCGCTTTTTCAACCCCTTCCTCTTTTTCGGTAATACCCTGGGGGGTATGCTATCTTTGCCTCTGAAACGGAGAAAAATGTCGCTAGAAATTATCAATATTGATACACCCACACTTGGTGATCGAGGATATATCGCCCATGATGGAAAGACTGCACTAGTAGTAGATCCACAGCGAGATATCGATCGTTTAGAAGCAGTTTTATCTGAAAACAATTTATCTTTAGGCGCTGTGGTTGAGACGCACATGCACAATGACTATGTCAGTGGCGGCCTAGCTCTAGCTAGAAAGCATCAAGCCACCTACATCACCAATTCGGAAGATCCTGTTGCATTTGAGCGCGTTGGTGCAAAAGATATGGATGAATTCTCAGTTGGTAATTTCGGCATCAAGGCGATTCATACTCCTGGGCACACCTTTACTCACCTCTCCTATATTTTAAGTGATGCATCGGGTGCCGCAAAAGGTATTTTCACCGGTGGTTCACTACTACATGGCTCAACTGGTCGCCCAGACTTGCTAGGTCAAGGTAAGGCCAACGAGTTGGCGCACTTACAACATGCTTCAGCGAATCGGATCACTCAACTACTAGCTGATGAAACTCCCATCTTCCCAACCCATGGCTTTGGTTCATTCTGTGCGGCAACCTCTACATCTGGAACATCTTCCACAATTAAAGATGAGAAGCGTGGCAATCCAGCGTTATTGCTTTCAGCAGCCGACTTCGTCGCTCAGACCTTAGCTGGGCTAGATGCATTTCCTGCTTACTACCAGCATATGGGGCCAGCCAACTTAGCTGGTGCCGGGCCAATTGATCTTTCAGAGCTACCCCGCTTAACTTCAGTTGAGTTATTGAAGGCAATAGCGGGTCCAGATTGGGTTATTGACCTTCGCAGCAAAGATTTATGGGCGCAAGGCCATTTACAAGGAACTCTTAACTTTGGAGCCACTGGCTCATTTGCTACCTATTTAGGTTGGCTCTTTCCATATGAGAGAGAGTTGATATTGATTTCAGATAAGGCTGATGAGATTGCAGTCGCACAACGGGAATTAGTCCGGATTGGAATTGATCGGCCTAAAGCTAGTTTTCTTGGAAGTTTAGATAGCGTCGGCGAAACAGTGACGACAGAGCTAGTAAAATTTAGCGATGTGCCAGCAATTTTAGGCAACGATAAAGTTGCTATCTTGGATGTTCGCCGCAATAGCGAGCGCAACGCCTCTCATATAGCTGGCTCACTTCATATCCCGCTACACGAGCTAAGCTCTCGAATCTCTGAGTTGCCTCTATCCAAAACCATCTGGGTCCACTGCGCTGGTGCGTACAGAGCCGCAATTGCCGCAGGGCTCTTGCAAAATGCAGGCTTCACGACTTTATTAATAAATGAGTCCTACGAGAAGGTCTTTGAAGTCGCTGGCCTTCCATTAATCTCTGGAGAAGTAGATCATGGTCCAATTGCACCATCTGATATCAAGGCTACTAATTAAGGAGTACCGATGAACCTCATTACACCCCAGGAGAGTTACGAGCTGCTCACCAAAGGCCTGGCTTACGGAGTAGATGTGAGAGAGATTGATGAATGGGATGCCGGCCATAGCGATCTATTTGCTTTGAATCCGCTCAGCAACTTTGATGCAAATCAAATTCCAAGAGATAAGCCAGTTGTTGTTATCTGTCGCTCCGGAAGACGCTCAGCTCAAGTATGCGAGATTCTCGAACCAACCGGCGTGACTGTTTCAAATGTAAGTGGTGGAATGTTGGAGTGGCAAAGTTTGGCCTTACCAATGGTTGCCAAATCAGGCACACCACTGATTTCGTAATCAATGACGCTACTTCTTGGTCTACTACTAGGCGCAATTGTTGGCAGCGTTCTAGGGTTAATTGGTGCAGGTGGTGCCATATTGGCAGTCCCTGGCTTAATCGCAGTTCTAGGTCTCTCGGTCACAGCGGCAACAACTAGCTCAACTATTATCGTCGGTTCTGCCGCCTTAGCCGGTGTCTTACGCAGAAGAGGTAGTGGAACTGTCGATGTGCGGGTAGGTCTGACCTTCTCAGCAGTAGGCATATTTGGAACGCTAATTGGAACCGCACTCCTTAACGTCATTCCAGAAGAGATAACACTCTTGCTCTTTGCTCTAATAATGCTCGCTGCCGCCTATGCCATGTGCTGCCGCAAACCACCTCAAGAGGTTTCCACAAAGCCTAAGTGGTATGCAGTGATACTCGCCGCTACCTTTGTTGGAATATTGACAGGTTTACTTGGAATTGGTGGTGGATTTCTAATTGTGCCAGCGTTGATTCTCTTCCTAAAGGTCCCAACGAAGGTTGCAGTTGGCACCTCACTGGTAGCCATCTCAGCTAACTCGCTCCTGGCCTTTGGATTGCGCTACAACTTCTGGGACCAGATACCGGTCGCTGAAATTGCAATATTTACACTTTCAGCAATTGTTGCCTCAGTGCTGCTAACTCCTGTGGCAGGTAGATTAAATGCCAAATTGTTACAACGTATTTTCTCCGCCGTAATTGCACTAGTTGCTATTTTTACTATCTTTACGAATATCTAATAGTTTCTAGAACTAACTTAAATCAGATTAAGCGCGCTTAATATGGCACTCACACCTTGGATTATCTTGCCCTGCACCGAGAAGGCAATATCTGAAATTCCTTTATTAAATCCCCAACCATATTGGAAGGAAAGTTCGTAGATAGCAAAGTAGATCAAATACAGACCCACAACAACCATGAACCCGCCCATTACCTTCTCTATTACCCCGCCCGCGCCCCGAATCTTCTTAATGAGAAGTTCTCGTGAGAGAGCGGTAGCGATAGCCAAAATGGCGATAGTGACAGTAAATCCCAGGCCATAGAAAATATAAGTTAAAAGTGACTGTAGGTATGTTCCACCGAGAGTAGTTGAGGTCACCGCAAGGAAAGGTCCAATCGTGCAGCTGATCGAACCTAACGCAAAGGTGACGCCATAAAGTATGTAAGTCTTCCAGCTACCAGTCGGAGCCACGCTAGGGCTCCATAACTTCCGAAGAAGTACCGGCCCTTTAAAGATTAGCGCCACACCAAATACGATGATGGCAAGCCCAATCAAGGTCGTCACATAAGGCAAATATCGCTGTATTGATGTGGAGATAGGAAAGATTATTAGGGAGAAGAGCGAGAAAATTCCGACTATACCCAGACCCATTAATCCCGAAAACTTCAAAGCCTTTACAACTTGAGTTCTACGGCTGGTCTGGTCACTTGAATCTAAGATAGCAAGTGAGAGATAAGCCGGGAGCATGGCAAAGCCACAAGGATTAAAGGTTGCAAATACACCCGCAACAAATGCAATGGTTAATACAGTTTGCGAAGACACTATTTAGCGGTCAGCGACTTTAATCTTGACTCAAGAAAAGTGGTATCACTCGGTCCCATCTTGGTGGTGATTCTTCCTCTCTTATCCACAAATATCAGAGTCGGTTGAATTACAACTCCAAACCGCTTCCATACAGCACCAGATGAATCATCAATATTTGTTATTGCTGATGTACCAGTCTTATCTACAAACTCCTGCAATTCAGCGGTATTTCCAAGTGCACCTACGCCAATAAAATTGACTTTATTCTTATACTTTTCCGCCGCTGCAACTATGCCTGCAGATTCATTCTGGCAGATGGCACACCAAGGGGCCCAGAACCAGAGAACGCTAGGTTTCTTTTGGAGCAAGATCTTTGAGCTGAATTGAGTCCCAGCAACCGTGGTTGCGGTGAAGGTTAACTTCTTGACATTACTCTTCTTGCCCGCACCCATTGCAGATGGCACAAATGCTGCGCCAATAATAAGAGCTGCAGATATAGAAATCGATAGAAGCTTTACTTTCCGCATAACCTATCCTCCAATTTTATCTAATTTAAGTTTGATTCCGACCCATGCCCCAATAAATGAGAATAGGAAGAAGGTCCATCCAGAGATAGCAAAGGCTTGACTACCCGAGAGCAAGTTGCCAATGGTGCAGCCCAAACTTGTAAAAGATCCCCAGCCTAAGAGAATTCCTCCAAGTAACGATGAGCCGGTGCCCTTAACTGTTGGAATCTGCACCTTAAATCTATTTCCAGAGATAGAAGCGGCGAGTGCAGCGAGGAAAAAGCCCAGCAACAACCATCCGTTATTGGTAATTGTCTCAACGGCTGCACCAATGCAACCAGATAGCCCTTCCAATCCAACTAACTCTGGATAAAGCTCGTACTTTGTGCCGATTGACTGTGCAATTGAATTTAGTTGGCGAGTTGTTCCAAGGGGTTCGATTCGTAGGTAGGCCGCAATGCCTACAAGTCCAACAAGAGAGCCGGTAATGAATGGATTCCAGCGCTTTTTAATTAGCGAATCACGAATCTGGCTCCACTCAATCTCGCCTGTGCCATGTACTTCACGCTCTGCTGGATTGCTCTTCTTAATTAAGAAGAAGATTGCCACTCCAATTAGTGCCAGAGTCAGCGATAAGGAGCCCGCATAGCCGATGTAATGCGGCAGCCATAACTTGGGAGCTTCCTCAATAAAATTGCGCTGCAGGAAGTTCCAGGTATTAAAGGAAAGTATGAAACCAATTACTACACCAATCAGACCTGGAATTGCACGTAGATAACCTTGAGTAAGACGGAAGAATTGGCCAGAAATACAGGCACCTGCAAGTGCCATTCCAACTCCAAATGCCAGGCCACCCAGGACAAGAGCCAGGCTAACCGGCCCGATATGTGCTGACGGCGGTAGCTGATCGCCACTAGGTATTGGCAGGAAAATTCCGAAGATTACTGTGTAACCGATAGCGCCAACTGCCAGAGCTGTGAATATTGAAATCAGCCCATAGTTCTTTCTTTCATTAATCGAATCTCTAAATATGCAGAAGATGCAGAAGCGCCCGCGTTCAAAGGCGATTCCAAGGGCAACGCCAATCAATAGGGAGGTAGCAGCCTTTGAGCCGTATGTCGGGCTATTCTCAAGAATCTGAGAGAGCAGAACTAGGGCAACGATCACTACACCGGCTATGGAAGTACGAATGGAGTCTGCGCGACTCCATTCGTACTTTTTCTCCAAAACTGAGCTCATTACGCAGCGGCTGGATTCGTGATTACTGCATCAGGCGCTGTGGCAGCAAATTCAAACCATGATCCGTCATAGTTCTTCACATTGCTATTGCCCAAGATCTGCGTCAACGCAAACCATGAAGCAGAAGCCAGTAGGCCAGTTCCGCAATACAAAATCACCTTCGTATTCTTGGAAACTCCGACAGCGGCGTAAGCAGCTCTGATATCAGCTGCCGATTTAAAGGTGCCATCAGCGTTCAAAATACTAGAAGTTGGAATACTTCTTGCAGATGCAATGTGTCCGGTCTTTACAGCTGTTCCAAGCCCGGTGCTTGCGCCTTTTCCTTCAAAGCTCGCAGAATCTCGTGTATCAACAATTACCGCACGTGAGCTCGACTTAAGTCGGGCATTGCGAATTACCTCTGAAATCTCCGCGCGTAACTTTGTTGATGCCGCCTTAGCTCTTAGCGTTCCCGCAGGATTCGCAGGTGTAGCAGCAAATGTAGTTGCCCCACCTGATGCGGTCCACTTTGGAAGTCCACCGTCAAGAATTCGTACATCTGGCGCGCCGTAAAGATTAAAGACCCAAGCACCCCAAGTTGCCTTTAGACCTGATCGACCTTCAGCATATAGAACGATGGTTGATTTCGGAGTTGCACCAATGCGCTGCAAAACCTTGTCGAAGTTGGCGCGTGTTACCACGCCATTCTTTAACTTTGACTCAGCAGAGTTCGCTAACTCTGTCTTCCAATCGATAAAATGAGCACCCGCAATATGTGTGCGAGCATAAATTGAATTATCGTTATCGCCGACATGAAGTAGAAGTACATTTGGATTATTCAAGTTGGCCTGCAACCAGCTTGTCGATACCAACGTCTTTGTTGGCGTTGATTCTGTGACAGCGCTAGATGCAGGAATTAATACTGTAGATAGAAGTACCGCTGAAATTGATGCTGCAAAAATTCTCTTAAACATGTTTCTCCTTAGGTAATTTAAATTTATTAACAGGGCTGATTAGGTGTAGAAATCAGCAACACATTGTTATTAGACGGCAGTAATCGACGATACGTCGTTTAGTTAAATCAGCTGCCTGGTTTTGCATGTAGGAAGGCTAGCGGTGGTCCAACGGGTCTGCAACACACATACAGTTCACATCTGCAAGTTATTCGCATTTCTAGTAAGTGAATTTACAAGGCGTTCAAGTGGTCCTTGGCCGAACCTCTTTAACCAATAGCTGGAGAGATAGACCAGCAATAACCAGATCCCAATAGCCAGAAGAAGAACTTGCCAAGTCTGTAGATCCTGGAATAGTCCTAATCCCCAAGGGCCAAAAATGATTGAGGTTAAAAGGGATTGAGAGATGTAAACGGTTAAAGACATTCTGCCTGCAGGTAGCATCCACGAAACAAGGTGGGGTTTATCCTCAACTAATTTGCGAATTAGCCCTATATAAAAGATTGATAGAAGCGGTGCTGCGATGAAGGCGGCTAGTAGCGCAAGAATGTAGATTGCTTCGGAAGGTTCTGCAGATTGCTCATTCCCAAGCAAGATAATGGCTGCGAGTATTTGAATTGGCGCCCCCAGTAAGAAGCCCCTTCTCATCAACCTAGAATTCTTACCTCTATCTATCGGTGATGACAGAAAGTTGCTTCTCGCCATCCGCAGTCCTAGCAAGAATGCCGCAAAAGCAAAACCGCCCTGAAGTAGGACTCCTGTTGTGATTGTATAAAGCCATAGATCTAACCTCGCTGGAATGGCCTCTAGGAAGGAGCCATCTAAAAGAACAGCATCCAGCTCATTATCCAAAGGTGTTTGAAGGCTCTCTCCAGGCAAGTATCGTTCAACAAAATAGATCAAGGCCCCAAAAAGCATTATTACAGAGGAAGCTACAAGGAATACCACTCGATTCCATATTTTAAGAGTTTTATCACTGCGAAAGAAGAATGGGGTAAGCAGTAGACCAAATATTCCATAAAAAAAGATGATGTCGCCATGCCACAAGAAGGTGAAGTGCAGAGTTCCGAGGGCCATGAGTATCAAACAGCGCTTAACCCATCGCGCTCTATTAGCTCGCTCGCCTCTAATTATGTAATTTGAGCTGTATCCAAAGAGAAATGAAAATAATAGATAGAACTTGCCAGCGAAAACTGAGGCGATGATGAAGGTTGCTGATCCATTTGCAAAGCCAAGAGTCCAATCACCGCGGGCGCCTTCGGCACTGTTAAGTCCCATGAATTGGATATTGACGACCAGGATTCCAAGAAGCGCAAAACTTCTCAATACATCTGGCGCGATATCACGTTTCATAATGGCTAGATATCTCGCTCGCGCCAAGCCATAACCATGGATGGAAGCACAGCACAGGCAAAAAAGATCGCAATTACAACGTAGCTGCCATCATTTCCTTCTGGCTCAAACATTTGGAGTTCGGGTCCAAAAAACATCAGGACCATCAGCCCCATAAGAACATATCCCAAGATGAAATAGGCATATCTAAATGATGTATTTCGAACTGCAATCTGTCTCTCATCTAGCAATTCATCCGGAGCATCTGCAATTGAGCGAACTGCGATACGCAAGAATGAATAGCCGCCAACCATCGCGAGGATTACAAAAATGGCAGTGACCGAATATACAACTACACCAACCTCTGGGCTTAAGCTTAGATTTGTCTTAAGGTTTGGCCAGTAGCTGCCCAAGGATGTCAGAACTAAACCAGCCGCCATCAGGATTACTAGAATTCTTCGATTTCGCTGCGGCCTGAGCCATCTGTATTTTGAGTTTTCATCATTTAAGAGGGCCTTCACGCCTTTTTCAGTCACACCCTCAAACCAATAAAACTTGTTGTTTTTAAACATCCTTACTTTCCTCTCTTAAATGGAGTCTGGGAAAAAAGCTCTGAAACTTCTTGATCTAGAGCTTTTGCAATGCGCAGCGCAAGCACTAAAGAGGGGCTGTATTCCTCGCGCTCCAGGTATCCAATGGTTTGGTAATGAACTCCAACCTTGTCGGCTAGATCTTGGCGAGTGAGCGCCATCGCCGATCTAGCCTCCTCTATGCGGTTATAGACTGGTTCTTCTGGGTTACGGCTCATACAAGTAGCATATATACTATGTAGCATTAATGCAACAATATCTAGGAGTCAATTGGGGGTTATGGTGGTACCAAAACGTGGCCCGGTAATCCTTCACCAGCTATCTACTTTTGCCTCAGCTTTAGGTAACTCGATAGTCATGATCACAATTCCATGGCTAATTCTGGAAGAGACGGGCTCGCCCGCTTTTGCTGGTCTGGTAGCAGCTATCTCCGCTCTGCCTGGGTTATTGATTTCGCCAATTGGTGGATGGCTAGTAGATCATGTTGGTCGCCGCGCTGTCAGTATCGGAGCAGATTTACTCTCATCAATATCAGTAATGGCATTTCCTGTCGTCGCTCTGACGATTGGGCTCTCTAACACCACAATTCTTTTACTTGCAGTAATTGGGGGAATTTTTGACCCTGCTGGATACACGGCACGGAAAACACTTCTTGCAGATGTTGCCAAAGCCTCTGATATCGAACTTAATCGCCTCAATGGAATACATGAAGGCTTTATGGGAATTGGTTGGATTGCCGGACCAGCTATTGGAGCGGCTTTGATTTCAGCTGTCGGTGCTGTTAACTCTTTCTGGGTTGCTGCGGCTCTATTTGTTACTGCAGCTTTGGCTATCGCTTTTCTACGTGTTGGAAATCTTGGGAAAGAGGCACGCGAGTTAGCGGAAGAGATGGGCATTGTCGCAGATCGAAGTATTCGCATCGGTTTTCAGCTTCTCTGGCGTGACAAGCTACTTCGCACCTTAACTATCTCAATATTGGTAATCGCTGCTGTCTATCTTCCGACTGAAACTGTAGTACTGCCTACCTACTTCGAAGAGTTAGGTAATTCTACAGGTCTTGGTCTTGTTATATCCGCACTTGCTGCAGGTTCTGCAATAGGCTCCTTTGGATACGGCTGGATTAGTGCGCGCCTTTCGCGCAGAGCCTTGGTTCGCATGACGCTAATTGGAACTGCAGCAAGCATCGTTCCAATGGCCTTTCTGCCGCCACTGCCATGGCTAATTGTCGCCGCCTTCTTCTTAGGTCTATCTTGGGGACCGTTTACCCCATTAATGACAACTCTCATTCAGCAAAGAGTTCCCGCAGATCAACAAGGAAGAGTTTTTGGCGTGCAAACAGCCGTATTTTACGCCGCCCCACCTCTTGGAATGGTGGGAGCAGGTCTATCTGTTGAAAGTTTTGGTGTCGGCGCAACATATCTATTCTTAGCTACAACCCTTGCTACTACCTCTTTGCTGGCACTTCTAACCAAATCTTTACGCTCACAATTTTAACTTCCATGAAAAGCGTTCCCATGGGCTACAAGAATGTAAAGCAAAAGAGATTCGGCATGAAGCCAACTCCCAATTACTACCAAGCCACCGTGGAAAAAGTGTTGCACAATTCATTGGTTACTCGCAGAAACTATTTTGCAAGACAAGAGTCGCCCTATAATCTGGAGCCTAGATTGCCTAGTTGAACATTGTTGCCGAACATTTTGACAGACAACCCATCACTGCTGAGTGAAACTGATTTAACTTTAAGCCCCTTGGGTGGTGTCAAACTTCTTTGGCTATTACTTTTAATTTGATTTTGAAGGTTGGCAGGCAATGATGAAGCAGGTATTTGATTGCCGAAAACAGAAATACTTTGAAGTTCAAAATAAAGCTGATTTTTTGAGAACTTGGGAGTCAGAATCGCTGTACCCAATCCGCCAGATCCTGCAGCAACCTGAAGAGTGTTTTCCACAATTTGTGCATCATTAAATTCGGAAGACTCGGTGATTGTGGATGCGGGAATAGTAGCCGTGACTTGCAAAAAGCCAATATGGGTTGGTTTTTCTTTACTTATGTTTAAGGCAGAAATTTCTAGAGAAGTTTTAGTACCACTCTCTTTGAGAGCAAAACTCTTGATGTTTATATTTGCAGATTTAATTAAATCAGTGGTGAGATTGCTCGGCATATCTGCCAATGGAACAGAGGCACTAACCCCTGAAGCGTTAGGCAACTCTTGCTGAACTTTAGAAGTGATCTGTGAAGAAATGTATTGTTGAAGGCCTACAGCCCCGCCAAAAAGAACTATTGCAACTCCCACAGTTGTAATAGTTCTAATTTTCACTAGAAAAACTTACCTTTTCAAACACTTGAATGCAGCTATCACTGGTGAGAAAATCCTGTGAATTTGAAGAAGAAAAGACACCCTATAAGCTGAAATTACAGCATTTCTTACACTATTAGTTTGCAAACCGCTTGCTATTTTTTTCCTCTGTTGGTTGTTTTATACTTTTTTCCTTTATCATCGTAAGTAACCCATTCGCCAACAGGCTCCCCCTTTTCAAAATGTCCCGAACGTTTAATCGTGCCATCAATTCGATACCACTCCCAATAACCTTCGGGTTGGTCGTCCAGCATTTTTCCTTTTGACCAAACGGTGGCCCCATTTGCGTGGTATTTAATCGTGTACCCGTCAATTACTTCTAACTTCTTTTCTTTAAAACCCTTTGGCTGCCCCAGATCACAACTTTCATCGGCCATGTCTTATCTCCTCTCCTGCACCAATTCGGAAGGGAAGTTAATTTTCTTTGTAACGGCTGACATATAAAAATTCTACAATAAGCAATCTCCGAATCAGTTTTCTCGCCACCCTACTGCCCATAGAACTGCCCATATTTGCCCATGGATTCCCCATAAAAACTTCTAAATCTGCGACAGGTTATGTAACAACTTGTACAACGAAAATGCAGAGAGGTGAGCGCAGTTTCAACCTACGTCAACCTAATTTGAAGAAGAGTCGCCCTATAAGCCGCAGGAATGAGAAAGGGCCCCGATCTCTCGAGGCCCTCCCATGCAAAACTACTGCAGCTCTTTTGACCATTACCAATAGATCGAGCTGAGACAGTTAAGACTGTGGTGGAGGCGACGGGATTCGAACCCGCTCCGCTTGTTTGGTAAACGACCAGGCTGCCAATTACAACACGCCCCCAACACGGGAGCGAAGTTACGGCCTTCCTTACTTTGGAAATTTTTGAGCGATGGTATCTGTGGACAAAAATTAATCTGGAAAGCAAAAGGGACCTGGCAATTAACCAAGTCCCAATTGCTACCAAACAAGCGTTGCTGAATTATGGCACATTAATGAAGTTGCTCGCAGTAACTAAATACAAAGAAGAGTCGCCCTATAAGCCAGATTTATTAACGTACTCAGCTTTTCATGGCGATCAAACCGCATTGAATCATCAACTT
>CAYXDT010000023.1:0-16376 GCA_964463845.1 uncultured Candidatus Planktophila sp. | reverse complement strand
GCTCAAAAAGTGGGAGCTAGCCACGCTGGCGTGGCAGAAGCGTGCTCGCGACCAGGATGGATAGGCCAATAAAGACCGCGCCTGTGCCAGATCCTGCCGCCAAGAGCCCAGCACCGGCTGGAATCACGAATTGCCCAAGGCGATTTCCAGTCAATCGAGTGGAGACAGCCAGGGCGCGCTCTTCTGGAATAGTCAATTGCGAAACCAGTGACATCGTTAAAGGCTGACCGACTCCAAGTGAGAAGCCAGCGATTGCAACAATTACGCCAAGAGTTATGGGGTTTGGCGCAAAGGCCATAGCAGCACATGCCAGGACTGATATGGAATTACTACTTACCAATAATTGTTTTGTTGTGAAATGTGCACTCAAGCTTCCCAGAAAGTAGCGAGAGGCCATCGATGTGGCAGCTCGTATAGAGATGATTACCCCTATCGCCATTGCAGAGAATTGATTCTCATTTCCATAAAGTGGGAGAAATACCACCAAGATATCGGCAGTTGAAGAGATAGCAAGAGATGTAAATATGGCGGCAAACATTCCAGGTTTCTTAAGAAGCGAGCCAGCTGCACGAATTGTTCCACCGTCACTGCGTTGTGCAATCACAGTCGGTGCATCTTTACGCCAAGAAAATACTGGCAAGATGGCCAGCGTAGATAGCGCAAGAGCGAGTGCAAAGGCAGCACTTGTTGAGCGAGGAAGAACTCCCGTTGAGCCAGCTACCAGGGTAGCCAAGATAGGTCCGATCATCTGCCCCAGTGACGCGCTGAAGGTATATCTCCCAAAGTATTCATCATATTTATCAGTTGGACTCTTGAGGGCGACCATAGTCTGACCACCGACCATGCAAGCTAAGTGAGCTAAACCCGAGAGAGCTGCTCCGATAGCCAATATTGCTAATGAGTCTGCAATAAAAAGCGTTAGAGCTGAAATACCGATGAAGAAGGTGCCGATAATTACAAAACGTCCCTCGCCTACACGTCCAACTAACCTGCCAAAGGCAAGTGCGAGTAGAACGGGAAAGAGCGCATAGATAGCAGCTATAAATCCAATAGTAGAAGCTGAAGCATCTAACTCAAGTGCCCGATATGTAATCATGGGACGAATTACATAGATTGCACCTTGCGTTATGGCAGAACTCAAGAGGAGTTTATTTGCCCAGCGGATCTCTGACATCTTTAAC
The DNA here is from genome assembly GCA_964463845.1 of uncultured Candidatus Planktophila sp. Lineage (GTDB taxonomy): Bacteria > Actinomycetota > Actinomycetes > Nanopelagicales > Nanopelagicaceae > Planktophila. The sequence continues at coordinate 15,195 of CAYXDT010000023.1, read as the reverse complement.
TAACTGCAGCATCCTTACGGACTCGGCGCATAATGCGTGCGATTAGTGGTGTAAATAGCGCGATAAATAAGACTAGATAAAGAATTTTGGATAGAGGTGAGGCCCACAAGGTTCCGTAATCTCCCCCACTAATCTGTAGAGCTCGTCTAAATTGCAGCTCAAGATTTGGACCCAAAATTAACCCTAAAATCAAGGGAGTTATTGGCATTCCGAATCTGCGGAAGAGGAAGCCCACAATTCCAATTGCAATGGCTACTTGCACATCAAAGATTGAGGTCTTAACTGCATAAGCCCCCATCAGCGCAAAGGTAACAATCCCGGCAAAGAGATAGGGGCGTGGAATACGAAGTAATTGCACCCAAACTCTTACTAGCGGGAGATTGAGAATTAATAGCAAAGCATTTCCGATAAAGAGTGATGCGATCAGCGTCCAGATTAGGGCGCCATTGGTTAAGAAGAGCGTTGGCCCAGGTTGAATTTGATAAGTTTGAAAAGCTACCAAAATGACGGCAGCGGTTGCCGATGTCGGCAAACCCAGCGCTAAGAGTGGGACTAGTGCACCAGCGGCATTGGCATTATTGGCAGCCTCTGGGCCAGCAACGCCTTCGATGGCACCCTCACCAAACTCTTCCGGATGCTTGGATAACTTTTTCTCTATTGAGTAACTCAAAAATGTTGGTACTTCAGAGCCGCCAGCCGGGACAACACCGAGTGGGAATCCCAAGAAGGTGCCGCGAAGCCACGGCTTCCAAGAGCGCTTCAAATCATCGCGCGTCATGAGGGCCTTGCCCTTCATCGGAATTACATTCCATCCCGAATCTTTAAACCTGCTTGCTAAGTAAAGCGCTTCACCAAGTGCAAATATCGAAACAATTACAGCAACTGTGGCGATTCCTTCAAGAGCTGCATCACTACCAAAGGTCATGCGTGATAGGCCAGATTGCAGGTCTGCGCCGACTAGGCCTAGCGAGATTCCTATGGTGAGGGCGATAAAACCACGAATCTGTGATGCACCGAGTAGAGATGAGACGGTGGTGAAGGCGACCAACATAAGCGCTACATAATCCGCTGATCCCACCTTTACAGCTAGATCTGCAATTGAAGGTGCGGTAAAGGCCAAAATCGCAGTCGCAATAGTTCCTGCAATGAATGAACCAATGGCAGCTGTTGCTAAGGCTGCTCCCGCACGACCACGGCGGGCCATTTTGTTTCCTTCAAGAGCGGTAATGACAGAGCCTGATTCACCTGGTGTATTTAAAAGAATTGAAGTTGTTGATCCGCCATACATAGCGCCGTAATAGATTGCAGCAAACATGATGAGGGCAGATGCTGGACTAACTGTGTAGGTAATTGGCAGCAAGAGTGCAATGGCTAGCGCTGGTCCGATTCCGGGTAGAACTCCCACGAGCGTGCCCAAGAAGGTGCCAAGAAGTCCAAAGCCTAAATTGGAGAGGGTTAGTGCGCTAGCAAAGCCATCGAGGAGTGATTGCACATTACTCATAGCAGCCCCTTAAATATTCCAGCCGGTAGTGGCACATTCAAAAAGCGCGTAAAAGCCAAATAGACCAGAGTAATAAAGAGCGTTCCAAAAATAGCAGAGCGCCCATGACGCTTATTTCCAAAGGCAACTGTTATGCCAAAGAAGGTAATTGAGGCGGCGATAATGAAACCTGCGCGCTCAATAAGAAGTAGGAATGCGAGTAATGAGGAGAGCACCAAAGCAAAGGACTTGTAATCCGACTTTGCTATCGGCTCTCCTGGGATATGGCCTTCTGGAACTGCCGCGTCTCCCCGCAGAACATTTATAAATAAGATGGCGCTAAGCGTCATTAGCAAGGTTGCTACAGCGTAGGGAAATACCTTGGGGCTAATCGTTAAGTTAAAGGCTGGGAGCTCAACGGAATAGGTATCCCAGAAAACTAATAGGCCCAGAAGAAAGAGTGAGCCCACAAATGTGAGCTCACTCTTTCCGCCTTGTGGCAATTTCATTGAAATCAGTAATCTCCTAGCGATTACTTAATTAACTTGAAATCGGTGAGAACGTTAAGAATTGCTGTGTTCTCTGTCTTCATCCACTTGGTAAATGCATCACCAGAGCGGTACTCATCAATCCATGAACGAGCAACAAGCGTGCTCTTCCATGATGGAGTTGAGTGAAGAGCGTCAATTACCTTGACGGTGTTGAGGTATTCAGCTGGTGTCAGATCTGCTGGCGCCAGAATTCCACGCCAGTTACCGAAGGTTAGATCTATTCCCTGCTGAACAAGAGTCTTACCCTTGATTACCTTTAGCGGCTTTGGAGATGTAACTGCGAGAACGCGCATCTTTCCTGCTGCAACGAATGAGGCAAACTCAGACGTTCCTGAGACGCCAACTGCAACTCTGCCACCAATTACATCAGGCACTAGAGAGCCACCACCTGAGTAAGGGATGTAATTAAGATCTGTCGCCTTAACGCCAACAGTCTCAGCAAGTGTTGCCACTGTTACGTGGTCGACTCCACCATAGTTACCGCCGCCAATTGCGACAGCCTTTGGATTTGCCTTGATATCAGCTAGCAAATCATTTATTGAACGGTACTTAGAGGATGTTGGAACAACAAAGGCCTCAGCTTCACGCATAACGCCAGCTACTGCAGAAGCAGTGGTGATGGATAGTTTGGAACCATTGGTTGCAAGTCCACCTGGCATTGCGAATCCTGTAATTAGAAGAAGGTCTTTACGTGCTTTTTGATCGTAGAAGTATCCGAGTCCAAGTGGAGCATTGGAGCGATAGGTAACTGTGTAATCCTTAAGCAAGCCTTCTTTCTTCATGGCATCGCCAATCGCAATTGCCGTCGTTCCGTAGCCGCCACCAATATTTGATGAGGAGACCCATTCAACTGAGTCGTAAGGCTTCATCTCTGGATACCACCAGCGAAGCGTTCCAGCGAAGGAACCTGTGGTTACTCTTGTGCAAGTCAGGTCTGAACCATTTACACCACGAGCTGGTGCCTTAACTCCAGCGCGCAGACACTCGTCGCCGACATTTGCCTTAAATGCTGGCTTGGCACCTGCTTGCGCAGGTGGAGCAGCGATGAGTGAGGCAGCAAGGGCCATCACACCAAGGGCGATAACTTTCTTTTTTAACATTTGCACTCCTTTTAAAGCGCCCCGCGATTTCGGGCCACAGTGGGACATTAGGGGCAAAGTTGCATAAATAGAAGTATTTTTAGAGTGCAAATTGGTACCAATACGGAAATTATTGGAGCAAATCAGAGATTTCAACGCCAAAGCGGGCTAATTCACCCTTGCCACCATCAAAGCTAGTTAAGACAAAGGGCTTGCCATCAGGGCAGATGGCATAACTATGTTCAAAGTGAGCACCACGAGATTTATCTGTTGAGCTAACAGTCCAATCATCGCCCAAGACTTTGGTCTTTGCTGTGCCCCGCGTAATCATCGGCTCGATTGCTAGCGCCATACCAGTTTCTATCAGTGGACCATTGCCGGCTTTTCCAAAATTTAATACATGTGGCTCTTGGTGCATTTCAGTGCCGATGCCATGGCCACCGTACTCTCGCAAGATTCCGTAGCTTCCTTGGGAATTAATGTATTGCTCAATGGCATGGCCAATATCGGATAAGTGAGCCCCGTTCTTGCCTGCGGCGATTCCGACCCACATAGATTCTTCACAGGTATCCATTAACTTCTGATCGCTGGCATCAACAGCGCCGATACCCACTGAAAATGCGGCATCGCCATGCCAGCCATCGATAATCGCACCACAATCTATGGAGACGACATCGCCTTCATTGATAATTCGTGGCCCCGGGATGCCATGAACAATCTCATCATTTACTGAGACGCAGATAGTGGCGGGAAAGCCGTGATAGTTAAAGAAATTTGAGGTAGCACCACTGCGCTTAATATGAGCGGCAGAGATTAAATCAAGGGCGCTAGTTGTCATACCTGGCTTAATTGCCTCACGAATTAATTGGTGAATTTCTGCAACTACCAGGCCAGCACGGCGCATCACCTTGAGTTGCTCAAGGGTTTTAATCTGGATTGCCATAATAAATTAGCCGTGGACGCGACTTAGCGCAGTAATTGCTCGTTCGGTAACTTCAGCTACCTCGCCATCAGCGGAGATTGTTACGAGCAAGCCTTCAGTGCGATAGAAATGAACTATTGGAGCAGTCTGCTCTTGATAGACAGAGAGTCGCTTAGCGATTACCTCTTCTTTATCGTCTTCGCGCTGGTAGAGCTCTCCCCCACAGCTAGCGCACTTATCGGCCCCCGCTGCAGCTGGTGCGCCACACTCTTTACAGGTGCGACGTGAAGATAGACGCGAAATGATTAAAGAATTATCGATAGCAAGTTCGAGCACTGCATCAAGTGGAGTTCGCTTCTCGGCAAGAAAAGCTCTTAGTACCTCTGCCTGCACAGTATTTCTTGGAAAGCCATCGAGAAGAAAGCCATTTGCTAAATCGTCATGTGTCAGGCGATCTTTAACCATCTCGTTGGTAACTTCATCGGGCACTAACTGCCCGCTATCCATGAAGCCTTTGGCTTGGAGGCCAAGTGGAGTGCTGGCCTTTAAATTGGCGCGGAAGATATCGCCAGTTGAAATATGCGGAATTAAATAATGGGCAGAGAGAAAGGCTGCTTGTGTTCCCTTACCTGCACCTGGTGGACCTACCAGGACTAGACGCATTACTTCAAGAAACCTTCATAGGAACGCTGTTGCAGCTGGCTCTCGATCTGCTTTGCAGTATCAAGACCGACGCCGACCACGATAAGAATCGCCGTTCCTCCGAATGGGAAGTTCTGAGTAGCACCGAAGAGGATTAGTGCGAAGATCGGAATAATTGCAACGAGCGCTAGATAGATAGAGCCTGGTGCGGTAACGCGTGAAAGAACATACTGTAGATATTCAGAGGTTGGACGACCAGCACGAATACCTGGGATAAAGCCACCGTACTTCTTCATATTATCTGCAACTTCATCCGGGTTAAATGTAATTGCTACATAGAAGTAGGTAAAGAAAATAATCAGCGCTGAGTAAGCAATCATATAAATTGCATTATCGCCATTAACAAGATTTCGCGAAATCCATACTGCCCAGCCTGCCTGGTTATCTGTGAAGTTAACTAGAAGAGATGGAATGTAGAGAAGTGATGAGGCGAAGATAACTGGAATAACGCCAGCCTGGTTTACCTTGATTGGAATATATGTAGATGTTCCACCATATGCCTGGCGACCAACCATGCGCTTTGCATACTGCACGGGTATTCGACGTTGCGCCTGCTCGACAAAGACAACGGCGGCAATCACCAAAATTCCGACTGCGCATACGAATAAGAATGCGAAGAGACCCTTCTGCAATCTAATTGACCAGAGCTGAGAAGGGAAGGTCGCAGCGATTGAGGTGAAGATCAAAATTGACATACCGTTACCGACGCCACGATCTGTGATTAGCTCACCGAGCCACATAACTACAGATGTTCCAGCTGTCATAACAATAATCATGGTCACAATACGTTCCCATGAAGTATCAGGAACTATTGGAAGTGAACATCCTGAAATCAGACGGCCAGGTGTACGAGCAACGGCCACGAGGCCAGTCGATTGCAGAACGGCTAGTCCAATTGTTAGGTAACGGGTGTACTGAGTCAGTTTGGCAGTGCCGGACTGACCTTCCTTCTTTAGCGCTTCAAAACGTGGAATAACAACTGTCAGAAGTTGCACAATGATCGATGCGGTGATGTAAGGCATGATGCCGAGAGCAAAGACTGAAAGTGAAATCAGGGCTCCGCCAGAGAACAAGTTGATGAGGCCAAAGAGCCCACCAGTCTGTGCCTGATCAATACATGCCTTCACATTGGTATATGAGACGCCCGGAGTCGGAACAGTTGACCCGAAACGGAACAAGGCCATGATCGCTAGTGTGAAGAAGATTTTCTTACGAAGTTCAGGCGTCTTAAAGGCCATTCCAAATGCTGAAAGCATCAATCTTCTCCTTCACTAGTCAATCAAGTACAAGAACGTTTTTACAGTGTTGCGGTTGAGCCACCAGCAGCTGAGATCTTCTCAATTGCAGAAGCTGAGAATGCATGTGCAGTTACTGAGACCTTAACTGCAATATCGCCATTTCCAAGGACCTTCACAGGTAAGGAATCGCGAACTGCACCCTTAGCAATTAGATCTGCAACAGTTACATCGCCACCCTTTGGAAAGAGTGCGTTGATTGTTGAGACGTTAACAGCCTGGTACTCAATACGAGCTGGGTTCTTAAAGCCACGAAGCTTTGGAAGGCGCATAACGAGAGGAAGCTGACCACCTTCGAAACCTGGACGAACCGTGTTTCGAGCGTGTGTTCCCTTACCGCCACGACCTGCAGTCTTACCCTTTGAGGCTTCACCGCGGCCCTTACGGGTCTTCTCTTTTTTAGCACCTGGAGCTGGGCGAAGGTGATGAAGTTTTAGCGTCATCTTTATTCGACCTCCTCTACCTTGATCAAGTGGCGAGCGGCAACTGCCATGCCACGAATTTCTGGACGGTCTTCCTTAACAACAACATCATTGATTCGCTTTAGGCCGAGTGAACGGACAGTGTTACGAATCTCTGGCTTGTTGCCAACGGTTGACTTAACTTGGGTGATCTTCAAACGTGGCATTAGGCACCAACTGTCATCTGTGAAGCGCGAATAATTGCTGCCGGTGCAACATCCTCGAGCGGACGACCGCGTCGAGCTGCAATCTGGGCAGGTGACTCGAGCATCTTTAGGGCTGCAACAGTGGCGTGAACCATGTTGATGGCATTTGATGAGCCGAGTGACTTGGTAAGTACATCGTGAACACCAGCGCACTCAAGTACGGCACGAACAGGGCCGCCGGCGATAACTCCGGTACCTGGACTTGCTGGGCGAAGAAGAACAACGCCCGCTGCTGTCTCACCTTGTACTGGGTGAGGAATAGTTCCTTGAACGCGTGGAACTGTGAAGAATGACTTCTTAGCCTCTTCAACTGCCTTAGCGATCGCTTGTGGAACTTCCTTAGACTTTCCATAACCGACGCCGACAGTACCGTTTTGATCTCCCACAACTACTAGTGCTGTGAATGAGAAGCGACGTCCACCCTTAACAACCTTTGATACGCGGTTAATGAAAACTACGCGCTCGGTGTAAGGAGACTTCTCCTTCTCGCGATCATCTCGACGTTCGCGACGTTCGCCACGACCTGCAGAACCCTTTGATGAGTTTTGCGCAGGCGCGCCTGTTGTTGACGCTGCATCGTTACTTGGATTAACAGCCATTAGAACTCCAATCCGTTCTCTCGTGCAGAATCTGCAACTGCGGCAATTCGACCGTGGTACTTATTTCCTGCACGATCAAAGACAACTGTAGAAATTCCAGCCTTCTTAGCGCGTTCTGCAATGAGGGCACCTACCTGCTTGGACTTATCTGTCTTATCGCCAGATGCCTTGCGTAGATCTGCTTCCATTGTTGATGCGTAAGCAAGCGTTCTGCTCTGTGTGTCATCAATTACCTGTACAAAGAGGTGACGTGATGAGCGTGAAACGACTAGGCGTGGACGTGATGGTGTTCCTGCAATCTTCTTACGAAGACGGAAGGCGCGACGAGCACGCGCATTTTGCGCTGAACCCTTACGGACTCTAACTCCGATTGCCATTACTTCTTACCTGCCTTTCCTGCCTTGCGGCGAACAACTTCGCCTTCTAAGCGCAAGCCCTTACCCTTGTATGGATCAGCCTTGCGAAGTTTCTTAATCTTCGCCGCGGTCTCTCCGACAAGCTGCTTATCAATTCCAGAGATAATCAACTTTGTTGGAGACTCCACCTTGTAGGTGATGCCTTCTGGAGCTAGGAAGAGAATTGGGTGGCTGTAGCCGAGTTGGAATTCAAGATCCTTACCCTTTTCAGCAACACGGTAACCAACACCAACGATGTTGATAGTGAGTGAGTAACCAGTAGTTACTCCAGTAACCATATTCGCAACAAGTGTGCGAGATAGGCCGTGAAGTGAACGTGTTACGCGCTCTTCATTTGGACGAGCAACGGTGATAACACCCTCTGCTTGTGAAACTTGAATTGGGGCGGGAACGGAGAGCGCTAGTGAACCTTTAGGTCCCTTAACAGCTACGTTCTGCCCTGTGATTGAAATTTCTACACCGCTTGGGACGGCGATAGGCATACGACCAATACGTGACATCAGAGATTTACCATACGTAGGCGAGAACTTCTCCGCCTACACCCTTCTTATTGGCCTGCTTATCTGTCAAAAGTCCTGATGATGTGGAGATGATTGCAACTCCAAGACCGCCGAGAACCTTTGGAAGCGCAGTTGACTTTGCGTAAACGCGAAGTCCTGGCTTGCTAACGCGACGCAAACCGGCGATTGAACGCTCACGATTTGTGCCGAACTTTAGGTCAAGGACAAGGCTCTTGCCTACTCCTGTTGTGCTTGCTTCAACGCGATGATCTGCAATGTAACCCTCTTGCTTGAGGATCTCTGCAATTCGTACCTTGACCGATGAAGACGGCATAGAAACCGTGTCATGGTAGGCAGAATTCGCGTTGCGCAGACGAGACAACATGTCTGCGATCGGATCTGTCATTGTCATACGTGGCCTGTGGCCTTTCTCGAATTAGTACCCAGACAATCTGTCTGGACTTTTTCCGTTTGTAGTTGTTAAATCCTTTTTAAAATCCTGTTACCAGGAAGACTTTGTAATGCCAGGAAGCTCACCACGGTGCGCCATTTCACGGAAGCAGACGCGGCAAATTCCGAACTTTTGGTAGACAGCGTGCGGACGGCCGCAACGGCTGCAACGTGTATATCCACGAACCTTGAACTTAGGCTTACGAGCAGCTTTAACCTTGAGTGATGTTTTAGCCATTCTTATGCCTCCTTGAAAGGAAAGCCGAGTGCTCGCAAGAGCGCGCGACCTTCATCATCGTTCGATGCTGTGGTTACAACTGTTATATCCATACCGCGTGGGCGATCTACCTTGTCTTGTTCGATTTCTGGGAATACAACCTGCTCGGTAAGTCCGAAGGTGTAATTGCCTTTGCCATCAAATTGCTTTGGTGATAGACCGCGGAAGTCACGGATACGAGGGAGAGAGATGGAGAGTAGGCGATCTGCAAACTCCCACATGCGATCTCCACGAAGAGTTACGTGGGCGCCAATCGGCATTCCCTCACGGAGCTTGAACTGCGCGATTGATTTGCGTGACTTGGTTACCTGAGGCTTCTGGCCAGTGATAATTGCTAAATCGCGGATTGCTCCTTCGATTAGCTTGGAATCACGAGCTGCTTCACCAACACCCATGTTCACAACAATCTTTACGAGAGTTGGAATCTGCATTGGGTTTTTGTACCCAAATTCGCTCTTAAGGGTTGCTTGAATCTCGCTCTTGTAACGAGCTTTTAGACGAACGTCTAGGGCACCTGTTGCTGTAGACATTAGATGTCCTTTCCTGTGCGACGAGAGATACGAACATTCTTGCCTTCATCATCGGTGCGAACGCCCAGGCGTGATGCCTTGCCATCGCTATCTACGACCATGACATTTGAGATATGGATGGAAGCTTCTTGAGTGATGATTCCGCCGACCTTTACGCCACGATCAGAGGTTGTCTCCTTTGTGTGGCGTTGAATGCGATTGACGCCTTCAACAGTTACGCGTGATCCATCAACAGATAGAACCTTGCCAGTTACGCCCTTGTTCTTGCCAGCGATAACTAAAACTTCATCATTCTTCTTTATCTTCGCCATGGCTATAGCACCTCCGGAGCGAGTGAAATGATCTTCATAAACTTCTTGTCGCGGAGTTCACGAGCAACTGGTCCGAAGATACGAGTTCCGCGTGGTTCGCCATCAGCCTTGAGGATGACAGCTGCGTTCTCGTCAAACTTGATATATGAGCCATCTGGACGACGACGCTCTTTTACTGTGCGAACGATGACAGCCTTTACGACCTCACCCTTCTTAACCTGTCCACCAGGAATTGCATCCTTGACTGAACAGACGATGATGTCACCGATGCCTGCGTAACGGCGCTTGGTTCCTCCGAGTACACGAATACAGAGAAGCTCTTTAGCTCCTGTGTTATCCGCGACGCGTAGGCGCGATTCTTGTTGAATCATTTATTCCACCCGTTCCCTTACTTGGCCTTCTCGATGATTTGAACTAAACGCCAGCGCTTTGAGGCAGATATTGGTCGTGTCTCCATGATCAATACGCGATCGCCTGTTCCTGCTGAGTTTGTCTCATCATGTGCTTTGAGCTTATGTGTGCGGCTCATGACCTTTGAGTACATACCGTGGGCAACACGATTTGATACTGCAACGGTGATGGTCTTATCCATCTTGTCTGAGACAACGATGCCTTCACGAGTCTTGCGAGATCCACGATCTTCAACTGGAGCACCTGAATTAACTTGGCTTGCCATTATGCAGCGCCTCCAATTCCTAGTTCGCGTTCACGAATAATTGTGTAGATACGAGCAATCTCTTTGCGAACTGCACCGAGACGACCATGTGATTCGAGCTGACCTGTAGCTGCCTGGAAGCGAAGGTTGAAGAGTTCTTCCTTACCCTCGCGGAGCTTTGCAGTTAACTCATCAGCAGTTAGCTGACGAAGTTCTTCATTAGTAATCGCCATGGTTATGCCTCCTCACGCTTTACAACGCGGCACTTCATTGGGAGCTTGTGAATCGCAAGACGCATAGCTTCGTGAGCTACCGCCTCAGTTACACCTGAAATTTCAAACATGATGCGGCCTGGCTTCACATTTGCGATCCACCATTCTGGAGAACCCTTACCGGAACCCATACGAGTTTCAGCAGGCTTCTTTGTGATTGGACGATCTGGATAGATATTGATCCAGACCTTTCCACCACGCTTGATATAACGAGTCATCGCAATACGCGCTGCCTCAATCTGACGGTTGGTTACATATGCAGGAGCAAGTGCCTGGATACCGAAGTCTCCAAAGGCAACCTGTGTTCCACCCTTTGCCGCGCCTGAGCGGGATGGGTGGTGCTGCTTACGGTGCTTAACCTTGCGAGGAATTAACATTATTGCGCGCCTCCTTCAGTTACTGGAGTTGCCTCTGCTACTGCAACTGGCGCTGCAGCTTGTGCTGAATCAACGTGAGAATGCGTTACCTCAGCGCGTGGTGCGCGAGGTGTGCGAGGTCCGCGACGCTCTGGCTTTGGAGCGCGAGCTTCAGCAAGTGCCTTTTCAGCGCGCTCTGAACGAGAACCGATAACTTCGCCCTTGTAGATCCAGACCTTTACGCCGAGACGACCAAAAGTTGTTGCCGCTTCATAGAAACCGTAATCAATATCGGCACGGAGTGTATGTAGAGGAACGCGTCCTTCACGATAGAACTCAGAGCGTGACATTTCTGCACCGCCGAGACGACCACCGCACTGAACACGGATGCCCTTTGCACCAGCCTTGAGAGCTGACTGCATTGACTTCTTCATTGCACGGCGGAATGAGACGCGAGCAGCGAGCTGTTCGGCGATTCCCTGTGCAACTAACTGTGCATCAATTTCTGGATTCTTAACTTCGAGAATATTTAATTGAACCTGCTTACCGGTTAGCTTCTCAAGGCGTTGACGGAGAACGTCAGCTTCTTGTCCGCGGCGACCAATAACGATTCCTGGACGAGCGGTGTGAAGGTCGATACGAACGCGATCGCGGGTGCGCTCGATTTCGATACGAGAAACGCCTGCGCGCTCCATACCCTTCTGCATAAGTCGACGGATTTCTACATCTTCCTTGACGTAATCCTTGTACAACTTATCTGCATACCAACGAGACTTAAATTCAGTTGTGATGCCGAGACGGAAGCCGTGTGGGTTTACTTTTTGACCCATTAGTTGGACGCTCCCTTCTCTGCTAGTGGAGTTTTGTCAGCAACAACTTGAGTTGCTGCAAGTGGAGACTTCTCTGAACGCTTCGGATTGCGAGTCTGTGACTTAGTTGAGGTGCGAGAGAGAGACTTTGAAGTCGCCTTTGTATCGCTAACAACAACTGAGATGTGGCTAGAGCGCTTGAGGATACGGAAGCCGCGTCCCTGTGCACGTGGACGGAAACGCTTCATTGTGCGTCCCTCATCTACTAGCGCTTCAACAACCCAGAGCTCTGAAGCATCCCGAATTGCCGGATTTTGCTGCTTGGCATTTGCGATTGCAGAGTTAAGGAGTGTGTAGACATCTGCTCCTGCAGCTTGTGGTGCAAACTTAAGAACGTTAAGTGCTTCATCAGCACGCATGCCGCGGACTAGGTCCACGATACGACGCGCCTTTTGAGGTGTATGTCGGATATCGCGCAGAACTGCGCGGGCTACCAATGCTTCTGTATTAGCCACGAGTTGCTCTCCGATCATCTTTAACGTGTCCGCGGAAGGTACGTGTTGGTGCGAACTCACCAAGCTTGTGACCGATCATTGCATCGGTGATAAATACTGGGACATGCTTGCGACCGTCGTGTACCGCAATTGTGTGTCCGATCATTGATGGCGAAATCATTGAGCGCCGTGACCATGTCTTGATGACATTCTTTGTATTGGCATCATTTTGTGCATCCACCTTTTTGGTGAGATGCCCATCAATGAATGGGCCCTTCTTGAGACTACGTGGCATGAGGGCTCCTTAGCGCTTCTTGTTCGACTTACGACGACGGACGATCATTGAATCTGAGGCCTTCTTCTTACGAGTACGACCTTCTGGCTTACCCCATGGAGTCACTGGGTGACGTCCACCGGAAGTCTTACCTTCACCACCACCGTGTGGGTGGTCTACTGGGTTCATAACAACACCACGAACAGATGGACGGATTCCTAGCCAACGCTTACGTCCGGCCTTTCCGTAGTTGATGTTGATCTGCTCAGCATTTCCAACTTCACCAACAGTTGCACGGCAACGAACATCAACATTGCGGATTTCTCCAGATGGCATACGCAACTGGGCATATGGGCCATCTTTTGCAACGAGCTGTACAGATGCGCCAGCTGAACGAGCAATCTTGGCTCCGCCACCTGGGCGAAGTTCAATTGCGTGAACAGTTGTACCAACTGGAATATTGCGAAGTGGCAAGTTATTGCCAGGCTTGATATCGGCCTTTGGACCGTTCTCAATTGTGGCGCCTTGCTCCAGCTTGTTAGGAGCGATGATGTAGCGCTTCTCTCCATCTGCGTAGTGGAGAAGTGCGATACGTGCTGTGCGGTTTGGATCGTATTCAATATGGGCAACCTTTGCTGGAATGCCATCTTTATCGTTACGAACAAAATCGATTAGACGATAGGCGCGCTTATGTCCGCCACCTTGGTGACGAATTGTGATGCGACCCTGATTGTTGCGACCACCCTTTGAGTGAAGTGGGCGAACAAGTGACTTCTCAGGAGTTGAGCGAGTGATTTCTGCGAAATCTGGAACAGAAGCTCCACGCTGACCTGGTGTAGTCGGCTTTAATTTACGAAGTGCCATGGGATGTCCTTTTCTAGTAGGGCCTTAAGTTTCGGGTTACGAAACTGGGCCTCCAAAGATGTCGATACGGTCGCCAGCGGCCACATGAACGATTGCTCGCTTTGTGTCTTTGCGCTTTCCATCACCAAAACGTGTGCGCTTATTCTTTCCTTCGCGGTTGAGAGTATTAACGCTCAAGACCTTGACTCCGAAAACCTTCTCAACAGCGATTTTGATCTCTGTCTTGTTGGCATCAGGTGCAACTAGGAAGGTGTACTTATTCTCATCAAGAAGCCCGTAGCTCTTTTCGGAGACAACTGGCGCTAGTAGAACCTCGCGGTACTCTTTCATGCTGAAACCTCGCTCTCGCGTGCAACTGATTTAACAGATTTTCCTGCCGCCTTGGCGCTTCCCTTGAACTTAAGGAAATCCTTGATAGCAGCTTCTGAGAAGACGACATCGTCGCTCTTTAAGATGTCGTACGCATTTAGCTGATCAGGTACAAGAAGGTGTAGGTCATCAGCGTTACGAAGTGAACGCCATGCGGCATCTTCGTTACGTGAAATGACTACCAAAAGATTCTTGCGAGTTGAGAATTGACGAACCGCAGCAAGAGCTGCCTTTGTTGAAGGCGCTGCTGTTACAGAATCTAGAACGTGAATTCGCTCATTACGCTGACGATCAGAGAGAACTCCAGTCAACGCCGCTGCAATCATCTTCTTTGGTGTGCGCTGGAAGTATGAGCGTGGACGAACTGCATGTGCAGCACCGCCACCGCGCTGAAGTGGAGCACGGACAGAGCCCTGACGAGCGCGACCGGTTCCCTTCTGCTTAAAAGGCTTCTTACCTGAACCCGAAGTTTCTCCACGGTTCTTAGCCTTCTGTGTACCTTGACGAGCAGCAGCTAATTGCGCTGTTACGACTTGGTGAATCAAAGGAATATTTGTCTGTGTATCAAAGAGCTCAGCTGGTAGATCTACTGATCCAACCTTCTGGCCTGATGCATTCTTTACTTCAAGTGTAAGCGCCATGGTTATCGACCTGCCCCTGCGTTATTTGCAAAAACTGTTTCTACAATTGCCTTCTTGGCAGCTGAGCGGATAAATACGAGTCCACCATCGGTGCCTGGGACTGAACCCTTGATAAGAAGTAGGTTGCGCTCAAGATCTACACCCTGAACTGTGAGGTTCTGTGTTGTGACCTTCTCGTTACCCATGCGACCCATCATGCGCATTCCCTTGAATACGCGACCTGGTGTAGAACATGCGCCGATTGAACCGGGCATACGGTGCTTACGATCAACACCGTGTGATGAACCAAGTCCACCGAAACCGTGGCGCTTCATAACACCAGCAGTTCCCTTACCGGTAGATGTACCAGTTGCATCGACGATATCGCCAGCTGCAAATGTGGCCGCTCCAACTTCCTGACCGACTGTGTAATCAGCGGCAGAGAGAGTGCGCAACTCCGCAAGGGCGCGACGTGGAGTCACGCCAGACTTTGCAAAGTGACCAGCAAGTGGCTTAGAAACTTTCTTTGGATCGATTGCACCAAAACCAAGTTGAACAGCTGAGTAGCCATCCTTCTCTGGTGTGCGAATCGATGTAACAACGCATGATTCAACTGAAACAACTGTTACAGGAATCATCTTGTTATTTGCATCAAATACCTGGGTCATGCCCAGCTTCTTACCGAGAACGCCCTTGATGGACG
>CAYXDT010000022.1:0-17130 GCA_964463845.1 uncultured Candidatus Planktophila sp. | reverse complement strand
CCAGCTGCTCCTGTCGCACCTGCAGGACCGGTTGCCCCTGTTGCACCAGTTGAGCCCGCTGCACCAGCAGGGCCTGCTGCTCCCGCGGCTCCTGTTGCACCTTGCGGACCGGTCGCACCAGTTGCACCTTGCGGTCCAGGAGTTCCACTTCCACTTCCGGATGGACCGGTAGCTCCTGCGGGACCAGATGGACCTTGTGGACCAGATGGGCCTGCAGGACCTGTTGCACCGATTGGTCCGGCGGGACCTACGGGACCTGCAGTTGTTGAAGCGCCAGCAACGCTCTTGCCATCACTTCCATTTTTTCCATCACTGCCACTCTTACCATCGGTTCCATTTGCACCAGCTGCACCAACAGGGCCTTGCAGATTCTGTGGAGTAGGCCATTTTCCATTCTTCTTTGGACCATAAATTAATAGTGAGCGAGTATCAATATAGAAATCACCATTGATGCCAATCTTGAGAGTAGGGGCACCTTTTCCATTGAGGATCGTGTTGGGAATTGAAGATGCGGTTCTACCTGCAGCTCCCGCTGGATTTGTAGAAAATGTGAAGAGGGTGAGAATCATGAGAAGGGCGAGTGATCTACGTGCTTGCATCGGTAACCTCCAAGGGGTGCTGGTATTCCCAGTTTGAAGTTGATTTAGGCGTAGTGAAATCAGGCAACCCCCGAGAAATCCCTGGAAATAGATGGGGATTCTCTTAGGTCACACCACACACCAGGGTGCGTTTTCGCATGGGTCTCACAGGCATTACGGACACCTTTCGCAGCATCGAGAGATTTAGTACCTACAAGTCGAAAAACAATTTCGACACTATGTACGAGACAGGAGACATTACGATGTCAACAAAGAAGAGAGTCGCTGCAGTACTAATTACTACCGTGGCAATTTCAGCAGGAACAGTCAGCTTTGCCTCAGCCTCATCGACGCAATCAAATAGTCGCCATTCCATCACCAAGGTTTCCAATATGGGAGTTAAGGGTGACCGAGTAGCCGATCTCAAAGCCATCCTGGCTGGCCTCGTTGCTTCAGGAACAATCACTCAGATCCAAGCAGATGCCATTCTGAAAACAGCTGAAACCATGAGGGCAGCAGCTAAGGCGGCGCTGCCAGCTAAGCCAGATAGAACTACTCGCCTAGCGTTAATCGCATCCACCATTGGAATTGATACGGCAACAGTGCAGGCACGTTTAGCAGCTGGCGAAACTTTGTCAGTGATTGCTGGTGCCAAGAAGGATGCACTTATCGCAGCGCTAGTTGCAGATGAGACCAAGCGAATCGATGCCGCAGTTACTGCTGGCAAAATCACTGCAGATCAAGCAACTGCTCTAAAGGCAACGCTCACAACACGAGTCACAACAACGCTTGATTCAACCCATATCAAGGGTCCAAGAGTTGGAGTTGGCCTGAAGCATGGCAAGAAGGGTCAGTCCGGGACAAAAACTGGCGTGACTTCTGGAACAACTACCGCAGCACTTGCATAAACCCCAAGCAATATAACTGCAAGATAGAAAACCCGTCGCCGATATAGCGTGGCGGGTTTTTCTATGCCCGCGTGGTGCATGCTTAAATTGCGCATGCGCATTCATATAGGCAGCGATCATGCGGGGCTTGATTTTAAGAACGAGTTAATTACCCACCTAGTCATGAATGGCCACGATGTAACTGACCATGGGCCTTACGAGTTTGATGCCTTAGATGATTACCCCGATTTCTGTATTCCCTGCGCTCAAGCAGTAGCTAAAGATGAGAGTTCCTTAGGCATTGTGCTGGGCGGCTCTGGAAATGGCGAGCAGATGGCGGCCAATAAAGTCAAAGGGGTACGTGCGGCCTTGGTCTGGAGCATTGAGACTGCCAAGTTGGCGCGTGAGCACAACAATGCCAATGTAATTGCAGTTGGTGGACGGATGCATGATGCTGATTTTGTAAAGTTATTAATAGATACCTTCATTGCAACTTCTTTTCCAGGAGATGAGCGCCATGTGCGCCGTATTAAGAAGGTGGGAAACTTTGAGGTTACCGGCTCGCTCTAATTTGGAAAATATCTAAGATCTGTAACTTGATGATCTTTCGTTAAACCTTGTCCCTCAAATCTGGTAATCGGGCGCCACTCAGGGCGCTCTACAACTCCTCCGGTAAATAGTGGGCTCGCTGAAAAAACTTCTTCGATGTATTCAGCGTAGGGAAGCCAATCTGTTGCAATATGAAAGAAACCACTTTTCTTAATCTTGGGATGAATGAGCGCCAGAAACTCTGAATTGATAATTCGTCTCTTATTGTGGCGCTTCTTCGGCCAGGGATCGGGAAAGAAGAGGTGAACTCCATCCATAGAGCCATCCGGAATCATGGTCTGCAGAATGGGATGGGCATCGCCCTCGATGATTCGAATATTTTTTAACTCTAATTCGGCGATCCGAGACATTAACTTTCCAATACCTGGCTTATGCATCTCGACTGCAAAATAACCCGTCTCTGGGAAGTCCCGGCCTATGAGAGCAGTCGCCTCCCCCATTCCGAAGCCAATCTCAAGAACAATCTCTTTCGAATCAGGAAATATCGCAGGTGGATCAAGTTGGTTAACTGAGTAGCCAATCCCGTAGCTGCCCCAGAATTTATCTAGGGCGCTCTGCTGCGGAGCGGTGATGCGCGAGCCACGTATTCGATAGCTGCGGATTGTTGGTTGCTCCATCTACTCATTCTACTTGTGACCAAATAGCTTCCTTGATGGTTGGATAAGGCCATTGAAGCTAGAAAATGAGGAGCACCAGTGCCAGGCACAAATATTAAGCAGGTAGAGGCAGCAGAGCGTTCAGCCATTTTGAGCGTTGAGAGCTATCAAATAGACCTTGACCTGACCACGGGGGCTGAGAATTTTCGCGTCATAACAACTATCAAATTCGCCGGCTTAAAGCCGGGAGCCACAACATATATAGATTGCGTTGGAAGCCAGGTCATTAGCGCCAAGCTAAACGGCGCAGAGTTTGATCCTAAATTCGATGGTGAAACGATTTATCTTCCAGCAATTGCTGCAGAAAATATCTTGGAGATTGAACATGATGGAATCTACTCAAATTCTGGTGAAGGGCTCCATCGCTTTGTCGATCCAGCTGATGGCGAAGTTTATCTCTACACCCAATTTGAAACTGGCGATGCCCGGCGCATGTATGCCTGCTTCGATCAACCTGATCAAAAAGCTAAATTTACAATCAGCACAATTACCCCAAAGCATTGGGAGGTAATCTCCAATTACGGCATCGCCTCTACGCGCGAGCTTGATGGCGAGAGGAAATTTACTCAATTTGCCCAGTCACAAGTAATCGCTTCATATGTCACCGCCATCGTTGCTGGTGCCTATCTCTCGGTACACGATGAGTACAAGGGCGAAAAAACAATTCCGCTGGGAATCTATGCTCGTAAATCATTCTTTAAATATGTCGATGCGGAAAATATCTTTGAGGTAACCAAGCAAGGTTTTGCCTACTTCGAAAAGACCTTTGGCTTGGCTTATCCCTTTGGTAAGTACGACCAGATTGCGGTTGCCGAATATAACTGGGGCGCCATGGAGAATGTCGGTTGCGTAACCTTCCATGAAGATGTCCTAATTTTTCGCTCCAAGGTAACTGAGCGAAATTATGTAAGCCGAGCCACCACTATCCATCACGAGATGGCCCATATGTGGTTTGGCGATCTAGTGACGATGAAATGGTGGGATGACCTATGGCTCAATGAGTCTTTTGCCGAATGGGCCTCATACCAATCAGTTAGCGAATCCACTAAGTACACCCAAGCCTGGACAGAATTTAACTCGCTCCGCAAAAACTGGGCCTATCGCGTCGATCAACTAAGTACTACTCACCCAATCGCTACCGAGATGGAAGATCTTGATGCGGTTCGTACCAACTTCGATGGCATCTCCTATGCCAAGGGCGCATCAGTTCTGCAACAGTTAGTTGCCCATGTTGGCCGAGATAACTTCATCCAGGGGCTCCGCGCCTACTTTGCAAAGCATGCCTTTGGAAATACCACTTTGAAAGATTTAATTGATCAGCTCGAATCAGTCTCGGGGCGCGACCTAACTCCCTGGGTCTCTACCTGGCTGCGCACTGCAGGTGTTAATACCTTGCGCCCAGTAATTGCGCTCGATGGTGCGGTTTACAAGTCAATATCTATAAAGCAAGAACCCCCAACGATGCCAGTTGGTTCTAAAGAGTTGCGCCCACATCGCTTGCATGTTGGGTTATTTGATATCTCCGGTGAAAAACTCTCACGCCGTACTAGCGTGGAGTTAGATATCGCCGGTGAGCTCACTGAAGTCACTGCACTGGCAGGGCAAAAGGTGGCAGATTTAATTTTAATTAACGATAAAGATCAAACCTATGCCAAGTTGCGCTTTGATGATCGCTCTATCGCCACCATGAAGAGCCATCTAGGAAAGCTAGATGATTCACTCGCACGTGGGCTAATTTGGGCATCTCTTTGGGACTCATGTCGCGATGGCGAACTATCAACTACTGATTACATCGCTATCGCCTTAAATGCGCTTGCAACAGAGAGTGATATCTCTATCGTTTCAGCAACCCTAGGGCAGATTGATACCGCTCTCTGGGCTTATGCCAACCCAGCAAACCGTGAAGCGCTTCGCATACAGGTCGCAGCAGATGTTGAGAAACTTCTCGATAGCGCTCTCGCTGGTAGCGATCACCAGATGGCATTTGCGCGAGCCTTTGCAGGTTTTGCTGTAACTGCGCCACAGCTAGAACGCATCAAGGCAATTCTGGATGGAGCGGTAAATGGATTGGTAATTGATGCTGATATTCGCTGGTCGTTATTTATAAACGGTGTAAAGCGTGGCATCTTTGATGCCTCAGATATTGTCGCGGAATCAGCAAAAGACAACACTGCACATGGAAAGCAGTACACGGCGCAGGCTTATGCCGCTCTGCCAACTGCAGCCGCCAAGGAGAAAGCTTTCCAATCGATTGTTACCGATAACTTATCCAACACAATTCATGCCTATACCTGCCGTGGCTTCAACGATAGCCTGCATAGCCAACTACTCGCTAACTTTGTCGACCCTTACTTTGATGCCATTTTAAAAGTTTGGGAATCTAAGGGTTATGAAATTGCTGAATCTACGACAACGATGCTCTTTCCATCATGGGTAATCAGCGATGAAACTGTGCGCAAAGCACAGAACTGGCTAGATAAGACGGGTAAGGATGCTTCTCACGCCTTGCGCCGCGCAGTAACGGAGGGGCGCGATGCTATGTCGCGCGCTTTAAGAGCGCAGCGGGCAGATAGCTAACTATTCGATAGTTGTTATGACAGAAGAAGAGTTCTTGCGTTCCTTCTTCTCGCCAGAGGTAATCCAAGATAGAAATGAGATACCTAGAAATAAGCCGATTGGGGTTGCCACAAAGTAGGTAAAGGTCTGAAGCGCAGTTAGCCCCTCGCCTGGAAGAGAACCTGGCTCTTGATTAATCATCGCTAGTTCGAGAGCGCTCTGAGAAAGATGAATCAGCATGAGCGCATTCTACGCAGTGGCGGCAGTGACGCCAAATGGTTCTAGATATGGCAACCAGCGAGACTCGGTTCGCCCAGTACCCAGGATTCGCCAAGCAGCTCCAACTGGTTCGCGTGGCAAGGATCGTAAACGCCAGCCCAACTCTTTCAAAGGTTTATCTGCTTTTAAGTGATTGCATTTGTGACATGCGCTTACAACATTCTCCCAGTTGTGACCACCGCCACGAGAACGCGGAATGACATGGTCGATAGAAGTTGCAGTCGCATGACAGTAGACACAACGCCCACCATCTCGGGCAAAGATTGCGCGACGCGAAAGTGGCACTGCATGGCGATAAGGAATCTTCACAAATTTATTGAGGCGAACCACCGATGGCAGCTCTAACTCTCCGGAAGCAAAGCGCAGAACGGAACCAGAACTTTCCACCATTGTTGCGCGGTTATTCAAAATAAGAATGAGCGCACGGCGATCAGTCACAACACCCAGCGGTTCGTAGGTGGCGTTGAGTACCAAAGTGCGGTTCATGATGACCTCTATCTGCAACGCGTGGCTTGCGCTGCTTGGGTTATATTGCCGTAAATCCCGCCCATCAAGGGGTATTTTGTGGTGAAAGTTCTATAAAGATTTCACTACTCTTTACTCTTATGAGCGAGAATACGCAGGCCATCTGGGACTGGTTCAACGGCGCCCCACTTAGGGTCTTGGTAATTCTCTTAGTCGCCGCTATCGGCCATCTTGTGGGCCACCGTGCCATCAATAGGGCTGTTGCAAGGTTGGCCCATGTCGATCTAAAGCTTGGCGCCGGAACGACCAAGCGCCAAGCCGAACGGGCCCGCACAATCGGCACAGTCTTGAACTCAACATTTAACGCCGCTCTCTGGATTATCTCAACCGGGATGATCCTTGGAGAGTTTGGATTTAATCTCGGTCCGGTAATTGCATCTGCTGGTGTGATTGGTGTTGCACTAGGACTTGGTGCACAAACACTAGTTCGCGATGTGCTCTCTGGAATATTTATGTTAATTGAAGATCAATATGGCGTTGGCGATGAAATAATTGTGCAAGATATACAAGGACATGTAGAGCGTGTGGGGCTACGCATTACTCAGGTGCGTGATGCCAAGGGCGCTCTCTGGTATATCCGCAATGGTGAGATTCTTTTGATTGGTAATAAATCTAAAAAGTAGTTATTGGCTAATCGAGGGCATTAACCATGTGATGGGCGGCGCCTTCTAAATAGCGCCATAACTTTGCGCGAAGCTCAGGTTCAATCTCCATGCCATCAACGGCTGCCTTCATACATTCAAGCCAAGCATCATGTGCGGCTGGATTAATATGAAATCCAGCATGCCGCATTCGCAGCCGCGGATGGCCGCGCTCTTCTTGGTATGTAGTAGGCCCGCCCCAATATTGTTCAAGGAAGAGCTGTAACCTGCGCGCTGCTCCCTTCATATCCGATTCGGGATACATAGGGCGCAATATTTCATTGGTCGCAACTTGCGCGTAGAACTGTGAAGTTAAATCTGCGAAGAAGGCTTCACCACCAAATAGCTGGTAGTAATCGGTGGTATCGCGCTCCATATTTTACTTTTATGCCTTGAGGTAGGTATTTAGAAACTCACGCTCAGGATCGGTAAGTGGCCGTGATTTCTTTGTCTCCATCGAAACAGCAACTTGCACTGTCTTAACTTTGGCATGAACTACGCCATTATCGCCAACGACTTCATAACCCATGACGAAGGATGAGTTGCCGATAGATTCCACCCAGAGATTAATATCGTAGAAGCGCCCACCTTCGTAGATGGGTGCTACATAATCAACTTCAGCGCGTGCAACTACCATCTCAACTAAAGTTGGGTGCTGATCTTTTGCCGCATATTGATAGTAAGACCATTGGAATCTCGCCTCTTGGATGTAGGTCAGATACTTGGCATTGTTGACATGGCCAAAGGCATCGATGTCATCCCAGCGTACAAATTGTGGATTGGTGTAAATCATTAGCGGGTTAGCTTTCTATAGGTGACTCGATGCGGACGAGCGGCATCAGCACCCAGACGTGCAATTTTATTCTCTTCGTAAGATTCGAAGTTACCTTCAAACCAGAACCACTTGGAATCGCCTTCATAGGCCAAGATGTGGGTGGCGACGCGATCTAGGAACCAGCGATCGTGGGAGATAACAACTGCGCAGCCAGGAAATTCGAGCAAGGCATTTTCTAGCGAGCCGAGAGTTTCCACATCGAGATCATTTGTTGGCTCATCGAGAAGCAATAGATTTCCACCTTGCTTAAGGGTCAGAGCTAAATTCAGGCGATTACGTTCACCACCAGATAGAACGCCAGCAGCTTTTTGCTGATCAGGGCCTTTAAATCCAAAGGCGGCAACGTAGGCACGTGAAGGCATTTCAACTTGTCCCACCTTCATAAAATCAAGACCATCAGAGACAACTTCAAAGAGTGATTTCTTTGGATCGATGCCACCACGTGATTGATCAACGTAAGAGATCTTTACCGTCTCACCAATCTTCACTGTTCCAGAATCTGGTTCTTCGAGACCAAGAATGGTCTTAAAGAGGGTGGTCTTTCCGGCGCCGTTAGGACCGATGACACCGACAATGCCATTGCGGGGCAATGTGAATGAGAGATCGTCAATTAAAACGCGATCGCCAAAGCCCTTCACTAAATTCTGTACTTCGACAACGATATTTCCAAGGCGCGGCCCTGGTGGAATCTGAATCTCTTCGAAATCTAACTTACGCATCTTGTCGGCTTCAGCGGCCATCTCTTCATAGCGCGCCAGGCGGGCCTTAGATTTTGCTTGGCGCCCCTTGGCATTTTGGCGAACCCAATCAAGCTCTTCAGATAGGCGCTTAGCGCGCTTAGCATCTTTCTGCCCCTCCACCTTTAAACGGGCAGACTTTGTCTCAAGATAGGTGGAGTAATTTCCTTCATATGGATATGCGCGTCCGCGATCGAGTTCGAGAATCCATTGCGCCACATTGTCTAGGAAGTATCTATCGTGGGTAATCGCAACTACGGTGCCAGGATATTTACTTAAATGTTGTTCCAGCCAAAGTACTGATTCAGCATCGAGGTGGTTGGTGGGCTCATCGAGAAGCAATAGGTCTGGCGCTTCCAGTAATAACTTGCAGAGCGCGACGCGACGTTTTTCACCACCGGATAGAACTTTTACATCAGAATCTGGTGGCGGACAGCGCAAGGCATCCATCGCCTGTTCCAGTTGTGAATCAAGTTCCCAAGCGTTGCGATGATCGAGCTGCTCTTGCAGCTCACCCATTTCAGCCAATAGCTTGTCGTAATCGGCATCGGGGTTAACCATCTCTTCAGAGATCTCGTTGAAGCGCCGCAGCATCTCCATAGTTTCGGCAACGCCCTCTTGTACATTTTCAAGAACAGTCTTCTCTTCATTTAGATGCGGCTCTTGTAGCAAAATTCCAACTGAGTAGCCAGGCGATAGATAGGCCTCACCATTTGATGGCTGCTGTAGCCCGGCCATAATCTGCAGAACTGTTGATTTACCGGCGCCGTTGGGTCCGACTACACCAATCTTGGCACCAGGTAAAAACATCAAGGTTACGTCGTCGAGAATTACCTTCTCGCCATGCGCTTTACGCGCCTTCTTCATCGTGTAAATGAACTCAGCCATAGGACGATACCTTACTAAGTAGAAATGGTAACTGGGTACAATTGCTCAATACGACCCTGCAGGCGCCTGTAGCTCAGTCGGATAGAGCAACCGCCTTCTAAGCGGTAGGTCGCAGGTTCGATTCCTGCCAGGCGCACATCACTTGCTGATTGCGCCGATTTAAATGGCGCACATTGCTTCTCAAAATAAAACTGGGTAGCCCGCCGAGGCGAACTACCCAGTTTTATTAGTTAGTAATTACTTATTCATCTTCGCAATCTGGATCCTGGCTTTATCAAGGAATGTGCCTGAAACTACGACATATCCCAGCTTTGGATCAACAGCCGAACATGCAGGAGAGAGGATGTACTCAGCAAGCTGCTTCACCGCTGCTCCACGTGCCTTGTCACTGTATTCAGTTTCAACGAGCATGTAGGAGATGATTCCAAGTGAATAAACCCCTGGGACCTTTGTGTCATAGTCATAGGTAACGATTCCGTTGGCATCTTGCTTGGCCTCACCTAGGAAGGCAGAGGTAGCAGCTGAATCTGGGAATGTGAAGTTACCTGAAGCGTTTGAAATATGGGCTGAACGAAGACCGTAAGCATCGCCCCAGTTCTTCTCAGCATATGTGATTGAGTACTTGGTCCTAGCAGCAAGAGTAGCTACACCTTGTGACTGATTGGCGCCAACGATACGACCGATGTTGCCAGGAGCATTGATATTTCCTGGGAAGGCTGTTGTGAAGGCGTTGTTAGCTGGCTTGGTCCAAAGTGATGGTGATGTTCCACGAAGCCATTGTGTGAAGTTATTTGTAGTTCCTGATCCGTCTGAACGGAAGATAACCGTGATTGGCTTATTTGGAAGAGTGTAGAGAATTGACTTTGACCCTGTACGAAGAACGATTGGGTTGCCGCTTCTATCAAGAGCTGCGTTTCCGTTCTTATCTTTCCGGTAGACAACTGTAGTTACAGTACGGTTGTTGTCAGCAACAATTGCTGGGTCATTCCACTTTGTGATTTCTCCTGCGAAAATCTTCCCGACAGTGGCTTGAGAAAGATAGATATCTTTTCTAGCTGGCAAGTTTACGAGGACTGAAATTGGAGCAGCGATAATAGGTGCGTGGAAGACAGTCGAACGCTTTGATGGCGCGGTGTGTGCTGAATCTGAGAACCAAAAGTCACCAATTCTTGCATCGGAGTTCTTTTGACCAGTTCCTGAACCTGTTGATGTATAGACATAAGAGTGATTTGTTGCCTTTGCAAAGCCTGCCTTGCAAGCCTGGAGAAGTGGGTCAACGAATGATGCGCCAGATCCCTGAAGATCTACTGCATGTGCTGGCGTAGCTGATGCAACTGCAATAAAGCCGGCTATAACAAGAGCCTTGGCCTTCTTTGAAAACTTCATTTATTCCCCTTGTGCTAATTGGTAGGTACTCCCTACACACACGAAGGTACGTTTTAAGCGTTACAAGTGAGCCACAATTAGGTAAACGTTGCGGTTCTAGAAGATGAACAGATGGATTTAGCCGAAACGACCTGTTACATAATCTTCGGTGCGCTTATCTTGAGGCGAGGAGAAGATCTTGCTCGTTGGAGCCGCCTCAATCATCTCGCCTGGGCCACCATCAGATAGGAAGAAGGCGGTGTAATCCGAGACGCGAGCTGCCTGCTGCATATTGTGAGTCACGATAACGATAGTCATCGACTTCGCTAATTCGGCAATGGTTTCTTCGATTCTAAATGTTGAACCTGGGTCAAGAGCTGAACATGGCTCATCCATTAGAAGAACCTGTGGCTGCACAGCCAGGGAGCGAGCGATGCAGAGACGCTGCTGCTGTCCACCTGAGAGCGCTCCACCGTGTTCATTAAGGCGATCCTTAACCTCGTTCCAGAGACCGGCACGAGTCAGGCATGATTCCAGTAACTCATCGGTATTGCTCATCTTTATCTGCGCTAGCTTCAAGCCAGAGAGAACGTTTTCGCCGATGGTCATAGATGGGAATGGGTTGGGCTTTTGAAAGACCATGCCAACGCGCAGGCGAATCTTGGTTACATCAGTACCTGGTGCATAAACATCTTTGCCATCTAGTAAAACTTCACCGGCCATGGCAGCGGTCGGAATAAATTCATGCATACGATTTAGAGTGCGGATGAAGGTTGACTTACCGCATCCTGATGGACCAATCAGCGCAGTTACTGTGCCAGCGGCGAAATCCAAGGAGATATCTGAGAGAACATGCTTCTTACCAAACCAGGCATGGACGCCTCGGGTCTCAAGGCCTGTACCTAGTAGCGCCGTACCGGGCTGTGAGAGAGTTCTAGCTGATGCAACGCTAGCAAGAGAGGCTGGCTGGGCATGTGATGTTGTCATTTTCTTATCCTTATCGTTGCTCTGAAAGTTCTCGTTATCAGTCATGGTTCTAGCCAACCTTTCGTCCGCTTAAGTAGCGCGCTAATCCAAAGAGAATGAAGATAAAAGCTAGCAGGACCAACATTCCAGCCCAGGCGCGGGCAAACGCTTCAGGAGTGCCCCCAGTCAGGAATGATTTCCAGATGTAGTAAGGAAGTGATCCCATCGCCCCTTGCGTTGGATTTAGATTCAGCGCATCTCCTCCACCGCTAACAAGCAAAAGCGGCGCTGTTTCACCGATGATGCGTGCGATTCCAAGGATGATGGCAGTTACGAGTCCGCTCTTAGCAGCCGGCAGAATTACACCTGCCACTGTGCGCCACTGAGTACCACCCAGCGCTACTCCCGCTTCACGAAGTTCATTAGGGATTAGAAGCAACATCTCTTCTGCGGTACGAGCGATTGTTGGAATCATCAAAATCGTCAGCGCTAAAGACCCCATCAAACCAGAAAGCGCTTTGGTAACTGGGTAGACCAAGCTGGAGAGAATAAATAGTCCGGCAACAATAGAAGGAACGCCTGACATTGCTTGAACTAAGAAGCGAATTGGGCGAGTGAGAGGTCCACGAATTTCGGTCAAATAAAGAGCGGTCAATACACCAATTGGGAAGCTAAGAATTAGTGCACCACCGACCATCATGATGGTTCCAACTAGCGCATGTCCTAATCCTCCGGCAACGATTGGATCGTTGACTGAAGATAGCGCCATATCTTTGGTAAGGATTCCCCAGTGAAGGCCTTTATATCCTTTGCTTACAACGGTCGTGATAATGCTGACGATTGGAATAAGGGTAAGAACAATCGCCATCACGGTAAAGACTTGAAGGAGTGAATCCTTTGCCGCAGCGCTGCCTTGCTTGATGTAGTGAAAGCCAAAATTGAGAATTAGAAGCGAGAAGAAGAGAGAGACGAAGAAACCTAACTTGCCGTTTAGACCAGTAAATTGAATAGATAGCCAGGCTAATACAAAGCTAGCAAGGACAACTGCAAGGTCCTCAAGGCGGTCAAGTCTGGAAGGCTGCCATGGCTTCCGTGGAGTTGGAATGGTCTGCGTCATCGACCCTTACCTCCAAAGCGATTGATTAAGAAGTCAGCGATGGCATTTACCAAGAGGGTGAGAATAAAGAGAACTAAGCCAGCCGCCATCAGCGCATCAACCTCATTTGGCCCAGCTTCGCCAAATTTAAGGAGAATCAAGGATGCAACGTTGCCACCCGCACCAAAGAGAATCTGCCAATTTATCTGGTAGACCACATTGAGTACGGTGTAGACAGCAACGGTCTCACCCATAGCGCGACCCAAACCAAGCATGGCGCCACCGATAATTCCGCCGCGCCCAAATGGAATTACCACAGCTCTAATCATCGCTAAACGAGTAGCGCCAAGTGCATAGGCAGCTTGAATTCGATCGAGTGGAGTCTGATCAAAAATTTCGCGAGAGATAGATGTAACGATTGGAATAATCATGATGGCAAGAACTAGCCCGGCAATAAATGGCGAGCGCTCGAAGATTGGCGTTGGTACATCAAAGAACGGAATAAACCCTAAATATTTATTGATTAACTTTGCCCAGTATTCAGCCGATGACATAAAGATGAAGAAGCCCCAAAATCCAAAGAGGAGCGACGGAAATGCTGCCATCAAATCAATAACTGAGATTAGGAACTTTTTAACCTTGCCATTTGCGTAAAAAGTTAGATAGAGCGCACTCAAAACTGAGATTGGAACGCCGACAAAAATTGCAATCATGGCGGCGAGGAAAGTTCCAACTAGCATCGCTCCGATGCCAAATTTAGATTCGACTATGGCACCGGTTTCATCGGTCACAACTTCCCAAGCAGACCCGGTAATAAATCCCCACTTCTCTTCAGTGAGAATGTGCAAGCCCTTAATAGATAAGAAGAGTGCGATAAGGCCCAGAATTACAAGTGAGGCCATACCTCCTGTTGTGACGATGATGCGAAAAACTTGATCCGATCTACGTGGCTTGGTAGTGATTTCACGTGGTTCTGGAGGAGCTGGGCGTTCTCGCACCGCTGTAGTCATGGGCAGATAATGGCTGGGATTGGCCACCTAAAATGAGAATATAAGTGAACTAAAGGTGAACGAATGGTGAAATCGCCTATGGCTCAAGGCGCTGTGATAGGTAGGTACCCTTGGCGTTATGGCTATGGCGCTCCCCCATCTAATCTGGATTGATTGTGAGATGACTGGGCTGGATTTGGTCACTGATGCCCTAGTTGAGATCGCCGTGCTGGTTACAGACTCTGAGCTAAATATCATCGGTGACGGCGTTGACCTGGTAATTCACGCTACCGCCGGCCAACTTGAGGCGATGGGCGACTTTGTTCGCCAGATGCATACCTCATCTGGCCTCATCACTGCGATTCCAGATGGAATTTCTGTTTCAAGGGCCGAGGAAGAAATTTTGGCCTATCTGCAATCTGCAGGTGTTGAGCCAGGCAAATCTCCCTTAGCCGGAAACTCTGTATCAGTTGATCGCAACTTCATCGCCCGCGATATGCCCTTATTGAGCAACTACCTTCACTATCGCACCATCGATGTTTCAACTATTAAAGAGTTAGCTAGACGCTGGCATCCCAAGGCCTACTTCGCTGCCCCCGCCAAGACCGGCAATCACCGCGCCCTTGGCGATATTCAAGACTCAATTGCCGAATTGGCTTACTACCGCAGCGCGCTATTTACGCCTGCTGAAGCGGCTAGCGTGCAGAACGGTGGCAATGATTCGCCTGCAAAAGAGGGAAGCGGGTAAAGTAAGCCTCGCACAGCACATGGTGGGCGTAGCTCAGCTGGTAGAGCACTCGGTTGTGGTCCGAGATGTCGCGGGTTCGAGCCCCGTCGTTCACCCCAGTTTTATTCATCACACAAGAGAGAAGCAAAAATGATCTTTGACGTTGTCGTTGAAATTCCAGCTGGCTCTCGCAATAAGTACGAAATCAACCACGAAACCGGTGAAGTTCGACTAGATCGCATGCTCTTTACCGCAACGCGCTTTCCGCACGACTATGGCTTTGTAAAGAACACTCTCTCCAATGATGGCGATCCACTAGATGCGCTAATCATGTTGGATGAGCCAACTTTCCCAGGATGTGTTGTCTCTTGTCGCGTTATCGGCATGTTTCGTATGACCGATGAGAAAGGTGGCGATGACAAACTCCTATGTGTTGCCGCCGGTGACATTCGCAAAAACAACTTAAAAGATTTATCCGATGTCCCATTTTATGAACTAGATGAAATTAAACACTTCTTTGAGGTCTACAAGACTCTCGAGCCAGGTAAAGAGGTACACGGTGGAGATTGGGTTGGCCACGATGCTGCTGAACTTGAAATCAACGCCTCCTATGCTCGTTACAGGGAGACTCATCCATAATGCAGTCGCTGAAAACCCAGCAATGGGCAACCCCGGCTTCGCAAGAGTTAATCACGCGTATTGCATCTCAAGTAGACGCCAAGGAGGCGGCAGATGTACAAAAATGGATTGAAGATTTAGCAAAAGAGAACCATCAGCTACATGATGTGCAGGCAATCAATTTAAATCCGGCGACAAATATCCTTAACCCACGTGCTGAAAAAATGCTGGCCTCGGGTATGTCTTCACGCGCCTCTTTAGGACATCCTGGCGATAAATATGAAACAGGGTTGGGCGCAATCGAACAGATTGAAATCATCACCCAAGAGTTAGCTTGCGAAGTCTTTGGTTCAACTTATGCCGAGTTTCGTGTGCCATCTGGTGCTATCGCCAACTTGTACGCATTTATGGCAACCACCGAACCACATGACACGATCATCGCTCCCCCAGCAACAATCGGTGGCCACGTCACTCACCATAAAGGTGGTTCTGCTGGGCTCTATCGCCTCAACACCATCGCAGCCCCAGTTCATGAATCTGGGTACACAATTGATATCGACGCTTTAAGGAAGCTAGCTCATGAAGTAAAGCCAAAACTGATCACAGTCGGTGGCTCACTAAATCTCTTCCACCACCCAATCGCACATGTGCGAGCTATTGCCGATGAAGTTGGCGCCAAAGTTTTATTTGATGCCGCCCATCTTTGCGGAATGATTGCTGGCAAAGTCTGGCCACAGCCTTTGGTCGAAGGCGCTCACTTAATGAGTTTTTCAACTTACAAATCTTTAGGTGGGCCAGCTGGTGGGTTAATTGTCACCAATGACGATGAAATTTCAGAGAAGTTAGATGCCATCGCCTATCCAGGGTTAACTGCGAATTTTGATGCTGCTAAAACTGCAGCCCTTGGAATTACCTTGCAAGATTGGAAATCTGTTGGCCCTGCATATGCGCAGATGATGGTAGAAACTTCCCAAGCCCTGGCACAGCATCTGCAGAATAAAGGTGTCAATATTTATGCCGCAAATAAGGGCTTTACCAAATCACATCAATTTGCAATTCTGGCCTCACCATACGGCGGCGGACAGAACGCGGCTCGTCGTATGGCCCAGGCCGGCTTACTTGCTTGTGGAATTGGCTTACCTGTTGCTGCAGTTGCAGGCGATCTCAATGGCCTGCGTATCGGCACCCCTGAAATCGTTCGCCTGGGCATGAAGGTTGGCGATATGGCGCAGTTAGCTGACTTCATCGCTCAATCACTCGATACAAATATTGAACCAACTTTAGTTCAACGAGAAGTAGCGCTTTGGCGTAAGAAATTTAGCGGTGTCCACTACACCGTAGATCTTCCAAATTAAACCGCAATTTCTCCAGCTGGGCAGTTACTCAAAATTCCAACCATCGCCGCTTTCTCTGGCGCTGTAACCCATAATGAATACTTTGCCTTCACCGCAATTTGATGTGCCACATAGGTGCATCTAAAACTCTTTAGTGGTGGTAGCCAAGTAGCGGCATCGCCATCACCTTTTTGAGAGTTGAGCCGGCCCTTAACAGCAAAGAGATTTAGCGGATCGTTGGCCAGCGCCCTTCTCTGGAGCGCATCCAATTTAAATGCCCCCGTCTGCCAAGCATTTGATAACGCAACCACATGATCTACCTGCACCTCCATACTGGAGATATTTCCTCTCTTAAAGTTGATAACTTCACCGGAATATCTATCAACCAACTTTCCAGATTCCACAACACAGTTTCGCGTCTTGGCGCGATAGGTAATTTCAGTCAGGTCACGCCGCAATATGTCATTGCGGGTATCGCACCCATTGCGATCAACATCGGCCCAGGTTGGCCCAAATTGCGCCCTGGCATATCCCGTCTTCGGCGCTCGCCCCTTGACCGGCAAACTCTCAAGGGTCGCCATAGCTAGCCCCGGCGCCAAATCTGCCTGGGCGGGAGTAGGGATAGCCCCTACAAGGAGGGCGGTAATAACTGCCGCTATCCGTATTTCCCAACGTGACATATGCCTATCCTCTTGCATTGCCTGATGGTTATACAAGGCGCAGGGCGCTGGTAGGGTCTGCTCTGCATTTAGGTGTTTACGCAGCTAAATGGGTTGTTAGCTCAGTCGGTAGAGCAAGGCACTCTTAATGCCTGGGTCGGGGGTTCGAATCCCTCACAACCCAC
>CAYXDT010000021.1:0-18625 GCA_964463845.1 uncultured Candidatus Planktophila sp. | reverse complement strand
TAGAGCATCTGACTACGGATCAGAAGGTTAGGGGTTCGAATCCCTTCGCGCGCACCATTTCGATAGCGGCAGATTTGCCACTTATTTAATAAAGCAACTACAGAAGAAGGCCCTCGTTAATATGAGCGTAACTAAGAAAAGTCGTCGTCCACTTGTATATGCGCTAATAGTAATCTTCGCCTGGTTTGGAACCAGCGGTGTGATGGGTCCGCTTTTTGGCAAGCTTTCTACGGTTCAGGAAAATGATAATTCAGCATTCTTGCCTGATAGCGCTGAATCCACGAAAGCTTCCAAGATAATCGCAAAGTTTAACGAATCTGAAAATCAGACGATTCCAACGCTTGTCCTATATCGAGGGGCGATTGATGCCGATAAAATCGCTGGATTAAATGCGCACCTTGCGAAAATTCCAGCCAAGAATATTGGAACAAGTAGCGTTCCCATTTCAAGGTATTTGACCCCTGGCGAACAGATATTTGCCTTCCCATCTCAAGACGGGAAAGCGTTGCTCGTAAATCTTCCCTTCAACTCTGATGTAGCAAGTGATTTACTCCCAGGTGGAGAACCCGTATTACCGGAACTCATAGAGACTTTACGCGAAGATGCAAGTGAATATGCCGAAGATAATGAGCTGCTCTCTAATGTCACAGGAATTGGTGCAATTTTAGGTGACCTCTTTGGAGCCTTTGAAGGTATTGATTCTTCTCTACTCTTCACGACGCTAATTGTGGTGGCGCTAATTCTAATTGTTGTTTATAGATCTCCATTTCTCTGGATACTGCCGCTATTTTCTGCAGTAATTGCGCTATCAACAGCAGGAGGGTTGATCTACCTACTTACTAAAAATGACGTTATTGACCTAAATGGACAGTCGCAAGGAATTCTTTCAGTGTTGGTTTTAGGAGCCGCAACTGATTATGCGCTGCTCCTAGTTTCTCGATATCGTGAAGAGTTACATCATTTCGATACCCCTTTTGCCGCTATGAAGACAGCTCTGCGCGGTGTTGTAGAACCAATCACTGCTTCAGGTGCTACAACGACAACAGCTCTTATGGTTCTGCTCTTAAGTGATCTCTCGGGCAACCGCGGCCTAGGCCCGGTCGGAGCAATTGGAATTATCTGTTCGGTAATTACAATTCTGACCCTGCTTCCTGCGTTGCTTGTGGCCTTTGGCCGTTGGGTATTTTGGCCACGCATTCCGCGACATGATGATGTCAATTCGCAGCTAGATGGTGCATGGGCGAAGGTTGGCTCTGTAGTAGCAAAGCAGCCGCGAAAGTTATGGATTGGCACCGCAGTTGGTTTAACTATTCTCGCTGGTTTCTCAACAACTTTAAATGCACGCGGTTTATCTACCGCTGATGCCTTTACGCAGCGCCCTGATTCTGTCGTGGGGCTGGAATTCTTAGGCCAGCACTTCCCTGGAGGATCGGGACAACCAACCGAGGTAGTAGTAAAGGAATCTCAGATTGTTCAAGTCTCGGATGCCTTATCGCGCGTTGATGGCGTTGCATCAGTCGATGTCATGCGCACCGGACCAACACTTCCAGGATTAGAGCCGGCACCTATAAAAATTGTCGATGGCAAGGTAATTATCAATGCAACTCTCTCTCTAAATCCTGATAGTGTCGAGGCGCGTGAAGTAATCCCGAATATTCGAGATGCAGTGCAAGCTATCGACCCAAGCGCTTTGGTCGGTGGATCAACGGCAGTCGCATTTGATACAGATGTGGCGGCCAGCCGCGATAATCGATTGATAATCCCGATAGTTCTGCTTTTGATTTTCTTAATCCTGGGCTTACTGCTGAGAAGCATTTTTGCCGCAGGCTTACTGATAGGAACGGTAGTCCTCTCTTACTTTGCCACGCTAGGGGCTTGCCAATTGGTCTTCGAACATATCTTTGGCTTCAAGGGTGCAGATGTTTCATTCCCACTCTTTGCCTTTATCTTCTTGGTCGCGTTAGGAATTGATTACAACATATTCCTAATGACTCGAGTTCGAGAAGAGAGTGCGAAAATTGGTACTAGAGCTGGAGTAATCAAGGGCCTCACCGTAACGGGTGGCGTTATTACATCAGCAGGCATAGTTCTGGCTGCGACCTTCGCTGTACTTGGTGTTCTTCCACTTGTATTTTTAGCACAACTTGGATTTGCGGTGGCATTTGGTGTACTACTAGATACCATGATTGTTCGCACTATTTTGGTTCCAGCGTTAGTACATGAAATTGGTGGCAAAGTATGGTGGCCATCTAAACTTCAACATAAGTAGGAGTTTCACCTAAGGAAGCTCTCTTGGGCGCCTTTCGTACTCAGGACTTTTCTCTTTATTGCCAATCAAAGGTATCTTTAGCCAATGAGCAAAGTCTTCCTCTTCGTGGCAATTGATGTAAAGCCAGGTAAATTTGATGACTTTGTTTCTAAGTTAACTCAACATATCTCCATTATTCGTAACGAAACAGGATGCGAATTTATTGAAATATATCGTGATACTCAGCAGGAGAACGTTGTAAATGTTTGGGAAATTTGGAGCGATAGAACATCTTGGGATGCACATATGGTCAATGCCAATAGCAAAGCTTGGCAAGCTGTAGCAGCAGATTTAGTCTTTGGAGAGAAGATCACAGTTATGGACGCTCTCGCATGAGTAAATTTACTCTTTCCATAGATTGTGGTGGCCTCTTTATCAAGAGCTGCGTGCTTGACGAATCTGGAACTATGCACGCTGTTCCGACTCGTGTGGAAACCCCCTATCCGCTTTCGACTGCTAGATTTCTAGAGACTGTTGAAAAAATTGCCGCATCTCTTCCAAAAGCGCAACGAGTAACAGTTGGCCTACCTGGAATGATTCGAAATGGTGTGGTTGTAGCAACACCGCACTACATCAATGATGCCGGACCTCATACTAGAATGAGCCCAGAGTTAAAGGAACAATGGTGGGGTTTTGATGCTGAAGCTGCCGTTGCAGAAAGACTGGGGATTCCTGCAAAGGTCTTAAATGATGCTGAAGTGCATGGCGCTGGCGTTGTAACGGGCACAGGTTTAGAGATTGTAATTACCCTCGGAACTGGGTTGGGCTTTGCGGTATTCCATGGCGGCAAGTTATCTCCCCACTTTGAAATGTCTCATGCCACAGTCCGTCGCAATACAACTTACGACACCTGGATTGGTGATCGCGAGCGAAAGCGCATGGGAAACACCTTCTGGTCACGTCGCGTACGCTTGATGGTCTCAGAGCTACGTCCAGTATTTTTATGGGACCGCCTCTACATCGGTGGCGGAAATTCACACAGCATCCAACAACGCGATTTAGCGCTGATGGGTGATGACATCGTGATTGTCCCTAACTCTGCCGGTGTTTCTGGCGGAGTTCGTGCCTGGCAACTTTAGATAAATTCTGACTGCTGTTAGCTGCGCAGCGCCTTAGCAAATTCACGGAAATCCTCAACCAACATATCAATTTCGGTTTGGCCGTGAGCCAAGGAGATTAACCATTGCTCATCTAGCCCTGGAGGGGTGATGATGCCGCGGTTAATTGCGAAGAGCCAGTGCGCTTCGGCAACACCGAAATCAGTGGCTTTGTAATCACGATAGTTACGAACTGGCGTTGTAGACCAAGAAACACAGCCCTTTACGCCGAATCCAACTGTATGTGCTGGAAGTTGGTACTCATCGATAATTTCACCAATTCGAGTTAGCGCTTGCAGGTTAAATTCCTCTGCAATTGCAAGAGCCTCATCAGAACAGATGCGATCAATTGCACGCACACCGGCCATAGCCAGTGGATTGCCGTTAAAAGTACCAAAGTGAGCCATCTTGCCGTTGGTGACAAAATCCATGTACTTCTTCTTGCCCCCGAAAGCTGCAAGTGGCAGTCCACCACCAATTGATTTGGCGAGGGTAATTAGATCTGGCTTTACACCAAGACGAGCAGATGCACCGTGTGCTCCTGCGGTAAGACCTGTTTTAACTTCATCGAAAATCAGAACTACGTTGTACTGGTCGCAAAGCGCACGAACTCCTTCGAGATAACCTTCATCAGGAAGAACAATTGCAATGTTTTCAAGAACAGGTTCTACGATAAAACAGGCAATCTTCTTAGCGTTCTTCTTAAACATCTTCTCAAGAGCTTTGAGATTGTTGTAAGGAACGACATAGATATCACCGGGAACGAGATTTGGCTCAACATAAGGGGTTGGCTTATTTGGGTTGCCTGCCTTGTTTAGAGGCGGCTTAGCGGAGACAACGAATGGGTCATAGCTGCCGTGGTATCCACCTTCAACTTTTAGTATGCCCATTTTCTCTGTGGCAGAACGCGCAACGCGGACGGCATACATAGTTGATTCAGTTCCAGAGTTGGTAAAGCGCACCTGATCAATCCCGAAGCGCTTACAAATTCTTTCAGCGGCATCGGTAGAGGTAGGAGAAGGGGTGACAAAGAGCATGCCTTGTGAAAGAGATTTCTCTACCTCTTCAATAACAACTGGGTTTAGATGGCCGGCGAGCATCGCGCCAAAGCCCATGGAGAGATCGAGGAGCTGTTGACCATCTACATCTGTCATATACGCGCCCTTGGCGGAGACAATTGAGATTGGGTATGGATCCCAGTGCTGGAAGCTTGAGGTGACGCCAAGAGGGAGTGATTGGTGGGCACGTGCGCTTTCGGAGGCTGATCCCTGGGTCTTCTTGGAGAAAAGCTCCCATTCAGCCTTGAGAATTGCGGCTACCTTTTCAGGCGAAATCGGAGTTGATGTTGCAGGTACATAACGATGTGTTGCGGTGTGTTGCGATTGGATCGCGGTTTGTGTAGTCATTGTAAAGCTGTACGGCAAATGTTTCTGATTTAGAAACGGTTTGAGAAGTACTCTCCTTTGTTGTTTGCGAATTAAC
The DNA here is from genome assembly GCA_964463845.1 of uncultured Candidatus Planktophila sp. Lineage (GTDB taxonomy): Bacteria > Actinomycetota > Actinomycetes > Nanopelagicales > Nanopelagicaceae > Planktophila. Next base: position 13,738 of record CAYXDT010000021.1, on the reverse strand, counting down.
GCCCCCTAAGTATCTCTGAATGTAAAAAAGTTTGCAACAGATAGCGATTTTCCCGCGTGGTTTATGCATAAAACGTTGATAACCTTTGAGCCTTATGGAAAAACCTACAATTATTCTGGCAACCAGTAATGGCGTAGGAATGGGACATTTAGTCCGTGCAACTGCAATTGCAACAGCTCTCAAAGAGTATGCCAATCCGATAATTGTTTCTATGGCAGGTGGTATTGCAGAGATTCCAGATTACTTGGGAATTCGCTGTGAATATATTCCAGGTCGAGATCGCATGTGGATGTCACGCGAAAAATGGGATGTCTATCTACGCGATCGACTGTTGGCACTAGTTGATGAAACCGATGCGCGCGTTCTCTCTTTTGATGGAGTTGTTCCGTATCCAGGCGTTATTGCAGCAAAGTTTTCACATCCCAAACTCTCACTTGTCTGGGTTCGTCGTGGCTTATGGCAGAAGAAACCACAGAGATTTGTCTTAGGTCTGCAATCAAAGATGATGGATTTAATTATTGAACCTGGAGATTTTGCGCGCGCCTACGACTTTGGCCCGACTGCTTCACGCAAAGATGCCAAGTTAACTTCAGCTGTCTCACTCTTTCAAAGAGAGCAAGCGCTAAGTCGCGAAGAGGCTCGCAAAGTGCTCGGCCTAGATTTGAACAGACCCGCTGTCCTGGTTCAGCTCGGAACAGGTGATAGCGATGTCAATGAGAAGATGACGGCAGCGTTAGAAGGCTTAATTGGTTGGAAGGATTTGCAGGTAATTCTGACCAAGCAGCCACTCGATAAAAATGGAAAGTCTCTCGCCCCGGATGGGCTCGATATCCGAATCAAGCGCCACTTTCCACTAGCTCACGTTCTTCACGCCTTCGATGCCAGCGTCTGTGCAACTGGCTATAACGGGGCTCACGAACTACTGCCTGCTGGCATTCCGACAGTATTTGTCTCAAATATTCGAGGGACAGATGATCAAGAGGCGCGTGCGCAATGGTGCCACGATATGGGCTTTGCCCTTCGTGCTAATCAGGCAGATCTTGCAAATATTCGAGCGACTGTAAAGAAGTTGCAAGAGCCAGATACACGAGAGCGGCTACGTAAAAAATGCGCTGAACTTCCCGAACCAACTGGCGGCGCAGAAATCGCCAAAATTCTCTTTGATTTAGCTATGGCCGAAGAGGTCTTGCGCCCTTCATTTATTAAATTCCACCAATTAAGGATTCAGGGCCATATCAATCGAGGGCTAAGGCATCTTGCCTATCGAGCGCTACGGCGCCTCGCACTTCTATATCGCTTTATTCACCCTCATCTTGTTGAACAAGAGGTAACTCTTAATGTGCCAGTTTGGGGTGCACAGACAACCGCCCAAGAGTTACACCAACTAATCAAAGGTGAAGATAGATTTGAGCATTTGATTACAGGGGCTTCAGCTGAGTATCGCCTAAAGCGTCAGGCAATTGCAGATCGTGCTTATATTAAAAGTATTGAGGTTATAAACACTAAGAAGCAGAAGTAATCTCTAAGCATCAAAAATTAGAAGCGCGAACGAATCTCCCATAGATCCTTAAAGACTGGGTTAAAGAGAGTGCTGGCCAGATACTCGACACCGCTTGAGCCCCCAGTTCCCATCTTGTGGCCGATAGTGCGCTCGACCATCTTCACATGGCGATAACGCCACTCCTGGATACCTTCATCGATATCAACTAATCGTTCTGCAACCATGGCAGATTCAGGATCGCTTTGATGAACCTTTAGAAGTGAATCTTGAACTGTCAAATTTGATTGGTAGGCAATTTTCTTATCGCGCTCTGTCACCTCTGTTGGAATTGGATATCCCCGTTTTACTAAATACTCCAAGAAAGAATCCCATATCGAATTGCGTGATGAGATAAGAGCTATCTCACTCTGTATATCTGGTGGTAGGTGGCTGGCCATACGCTGATCACGACGACCAAGCAGAGCCTCCACCATACGAAATTGCGCAGATTGAAATCCACTGGATGAGGATAAGTAACCGCGAAAGGCGTTAAATTGCAGCGGAGTCATCGTCTCGAGGATATCTACCTGGGCAACACAGACTTTCATGATGGTGCGGATCCGACCTAATATCGAGAGCGCATAATGTGTATCTGCAGCTTCTAGCGCCCTCTGCGCTTGCTCAAACTCGTGAATTAATTGCTTAAACCAGAGCTCATATGTCTGATGAATAATGATAAAGAGCATCTCATCATGCTCTGGCCCCTCAGAGAGTGGCTTTTGCAGGGCAAGTAATTCATCTACAGCTAGGTAAGAGCTATATGTCAGAGCTGATTCAAAGTTTTCGCTCATGTAACTCGTGACCCAGATCCTTCTACCTTCTCATACTGCTTTGTTTCCGTAAGATTCTTTATACGTTGAAAACCATCCCAAACCTCAACATATGAGGTCGCAAGAGGCGCGATAGCTAATCTTATGGCGTTGGGAGTGCGGTAATCTGGAATTACATTTGCAAACTTGCGCAGCGCTACACAGATTCGGGCAGCATCTGGATGGCCAATCGAGATATGTCCACCACGTTCTTTTGGATTTCGTGAAGTGAGCAAGGTATAGCCCAGTGGTGCCAACCACTCATCAAATAAATCAATCATCATCTGGGTTCCAATGGCTGCCTTACTGGCAATTGCAGAAATGCTCGCCTCTTCAATCATGGAGAAGGCAACTTGTACGCCGCGAATTCCAATGATCGATGGGCTAGCAATTTGAAATCCACGAATGCCAATTGCTTTCTGGTAATCCGGGCCCATTGCAAATTGGTCTTCATTGCTAAACCAACCCTGAATAGGAACTTGTAACTCGCCTTGAATCTTCTTATTTACATATAACCATGCAGGTGAACCTGGCCCAGAGTTTCCATATTTATATGTACAGCCAACGGCAAGGTCGACCCCGTTATCATCAAAGTTCATCTCGATGGCTCCTGCGGCATGGCTGGCATCCCAAACCACTAATGCGCCAAATGAACGAGCTAAATCTGTTATTGATTTAATATCAGAACGCGCTCCAGAGCGGTATTGAATTACTTCAAAGGTAACCAGAGCAACATCTTCCGAGAGGTATTTTTCAAGGAGTTCGGCAGTGATTCGCTCATTCTCTGCAACTGCTGAATCTTCGTTATCGATGATAATTAAATTCAACCCAAGCTGCTTAGCTATTCCATCTAAGATGTATCGGTCAGTAGGAAAGTTTGCAGCATCCGTAATGATGGTTTTTCTGCCAGGGCGGGCGTTAATCGCTGCCATACATAATTGATAGAAATTTACAGATGTTGTATCGCAGACCAATACTTGGCCGGGAGCGGCACCGAGAACCGCTCTACCCAACAGATCGCCAGCTACTTGAGCCTCATCAATCCAGTGGGACCACCCTGTGACAACCTGGTCTCCCCACTCCTGGGTGAGGAAATCACTAACGGCTTTGACCGTGTCATGTGGCAAACGCCCTAGAGAATTGCCATCTAGATAACAGAGATCGGGGTCGGTAATAAGAAATTTGCTCCGGAAATGAGCAAGTGGGTCCTTGTTATCTAAATCCAATGCGTAAGCGCGGTCAGTAACCTTCACGGTTCAAAGGTACGCTCTCCTACCGTGGCGCGCAATGTTGTGAATGTTGAAGAGGTCTCAAAATCCTTTGATATTCGCCCTTTACTTGATGCCGTCTCACTTGGTGTTTCTGAAGGCGATCGCATTGGAATAGTTGGTCGCAACGGTTCTGGCAAGAGCACTCTCATGAAAATTATCGCTGGAATAGAAGAGCCGGATTCAGGCCGAGTTACCAAATCAAGTAGCTCGAAGATCGGAATTCTCTCTCAGGTAGATAGCGCTTCAGCAGATGCCACCGTCGGAGATGTCGTTATCGCCAATCGTGAGAAACATGAATGGGCAAGTGATTCCAAGATTCGGGAGATTTTTACTGGGCTCTTTGGTGGGTTTGATGATCATCTCTTTGAGAGAAAGTTTGCATCTCTCTCTGGTGGCGAGAAGCGGCGCGTAGGCTTAGCCAAGCTATTGATAGATGACTTAGATCTAATTCTTCTGGATGAGCCAACTAACCACCTAGATGTGGAAGGAGTGGCCTGGCTGGCAGAGCACCTGAATAAACGTCGAGATTTAGCAGTCCTGGTCGTAACACACGATCGCTGGTTCTTAGATGCAGTCACAGATAGAACTTGGGAAGTTGTCCTAGGAAAAGTGGAAGAGTATGACGGAGGTTATTCAGCCTTTGTCTTGGCCAAAGCCGAAAGATCTCGTCAGGCGAATGTGACCGATGCCAGACGCAATAATTTAATTCGTAAGGAGCTGGCATGGCTACGCCGTGGTGCACCAGCGCGCACAACAAAGCCAAAATTTAGAGTTGATGCTGCAAATGAGTTGATATCTGCCGAACCCGCGCCACGCGACTCTACTGAACTATTAAAATTTGCACTTAATAGATTAGGTAAGACAGTTTTTGAGCTACATCATGCCGAAATTGCTGCAGGTGAAAAGCATTTGATTAGTGATTTAACCTGGAACGTTGGTCCAGGAGATCGAATTGGAATAGTTGGCATAAATGGCGCTGGCAAGACCACGCTGATGCGCGTCTTAGCGGGCCAGATAAAGCCCGTTTTTGGAAAGCTAGTCACAGGAATTACAGTTAAGACTGCCTTCCTGACACAACATTTAGATGAGCTAGATCCACAGTGGCGCTTATTGGAAGCAGTTGAAAAGGTAGCCACCCATGTTGAGATTGGGAAAGGCAAGACCTTATCTGCCTCTCAATTATGTGAGCGGCTGGGTTTTGATCGCGACGCACAGTGGACTCCAGTTGGAGATTTATCTGGAGGAGAACGCCGTCGCTTGCAGTTAACAAGACTCCTCATGGATTCACCAAATGTTTTGCTCTTAGATGAACCTACAAATGATTTCGATATTGAAACTCTGACTGAGCTAGAGGATTTGCTAGATAGCTATGGCGGCACCTTAATTGTCATCTCACATGATAGATATTTTCTAGAACGTGTCTGCGATCGTTTCTATGGGCTACTTGGAGATCAAGCGTTGCGCGATTTGCCTCGTGGGGTTGACCAGTATCTCGAGCAGCGCAGCGCCGCGTTAAATGCGGCAACTGTTGCTGTAAAGAGTTCCGGTACGTCGTCAGCTGCTGAGCAACGCCAACTTAAGAAGGATTTAACTCGGGTGGAACGGCAGATTGCCAAGGCCAAGGAGCGGATTGAGCAGTTAAACCTAGAGCAAGAGAGCGCTGCCTTTAATCCAGAGCGGTTAAGTGAAATTAACGCAGAGATTGAGCGCATATCTACAGAGTTACAAGTGCGCGAAGAGGAGTGGCTCGCCATTACCTTAGCGTTGGAAAGTTAATAGAATAGAGATTATGTTTAAGCGAACCCAGCGACTTGATTTCTTAGCCGCCATTTCGGGTGTAATGATTGCTATTCAAGCGCGTGCCAATGGTGAGCTGTCGCAGTTGATGGGAAATGGAGTACAGGCCGCTTTAATCTCCTTTGGTTCTGGCTTAGTAATTATCGCCGTTATTGCGCTCTTCAATCCTGCGATAAAAGAGGGTGCTCGCAATTTACGAGGTGCAGTTAAACGAAAAGAGTTGCCGGCGTGGACCCTATTTGCCGGAGCCCTTGGGGGCAGTTTTGTAGCGGTACAGACTCAGATTGTGCCGCTAATTGGCGTGGCAATTTATTCAGTCGCCTCCATCGCAGGGCAGACCGCCGCTTCGCTAATTGTGGATCGTATAGGCCTTACTGGAGGGGGTGCAAAGCACATTACTCCTCGTCGAATTACTGCTGCGCTCTTCACTGTTTTTGCAGTCTTGGTCTCAGTACTTGATCGAATTGACGCACAAAACGTTTCAATTGTTGCAGTGTTGATGGGATGTGTAGCAGGAGCGATTGTTGGCGTACAGCGCGCACTTAATGGTCAGATAAATGAACATTCACATCAGAGCTTTACTACCTCTCTATTGAATTTCATTATGGGAACATCTTTTCTCGTTATCTTCCTCGCAGTATTGATTATCTTTGGCTCGACCGAGCTGTCTCCATTACCAGCAGGACCATGGTGGATATATACAGGTGGCGTAATCGGCGTTATCTATATTGCCTTTACATCAACTATTGTTCAGCACTTAGGGGTTTTAACTTTTACTCTTTATAGCGTGGGCGGCCAATTAGTTGGCTCACTCTTAATTGATATCTACTCGCCAACTAAAGGGGTGCAGGTGAGTGCCTATTTGGTAACGGGTATTGCTATGACTTATCTTGGGGTAATCGTCGGCGGCGTAAATAATCAACAATCGCGGAAACGATTGAGCCAAGAATAAAGAAGCCGGCAATTACGTAGGTGAATGCTCTTACTCCCGGAATGGATGCGGTGTAGTAGCCAGCTATGGTTATTCCTAAGCCCCAAGCTATCGCCCCAAGAAGATTTGCAGAGAGAAATTTGTAATAAGGCATCTTGGCTGCGCCAGCAATTGGGGGCACGAAAGTTCTCACCCAAGGAATAAAGCGAGCAGCCACGACTGACCACCAACCGGATTTTTCATAGAAACGTTCACACTTACCAATAATCTTCTGGAGCCCAGGTGATTTTCTCTTACTAAGGTAAGAGCGCCCGATAACGCGCCCGAGAACAAAACCCACTTGATTGCCAAAAAAGGCAGCCATGAAAATCACAGTCAATAGTGCTGCAATACTTACATTATCTTCTGAAGCTGCAACTAACCCCGCGCTAAAGAGTATGGAGCTGCCGGGTAGAAAGAAACCAAAGACCAGCGCAGATTGAAAAAAGACATTTGCACCAACGAGAAAGTAGAGAAGTAGCGGCCCCAGATCTGCAAATTGGGAGTCGATTGAGGTGAAGAGCTCCATCACACCGACTTTTTAACTGCAGCTGCCACTTTGGTGACAACATTTGGATCAAATACGCTCGGAACAATAAAAGAAGTATTGAGTTGTGCTTCACTGACGCAATCGGCGATAGCCTCAGCAGCTGCAACTAAGAGAGCATCCGTGATTTTATGAGCGTTGGCATCAAGTAAGCCACGAAAAATCCCAGGAAAGGCCAGCACATTGTTGATCTGGTTGGGATGATCACTGCGCCCAGTGGCAACGACGGCAGCGTACTTTCGTGCAATTGTTGGATCAATTTCTGGATCTGGATTCGCTAGTGCAAAGACGATCGCCCCTGGTGCCATCGCGGCAATATCCTCTTCATTTAAGACTCCTGGAGCACTAACTCCTATGAATATATCTGCACCCTTCATGGCGGCATGGATATCACCTTGGAAGTTATCGTTATTTGAGTTCTCAATAAACCAAGTGCGCATGGAATCTTCAGAGAGCGAATCTTTGGAGATAACTCCATCTTTATCAAAGGCGATTATATCTTTTGCTCCGCTTAGGACCAGCAAACGTGCAATAGCGGTTCCAGCAGCGCCAGCACCGCTCAAAATTATCTTTACCTGACCAATATTCTTCTTCACCAACTTTAGAGAGTTGCGAAGAGCGGCAAGAACAACAATTGCTGTTCCATGCTGATCATCGTGAAAAACTGGAATATCTAAAAGTTCGCGTAAGCGGCGCTCTACTTCAAAGCAACGAGGAGCAGAGATATCTTCTAGGTTGATACCTCCATATACCGGTGCAATCAACTGAACGGTGCGGACAATTTCATCTACATCTTGGGTATCTAGACAGACTGGCCAGGCATCGACATTGGCAAAGCGCTTAAAGAGGGCTGCTTTTCCCTCCATAACTGGGAGAGCTGCAGCTGGACCAATATTTCCAAGGCCCAAAACTGCCGAGCCATCAGTAACTACGGCAACGGTATTTCGCTTCATAGTTAGGCGACGCACATCTGATGGGTCATCAACAATAGCCTGAGAAATACGTGCCACACCTGGTGTGTAAGCCCGCGATAGATCATCGCGAGTTTTAAGTGGAACTTTTGAGGTTACTTCAATCTTTCCGCCAAGGTGGAGCAAGAAGGTGCGATCACTTACCTTGCGAACAGTTAAACCATCATGGGCAGAGAGCGCATCATGTAACTCTTGAGCATGAGATGCATCAATTGTGTCGCAAGTGACATCTATGACCACTTTCTCCAAAAGCGACTCAACTACATCTAGCGCAGTGATTGTTGCGCCTGCATTTGTAATCGTAGTTGTTATAAGTGCAACTGGTTGTAGATCGGGGGAGCCTTCTACACGAATAGTGATTCCATAACCGGGGGAGGTAGATGCCATTTATACAACTCCGTAGAGACGATCGCCGGCATCACCTAAGCCAGGCACGATGTAACCCTTTTCATTTAACTTCTCATCAAGGGAGCCGGTGACTAATGTAATTGGGATTCCTGAGTCTTTAAAGGCCTCTTCTAAAACCTTTATTCCTTCTGGAGCAGCAAGTAAGCAGATAGCAGTAATTTCATCAGCGCCGCGTTCGATGAGATATTCAAAGGCAGCCACCAAAGTTCCACCAGTTGCCAGCATTGGATCTAAAACAAATACTTGTCGACCTGATAAATCTTCTGGCAGGCGATTGGCATATGTGCTCGCTTGCAGGGTCTCTTCATCGCGGACCATTCCAAGAAAACCAACCTGAGCGGTCGGCAATAATTTAGTCATTCCATCTAACATGCCAAGACCTGCACGCAGAATTGGAACAACAACTGGGCGAGGTTCAGCCATTACTAGTCCAGTTGTCTGAGTTACTGGAGTCTTAATGGAGATTGATTTGGTGCGGACATCACGCGTGGCTTCGTAGGCTAATAGGGTGACAAGCTCAGAAACCAGAAGTCGGAAAGTTGGAGAATCGGTTCTTTCGTCGCGTAGAACAGTCAATTTGTGAGAGATCAGTGGGTGGTTTGCAACGTGAACTTTCATGTCTCCTACCTTACAGGGCTTTCATTCCCATTCAATGAGTGCCAATATGGGTGATGTGGCAGATATAACCCAAGACTTCGCTATCGAGGCGTGGCATGAAGATGGGCGATGGTCTCTTGCTGCTCTACCCGACCCTGATGACCTAACTCACATCATCGACCGTTTAAAGAAACAACAGACAAACGGTGGCGCGGTTGCGCTAATTTCGATTGATGATGAATTTTTTCTTGCCATTCGAGTCCTTGGTACGCAAGTTAAATTTTTTATTAGTGATATTTCCTGCGCTTTAGATTATGAAATTGCTGCTGAATTTCTTGAACTTGCCGATATCGATTCACCTGAAGAAGACGACGAACCTTTACCAGCGGGGGATTTAGATATCTTTGCTGATTTAGGACTGCCTTCAATGGAACTTTCTACAATTTGCGATGATGCCGATTTATTTCCAGATGAACAGATTGATGCAGTAGCGAGTCGGTTAGGTTTTGGAGATCAACTCACTGAGTTATTGGAGTCTTAATTTTGAAGCCTTACGAAGAGTTGATGCAAGAAGCAATCTTGGTTGCCAAATCTGCTACAAAAAGTGGAGATGTTCCAGTAGGAGCTATAGTAATTAATAAAGATGGCGTTGTTGTTGGTCGTGGATTTAATGAACGTGAAGCAAATAGCGATCCCACTGCACATGCTGAAGTAGTAGCTATTCGTAACGCAGCTGCCAGATTGCAAAACTCTCGTCTAGATGGTTGCACCTTAATTGTCACACTTGAACCATGTGCGATGTGTGCTGGTGCGATTGCCCAGTCGCGAATCGCACATCTCATTTTTGGAGCCTGGGATGAGAAGGCTGGCGCTGTTGGTTCAGTCTGGGATGTGCTACGCGACCCAAGAGCTATCTACAAGGTAGAAGTTACTTCAGGAATTCTTGAGAAGGAGTGCGCGAGCTTACTTTCGGAGTTCTTCTCAGATAAGTAGTTCATAGGATGGATTAAGAATTACCAACTGACCATCTTCTTCACCGACCATACCCTCGGCACGTAGCTCCATACCGACCTCAAGACCTGCCAGATCGCGGCGGCCGATAAAGTTTAAAGTTATGCCACCGGTCTTATCCCAAACCTCCACCTGGAGAATGGGAGCTGAACCACGCGGAGCGCTGGATATTGCAGTGACTCTGCCATGCACCTTAGAACGCTTGCGCCATTCAATCTCCGCAATCGGAGTTACATCGTCAGCGTAATGAGTGATTGGTGCAAATTCGGCTGGGGAAACTTGTCTCGGTTTACTTGGCTTTTCAACATCTGGAACTGGACCAACAGCGACCTTATTGACCAGCGGGTTCTTCCCAGAAGTAATTTGATTAACATCGAAAGGAACAATTGTCGCAACTACTCTTTCAAGTTGTGAGATCGGCGCTGCGATATCTTCAGCAGTCTGATCATGCAGTAAGCGCCCAAGGAAACGCGAGTAAGAACGGCGTGGCAAGAGAATAGTCAACTCAACATCGGCTTGTTCGGTCTTTCGGATTGCGTAATCAACTGCAGCATTTGGCAATCTGCGATCTGGGCAATCGATTAACTCAAGAGGAACATCTTCAAAAGCGTGGGATTCTGACCAAGCCTTTTGAATTGATTCGGCACGGCGATCATCGATAACAAAATGCACAGCTCTAATCTTGTGTGGACGCAAGCTACGTGCATAACGAACTGCTCCGACGGTAGCTAGATCAACGTTATCGACAAAAATAGTTACATTATGGCGAGTCATTGAGGTCGCTCGCGCAGATTCAGATTTCGCTGATAGCGCGACTTGCTCTAACTTATATTGGTTATTTAGCTTTAACATTATAAAGACAACTAAGGGTGTTCCTAAGACAACTACCCAAGTACCTTCCGAGAATTTAGTTATGGCAAGGACTAGGACTGTAAAAATCGAAATTGTAGACGAGAGACCATGGATAAAGATTTTCTTTGTGCGATCCTTCTCTTTTGATTTCCAGCTCCGCTTTGTCATTCCAGATCCAGTGAGTGCAAATCCGATAAAGACCGCTAGTGCGTAAATTGCGGCGAGAATTGTGATGCTGGCGTTGGTTGCAATAACCAAGACCATAGCCGCCCCTGAGATAAAGAAAATTCCATTGGAAAAGACCAATTTATGCCCTCTTTGGGTTAGGCGACGGGGCAAGAAACCATCGTTAGCAACGATGTTGACCATACTTGGAAAGGCGCTGAAACAGGTGTTGGCTCCTGCAAATAAAATTAGCATCGTGCCTAACTGGGTGAGAATAAAGAGAGCTCCACCAACAAATCCATCACCTAGCGCCGCCCTGGCCACGAGCGAGATAACGGTAGGAGTTCCATCAGCGTATGGAATGGCCTGAGTCTCTTTTGCCAACCAAGCAATACCTGTAATCAAGGAACCGAGTGTGATGCTCATAATGATTAGAACTTTTCTTGCATTTACATGCTCTGGAGCCTTAAATAGTGGAACGCTATCTGAAATCGCTTCAATTCCGGTTAGTGAGGCGCTGCCATTTGCAAAGGCTTTTAAAATAAATAAAGCAGCTGCAATAGAAACAAGTCCCTGTGCTTCTCCAATTTCAACTAGGCCCTCTGTATCGGCTGAATAGACAGGTAGAGAATCCGTTAAGTATCGATAAATTCCAAATAAGAAGACCAAGAGCATTGAGCCCATAAATAAATAAGAGGGAAGAACAAAGACAATTCCTGCCTCCTTAACGCCTCTGAGATTCACATAGGTAAGGGTGGCAATAATCAATATAGTTATTTCAACTTTACGATCTTGCACTTCAGGGAAGGTTGAAATAATCGCGGCTACACCGGCCGCGGTTTGAATCGCCACTGTAATGATGTAACCAAACATCAATTCAACTGCAGCCACTTGTGATGCCACACGCCCAAAATTCTCTCGAGATACTACATAAGCACTGCCAGAACGGGTGTAAGTTCCAATAACATCCCGGTAAGAAAGAGTTATCGCCAACAAGATAAAGAGAATTACACCAATCATTGGTGGGAAAATTACAAAGGCCGCTAATCCAAAGGCTGGAATAAGAGCTACAAGTATCTGTTCTCCACCATAGGCTGACGACGAGATGCAATCGGAGGAGAGAATTCCGAAGGCGGAAGGCTTACTTAATCTTTGCTGACTTAGCGAATGTCGGTTGAGTGGGTCACCCAGAAATAGCTTCTTTATTCGGTACCCGATGGAATCTTCCAAATGGAGCGAATCCTGCTTTGCTACAGGTACTTCTCCATCATCAGTCCAAGCCTTAGCCACGGTAGCTCCCCTAGTCGTTGCGCAAAGGCAACTTTATTGCAAGGCCATCAGTCTAGGTGACCCGTGGAATCTACGTAAGTATGCTTGCCTCATGCGTACGCAATTATTTATTGATGGCCAATGGGTTGATGGTGCTGGCACCGTAGATGTCATAGATCCGAGTGATGGTTCGGTAATAGCCAAAGTTGCTACTTCAAGTGATGAACAGAATATGGCGGCAATCACCGCAGCGGACAATGCCGCAGCTTCATGGGCGAAGGTTGCCCCACGAGTACGTAGTGAGATTTTGCGCAAGGCATTTGAAATGATGATTGCAGAAGCAGATTACTTGGCAGAGTTGATCTCAAAAGAGAATGGTAAGGCTCTGCCGGATGCCAAAGCTGAGATTAATTACGCTGCTGAGTTCTTCCGTTGGTTTGCTGAAGAGACCGTTCGGATTTCCGGAGACTTTCGCATGGCCCCTAGTGGCGACAAACGAATTTTGGTAACACATCAACCAATAGGCGTCTCTCTTCTGATTACACCTTGGAATTTTCCTGCCGGTATGGCAACTCGAAAAATAGGTCCAGCGATAGCTGCTGGATGCACCATGATTCTGAAACCAGCTGGAGAAACTCCACTAACCGCCCTAGCAATTGTTGACATATTGGATCGTTGCGGATTACCTAAAGGCGTCTTGAATGTAATTCTGCCGCCACAATCTGGACCGGCAATTAGCAAGGTCCTTCATGATCCACGCGTTAAGAATTTATCTTTTACCGGTTCGACACACGTAGGCAAGATTCTTTTGAAAGAGGCAGCCGATCAAGTTATTCGTTGTTCAATGGAGCTAGGTGGCAATGCGCCATTTGTTGTTCTAGCAGATGCAAATGTAGAAGAGGCAGTTAAGGGCTTAATGATGGCCAAGATGAGAAATGGTGGAGCGGCTTGTACCGCCGCCAATCGCATCTTTGTCGCACGATCAATTAGTGAGAAATTTATTTCAGAATTTACAAAAGCGATGGCAGCGCTGAAGATGGGCGTTGGTCGTGAATCTGGAACACAGTTAGGTGCTAGCGTCTCAATTAAAGAGCGCAATAAGATTGCAGAGTTAGTCGATGCTGCAAAAACTTCTGGCGCCAAGGTTCACTTAGGCGGAACAACCCCTGATGGAGCCGGCGCTTTCTATCCTGCAACCGTTCTAGAAGTTGCTAAAGATAATCAAATCTTGGCGGAAGAAATCTTTGGTCCAGTTGCTTCAATAGTTCTCTTTGATACAGATGAGGAAGCGCTGGCTTTAGCCAATGACACTGAATACGGGCTAATCAGTTACGTCTACTCCGAAGATTTAAAGCGGGCCATCCGATTTGCTGAAGGAATTGAATCTGGCATGGTCGGGATAAACCGTGGATTACTTTCTGATCCAGCTGCGCCATTTGGTGGCGTAAAGCAATCAGGTCTCGGGCGCGAAGGTGGATTCGATGGCGTTCACGAGTTCTTGCAGACTAAATACATCGGCGTCGAGATTTAA
>CAYXDT010000020.1:0-19947 GCA_964463845.1 uncultured Candidatus Planktophila sp. | reverse complement strand
ATCACTATTGAAAGCTCCTCTTTAACTAGTTAGTATCTTATTCATGACAAGTGAGATTGATCTGCGCGAAGCGGCTGCCGCATATGAAGCGGCCACCCAATACTTTTTAAATTTAGCGCGTGGAGTAACCGCAGATTTGCTAGATATCCATGCTGAGAACGAATGGTCGGCGCGCCAATGTATTCATCACATGGCAGATTCTGAGGCGCAGTCCTATGCGCGTCTGCGGCGATTGGTGGCAGAACCAGAGGGTTCGATTATTCAAGGCTACGACGAAGGAGCCTGGGCCAATGAGGCAAAGCTGGCATACCTTGATGGGCCAGTTGAAAATTCGATCGCCGTATTTGCAGCCGTTCGTGCGGGTTCACTAGATGTCATCAAGCGCCTGGAAGTGGCAGATCTAGAGAAATTCGGTGAGCATACCGAGTCAGGGAAATTTACTATTGGGCGTTGGCTCGAGAGTTATACAAAACATCCTTATGATCATGGTGATCAATTGGTACGCGCTACGAAAGGGCAGGCATAGACGGTGAAGAAGTTACAGAATTTCATCAATGGAAAATCGGTCGATGGCGCATCAGGGGAGACCACCACGCTGATCAACCCTGCAACAGGGCAAGCCTTTGCTACTGCTCCAAATTCCAACGCTGCCGATATAGATAAGGCGATGAAGGCGGCCAGTGACGCCTTCCCTATCTGGCGAGACTCCACACCATCACAGCGCCAACGCGCCCTGCTGAAAATTGCCGATGCTATTGAGGCGCGTGCCGATGAATTTGTTGCCGTGGAATCTGAAAATTGTGGCAAGCCACAAGGGTTAACTGCATCTGAAGAAGTTCCACCAATGGTCGATCAGATTCGTTTCTTTGCCGGCGCTGCTCGAAATCTTGAAGGTCGCTCTGCTGGTGAATATATGCAAGGGATGACCTCTTTTATCCGTCGCGAACCGATCGGCGTCTGCGCTCAAGTTACCCCTTGGAACTATCCGATGATGATGGCAGTCTGGAAATGGGCGCCAGCGATTGCAGCCGGAAACTCAGTTGTTCTAAAGCCAAGTGATACAACCCCTGCATCAACACTTTTGATGGCCCAGATAATGGGTGAGTTCCTACCAGACGGCGTTATCAATGTGATTGCGGGCGAACGTGCCACAGGTGCCGCTCTTGTAGATCATGCAACACCTGCGATGGTTTCAGTAACAGGATCGGTGCGCGCTGGTATGGAAGTTGCTACTGCTGCAGCTAAATCACTAAAGCGAGTACACCTCGAACTAGGTGGCAAGGCGCCAGTTGTTGTCTTTAACGATGCCGACCTTGAAGCTGCCGCTGCCGGTATTGCGATAGCAGGATTCTTTAACTCAGGACAAGATTGCACCGCCGCTACTCGCGTCCTTGTGCAAGAGGGCGTTTATGAGGAGATGGTTAAGTTATTAGCTGACCAAGCCACCAACCAGATTGGTATGGGATTGCCTCATGAGGATGTCATCGTTGGCCCAGTAAATAACGCTTCACAATTTGAGCGAGTAAATGGCTTTATCGCGCGCACGCCATCTCATGCACGTATCGTCGCCGGTGGAAAGCCAAATGATCTTCCTGGCTACTTTATCGCCCCTACCGTTATCGCCGATCTCAAGCAGAGCGATGAGTTGATTCAATCTGAAATCTTCGGCCCAGTCATTACCGTTCAGAAATTTAAGGATGAGGCTGAGGTGGTTGGGTTAGCTAATGGGGTTGAGTATGGACTGGCCTCTTCTGTCTGGACCAAGGACCATGGCCGGGCGATGCGGATGGCCAAAGCCTTCGACTTCGGTTGTGTCTGGATAAATACCCACATTCCGATTGTCGCCGAGATGCCTCATGGTGGATTCAAGCGCAGCGGATACGGCAAAGATCTCTCAAATTATGGCTTTGAGGATTACACCCGTATCAAGCATGTGATGACCAATCTCAACGCCTAAATCCCGAGGTAAAACTCAGGGAAAAATTGTCGATTTAGGTTTGGCCCACGCTAAAAAGGGCTACATAATGGGGCCTGCAAAACCGTCCCTTATTCCGGCAAGGTAGTTCAAGTCGATAACTTGAATTTCCACGTAAACAAAAGGAGCCTAACAATGGCTAAGAATCCACTCTCAAATGAAGCACGCGCAGTTCTCTCATCCCATATTTCTCGTCGTGCAGTCATTGCCGGCGCAGGTGCAGTAGCTGGCGTCGGTGCGCTCGCAGCTTGTGGTGGTGGCGGTTCAGATTCTGCATCTGGTGCAGTTCGCTTCGGTAACTGGCCGCTCTACCTAGATGTCGATGACTCAGGTAAGCGCTACCCAACTCTTGAAGCATTTACCGAGCAGACCGGTATCGATGTTCAGTACTTTGAAGATTACAACGATAATGATGAATTCTTTGGAAAAGTTCAAGCACAGTTGAAGTTAAATGAAGATATTGGTTATGACCTAGTTACTCCAACAGATTGGATGGCCGGACGTTGGATTCGTCTTGGTTATGCGCAGAAGTTTGATGGCGCAAATATTCCAAATGCAGGAAATATTCTAGATACTCTTGGTAGCCCAACATTTGATGCCAAGCGCGAGTACACACTCACCTGGCAGGGCATCATGGGTGGATTTGGTTGGAATACTCAAACTAATCCAAAGGGAATTCGTACGCTAGAAGATCTCTTCTCCCCTTCAAATAAGGGAAAGATTGTTGTTCTCTCTGAAATGCGCGATACCGTCGGAATTATTCTGCGCTCACAAGGCATCAGCCTCGCCACAGTAACTGAAGATCAATTTATGAATGCTGTTGATTACCTTGCAAAGATGATTAACGATGGCTGGATCCGTGGCGTTAAGGGTAATGAATATGCCGAAGACCTCACATCAGGAGATGCCACAGCCGTTATCGGTTGGTCAGGAGATATGTTTATTCTCAAGGCTGAAAATGATGGCAAGTTTGACTTCGCAGTTCCAGAATCAGGTGGAACTATCTCAGGCGATAATATGTTGATTCCTTCAACTGCTTCAGCTGAGGCAAAGGCCAACGCTGAAAAGTTGATCAACTATTACTACGACCCAGCGGTAGCGGCTGAAGTTGCTGCCTACGTTAACTATGTCTGCCCGGTAAAGGGTGCACAGGCTGAGATGGAGAAGATTGATCCAGAGCTAGCTCAGAGCGAGTTCATCTTCCCAAGCGAATCTATGATGGCAAATCTAAGCGTCTTCCGTGCGCTTACACCTGCTGAAGAATCAACTTGGACCGAGGCATTCCAGAAGGCCGCCGGCAACTAAGTGTCAGATGTTGCAAGCTCTGCACGTGGAGATTTAAAACTCTCAAAGATCACCAAGTCATATGGTGATTTCACCGCAGTTGACGATTTATCGTTGTCGATTCCGGAAGGTTCATTCTTTGCACTCCTTGGACCTTCCGGATGCGGCAAAACCACAACGCTGCGCATGATTGCAGGACTTGAAGAACCAACCCAAGGAAGTATCTCCTTGGGGGCAACTGATATTACTCACACCAGGCCATATCAACGCCCAATCAATACCGTCTTCCAAAATTATGCCCTCTTTCCACATCTAACAATCTTTGAAAATATCGCATTTGGTTTACGCCGGCGTGGAATTAAAGATGTCGATGAGGCAGTTAATAAGGCGCTTAACTTGGTCGAACTGCCGCACCTGGCACAACGTAAACCAACACAATTATCTGGCGGACAGCAACAGCGCATCGCGTTAGCACGCGCCATTGTTAACCGCCCGGCGCTACTGCTTTTAGATGAGCCACTTGGCGCGCTAGATCTTAAGTTACGCCGTCAGATGCAGATTGAACTAAAGTGGATTCAAAAAGAGGTTGGAATTACCTTCGTTCACGTTACCCACGATCAAGAAGAAGCTATGACAATGGCTGACACTATTGCGGTAATGAATGAGGGAAAGATCGAACAGATGGGCTCACCAGCTGATCTCTACGATAACCCCGAGACAGCCTTTGTAGCTAACTTCCTTGGACAATCTAATTTGATTAAGGGAACAATTTCGGGCAGCGACGGCGATAAGCAGATAGTTGATCTCTTTGGGCAGAAGATTTCGCTCCAAAAGAGCCGCTCTCATGGTGTTGATAACTCTATCTACGCCGGTATCCGACCTGAAAAGTTCCGTATCTCGCGTTTAGAGACTGCCACATCTGGAAATCTTTTAACTGGTGGCAAAGTAGAAGATGTTTCATATATCGGCGTCTCAACTCAGTACCAGGTATTAATGCCATGGGGACAAGAGTTGATGGTCTTTGAACAAAATGATGATGGGGTCGCACCCTTTAGCGTTGGTGAGAGTGTAAATATCTCTTGGGAGCCAATCTTTACCTTTGGGCTACGCGGTGATCAAGATGCCGAAGCGGGTACAGAGGTAAATCCTGATGAGGATCTCGACGAAGAATGAATAAGATAAAAACTCCCTATCTCCTGCTACTTCCGGGGATGGGATTTATCTTTGTTTTCTTCTTGCTGCCAATTATCAACTTAGCTAATACCTCAACGCAGACTCCAATCGGCGGGGGAGATACCGGGGAGAATGAACAGACTTGGCGCTTTGCCAATTACATCGATGCCTTTATAGAAAATAGGGAGCAGTTCGGTCGCTCATTTTTATATGCCAGTATCGCTACCGTTTTGGCGCTACTAATCGCATATCCACTGGCTTATGCCATCGCCTTTAAGGGCGGCAAGTATAAAAACTTCATGTTAGTTCTTGTGATTGCACCATTCTTCACCTCATTCCTGCTTCGCACCGTCGCCTGGAAGCAGATCTTGGGGGAGCAGGGATTTGTGGTGCAACCGCTGCGATCGCTCGGGGTAATTGCCGAAAGCACCACCTTAACTTCTAGCGCCTTTGCAGTTGTTATGGGTATGACTTATAACTTTCTACCTTTTATGACCTTGCCGCTTTATGCCTCTATTGATCGTATTGATCCGCGCACCCTTGAGGCATCTGGTGATCTCTATGCCAATGGCTTCACTACTTTTCGTAAAGTAACTCTGCCACTATCAATGCCCGGAGTTGTGGCCGGAACTCTACTTACCTTTATTCCAGCAGCGGGCGATTATGTAAATGCCACAATTCTCGGAAGCCCGCAGACCAAGATGCTCGGAAATGTTATTGAATCTCGCTACTTTAGAATTGTTGATTACCCAACCGCGGCAGCGCTCTCCTTCACCTTAATGGCGACGATTCTGGTCTTAGTCACAATTTATGTCCGTAAAGCTGGAACCGAGGAGCTGGTATGAGAGATTTATATCGCTGGTTCGGCCGCAACGCTATCCGCATCTACGCCGTCATCGCTTTCACCTATCTCTTCATTCCGGTTGCCTACACCTTTATATTCTCATTTAATGATTCCCGTAAGAGCAACTTAGTTTGGCAAGGCTTTACCTGGGCTAATTGGCAGAACCCATGTGGCGCACCACAAATCTGTACCGCTCTAGGCAACTCAATCAAGATTGGTTTCCTCGCCACACTCTTCTCAACTATTTTAGGCACGATGATCGCCTTTGCAATCGGCCGTTATCACTTTAAGGGTCGCTCCACTACAAATCTCTTAATCTTCTTACCGATGGCTACTCCGGAGATTGTTCTGGGAGCTTCGATGCTCTCACTATTTTTGGTCTTGCAAGTCAACCCTGGTTTTTGGCCAACTGTTATTGCACACGTTATTTTCTGTATCTCTTTTGTCGTTGTAACAGTAAAGGCGCGTATCGCCAGTTTGGATCCACGACTTGAACAGGCGGCGATGGATCTATATGCCAATGAGCGCGAGACCTTCCGTCGCGTTACCTTGCCCCTTGTAGCTCCTGGCATTGCAGCGGCAGCGCTCCTAGCCTTTAGCCTCTCCTTCGATGATTTTATTATTACAAACTTTAACTCCGGCACAATGACCACCTTCCCTAAATTTGTCTACACCTCAGCAGCTCGTGGAATTCCGGCGCAGGCTAATGTGATTGCTTCAGCTATGTTCTTCTTAGCGCTAGCCGTAGTCATCATCGGCCAATATCTAGCGCGCAAACGCAAAGTTTCATGATTCGCGAATTAGTAATTCTAGGATCTACTGGCTCTATCGGCGTTCAAGCTCTGGAGATCGTGGAGGCAAACCCTGAAAGATTTAGGGTGGTTGCAATTACCTCAGCCGGTTCCAATCCTGACTTAGTGATTGCACAGGCGCAGCGCTTTAAGGTCAAAGTTGTTGGGATAATTAAGAATGGCGATCTAATTCGCCAAGCTTTGCCGGGTGTGACGGTAATTGATGGCCCCAACGCCTCGACTGAAATTGCGGCCATCAGTTGCGATGTCGTGTTAAATGCAATTACCGGCTCAATTGGTTTGGCGCCAACTCTGGCAGCGCTGGCTGCAGATAATCAGGTAGCGCTAGCTAATAAGGAGTCTTTGGTAGCTGGCGGAGATTTAGTTATGAAGCTGGCAAAGCCCGATCAATTGTTGCCGGTGGATTCGGAACATTCCGCCCTTTGGCAGGTATTAATTGGCGAGAAGAAGAGTTCAGTTAATAAGTTGATTCTCACTGCAAGTGGCGGTCCTTTCCGCGAACGGGCAGATCTTGCAACTGTCACAGTTGCGCAAGCACTTGCTCATCCAACTTGGGTGATGGGTCCGGTGGTCACAATTAACTCTGCAACACTTATGAATAAAGGGTTAGAGATTATTGAGGCGCATTATCTATTTGATATGCCGTATTCCAAGATTGAGGCGGTTATCCATCCGCAATCAATCGTGCACTCCATGGTGGAATTTGCAGATGGCTCGACGCTGGCACAAGCATCTCCACCAAGTATGAAGGGGCCAATCGCCTTTGCACTCGGCTTTCCAGAGCGAATTCCAGGAGCGATGACAGCCCTTGATTGGAGCAGAGCACACAGCTGGAACTTCGAGGCCATTGATAACCAACGCTTCCCAGCGATCGCGCTTGCTCGCCACTGCGGAGAAATTGGTGGGGGAGCGCCTGCCATATTTAACGCTGCCAACGAGGTAGCTGTTGCCGCCTTCATCGATGGGAATATCGCCTTCGATCAGATCGTTACATCGGTAGATAGAGTTGTTGAAGAGTTAGCCTCTCAGGCAGGGTCACCGTTACGCAACCTGGCAGATGTCAGCGCTCTAGAAGAGGATGCCCGACGTACTGCACATGAACTATTGAAAAAGGTTGGTTAATGGAGATTATCGGCATCATCGGCTTTGCCGTCGCACTTCTTCTCTCAGTTATGGTCCATGAATTTGGCCATTACATAACTGCAAAGAAATTTGGCATGAAGGTCACCGAGTTCTTCTTGGGCTTTGGTACTCGCATCTGGTCCTTTACCAAGGGCGAGACAGAGTTTGGCATAAAGGCGATTCCAGCTGGTGGTTACTGTCGTATCGAGGGAATGTCTCCGCGCGATGAGATGCCACCTGGCGAAGAATCCCGCGCCTTCTTCACTGCTTCTTCTACTAAGAAGTTAATCGTCTTGGGCGCTGGCTCATTTGCCCACTTTGTAATTGGCTTTCTCCTTATCTTTACAATCTTCTTCGCCGTTGGCTATAGCGCCTTAACGCCAAAGATTGAGCAGATAACCCCCAACTCGGCAGCCTCTGCAGCAGGGTTTATTCCAGGGGATGAGATTCTGGCCATTAACGGTAAAGCGGTTACCGATTGGAGCAAAGATGCTCAGGCGATTGCACAATCAGAAGGGCGCGAGCTGACCTTCTTAATCGAACGCGGCAGCAATCAGATAACAATTAAAGCTTCTCCAAAATTCTTTGAAGAGCAAGAGCGCTATGTTCTCGGCATAATCAACGAGATTGGCACTAAGCGTGAAGGCTTCTTTGCCGCAACTATCGAGAGCACGCAGGCTACTGCGACCTTGATTCGCGAATCAATTAAGTCACTCTTCCTTTTGCCAACCAAGGTCCCCGAGCTGCTACGCCAAACTTTTGGTAACGATGAACGCGATCCCGAAGGTTTAGTCGGAATCGTCGGAGCCGCGCGCGTTTCAGGTGATGTGGTTGGTAGCGAGAAGTTAAATAGCACTGAACGTCTTGGTACCTTTTTAATTATTGTGGCTAGCTTAAATATCTTCGTTGGACTCTTTAATCTATTGCCAATTCTGCCCCTTGATGGTGGCCATATGGCGGTAGCAATTGTCGATGAATTCCGTGCACTATTAGCACGGTTGCGCGGACGTCCCCGCCCAGCTGGAATCGATGTCAATGTCCTCACACCTATCACCCTCGGAGTCTTCGGCCTCCTTGCAGTACTGACAGTGATTCTCTTAATAGCCGACATTATTAATCCCATATCGCTCAATTTCTAGAGATAGGGCAGAATACGGTTCATGGTTGATCTCGGAATTCCCAGCGCACCACCACCGACGCTTCATCCGCGTCGTAAGACTCGTCAACTACGCGTTGGCTCAGTCGGGGTCGGCTCTGACTCACCTGTAAGTGTGCAATCGATGTGCACCACTCTGACTTCAGATGTAAATGCCACGCTCCAACAGATCGCCGAACTTACCGCCTCTGGTTGCCAGATTGTGCGTGTAGCAGTTCCTTCTCAAGATGATGCCGATGCTCTGGCGCAGATTGCTAAAAAATCACAGATTCCAGTAATTGCAGATATTCACTTTCAGCCAAAATATATCTTCGCCGCTATCGATGCCGGATGTGCGGCGGTACGTGTTAACCCCGGAAATATTAAGCAATTTGATGACAAGGTCAAAGAGGTAGCCAAGGCGGCAGGAGATGCGGGAATTCCAATTCGCATCGGAGTAAATGCCGGCTCACTTGATCCGCGCCTCTTAGCAAAGTATGGAAAAGCAACTCCTGAAGCCCTTGTGGAATCGGCGCTATGGGAGGCTTCACTATTTGAAGAGCATGGCTTTAGCAATATTAAGATTTCGGTAAAGCATCACGATCCAGTCACGATGGTAAATGCCTATCGCTTGCTGGCTGCTAAATCTGATTACCCACTTCACCTAGGTGTCACAGAAGCTGGTCCAATTTTTCAAGGAACCATTAAATCTGCCACCGCCTTTGGAATTTTATTGGCAGAAGGTATCGGCGACACAATCCGCGTCTCACTGTCGGCCCCACCAGTTGAAGAAGTTAAGGTGGGAATTTCTATTCTCGAATCCTTAAATCTTCGCCAACGCAAGTTAGAGATTGTCTCTTGCCCATCTTGTGGCCGCGCTCAAGTTGATGTCTACACCTTGGCCGAGAAAGTTCAGGCTGGTTTGCAAGGAATGACTGTGCCATTACGCGTGGCTGTTATGGGTTGCGTTGTAAATGGACCAGGTGAAGCGCGCGAAGCTGATTTAGGCGTTGCATCAGGCAATGGCAAGGGACAGATCTTCGTAAAGGGTCAGGTCATAAAAACCGTCCCTGAAGCGCAGATTGTTGAGACGCTCATTGAAGAGGCGATGCGTTTGGCTGAAGAGATGGAAGCCGCAGGCGTTGCATCAGGAGAACCTTCCGTCATTACCGCTTAAAGTTCTAGTAGGGTTCGCGTTATGTTGCGAATGTCCACTCTTTTTCTGCGCACACTTCGCGATGATCCAGCAGATGCCGAAGTACCCAGCCACCGCCTATTAGTTCGCGCCGGATATATCCGTCGAATAGCTGCTGGAATCTATTCTTGGCTGCCACTTGGAGTAATTACCCTTCGCAATATCGAGAACATTGTGCGCCAAGAGATGGATCGCGCTGGCTTTCAAGAGGTTCACTTTCCAGCGCTGCTACCGAAAGATGCTTATGAAGCCACTGGTCGCTGGAACGATTACGGCCCAGATCTCTTCCGCTTACAAGATCGCAAAGGTAGCGACTATCTCTTAGGACCAACTCATGAAGAGATGTTCACCTTGATGGTCAAGGGTGAGTACTCCTCTTATAAAGATTTGCCGCTAGCGCTCTATCAAATTCAGACTAAGTATCGCGACGAAGCGCGCCCGCGCTCTGGCATCATCCGGGGCCGTGAATTCGTTATGAAAGATTCCTACTCCTTTGATTTAACAGATGAAGGTCTAGAAGCCTCCTACCAACGCCATCGTGAGGCCTATATAAAGACCTTCGATCGCCTCAAGCTTAAGTACAACATTGTTAGCGCAGTATCTGGTGCTATGGGCGGCTCAGCATCTGAAGAGTTTTTAGCACCTTGCGAAAGCGGTGAAGATACCTATGTCCTCTGCGAAAAGTGTGGATATGCCGCAAATGTAGAAGCAATGGTCACCATAGTTCCAGCAGGAGATGCCTCAAAGGTGGCAGCTCTAGAGAACTTTGATTCACCAAATACCCCAACCATTGAAACTTTAGTTGATCTTTTAAATAATAAATTTGGCGGCGGATATCAAGCAGATATGACTTTGAAGAATGTCATGATGATGGCCGATGATGCCGCTATCGCCGTACTAGTTCCTGGCGATCGCGAAGTCGATGTCAAACGCTTGCAAGCAAATCTGGCTGGCGTTACTGAACTTCGCATCTTTGAAGAGGCCGATTTCCAAAAATTCCCATCTCTAGTTAAGGGATATATCGGACCCCAGGATGCGGCGAAAAATGGAATTACCATCTACGCAGATCCGCGCATCGCTCCCGGTACCTCTTGGGTGACAGGGGCTAATAAACGAGATACACATGCGCGCAACGTCGTGAATGGGCGCGATTTCAAAGTTGATCACTACATAGAAGCAGCCCAGATTAAGCAAGGCGATGCCTGCCCTAAGTGTGCAACTCCAGTAGTAATCGATCGCGCCATAGAGATTGGTCATATCTTCCAACTAGGGCGTAAATATGCCGATTCACTTGGACTTACCGTTCTAGATCAAAATGGAAAGTCACAAGTAGTCACAATGGGCTCTTATGGAATTGGCGTCTCTCGCGCGGTAGCTGCGATTGCCGAACAGAGCAATGATGAACTCGGCCTCTCTTGGCCGGTCGAAGTTGCTCCAGCCAAGGTACATATTGTGGCAACTGGTAAAGAAGATGCCATCTTTGCAGCAGCTGACGGCATTGCCGGCGAACTTGAGGCTGCGGGAATTTCAGTAATGCTAGATGATCGCCGCGGCACATCACCAGGTGTGAAGTTTAAAGATGCTGAGTTAATTGGAATTCCTGTAATTGTTGTAGTTGGTAAGGCGCTAGAACAAGGCAATGTAGAAATTCGCATTCGCCGTAGTGGTGAGAAGAGTGAAGTTGCTCTTGCGCAGGCCAGTTCTAAGATTGCCGCCCTGCTACCAACGCTTGACTAGATGTTGAGCGAGATCTCTACCCTCACACTGGTCTTTATATTGGTCGCCGCCTTCTCTGCAGGTTTTGTTGATGCCGTTGCAGGTGGCGGTGGGCTTATCCAACTACCTGCTCTCCTAATTGCCTTTCCAGATCGAGAGGTGGCAGCAATCTCTGGAACTAACAAGTTGGGTTCTATCTTTGGCACGACAGCTGCGGCGCTAAATTATCGTAGATATATAAATACTGATCCCAAATTGTTAATTGCCATGGTAGTTCCTGCCTTCTTTGGAGCAGGGGCGGGCTCGCTTCTTGCTACAAAGATTTCTACCGAGCAATTAAAGATTGCTATCGTGGCGATGTTGATTGCCGTCTTTATCTACACGCTAGCTCGCCCTGATTTAGGAAAGGTAGAGGCGTTAAAAGGGGCGCAGTCACAACAGCTGCGAATCGGTGCAGCCGCTGCCTTACTGATTGGTTTCTATGATGGATTTATCGGACCTGGTACCGGAACGCTTCTGATGATTGTTCTGGTGGCAGCGCTCGGATTTGCCTTCGTAGGAGCTTCGGCGATTGCAAAGGTGGTAAATGTGGCGACAAATTTCGCCTCAATCTTGGTATTTGGAATTGCTGGTTCAATTATGTGGATGGTCGGCCTAGCAGTAGGTCTGTGCAATTTGGCAGGTGGAATTATCGGCTCTCAGGTCGCCGTTAAACGGGGCTCCTCATTTGTTCGTACCTTTTATCTGATTGTCACCTTTGCCCTGATAGTGCGGGTACTATTTGACCTCTTGGATTAATCGAGAGATTAGTTGAAGAGAAAAACTAAATAACAATTGAATATGAAAGGCTCCTCATGGCACTAACTGACCAAATTGCTCAACTCGTAACACCAGCAGTTGAAGCGCAAGACCTCTTTTTAGAAGAGGTGCAGCTCGTCTCTCCCGGCAAACATCGCATAGTCACTTGTATTGTTGACGGTCCGGCATCGCTAAATCTTGATCAAGTAACTGCCGTTTCCCGCGCTATATCTGAGCTACTAGATACAGCAGAGTTCATGGGCGATACCCCCTTTACCCTGGAAGTGACATCTCCAGGAGTCGATCGCCCCCTAACAAAGCCCCGACATTTTGCTAAGAATCTTGAGCGCCTATTAAAGGTGACAAAGTTCGATGGCGAAGTTATCTCTGGTCGCTTGAGCGCCCAATCAGAGGTTGATATCACCATCTCAGTCACCGAGAAGAAAGAGGTGCGCCAACTTTCCATCGCTCTTGCCGAAATTAAACGTGCACAGGTTGAGATTGAATTTAATCGTAAAGGTAGTGGTGAGTAATGGGAGTCGATATTGCCGCCCTTATTCAGTTAAGTGATGCTAAAGCGATGCCCCTTGAGGAATTAATCAAGGCGATTGAGGCAGGGATTTACACCGCTTACTCAGAAACCCCTGAACCCTTACGTTATGCCCGAGTTCATCTCGATCGTGAGAGTGGCGAGATTAAGATCTTGGTTCCCACCTTTAACGAGCTTGGTGAGCGTTTAAGCGAAGAGGTGGCAGAGGTTGAAGGTTTTGATCGTTTAGCAACCTCAACTGCGCGCCAGATAATTAAGCAGCAGATGCGCGCCAGCAATGATGCTGAAATCGTAGGCGAATTCACTGCCTCCGTTGGTGATGTAATCTCAGGAATAATTCAGCAAGGGCGCGATCCCAAGACAGTCCATGTAAATCTAGGACGTATCGAGGGCAAGATTCCGCCACAAGAACAAGTACCCGGCGAGGTTTATACCCACGGCAATCGCATCAAATGTTTTGTGGTTGAAGTTAAGCAAGGCTTAAAGGGTCCAGAGATTATGCTCTCTCGCAGCCATCCTGGATTGGTAAAACAGCTATTCTCTCTAGAAGTTCCAGAGATTAAAGATGGCATAGTAGAAATTATGGCGATAGCTCGTGAAGCAGGTCAGCGCAGCAAGATTGCTGTTCGCTCCAATCGCTCAGGAGTCTCTCCGAAGGGATCATTAATTGGTCCAATGGGGGCGCGTTCGCGCGCGGTAATGGATGAGTTATTTGGCGAGAAGATAGATATCGTGGATTTTGATGAAGATCCTGCGAAATTTGTCGCCCATGCGCTAGCTCCAGCAAAGGTTTCTACTGTCACGATAGTTGATGAAGCGACTCGTTCAGCCAAGGTGGTTGTGCCTGATTACCAACTCTCCTTAGCAATTGGAAAAGATGGCCAGAATGCGCGACTTGCCGCACGACTTACTGGCTGGCGAATTGATATCCACCCCGATACGCCGCCCTCCTAGGGGGTGAGCTCCTGCGGGAAATAGGGATTTCTCAGTTAATTCGGTAGACTCATGCCTATCGCGCTTGGTTTTAAATCGAGTGCGCTCAACGAAATGGATGCGAAAGATATGAAACTCAAATGAGCTCGTTTACATCATGAGGTTTAACAACTAGGGCTCGCATCCCAAAAGAAGAAAATTTGCGGGCCAAGACAGGAGAAATGTGTCAAAGGTCCGCGTACACGAGTTAGCAAAGCAACTCGGTATGGAGAGCAAGGAAGTCCTTGCCAAACTCCAAGAGATGGGCGAATTCGTTCGCTCGGCTTCATCAACAGTCGAAGCACCGGTAGTCCGCAAGTTAGTTGCGCTCTATCCAGATGCCAAACCCGCAGAAGAGAAGCCTGTTAAGAAAGCTGCCGTTAAAAAGAGCGCAGCTGCCAAGAAAACCGCAGAAGTTAACCCCGAACTTGCCGCTGAACTTGCCGCTGAATTGGGTGTAGATCTTGCAGCGCTTAAGGCATCTCGCGATGCTGAAAAAGTTGCGCAAGAAGAGGCCAAGGCTGCCTTTGCAGCTGCCGCCGAATCTGAAACACCAGCGGCGCAGACACCACCTGCTGCTCCTCGTCCTGGAAATAATCCATTCTCATCAGGAAGTACGGCGCTGCCGCGACCACCGCGACCTGCAGCTCCTCGTCCTGGAAATAATCCTTTCTCATCAGGGGGTGCAGTTCCGCGTCCACCACAAAGACCTGCAGGAAGTGGCGCACCACGTCCAGGTATGACAGGTGCTCGTCCCGGTTCAGTACGTCCTGGTTTTGCAGCGCGCCCAGGGGGCGCACGACCTGCAACTGGTCCTGGTGGAAATTACCCACCACGTACAGGTGGCGCACCAACATCACAAGGTCCTTATCGTTCGCAAGGTGCAACAACTGGTGGAGCACCAGGAGCTGCAGCTCGCCCAGGTGGCGGTGGACCTAATCGCGGTCCGGGCCGTGGCGGTACTGCAGGTGCATTTGGAAAAAATGCCAGCAAATCTTCGAAGCGTAAGCAGAAGTCTCGTAAAGCGCTGCGCGATGAGTTCGACAATATGCAGGCGCCTCAACTTGGTGGCGCAGTTGTTCCGCACGGTGATGGAAATACCAAGATTCGTATGCGTCGCGGTTCATCATTGGCAGATTTTGCCGAGAAGATTGGCGCCGATCCAGCAGCTTTAGTTTCAGCGCTCTTTCACCTCGGTGAGATGGTTACAGCTACACAATCTGTCGATGCCGATACCTTTGAAATCTTGGGTACTCAGCTGGGTTACATCATCGAGATTGTCTCGCCTGAAGATGAAGACCGTGAATTGCTTCAAGATTTCGATATCGATTTAGCGCAAGAAATTGCTGATCTAAATCCCGAGGATCTAGTAGCGCGCCCACCAGTTGTAACTGTTATGGGCCACGTAGATCACGGTAAGACCTCGCTCCTTGATGCTATCCGTAAAACCGAAGTTATTAAGGGCGAAGCGGGTGGAATTACCCAGCACATTGGTGCCTACCAAATTCACCATGACCACGATGATGTCAATCGCGCAATCACCTTTATCGATACACCGGGCCACGAAGCCTTTACC
Source organism: uncultured Candidatus Planktophila sp. (assembly GCA_964463845.1). GTDB lineage: Bacteria > Actinomycetota > Actinomycetes > Nanopelagicales > Nanopelagicaceae > Planktophila. The sequence continues at coordinate 4,795 of CAYXDT010000020.1, read as the reverse complement.
GCTATGCGTGCACGTGGTGCCAAGGTAACTGATATCGCAGTTCTAGTTGTGGCAGCAGATGATGGCATCATGCCGCAGACAATTGAGGCGCTCAATCACGCACAAGCAGCCGATGTTCCAATCGTGGTTGCCGTCAATAAGATTGATAAAGAAGGGGCCAATCCAGATAAGGTCCGCCAGCAATTAACTGAGTACAACTTAATCGCTGAGGAGTACGGCGGAGATACCATCTTCGTAAACGTTTCAGCTAAGCAGGGTCTCGGCGTTGATAACCTGATTGAATCAATCTTGCTAACTGCAGATGCAGCAATCGATCTACGCGCCATCGCCGATGATGCAGCGCGCGGTGTTGCAATTGAAGCTCACCTAGATCGTGGTCGCGGTCCAGTAGCCACGGTGCTTGTTCAACGCGGAACTCTCCGTGTTGGAGATGCCATTGTCGCAGGCGGTTCCTTTGGACGAGTCCGTGCCATGCTCGATGAGCACGGTGTAAACGTTGAAGAGGCCGGTCCATCTCGTCCAGTGCAGGTACTTGGATTTACATCTGTACCAAGCGCTGGAGATACCTTCTTGGTTGCAGAAGATGACCGTACTGCGCGACAGATTGCCGAGAAGCGTCAGGCTGCTGAGCGCAATGCGCAATTGGCTAAGGCGCGCAAGAAGGTCTCACTTGAAGACTTCATGGAGCAATCCAAGATTTCTACTCTCAACCTTATTCTTAAGGGCGATGTATCTGGTTCTGTGGAAGCGCTCGAAGATGCGCTCATGCAGTTAGATGTCGGAGCGGAAGTTGATCTACGCGTTATTCACCGCGGTGTAGGTGCAATCACTAAGAGCGATATCACTCTCGCCTCTGCTTCAACCGCTGTTGTAATCGGCTTTAACGTAAAACCTGAGCCACAGACAGCAGTTTATGCAGATCAAGAGGGCGTAGAGGTTCGTTTCTACTCCGTTATCTACAATGCCATTGAAGAGATTGAACTATCTCTTAAGGGTCTTCTCAAGCCAGAGTTTGAAGAAGCAATTCTTGGTAACGCTGAGGTTCGCGATCTCTTCAAATCATCAAAGGTTGGCACAATTGCCGGATCTATCGTTACCGATGGAATCATCAGACGTAATGCAAAGGCGCGTGTAATCCGCGCTGGTGCAACTATCGCAGAAGAGGTCACCATTGAATCTCTCAAGAGATTCAAGGATGATGCCACTGAAGTCCGCGAGGGCTTCGAGTGCGGTATCGGTGTTGGCAAGGGTGCAGATCTGCAAGTTGGAGACATCATCCAGGTCTTTGAGATGCGCGAAAAGAAGCGCGCCTAGAGAAGGTTATGGATATCTGACGTGGGAAATTCACACCGCAGCCAAAAGGTTGCAGACCGCATCAAGGTAGTAGTGGCACAGCTGCTTGAGACAAAGATTAAAGATCCGCGTCTGGGTTTTGTCACTGTTACCGATGCCCGCGTCTCTGGAGATCTACAGAGCGCCTCTATCTTCTATACCGTTTTAGGTAGTGAAGAGGAGCGCGCGGATACTGCCGCTGCTCTCGAATCAGCTAAGGGCGTTCTACGTAGCGCCGTTGGAAAAGATTTAGGAACGCGCATAACCCCTTCACTAGAATTTATCTTGGATGGACTTCCCGAATCTGCCAAGGCGCTAGATACCTTGCTAGAACGTGTCCACCAACTTGATGCCGAGGTGGCTAAGGCGCGCGAGAATGCCAAGCCGGTAGTTGAAGATCCATATAAAGTCCCGCGCGTCATCGCAGAAGAATAAGAATCTTGATAACAGACGGCTTCTTAGTAGTCGATAAAGCTGGCGGCATGACTAGCCACGATGTAGTTGCGGTCGCGCGCAAAGCACTTGGAACTCGCAAAGTGGGCCATGCCGGAACGCTGGATCCGATGGCTACAGGAATTCTCGTGCTTGGTTTTGGAAATGGCACTCGACTTCTGCAGTACATCACCGATGGCGACAAGTCATATATCGCAACTGTGGTCTTAGGGGCGGCAACTGTTACCGATGACAAAGAGGGCGAAGTACTTACCTCAACTGATGCCTCACAGGTTATCGATGCCGATATCGAAAAATCATTAAAGGCGATGATCGGCACTATCGCCCAACGCCCATCTTCAGTTTCTGCAGTCAAGGTTGGGGGAGAGCGCGCTTATGATCGTGTCCGCGCGGGCGAGAAATTTGAACTCGCTGCTCGGGAAGTAACCATCACCCAATTAGATATTCGCGCCATTCGCCATCTTGAGAAGAGTACTGAGGTCGATATTGAAGTGACGTGTTCAGCTGGAACCTTTATCCGTGCCATCGCCCGTGATCTAGGAGATCAACTCAAAGTTGGAGGACATCTATCGGCGCTACGCCGGACTCGGGTCGCAGGATTTACAGAAGAGCAAGCCGTTAGCTTTAGCGATCTGAAAGCGCAAAATTTCACACCTCTTGATTTGGCAGATGTGGCGCGTCATACCTTTACCCCACGCGAGCTCTCCATAGATGAGGTGCGCGAACTATCTTTTGGAAGATCTCTCTCAGAAAATGGAAATACCGCCATCAACGCTGGGCTTTCACCTGAGAGTCAATTAATTGCGCTATTGCAGGATGCTGATGGGCGAGCCAAACCAATCGCAGTCTTTGCGGCAGCTAACTAGGTAGGGCAAGATTTCCTTATGAGCGATAGCAGCGTCGTCGTTATTGGAGTCTTTGATGGCGTCCATAAGGGCCACCAACTTCTGCTCAATCGCGCCAAAGAGATTGCCGCCGGCCGCACCATCATCGCTCTTACCTTTGACCCACACCCGACTACGGTCTTCGCGCCTGACAAAGCGCCCACACTTTTAACGACTCTAGCTGACCGCGTGGAGTTGCTAAAGATTCATAACGCCGATCAGGTAGCAGTTATGAAATTCAATGAAAAATTTGCCGCTCTTTCACCAAGTGAATTTGTGCAAGATGTTTTGGTAAAGCAGCTACACGTTGGAACAGTCATCGTTGGTCGCAATTTCACCTATGGCCATAAGGCGGCAGGTACAGTCGAGACCTTGATTGCAACAGGTGAAGAACTTGGATTTACAGTAGATGTGCAAGAACTTAAATCTGATACTGAAGTGATCTCTTCATCACGAATTCGAGCTCTTGTAGTTGACGGCAAGGTGGAGCAGGCGCGAGAACTTTTATCGCGCCCACATCGCCTTGATGGAGTAGTTATTCATGGTGAAAAACGGGGACGTGAAATCGGATATCCAACTGCAAATCTTGGAAATATAGAGGGGCAGACAATTCCAGCCGATGGCGTCTATGCCGGCTGGCTTACAGTTGGAATTAATTTCTGGCCAGCTGCTATCTCAATCGGTACCAATCCCACCTTTGAGGGGGAGCGCGGTCGCCAAGTTGAGGCATATGCACTCGATCAAGAAGGGTTAGAGCTCTATGACAAGAACGCATCTATTGAATTTGGCTGGTTCTTACGCCCTACTTTGAAATTCGATACTCTAGATGAGCTGCTCACTCAGATGAAGAAGGATTGTGATGAGGCGCGCACGCTTACTGAAAAGTAGTCGACTACTTCTTTCACTCGCTCTCCTTGTGGGGCTACTTGTGGCATCACCGATAGTCACCGCAGAGGCCAACAACATTGTCTCTGCTAATTGTGCGATTGGTACCTCTTCAAGTTGTCCTGCCCAGTCGCCTCAAGAGATTGCAAATCTCTATGGAACTACAACTAATGGGAGCTATTGGCTCAATGTTGATGGGACAGCGCGGGAAACCTATCTAATTCTCAATACCGGATACCCCGACTCTGGCGGATGGTTTCTCGGGATGAAGGGAACACGGGCTGGAACATCTTTTACGTACAGCTCAGATCAATGGACTAGTCAGACAACTACCCTTAACCCAAGTTCACTCTCAGATGATGTATCGACTGAAGCGAAATTTCATGCTTTTAATCGACTTCCAGTAACACGCTTGATTGCTGTATTCAAGGACCGGTCATCGCATCCTTTCAATACAAATGGCTCTGGAGACTTAGGTGCAAATTTGTTCGGTGGTCACACCTGGATGGAAACGGTTACGTCGACAACGATGTTTTCAAGATTCACAACTCAATCAAATCTGGTGAATCAATCTGGTTATGCAGGTCGTTTTACTTTGACAAGAGAGACCAATTCTTCCTCTGGAAAATTGGTCTTTCCTTACCAAACTGGTTGGTCACGTTACGGATTCAATAATACAGATGCATATGTTTATCGATGGGGCCTTACCTTCAACAATGAATCGTCCTATGGCTCAAATGACACGGGTAGCGGAATCGGTATGAGTGCAAATTCGGCAGCGGCTCAAGTCTCATACTCGGATAACCTGACGGTAGGTCCAAATTCTGGTTCTGGTGTTGTTAATCCAGGAACATTTTTATATCCATCAGGATTTCAAATCTGGGGAAAGATGGCTCCAGGGACGCTCGCTGCTCCAACTTCGATAACCCAAAGCCAACAAAGCCCGTCGTCAACCCAAATTTCTTGGGCATCCGTGGCAAGTGCAACTGAGTATCTAGTTCAATATAAAACAAGCGCTCAGAGTTGGGCTCAAGGAAGTACCGTCAGAGTTACGAGTCCAAGTGCCTCGCCATCTGCACTTCTTACAGGGCTTACCGACACTTCTTACAATCTCAGAATTTGGGCACGTGGCTCTAACAACACTTATGGAGCTTCTGCAGGTTCCTTGACGGCAACATTAGATCAAACCGCCCCAACAATCACAGGCCCTTCCTCTGCAACTGGAGCTAACTCATCTATCT
>CAYXDT010000019.1:0-20360 GCA_964463845.1 uncultured Candidatus Planktophila sp. | reverse complement strand
AAGAGGCTAACCGCAAGCAGGGCAAGACAGGTGAAAACCTTCTCGTCATTCTTGAAACCCGTCTCGATAACGTGGTTTTCCGTGCGGGATTTGCAAAGTCACGTGACATGGCGCGCCAGTTGGTTCGCCACGGTCACTTCCTTGTAAATGGCAAGAAGGTAAACATCCCTTCATTCCGTGTAACTCCAATGGACATCATCGATGTTCTTCCAAAGTCACACGACCTAACACCATTTATCGTCGCAAGCGCAGAGTTCGGTGAGAAGTCTGTTCCAGCGTGGATGGAAGTTGTTGCAGCACAGATGCGCATCATCATCCACGGTGTACCTGCTCGATCAGTGATCGATACACAGGTTCAAGAGCAGCTCATCGTTGAGCTCTACAGCAAGTAATTTTTCGATCCCCCTAGATCAAGGGTTTAAAAGCCCAAGGTCTTAAATCAGGAAATCAAATAGTGGATTTCCACGAGAAGAAAGAGGAGCACAAGTGCTAATTGCACAACGCCCAACGCTTAGCGAAGAAGTAATTTCCGAGAACCGCTCACGATTCATCATTGAACCGCTGGAGCCAGGTTTTGGCTACACCCTCGGCAACTCAATGCGCCGTACTCTGCTCTCATCTATTCCAGGTGCTGCAGTTACCAGCATTCGCGTCGCCGGAGCCCTTCACGAGTTCACCACTCTTGAGGGCGTCAAGGAAGATCTCACAGATATCGTCTTGAACATTAAGAACCTAGTTCTATCAAGTGATAACGATGAGCCTTCAGTGATCTACATCCGCAAGAGTGGTGCTGGCGCTGTAACAGGTGCTGATATCGCAGTCCCAAGTGGAGTAGAAGTTCACAACCCTGAGCTTCACATTGCCACGCTAAATGGCAAGGCAAACCTTGAAATCGAACTTACCGTCGAGCGTGGCCGTGGCTATGTCACTGCAGTGCAGAACAAGCAAGTAGGAGCTGAAATCGGTCGCATTCCAGTTGACTCTATCTATTCACCAGTTCTTAAGGTGACATACAAGGTTGAGGCAACTCGTGTAGAACAGCGCACCGACTTCGATCGTCTAGTTGTAGATGTTGAAACCAAGCCATCTATGAAGCCACGCGATGCCGTTGCATCTGCTGGAAAGACTCTTGTTGAACTCTTCGGTCTAGCTCGTGAGCTAAATCTTGATGCTGAAGGTATCGAGATGGGGCCATCTGTAATGGATGCAGCCCTTGCCGCAGACCTTGCTCTTCCAATTGAAGATCTCGATCTAACTGTTCGCTCATATAACTGCTTGAAGCGCGAAGGCATTCATACAGTTGGAGAGCTAGTTAACCGTTCAGAGGCTGATCTACTAGATATCCGTAACTTTGGTTCAAAGTCCATCGATGAGATTAAGGCAAAGCTGGTCTCAATGGGAATGTCTCTCAAGGATAGCCCAGCTGGATTTGATCCTTCACAACACCAGAACTACAACGCATCAGATGAAGACTTCGCTGATGCAGATCAGGCATAAGGGAGAAGAAAATGCCAAAGCCAACTAAAGGTCCTCGTCTGGGTTCAGGCCCATCTCACGAGCGCTTGATTCTTCGTACTCTTGCTGAGCAGCTATTCGAGCACGGAAAGATCACAACAACTGAAGCAAAGGCTAAGCGCCTTCGTCCGCTTGCGGAGAAGTTAATTACCTTTGGTAAGAAGGGTGATCTACCTGCTCGCCGCCAAGTGATGGCACGTATTGCAAATAAGACCGTTGTTCACAACCTCTTTACTGTAATCGCTCCAACATTTGCGAACCGTGAAGGTGGATATACACGTATCACCAAGATTGGTCCACGTAAGGGCGATAACGCTCCTATGGCAGTAATCGAACTCGTTACAGAAAAGTAGAGCCCACGCTTTAATAGCGTAAATTTCTATGGCGCCACCCACTCTCTTTCCGGAGAGTGGGTTTCGTCGTTTACGGGTAGATATCGCCTACGATGGAAGTGACTTCTTTGGCTGGGGAGCGCAGCCAGATCGCCGGACAATTCAAGATATTGTAGAAGGTGCCTTTTCAACTATCTCGCAGGTGAAGGTTGATTCCATAGTTGCTGGGCGCACTGATGCCGGAGTTCATGCCACAGGCCAGGTAATCCATGTCGATCTTCCAGAGCCGCTCTTTACTAGCGACTTTAGCTATCAGGATCTGCAGTACAAACTCAATCGCATACTCGATGAAGATGTGCGCATAATGGCAATTACACCAGCACCTGCCGGTTTTCATGCTCGCTTCTCGGCGCTTCGCCGCTACTACAGTTACAAGATCATCGATTCCAATCAGGTAATCCCACCCCTGGCCCGACGAGATATAACTTCTTGGTACCGCCCGCTCGATCTGGCTCTCTTAAATGAGGCGAGCGCACACCTTTTAGGCCACCATGATTTCGCCGCCTTCTGTAAATTCCGTGAAGGCGGAACAACCATTCGCACCCTAGAGAGATATCAATGGAGCCGCGATAGTGATGGTGTATTGATAGCCGATGTTGTTGCTGATGCCTTCTGTTACTCAATGGTGCGCAATCTAATCGGTGCTGTGATCTGTGTGGCCGATGCTCGAAAAGAACCCTCATGGCTTGGTGAGTTATTGGCAAATAAGGAGCGGGTCTCTGACTCATTAGTCTTTCCCGCTCGCGGCCTAACCCTCTATAAAGTCGATTATCCAGCCGATAGCGAGCTGCTAGAACGGGCTGAAAAGACCATTGCCAAGCGTATTTGAAGGAAGATTTCGCCCATTTAGCCGATTTGGACGGGGCCCTGAGGGGCGGGTAAAGTTCATCCCCTGCGCTAGAACGGCGCTAAATGTAAGGCCCCACATCTAAAGAAATAAGAAGAAGGTAATAAAGCATGCGTACTTATAGCCCAAAGGCTGGCGAGGCCGTCCGTAACTGGCACGTCATAGATGCACAGGATGTTGTGCTTGGCCGACTAGCAACTCATGCCGCAGTACTTCTTCGTGGAAAGCATAAAGCCACCTTCGCTCCTCACATGGATATGGGTGACTTCGTCATCATCATCAATGCAGAGAAGATTGTTCTTACAGGTAACAAGGCCAAGACAAAGTTTGCTCACCAGCACTCAGGTTTTCCTGGTGGCCTAACCTCAACTGTCTACGGTGAACTTATTGAAAAGCATCCAACCCGCGCCGTTGAAAAGGCGATCAGGGGAATGCTTCCTAAGAACCGTTTAGGCGCACAAGTTGCTACAAAGCTAAAAGTTTATGCAGGTCCTGAGCATCCACATGCTGCCCAGAACCCAACACCATATGTATTCACACAAGTTTCTCAGATCACGAAGTAAGGGATAAGAAAATATGTCAGAGACAACATTTAACGAGATTGACCTCGAAGACGAAGTTCCTACTTCTTACTCCTCTTCAACTCCAGCTGCTGCAACCAACCGCAAGGCGATTACCGCCCCAGGTGCTGGTACAGGTCGTCGTAAAGAGGCAGTTGCTCGCGTTCGTCTAGTTCCCGGAACAGGTCGCTGGGTTGTTAACGGCAAGAGCCTCGAGTCCTACTTCCCAAATAAGGTTCACCAACAGTTGGTCTCAGAACCATTCCGCACAGTTGGTGCTGAAAATACCTACGATGTATTTGCTCGCATCAATGGTGGTGGTGTCTCAGGTCAAGCTGGTGCACTTCGTCTCGGAGTAGCACGCTCACTTAATGAAATTGATACTGAAGCTAATCGTCCAGCACTTAAGAAGGCAGGATTCCTCAAGCGCGATGCCCGTGTTATCGAACGTAAGAAGTACGGCCTTAAGAAGGCGCGTAAGCGTTCACAGTACTCAAAGCGTTAATTCTTTCTATCTCGAAATCCCGTTTGTTCCTGCAGTAAAGAGGAGTTATGTATGGCTCTCTTTGGAACAGATGGGATTCGTGGTTTAGCAAATGGTGCAACCCTCACCGCTGAAATAGCAGTTGATGTGGCTGTTGCTGCCGCTCATATTCTCGTTGAATCATCTTCCAATAAGGGCAGACGCCCAAGTGCCATCATCGGTCAAGATTCCCGCGCCTCTGGCGAATTTTTAGAGGCAGCTGTTGCAGCAGGTTTAGCTAGCGCTGGCGTTGATGTTTATCGAGTTGGAGTACTCCCCACTCCTGCAATTGCTTTTCTGGTTGCTGAAAGCGGCGCAGATCTAGGCGTCATGATTTCAGCATCGCATAATCCAATGCCAGATAACGGCATCAAGCTCTTCTCTCGTGGCGGCGGCAAACTCGATGATGCTATCGAGGCAGCGATTGAGGCGCGTATGGGAGAGCCTTGGGAGCGCCCAACCGGTCGCGGCGTTGGCCGAATTACCTTTGATGAAGGAGCGCAGCAGCGCTACTTAGAACACCTTCTTAAATCAGTTACTACACCTTTAAAAGGCCTGAAGATTGTGATCGATTGTGCAAATGGCGCAGCATCACAGGTTGGCCCTGCTGCATACCGTGAAGCAGGTGCTGAAGTTATTGCTATCCATAACGCCCCAGATGGTTGGAACATTAATGAGAACTGTGGCTCTACCCACTTAGCTGATTTGCAGGCACGTGTAATCAAGGAGAGCGCTGATTTCGGAATCGCTCACGATGGCGATGCTGATCGCTGTTTAGCTGTTGATGCTGCCGGAAACGTTATAGATGGTGATGCCATCATGGTTATTTTAGCCCGTGGCTTTAAGGCGCGAGGAGCACTTGCCTCAAACACAATTGTCGGAACAGTCATGAGTAATCTGGGATTCTTGCAAGCTATGAAAGATGCCGATATCAAAGTTATTACAACTGCCGTTGGCGACCGTTATGTTCTAGAGAAGATGTTAGAAGGTGGATTCTCACTTGGCGGCGAACAGTCAGGCCATCTGATTATGCGCGAATTTGCCAATACCGGAGATGGAATCTTGACCGCGTTGCAATTAGCTCAGGAAGTGGTGCGCACCCAGAAATCTCTCGCTGAATTGGCAGCTGCGATGAAGCGCTTTCCACAAGTACTTATCAATGTTCCAAATGTTGCAAAAGATAAGTTAAATGGCTCAAAGGTAATCTCAGCTGCTGTTGCGAAGGCGGAAGCGACTCTGGCAGATACTGGACGCGTTTTGCTGCGCGCATCAGGTACTGAACCGTTGATTCGCGTGATGGTAGAGGCCTCGAGTGATAACCTTGCGCAAGAAGTGGCGGCTTCGCTCGCTGCAGTGGTAAAGGCAGAACTGGAGATCTAATTCGTGTGCGGAATCGTGGGTTACACCGGACCACAATCTGCATTTACTCCTATCGTTGAAGGACTTCGTCGCCTCGAGTACAGGGGCTATGACTCAGCAGGAATTGCACTTGGCACCAACAACTCCCTCTTTGTAGAAAAGCGCGCTGGCAAGTTAGCTAATTTAGAGGCAGCCCTTCCGGCGAATTTGCCAACAGTGCACTCAGGAATAGGCCATACCCGCTGGGCTACCCATGGCGGTCCCACTGATCGCAATGCACATCCCCATCTTGATAACGAGGGAAAGTTAGCCGTTATCCATAATGGCATTATTGAAAATTATGCAGAGCTTAAAGAAGAGTTAGAAAAGCGCGGCCATAGCTTCTCATCTGAAACAGATACTGAATCTGTGGCACATCTCTTATCTGAACTCCGTAAAGAACATGGTGGCGATTTAACGGCTGCTATGCGCGCTGCTGTAAAGCAGCTACGTGGCTCCTTCACACTCCTTGCCATCCATGCCGATGCGCCACAGACAATTGTCGGTGTTCGTCGTAACTCCCCTTTGGTGGCTGGAATTGGCGATGGTGAGAACTTTTTAGCATCCGATGTAGCTGCCTTTATCGATTACACAAAGCGAGCAGTTGAGTTAGGCCAAGATGAGGTCGTCACAATTACTCCAGATGGCATAGCAATTACAGATTTAGCTGGCAAGCCATTGCCTCTGAAGGAGTATGAGATTACTTGGGATGCAGAGGCTGCCCAAAAAGGTGGCTTCGCACATTTCATGTTGAAAGAGATCTTTGATCAACCCAAGGCGATTGCCGATACCCTCATCGGTAGGTTAAGCGACAACAATCAAGTTCAGCTCGATGAGTTACATATGAGCGAAGATGAAATTCGCGCCATTAAGCGCATCTCTGTAATCGCCTGTGGCACCGCATATCACGCAGGTATGGTTGCAAAATATGCCATTGAAAAGTGGGCCAAGATTCCTGTTGATGTGGAAATCGCCTCTGAGTACCGCTATCGCGATCCGATAGTTGATAAGGATTCACTGGTAATTGCTATTTCACAATCTGGTGAGACGATGGATCTACTAATGGCGGTGCGCCATGCCAAGGCAGCTGGAGCTCGCGTTCTGGCTGTCTGCAATACCAACTCATCTACTATTCCGCGTGAATCAGATGCTGTTCTCTACACACATGCGGGCCCTGAAATTGCAGTTGCATCGACTAAGGCATTTTTGACACAGATAGTTGCCGTCTACCTTATTGGGTTGAAATTAGCGCAGGTAAATGGGGCGCTTAATGAGCAAGAGGTACGTGTGATTTATGAGCAGATGCTTGAGTTGCCGGGCAAGGTAGAGCAGATTCTTGAGACTATCGAACCGTTACGGGAGCTAACTAGAAAATTTGCTACAAATGACACAGTTCTATTCCTCGGCCGCGGAATTCAATACCCGATCGCCCTAGAGGGCGCGCTAAAGTTAAAAGAGTTGGCTTACATCCATGCCGAGGGCTTTGCTGGTGGCGAACTTAAGCATGGTCCAATCGCTCTAATCGAAGAGGGAACTGCCGTTATCGCTATCTTGCCAACAGCCGATGAGCACAACCTCGATGAGAAGATGCTAAGTAATATTCAAGAAGTTAAAGCTCGTGGCGCTCGTGTGATTGTTATTGCCGCCGAGGGAGTTCCGGTTATTGGCGCCGAACATATCATCCGTATTCCAGCGGCTTCATCAATTTTGCAGCCAGTGTTAGCAACGGTGCCATTGCAAGTATTTGCCTATGAAATCGCTGTGGCGCGCGGCACAGATGTAGATCAACCTCGTAATTTGGCTAAATCAGTAACCGTCGAATAATTTAACGCCGATGTCAAAAGTTATCGATCAACGCCAGCGTCAGATGCGCCGGGCCCTTAAGTGGAGCGCTGGCCTATTGGCGGGTTATCTCTTCGTTACCTTCCAAGTACTTACCAACGGCTTTCTCATAGAAATCGATCGCTACTTTAATGATAGAGACCATCCAGAGTTTTCTGGTCTCTCCAACTTTGTAATCCGTCGCTTAGATGATTTAGGGCTACGCAGCGTTAGCGGCATTGCACTTTTAATTGTGGCAACATATATCTCGCGCCGTTTTAAAACTTGGCGTCCGATAAATCTTGGGATAATTGCCTTCACTGCACTTAATGTTGTGGTGGGTTCATTTAAATATGCCCTTGGCCGCACTAAGCCACGGGAAGGTTTTGATTTGCTCCATGCTGGTGGAATGTCATATCCAAGTGGCCATGCCTCAAATGCCATTCTTATCTGGGGAATCATCGCTTATCTAATCTATCGCTACGCCCACGTTGATCGTTATCGGGGACGTCTGGCAAGTGCTGGCGTGGGTGTATTGGCGCTGACGGTCTGCGTAGTTTCATTAGTGCGTAATACTCATTGGTTCTCTGATTTATTCGGCGGGCTGCTTTTGGGAGGTGCGTTATTGGTGCTCATAATCGCAATTGATCGCTACTTCCCATCTGATAGCCAACTCCACTAGCCACTAATAGACTTAACCTTATGATTGAGGGAATTGGCATCGATATTGTGGATGTATCCCGCTTCACACAATCTTTAGAGCGCACGCCATTGCTGCGCGAGAAACTCTTCACCGTAGCCGAACGAGAGAAATCCCCTAATTCACTTGCCGCGCGTTTTGCCGCCAAAGAGGCGCTCTTTAAGGCGTTAAATCCAAGCCACGGATTACAGTGGCACGAGACTGAAGTAATCAACCACCCATCAGGTAAGCCAGACTTTATCTTTCGCGGCGCAACTGCCGATTTAATCGATGGCGCCCAAGTTCACCTTTCACTATCTCACGATGCTGGCGTTGCTACAGCGATGGTGGTGATTGAACGATGAGAGCTGAGGCGCTAATTGATCTGAGCGCAATCAAACATAATGTGGAGTTATTAAAGGCTAAATCCGGTACCAATCTTTTAGCAGTTGTTAAGGCAGATGCCTATGGCCACGGTCTTATTCCTGTTGCCAATGCAGCGCTGAAAGCCGGTGCAACTTATTTAGGAGTTGCGCTCCTAGAAGAGGCCATCACACTGCGCCAATCCGGAATCACCGCTCCAATCTTGGCTTGGTTGGTACAACCTGGTTCAGATTTTGCTGAGGCAGTTGAGTTAGATATCGAGATCGCTGTTGCATCCCTCCTTGCTTTACAGGAAATCACAGCGGCATCAAAGAGAGTGGGAAAGCGCGCCAAGATTCACCTTGAGGTAGATACCGGAATGTCGCGCGGTGGCTTCTTAGATGAGTGGCAGCTGCTCACCGCCACAGATCTAGCCGAAGTCGAAGTAGTTGGAATTTTTTCACATTTTGCTCGCGCTGATGAGCCAGAGCAGGCACAGAATTTGACGCAGTTAAAGAGGTTCGAAGAGATGGTTGCTCATCTGGCAACTCTCGGTCATACGAAAGTAATTCGCCATCTCTCTAACTCTGCAGCGACTCTAGTTAATGGCGCCGCCGCCTTCGATATGGTGCGCGCTGGAATTGCTATGTATGGACTCACGCCAGATCGAGAAACCTTAGGAAGTTCTTCATCGCTTAAGCTTCGTCCAGCGATGCAATTACGTGCAGCTTTATATCTAGTTAAAGATGTTCCTGCAGATACTCCAGTTGGTTATGGAGCTACCGAGCGCACAAGTGCAGAAACTAAATTAGGAGTTATCACAATGGGGTATGCCGATGGCATTCCACGTATCGCACGTGCAGCAGGTGCTTGGTGCAATGGCGCCCGCGCTCCCATTATTGGACGTATCTCGATGGATCAATTTGTTGTTGATTTGGGGGCCCAGAGCGCGGCTAAATCAGGGGATTGGGTCGTAATCTTCGGAAATGGCTCGCATGGTGAGTACACGGCCGATGATTGGGGAGCGGCTTCACAGTCAATTAATTACGAGATAGTTACACGAATTGGCCCTCGTGTGCCTAGAATCTACGCACCTCATGTCTATTAAGAGTAGACATCTTCTTGAGATTGGTTATGGTGGCAATTTAAGTGAAATCTGTTTTAGCCATCTCTAACCTAACCGTAAAGTTTGGTGGCTTATCAGCCCTCGATGATGTCTTTCTCGATGTAGCTCCAAATTCAATTGTTGGCTTGATTGGGCCAAATGGCGCAGGTAAGACAACGCTATTTAATTCAATTTCAGGTTTGGTAAGACCAGCTTCAGGCGATATCTCAATTCATGGTAAAGAGGTGGATTGGCCCAAGAGCTACGAGCTCGCGCAATATGGCATCGCTCGCACATTGCAAGGCGTCGGCCTCTTTAGCGGACTATCCGTTGTAGAGAATGTAATGATGGGTGCAAATCTTGATAGTGGCAGTAATTTCCTTAAAGATCTCCTTGGGCTTTCAGGGCGCGCTGAAATTAAGTTACGACGTAGAGCCGAAGATGCGCTTGCGTGGGCAGGAGCGCTGGCCCTAGCTGATAAAAGCCCATCAGATTTGACCTATCCCGAAACCAAACGAGTCTCCATCGCCCGAGCGCTAGTTGCAAAACCAAAAATTTTATTGCTCGATGAACCAGCAGCCGGTCTGGGGCAAGATGATATTGATAAGTTTGCCGCACTTCTACAAGATTTAAAGAGGCGTTGCGCAATAATTATTGTGGAACACCATGTTGACTTTATTGGGCAGATATCTGATCAGGTCTATGTTCTTAACTTTGGAAAGGTAATCGCGAGCGGAAGTTTCGATACCGTAAAGCGCGATCCAGCAGTCTTAGCTGCCTATCTTGGAACCTCCAACCAGAGTGGCCATGATCAGCTGGGCGGTGAGTAATGCTAAAGATTGAAAATCTGACAACTGCCTTCGGCTCGGTCATCGCACTCGATGGCATCTCTTTGGTGGCGCAGGAATCGAAAATTACAACTGTGATTGGCGCCAATGGCGCAGGTAAGAGCACTTTGCTACGCACTATCTCGGGGCTAGAACGTCCATCATCTGGCTCAATTACCTGGCAGGGCGCCTCGATTATTGGTAAGAAGCCCGAAGATATTGTGCGCGCCGGTATCGCTCACGTTCCCGAGGGGCATGCAGTAATTTCCGAACTCAGCGTTGAAGAGAATATAAATATGGGCTCACTCTTTCGTCGCCGCAAAAATAAGAGTGATGTGGCAGATTCTTTAGATGAGATGTACCAACTATTTCCTCGCCTACAGGAACGGCGCAAGCAGTTAGCTGGCACGCTCTCAGGTGGCGAGCGGCAGATGCTGGCAATCAGCCGTGCCCTCGTTTCACGCCCTAAATTACTTTTACTTGATGAGCCTTCACTTGGCTTAGCTCCCCTTGTAGTTGAGCAGATTATTGATTGCATCAATACCTTATCTCGCTCAACTGGGTTAACTGTTTTATTAGTTGAACAGAATGCCAATACCGCTTTAGGTGTGGCCGATCATGGCGTGCTCTTAGCGCTAGGAAAGGTTGTAGCCGATCGTCCGGCAGCAGAACTTAAAGCTGATGCCAAACTACGCGCTGCATATTTGGGTTACTAATGGATGCATTCTTAGCGGCGCTATTTTCTGGAACCTCTCGGGGCGCTATTTACGCTCTCGTCGCCCTTGGTCTAGTCATTGTCTGGCGCGGCGCTGGAGTTGTTAACTTTGCCCAGATGGGGCAGGCGATGTTTAGTACCTATATCGCCTCAACGCTTATCCAAAATGGAAACTCTTACTGGGTGGGCTTCTTTGTCGCACTAATTGCTGGTGCGATATTAGGTGCGCTCTTAGATATCTTGGTGATGCGCCCACTTTCAAATAAGAAGAAGACTGAACTCTTAAGTAGCGAATCAATGCGCGCTGCAGTTCCTGTAATTGCCTCCCTTGGCATCCTCGGAGTGCTACAGGCTTTAGCCGGAATTATCTGGGCGGCAGAAGAGCGGGGCTTTCCTGCACCAGCTGCCCAAGAAGGCTTTGCTATTGGCGATAACGTCTTCCCTTTCACTTCCTTTGATCTTTTTGTTGTCTCAATCGTCGCCGTTACCTTAACGCTGACTACGCTCTTCTTTAAAAAAACTGGTGTAGGACTTGCTATGCGCGCTACTGCGCTAAATCAAGAGGTAGCGCGCCTTTCTGGAATTCGCACAAACTTCACGCGCACCTTAAGCTGGGCAATCTCTGGTGCTGCCTCATCTTTAGCAGGGCTATTAATTACACCGACTTCAAATCTCTCCCCAAATACTTTAGATCTTGTTCTAATCATCGGTTTTACCGCAGCAGTTGTTGGCGGGTTAGATAGTCCCGCAGGCGCCGTCCTTGGAGGTTTTATTCTCGGCATGGTGATTGCATTTGTTACCTATTACGCCTCTCCAGAAGATGTCTACCTCTCAATTCTGGGCGTCTTACTAATTGTCCTTATCGTGAAACCGCGCGGTATCTTGGGTGGAAAGGATTCACGACGTGTCTAGCGCAGCTAAAACTCCTTCAATTATCCGGCGCAGCTTAATCCGCACCCTGGTTTTCATAACTCTTATCCTTATTGTCGGCTCCACCTTCGAGCCTTATAATCAGGCGCAGTTAGCGGTAGTTCTTATCTACTTTATTGGAGTTCTCTCAGTTACCTTATTAACGGGTATCTCTGGCCAGATATCTCTTGGGCAAGGTGCCTTGATGGCAGTCGGCGGTTACACCACAGCGCTTTTGATGACCAACTACTCAATCTCTTTATGGATTGCGGTACCTGCTGCAATCATTGGTGCTGGCCTAGCTGGTGCGCTCCTTGGTATCGCGGCTGCGAGATTATCTGGCCCTTACTTAGCTGGTACAACATTGGTGATTGCGCTAGCGATTCCATCAATTGCCAATCGCTTCATGTCTGTCTTTAAGGGTGATGAAGGATTTCAAGTAGATGTGGGTTATCCACCAAGCTGGTTCTCAAATATATTTGGTGAACCAACTTATGAAGAGTGGCAGTTATATGTTGTCCTGCCTTTCGCTGCCATCGCGCTCTTCTTTGCCTCCAATTTACTGCTCTCTCGTACTGGACGGATGTGGCGCTCAATCCGTGATAACGAGACAGCGGCAGCCCTAACTGGTGTTAACTTCTCGCGCCAAAAGATTTACATCTTTATCATCGCCTCTACCTTTGCCGGCCTATCTGGTGCGCTGTATGGCCTTCGCGGATTAGTTGGTCCAAGTATCTATCCAGTGGCTTTATCACTTACCTTGCTAACGGCTGCAGTATTAGGTGGAATCAGAAGTATCTTCGGCGCCTTTATCGGCACTGTGATTGTCGTCTTCCTACCTGATTGGATTAATCTCGCCATAGATCCCCTTGAATTGAGCGAGCAGGTCTCCAACTTTATGCCAGCTCTCATTTCGGGAATTCTTCTGATCCTTACGGTGGTTATTAATCCAGCCGGCGTTGCCGGTGGTACCCACCTACATAAACATAAATAATCGTTATAAACCCCACCCTTTAAGCGGTACTTATGGGTAGCCCCCACTTGTGAAATGTAGGAGTTTCTCCTGATTTCTATTCACAATTCATTCACTTTCGATTCAGGGTGCATTAAAGTGGCACCGTTCTAGCCCAGTCAGGGCTAGTGGCAGATGGGTCCAAATGGGGCGTATCTGCAGAACTGACAAGAGAGAAAGAGTGAATGTAGTGAGAAATCGTGCATCTCTGTCTAAATCACCACGTGGCTTCATCGCCTCTGCGGCAGCTGTACTTGTTGGAGCCTTAGCGCTCACGGCAGTCCCTGCTCAAGGAGCGAGCACCCCTGGTGTTTCAGCGACTGAAATTGTTCTTGGAATGCAACTTCCTCAGACAGGTCCAGCTAGCCCCGGCTATAACAAGGTAGACGATGCAATGCGCGCCTACTTTGATTATGTAAATTCAAAGGGCGGCGTTCATGGACGCAACATTCGATTGGTGGTTAAGGACGATACCTATCGTGCCGGTCTAACCGTCTCCACTGCATCAGCTCTTATCAATAAGGATAAAGTCTTTGCAATGGTGGGATCAATCGGAACTCAGACCCAGATATCTGTAATCAGAGATCTTAACCGTCGTGGCATCCCTCACCTCTTCGTCAATAGTGGGTTTAGTGGTTTCTACACTGATCCAAAGAAGTATCCAACAACATTCGGTGGACTTGGTACCTACACAGTTGAAGCAAAGATTCTTGGAAAGTACATCAAGGAGAATTTTGCTAAGAACACTGTCGGTATCGTCTACCAGACCGATGACTTTGGCCGCAATACCGTGGAAGGTCTAGCAACTGCTGGAGTCACCTTCACACCACGAAAGACTGCCGCGACCTTTATCGCTGGTACTCAAGCAGGTGGGCTAGATGCGCAGATGCAGCAGCTAAAAGATAATAACGTTGATGTTGTTGTCGTAGGCGCTGTGGCATCTGCCTTCGCAGCTGCTGTCTCATCGGCAAATAAGATTGCCTACCGTCCAGCTAAGTGGATCGTTATCTCAGTTGGCGCCGATGCCACAACCTTCCAGACAATTCTGGGCGCTCGTGGAATCACTCCTGCTCAATCAGCTGGACTTCTCAATGGAGTTATCTCCGCCTCTCACGCTCCAGCTCCTGGAGAAGAGAATGATGAGTTTGTGAAGGCCTTTAAGAAGATTAATGATGATTTCAATAAGGGTCCAGATAAGCGTTGGGATAACAATGTTCTGCAAGGTATGAATATTGGCTACCTAATGACATCGGCGCTCCTTGGTACCGGTAAGAATTTAACCCGTCCGGGAATCATTAAGTATGTAAAGGAGAACGCTAATAAGCTCTCTAGCGCCGCCCTTTCACCACTTGGCTATAGCGCCCGCACCCACGAGGCCTACACCGGCTTCTGGATCGGTCAATACGATGCCACAGCTAATCTCAAGCCAGTCGATTCTCCACGCAAGGTATGGACAACCGACTCTGCAAAGGGACCAGTAACTGAACTCAAATACACACGTCCTGCAATCGCAGCCGATGCTCTACCAAAGGTTGGTTAATCACATGAAACTAATCACGATGCGTAAATCAATTGCAACAGTTAGCGCTGCGGCGCTGCTGGTAACACTTGGCTTCGTCGCCGCCCCAACTGCATCTGCAGCTACCACACCGGTATGTACTACTACAGCTGGAGTTGAAACCTGTAAGGGCACCTTGGCAAATGGCGCAGCATACGAGTTCAGAATGCCTGAAAACTTCAGAGGCGTTATGTTCTTCTGGGAGCATGGCTTTAAGACCACCTACCCAGTACCTGGCGTAAGCGTTCCACCAACAGGTATCGAAGAGTTATCTCCTCGCAGTGATATCACCGGACAAGATGTCACCAAAGAGATGCTACGAAGTGGTTATGGCTTAGCTGCCTACGACGGCACCGTTAAGGGTCTACGCGGATGGAATAACACCTTCCGTATTGAGATGCTCAAAGAGGTAATTGATACCGCTATGGCTAAGTACCCAAGAATCTCCAAGAAGGTGGTCTACGGATCATCACAGGCTGGTTCAATCATTACGCCATTTGTTGAGAAGTACCCAACCTATGCAGACTCTGTCGGCATCATGGCGGGCACAACTCCATCAATTGCTAACTCTCTACAATCTGCCTGCGATATCTACTATCTCTTGAGCGTCTTCGCTGACCCAACAATTAAGGGATGCGCTGCCTTTGGTACAAAGGGAGTTCCAGGACATATGGCCTCCGTTGGTGAATTCCAGAAGGCAGGAGCTCTACTAACTGCATGGAGCCGAAACCTAGGAGCACCAGGTTTGGAATTTCCAGCAGCTCTTAAGGGATCCCCTATCCCACAGCGCTCAGCTCTTCTTCTAACTGGACTCCTAACCGGTGTTCCAACAAAGAGCTCACATATGGATGGAATCTCGACAAACGCAGTGATTCCTGAATTTAGCATCAACTCCACTGTGGCAGTTCTGCAAAATATCGGAGCAGCACTTGCAACCGGCACACTTGCCGGCCAGTCAATCTCTGAGCTAACTGGTCCAGGGTTCTACGACAACACCAAGACTGATTGGGCAGCTCTACTCGATGAAGGAGATGCCGGACGTTACAACCTAGGACTTTCAGGTGATGAAGGTATCAACGCTATGCTAGGTGTGCTCTCTGCGGCGCCTCGTGTAGCTGGAAACGCTGATGCTATCGATAAGTTCAAGAACCTTGATAAGTCATCCTTTACCTCAAAGCACCCAACAATCTTGCTCACACTTGAAGCAGATCGTCTGGTCTTTGCCGGTAACACTGCGCGCTATGTTGATAAGAAGCGCGAAGTCTACGAAGCAGAGCTTGCTAAGTGGGAAGCTTCCAAATCTGGTCCAAAGCCACGTTGGAATACTCTCTCACTTACAACTCTTACTCCTGAGACTTACACCAAGTTCACAGCAGCTGGCCTTCCTGATCTAACTGGTCCGGGAGCTCCTTCAGGTGTAGGACATCAGACATTTACCAAGCGTCAGACAAAGGCATGGGTAGATATGCTCGCCCTTGCTGCCCGTTCTGGAAAGGTTCCGACTGCAGCATATGTTGAGTTCTTGTCAACAAAGGTTCCTTACCTAAGCGGCGATCTGGATTACCGCCCAGCCGATTTGAAGTACAACTTCGGCTAAATGTAGTTAAGTGAAGAAGGGCCTCGGGAGACCGGGGCCCTTCTTCTTTTCTTCAACTATCCTTCACAAGTGAAGATTGCAACGCCGGAGCAGATGCACGCACTGGGAGTGCGTATCGGTGAGCAATGTCAGGCCGGAGATTTGATTCTGCTAAACGGTGCCTTGGGCGCCGGCAAGACCGTCCTGGTGCAGGGAATTGGCGCAGCTCTTGGAATTTCAGATGTGACCTCGCCAACCTTCGTCATCTCTCGCACGCATGCGGCACCTTTGCCTCTAATTCATGTTGATATCTACCGATTATTGGAAGCTGGAAGGGCGGCTGCCTATCTTGATGATTTAGATCTTGATGCAGCCGTGCAGAGCGGGGTAACAGTTGTTGAGTGGGGTGGCTTAGAGGCAGCCCGTTTAGGTGAGGAACGTCTAGAAATTAATATCGATAGCAAAGATGATATTCGGGAAGTTTCAATCAATGCTGTGGGAGCCCGCTGGCAAGGATTTAAAGTATGACCATCTCCCTGGCAATTGATACTGCAACTGCTCGCACCATTGTGGGCATAGTCGAAGATGGGCAGCTGCTATTTTCCGAATTCCATGATGGCGCTACCGATCATGGACGCGCCGTTGCCGACCTTGTATCTAAAGCGCTGCAGGTAGCTAAGCCACCGCAACAGGTAGTCGTTGGTATGGGGCCAGGCCCCTTTACCGGGCTGCGAGTTGGTATCGCCTTTGCACAAACCTTTGCCTTAGCGCGCCAAATTCCACTTATCGGTATCTGCTCGCTAGATGCGATTGCCATTGCAGAGAGCCACTACACAGCTGCGATAGATGCGCGGCGCAAAGAGATCTATTGGGCAAGTTATCAAGATGGTGTGCGCACTGCAGGGCCGGCAGTTAATAAACCTGAAGAGGTAGCCAATTTTATTTTAGGTCAGTACCCAGATATCCAGAAAATGGTTGAACTATCTGCAGAGCAAGATATTCGTGAACCGATTTACCTGCGCCGCCCTGATGCTGTTCCGACTGCGGAGCGCCAATGATTACCTATCGCCAACCTATTGCTTTAGATACTCCAGTACTAGCCAGCTATGAGAAAGAGCTCTTTCCATACTCACCTTGGAGTAGCGCTCAATTTAAAGAGGAGTTCGCTGGAATTCCAACTACTCGTTATATGTCTGTGGCCGAATCTGAAAATAAAATAGTGGGTTACTGCGGCGTCTTCTTGCCAGCTCCTGGAGTTGAAGCCGATATCTTGACGGTGGCGGTCTTGCCGGCCTATCGCCGCCAAGGAATTGCCCGTGAATTTATGCGCCAGATTGAGCAATGGGCTAAGGATCGTGGCGCTAGCGCGATGATGTTGGAAGTTGAAAAGAGCAATAGCGGCGCCATCGAGCTCTACAAAGCGCTGGGCTATATGCAGATCTCAGTACGTATGGATTACTACGGACCTGGCCAAGATGCGTATGTCATGCGTAAGGAGTTCTCATGACGGAGCCTCTAGTCCTTGGTATCGAAACCTCCTGTGATGAAACTGCAATCGGTATTGTGCGTGGGCGCACACTGTTGGCAAATGTCATCGCCTCTAGCGTGGATGAACATGCTCGCTTTGGGGGAGTTGTTCCGGAAATTGCTTCACGCGCACATTTAGAGGCACTCCTACCTAGTATCGAT
The DNA here is from genome assembly GCA_964463845.1 of uncultured Candidatus Planktophila sp. Taxonomy (GTDB): domain Bacteria; phylum Actinomycetota; class Actinomycetes; order Nanopelagicales; family Nanopelagicaceae; genus Planktophila. The sequence continues at coordinate 2,871 of CAYXDT010000019.1, read as the reverse complement.
AGCGCGTTAAAGAGCGCCGATATCTCCCTACGTGATTTAGATGCCGTAGCCGTTACCGCCGGCCCTGGTTTAGTTGGTGCGCTCTTAGTTGGCACCGCAGCTGCGAGCGGATTAGCGCAAGGGTTGGGGCGACCTTTATATGGCGTCAATCATTTAGCAGCTCATATCTCAGTTGATTACCTAACTCATGACCAACCACTGCGCCCAACGATTGCGCTGCTGGTAAGTGGAGGACACTCCTCGCTTCTACAGATTCCGGATATCACTAAATCAATTATTAAATTAGGTGCGACCATGGATGATGCCGCCGGTGAAGCCTTCGATAAAATTTCGCGCATTTTGCAACTTGGTTTTCCAGGGGGACCAGCAATAGACAAGCAGGCACTTACCGGCAATCCAACTGCGATTGATTTTCCTCGCGGACTTACCACCTCAAACGATTGGGCAACTCGCCCCTACGATTTTTCTTTCTCTGGCTTAAAGACTGCCGTTGCCCGATATTTAGAGCAGGTGCCAAATTTTGTGCGCGCCGATGTGGCTGCCTCATTCCAAGAAGCGGTAGTCGATGTGCTCTTACTTAAATCCCTGGCTGCCTGTAAGGAGAGCGGAATTGATTCGCTAGTTATCGCAGGTGGCGTTGCGGCAAACTCTCGTCTTCGCGCGGTGGCGCAAGAGCGATGTGCCAAGGCCGGCATCGAGCTGCGGATTCCCGCCCCTGCGCTCTGTACAGATAATGGGGCGATGGTCGCCTCCTTGGGCAGTCTGATGGTTGCGGCGGGACGACCTGCCACCCGCGGGGCCTTTGATGCCGATTCAGCGCTGGCGGTAGAGCAGATCAGCCTCTAGTCGAGGCCTCCTTAGGCCTTGATTTGCGAGCCACCCAGCTCTTGCATAGGCTTGGCGTTAGCACTCTCGGGTCGATACTGCTAATTGCAGGAGCCACCCCCAGCAGTGGATTTACACCAAACGAAAAAAGTCAAAGGAGTACCACCATGGCAGTAGCCATTAAGCCGCTCGAAGATCGCATCGTTGTTAAGGCCAATGAGGCAGAGACAACCACAGCATCAGGTCTAGTAATCCCAGATACTGCAAAAGAGAAGCCTCAGGAAGGCACAGTTATTGCAGTTGGCCCAGGCCGCTTCGATGATGGCGTTCGCGTACCAATGGATGTAAAGGTCGGCGACGTTGTTCTCTACAGCAAGTACGGCGGAACTGAAGTTAAGTACAACAACGAGGAGTACCTCGTACTCTCAGCGCGCGACATTCTCGCAGTAATCGAGAAGTAGTCCATGGGAAAAATGTTGGAATTCGACGAGCATGCTCGTCGCGCAATGGAACGTGGCGTCAATCAACTAGCTGACACAGTCAAGGTAACCCTTGGGCCTAAGGGTCGTAACGTTGTCATCTCTAAATCATTTGGCGCACCAACCATCACTAACGATGGCGTAACTATTGCTAAAGAGATTGAACTCTCAGATCCTGTTGAAAATATGGGAGCACAGCTAGTTAAGGAAGTTGCTACTAAGACCAACGATGTCGCAGGAGATGGCACCACAACTGCCACCGTTCTAGCTCAGGCAATGGTCAAGGAAGGTCTTCGCAACCTAGCCGCTGGCGCACAGCCAATGGATTTAAAGCTTGGCATTGAAGCAGCTGTTGAAGCAGTTTCTAATCGCCTGCGCGAGAATTCAACTGTCGTAAAAGATAAGGCGCAGATTGCAGATGTTGCAACAATTTCCGCCCAAGATCGCGCTATCGGAGAACTCATCGCCGAAGCGATGGATAAGGTCGGCAAAGATGGCGTAATCACCGTCGAAGAGGCATCAACTACAGCGCTCGAACTCGAGTTCACTGAAGGTATGCAATTTGATAAGGGTTACATCTCGCCATACTTCGTTACCGATCAAGATCGCATGGAATCAGTGCTAGATGATGCTTATGTGCTTATCTCAGCAAATAAGATCTCAGCTCTTCCTGAGCTTCTGCCGATCCTAGAAAAGGTCTCCCAATCAGGTAAGCCACTTCTAATCATCGCCGAAGATGTTGAAGGAGAGGCTCTCTCAACGCTGGTTGTTAACCGTATGCGCGGAGTATTTACATCGGCTGCAGTTAAGGCCCCTGGATTTGGTGATCGTCGTAAGGCGATGTTGCAAGATATCGCCATCCTGACAGGTGCCACAGTTATCTCATCAGAAGTTGGCATGAAGCTAGATGCGGCAACCCTGGAAGATCTCGGCCGCGCTCGTCGCATCGTTATTACAAAGGATGCCACCACAATTGTGGATGGCGCCGGTGATAAGGCTCTTGTAGCTGGTCGCGTTAACGAACTTCGCAATGAAATCGCCTCATCTGATTCAGATTGGGATCGCGAGAAGTTGCAAGAGCGTGTGGCCAAACTTGCCGGTGGCGTCTGTGTCATCAAGGTAGGCGCACATACCGAAGTTGAGTTGAAGGAGAAGAAGCACCGTCTAGAGGATGCTATCTCTGCCACTCGCGCCGCAGTTGAAGAAGGAATCGTTATTGGCGGAGGCGCAGCGCTAGTGCATGCCGCCGATGCCCTTAAAGATAACCTCGGCTTCACAGGCGATAAGGCTGTCGGTGTTGCACTGGTTCGCAAAGCTTGCGATGAGCCACTGCGCTGGATTGCCGAGAATGCCGGACTTGAGGGCTACGTTGTAGTTGCAAAGGTGCGCGCTCTTAAATCTAACGAGGGCTTCAACGCTGCAACCGATGTCTATGGCGATCTTGCAAAAGATGGCGTCATCGATCCAGTTAAGGTAACTCGCTCTGCGCTCGCTAACGCTGCCTCAATCGCTGCGATGTTTATTACGACAGAAGCTGTCGTCTTTGAACGCCCAGCCGATCAAGAGC
>CAYXDT010000018.1:7096-22372 GCA_964463845.1 uncultured Candidatus Planktophila sp. | reverse complement strand
GCTCAACTGGTGCAACAGGGGCAACCGGTCCTGCAGGTGCGACAGGAGCAGCTGGAATAAACGGTGCAACAGCGGCAATCAACGGTTCCTTGACGTTTTCTGATATCAATGGAATTACTGGAACTTCACAGTCGTCATCAATCGAAGGATTCAAAGCAGGTAAGAGTTACGTGGTTCGCGCAAAAATATGGACACATCAGCCCAACGATGCAGCAGAAAATTTTATGCCGCTGTCGCTATCGGCTACAGGCATAAATGGAACTCCGGTTTTGGTTAATCGCTACTTACTTAGCCACTCTTATTCATACAGAACAGGTGCGCCAAGGTTTGAGAATTCAATTGATCTTGACTTAACTCTTAGCGGCAGTTCATCTGCAACAGATTATGGAGTGACATTCACCGTTACCGCTGGGCGGTCCACAGCTGGGACATCTTTACTACGCCTGGAAGGCAGTTTTGTAGCTATAGAAGTGCAAGCCGTCGCATCGACATTCTAAAAAACTGGAGCGGGTGACCGGGATCGAACCGGCATGGCCAGCTTGGAAGGCTGGGGCTCTACCATTGAGCTACACCCGCGGGTGCATGGGCTAAAGGTACTGGGTCGGTAATCAGAGTGCGAAATCTGGTTTAGACTCCTGCCTTGCGCCTCGGGGCGTAGCGTAGTGGCTAGCGCGCCTGCTTTGGGAGCAGGAGATCGGGAGTTCGAATCTCCCCGCCCCGACCAGTTTCACTTCTTTATTGCAGCTGCACTCAACAAATAGGAGCACTTCGTGAAAAGCACGGTCGAGACACTTTCTCCAACTCGCGTACGCCTTGATATCGACGTTCCTTTTGTGGAGCTGGGAAAGTATGTAGACGCTGCATATAAGAAGGTATCTGCAACTGTAAATATCCCGGGTTTCCGCAAGGGCAAAGTTCCAAATGCCATGATCGATCAGCGCGTAGGTCGCGGCACAGTTCTCGATGAGGCTATCAATAGTGCGATTCAGGATTTCTATATCGCCGCAGCTCGTGAAAATGAGATTTTGGTGGTTGGACGCCCAACTGTTGATGTCAAGGAATTTGTCGATAACGAGAAACTACTTTTCTCTGTTGAAGTAAATGTTCGTCCAGATGTAACTCTTCCTGACTTTTCCAAGATCACAATCACAGTAGAAGATGTAACCGTTTCCGATAAAGATATCGATGAGCAGATTGACGAATTACGCGCTCGCTTTGGCACTTTGGCTCCAGTCGAACGCGCCACCAAGAGCGGTGACTTTGTAACTCTTGATCTGACAGCTCGTATTGATGGAGCTGAAGTAGATGGTGGAAAAGCTAATGACATTTCATACGAGGTCGGCTCTAATCGCATGATTGATGGGCTTGATGATGCTCTTGTTGGCATGGTCAAGGATGAGAATAAAGTTTTCACAACTCAGCTAGTTGGCCAGAAAGATGGCGAAAGTGGAGATGTTGAGATTGTTGTTAAGGCAGTTAAAGAGCGTGAGCTTCCTCCGCTAGATGATGCCTTCGCTAAGTTGGCTTCAGAGTTCGATACCGTCGCAGAATTGCGTAGCGATATCGCAGAGCGTTTGAAGCGGGTTAAGCAGATGGAGCAAGGTGCATCAGCGCGCGACCTGCTTGTTGAGAAGTTGTTGGCCGATCTAGATATTCCAGTTCCGGATGACATCGTCCTTGATGAGGTAAATGATCATCTTGAGGGTGAAGGACGTCAGGATGATGCCGAGCACCGCGCTGAAGTAGATGGCCAGGTTCGCGCATCAATTAAATCTGACTTCCTCTTCGATTCAATTGTTAAGGCAGAAGATGTTCAGGTTAATGAGATTGAGCTAACTGAATATTTAATTCGCATGTCACAACGTTACGGAATGGGCCCAGAGCAATTTGCGCAGGAGCTACAGAAGGCTGGACAGATCAGCCAAGTAGTTGCCGAAGTAACTCGCGCCAAGGCGCTGGCTTCGGTTCTGGCTAGAGTTTCTGTTGTCGATAAATCTGGCAATAAGGTTGATCTTGAGGCCCTTCGCCCCGCAGCACCTGCAGAAGTTCAGGCCGCCGATGATGTTGCTGCAGCTGAAGCTAAATAATCTTTAGCCGTAAGCGAACAAAGGCATATTAAGGGCACTTTTAAGCCAGATATGACCCCTTGGGGAAGCATTTTGCTCGGCGCATTGTTAGGGTCTCTACTGAAGAAAACAATCGGAAGGATGAAACGTGGATTTTATTAACCCACTAGATACCACCCATGTAGCCCGCTCAGCTGGCACAGAACTTATGGGGATGGGTGATCAGATTTACAGTCGCTTGCTGCGCGAGCGAATCATCTTTCTCGCCGGCGAAGTTCGCGATGAGATGGCCAACTCCATATGCGCTCAGATGTTGCTTCTAGCTGCTGAAGATCCTGAGAAAGATATCTATCTTTATATCAACTCACCTGGTGGCTCAGTCACTGCAGGTATGGCCATTTACGACACCATGCATTACATCAAAAATGATGTTGCAACTGTTGCGATGGGAATGGCCGCCTCAATGGGCCAGTTCCTATTAACAGCCGGCCATCCTGGTAAGCGCTACGCAACTCCAAATGTGCGCATCTTGATGCACCAACCACTTGGTGGAATCGGTGGAACAGCAACTGATATTCGTATTCAGGCAGAGCAGATGGCAATCACGAAGCAGACCATGTCTGAACTAAACGCTAAGCACACAGGTCAGCCACTTGAAAAGATTATTGCCGACTCTGATCGCGATAACTGGTTCAATGCCAAGGATGCACTTGCCTATGGCTTTATCGATCACATCGCTTCAAATGATGGACAAATTGCGGGAGGTAAGAAGTAATGAATAACATTCAAGAGATCACCAATCGCTATATTCTGCCAACGATTGAAGAGAAGACCGCATACGGTTACAAGCGCCTAGATCCTTACACAAAGCTCTTCGAAGAGCGCATCATCTTCTTGGGTCAGGCAATTGATGACACAGTTGCAAACGATGTCATGGCTCAGCTGCTCACCCTCGAGTCAATGGATCCAGATCGCGATATCTCGATCTATATCAATTCTCCTGGTGGTTCATTTACAGCGCTGACTGCAATTTATGACACCATGCAATTTGTTCGCCCTGACATCACCACAATCTGTCTTGGCCAAGCAGCATCAGCTGCCGCCATCATCTTGGCTGGTGGAACAAAAGGTAAGCGTTATGGACTCGAGCACTCACGTATCTTGATCCACCAACCATCATCTGAAGGTGGCGGACAGGCATCAGATATTGAAATCCAAGCGCGCGAAATTATGCGTATGCGAGGGCTTCTTGAGACGATGCTTGCTAAGCACTCAAATCGCTCTATTGAACAGATAGTTCAGGATATTGAGCGCGACAAGATTCTTACCGCAGCCGAAGCTGTCGAGTATGGATTAATAGATAAGGTAATGGCTTCAAGAAAGGCTAAGCCTTCTGCGTAATTGATTTAGAGAGTGGGCCCGGATAGAAATGTTGAGTAAATATTTCGCACCGGGCTCTCTTCTTGGTAACAAGTCTTATGTCGCGCTGCTAACTTCGACGATTCTGACCGTTATCGCGATGACTGCATTTCCTATCGCCTTGGCTGTAACAATTTTGGATGCAGGTGGAAGCGCCACAGATTTAGGAATAATTCTCGGTGCGCGAATTCTCTCTGGAGTACTTCTTGCTCCCGTTGGAGGAGTTTGGGCTGATCGCCTTCCGCGAAAGACGGTAATGATTGCTGCAGATGGCTTTAGAGCAGTGATGTGTAGCGTAGTAATTTTCTTTGACCCAGCGACAATCTCATTTTGGATTCTCGGGTTGATAGTAGTTTTAATGGGCGTCAGCGATGCCTTTGGTGGCCCGGCAGTCGGCGCAATAATTCCTAGCATCTTGCCCGATCATCTTCTGCCATCAGGAAATGTCTTGCGCGGCATCTCTACAAAGGCTGCAACCATCGCAGGGCCCGGAGTAGCCGGTGTCATTATCGTCGCTGTTGGTACTCATGCCACCTATGTAGCGACAACCTTATTCTTTCTAGTTGGAGCATTGGTACTACTTTTAATCAAAGAGAATGAGAAGCAATCCAAGTCTGAAGAGTCGATTGGTTTTTTGCATGAGATGCAAGAAGGTCTAAGAGTTGTCAGGTACTACAAATGGATTGCCGCGATGATTGTTATGGCCACCTTCCAATTGATGATGGTCGTAGGTGTTGAAAATGTTCTACTTCCAGTTATAACTAAGAGAGATTTTGGTACTGCAGCTGTCTATGCCACAGCGGCTGCGCTCTTTAGCGCCGGTGGGCTCATCTCTGCAGTGATTAGCATTAAGTTAAAGATTAAGAATCAAGGAACTGTTGCAGTTGTTGTGTGGGGCCTCTTTATCTTTGCGCCACTGGTATTGGCATTCCCAACTTCTGAAGTCGTTATATTTCTTGCCTACTTTGTCGCTGGTTTCTCAGTTGGACCATGGGAGGCATTCTGGTTTACAGCTGTGCAGCGTGAAGTTCCGGCTGAATATCAAGCGCGCGTCTTTAGCCTTGATTACATGGGAACTTGGGCGCTTCTACCTCTAGGAATGGCTCTAGCTGGCCCGATGTCTGAATGGCTGGGGGAGCGGCCATTATTAATTGGTATCTCAATCTTCCATCTACTCATCTGTGCGGTAGTTATGTTGGTGCCAGGAGTTGCCAAGATGAATTCGGGCAAGCCTGCCTACTCACCAAATCTTCGCGATTCTTCTATGGGCGAACAGAAATAGTTCAGATTTAGCGCGCATTATCTTGGCGTAAAAACTACCCTTTACCCATGTCTACACGTATCGGTGAAGCAAACGACCTTCTCAAATGCTCCTTCTGTGGCAAGACCCAGAAGCAGGTCAAGAAGTTAATCGCAGGTCCTGGCGTCTACATCTGTGATGAATGTATTGAACTTTGTAATGAGATTATCGTTGAAGAACTCTCCGAAGCTTCCTCGCTTGGCTTAAGTGAACTTCCAAAGCCACAAGCTATCTTTGAATTTCTGGATCAATATGTAATCGGTCAGGATCGTGCTAAGAAATCACTCTCTGTGGCTGTCTACAACCATTACAAGCGTGTGCAATCAGGTGATACCCGCGATGAAGATGGAATTGAACTCGCAAAATCAAATATCTTACTTCTCGGTCCAACTGGCTGTGGCAAGACTTTAATGGCGCAGACTTTGGCCAGAATGCTTAATGTGCCATTTGCCATCGCTGATGCAACAGCTCTTACTGAAGCCGGTTATGTAGGTGAAGATGTTGAAAACATTCTCCTTAAGCTTTTACAGGCCGCCGATTACGATGTTAAGAAGGCTGAAACTGGAATTATCTATATTGATGAGATTGATAAGGTCGCTCGCAAATCAGAGAACCCATCAATTACTCGCGATGTTTCTGGCGAGGGTGTTCAGCAAGCCCTGCTTAAGATTTTAGAGGGCACAGTTGCCTCTGTTCCACCACAAGGTGGACGTAAGCATCCACATCAAGAATTTATTCAAATCGATACCACTAATGTCCTCTTTATCGTCGGTGGCGCTTTTGCTGGCTTAGATAAAATCATTGAGGCGCGCAGTGGAACTTCTGGAGTTGGTTTTGGCGCCGAGCTACAAACTGCCGAAGATAAGAACCGCAGAGATATCTTCGCCGATGTAATGCCCGAAGATCTCCTTAAATTTGGCATGATTCCAGAATTTATTGGACGCTTGCCAGTTCTAACTAGCGTCGAACAGCTAGATAAGCCGGCGCTTATGCAGATCTTGACTGAGCCAAAGAATGCGCTTGTAAAGCAATATCAAAAGCTCTTTAACTTAGATGATGTCGAACTGGAATTTACTGCAGAGGCCCTTGATGCCGTTGCAGAGTTGGCTCTAAAGCGTGGAACTGGTGCTCGTGGTCTGCGTGCAATTATGGAAGCGGCGCTCCTTGGCGTTATGTACGAAGTACCAAGCCGCAGCGATGTTGCCAAAGTTGTCATCGAGAAGAGCTGTATCGAAGATGGCGCTGCTCCGACGCTAGTGCCACGGACAGGTGATATCCCAAAGCGCGCATCACGTCGCGATAAATCATCTGAGGAGAAGAGCGCTTAAACCGCTACCGGCGAGATAGATACTCGTTGGCCTCACATGTAATGCAATTTCAATAGTCAGTTAGACTGCTCTCCATGTCATCAGAGAAGCGAGAGCTAGCTTCCGCATTTGTGCCGAGCGAGATTGAGGGTCCGCTCTACCAAAAATGGCTTGATGCCGGATATTTTGCAGCCGATGCCAACTCGAGCAAAGAGCCTTTCACGATTGTTATTCCACCTCCCAACGTAACTGGCAATCTTCATATCGGTCACGCCCTCGATCAGACTCTGCAAGATTGCCTTACTCGCTTAAAGCGGATGCAGGGCTTTGAAGCGCTTTGGCTGCCAGGCATGGACCACGCTGGAATCGCTACGCAAAATGTTGTCGAAAAACAATTAGCCGCTAAAGGTCTCTCGCGACATGATTTAGGGCGAGAAGAGTTTGTAAAGAAAGTTTGGGAGTGGAAGGCCGAATCAGGTGGGCAGATTCTGGGCCAGATGAAGCGACTTGGAGATTCGGTTGACTGGTCCCGCGAAGCATTTACGATGGATGAAAATCTCTCTGCCGCAGTTCTAACTATCTTTAAGAAATTATTTGATGAAGGCCTCATCTACCGAGCAGAGCGCATCATCAACTGGTGCCCCCGTTGCTTAACTGCTCTTTCAGATATTGAAGTAGAGCATCAAGATGATGCTGGAGAATTTGTTCAAGTTCGTTACGGCGATGGCGATGCCAGTATCGTGGTTGCCACAACTCGCGCTGAAACCATGATGGGCGATGGGGCTGTTGCAGTTCACCCTGATGATCCTCGTTACAAGCACATGGTGGGCACCGAAGTTCTCCTGCCGCTGGTAAATCGAATGATTCCAATTGTGGCTGATGAACATGTTGATCCCGAGTTTGGAACTGGAGCTGTGAAGGTAACGGCTGCCCATGATCCAAATGACTTCGAGATGGCGCTGCGCCACAATATTCCTTTTGTCGTAATCATGAATGAGCATGGCGTGATGGAGGGCAGCGGTACCGAGTTCGATGGCATGGATCGCTTTGAAGCTCGCACTGCAGTTGTTGCAAAGTTGAAAGAGCTAGGCCGTATCGTCTCTGAGAAGCGTCCTTATATACATGCTGTTGGGCACTGTTCACGTTGCGATACAACGGTGGAGCCACGCCTATCTAAGCAATGGTTTGTAAAGGTTACCCCTCTTGCAAAGGCGGCGGGGGATGCGGTCCGTGATGGACGAGTGAAGATTGAACCTGCTGAACTTGCACCACGTTACTTCGACTGGGTCGATAACATGCACGATTGGTGCATCTCTCGCCAACTTTGGTGGGGCCATCGCATTCCGGTTTGGTATGGACCTAATGGCGAAGTAATTGTTCTGGGTCCCGGTGAAAGCGCTCCAGCAGGTTATGAGCAAGATCCAGATGTTTTAGATACCTGGTTCTCATCCGCCCTTTGGCCATTCTCTACATTGGGTTGGCCAGAACAGAGCGCGGATGTAAAGAAGTTTTATCCAACGAGCGTTCTTGTTACCGGTTATGACATCCTATTTTTCTGGGTGGCGCGCATGATGCTCTTTGGCTTGTATGCCATGGATGGCGTTCCTCCCTTCCACACCATTGTTTTGCATGGGCTAGTCCGCGATCAATTCGGCAAGAAGATGTCTAAGTCGCGCGGCAATGTGGTTGATCCACTTGAATTCATTGATAAATATGGCGCCGATGCGCTGCGCTTTACCTTGGCACGGGGATCTAATCCCGGAAAAGATCAGGCTTTAGCTGAAGATTGGATCGCCGGTTCACGTAACTTTGCCACCAAATTATGGAACGCCACCCGCTTTGCCATGATGAATGGTGCAACCGTTACCGGGCCGCTTCCAGATAAAGCATCGCTCTCTGCGATAGATCGTTGGATCTTGTCACGCCTGAGCGAGACTACTGCCGAATATACGCAGCTCCTTGAAGGTTATGAGTTTGCTCGTGCCTGCGAGACGGTCTATCACTTTGCTTGGGATGATTTATGCGATTGGTATCTAGAACTTTCCAAGGAGACTTTCGCCTCTGGCGATAGCGCTCCATCGCAGCGCGTGCTGGGTTATGTATTAGATAACCTATTTAGACTTCTACATCCAGTAATGCCATTTATTACTGAAACACTTTGGGTCACACTTACCAGCGGCGAAACTCTAGTTACTGCGCAGTGGCCTGATTCCAGCCCTGCTCATATTGATAAGGGTGCAGAATCTCTAGTTGGTGAGATGCAGAAGATAATTACTGAGGTGCGACGTTTCCGTAACGATCAGGGAGTTAAGCCAGGAGCAAAGATTCCAGGTCGCATCATCGCCCCTGCCGCAGTTACCGAATATGCCTCAGCAATGGCATTTCTTTTAAAGCTTGAGCTAACTGAATTTACCCCGAGCGCCTCGGTTGAAATTGGTGCGATGAAAGTTGAACTTGATCTATCTGGCACGGTAGATGTTGTTGCCGAGAGAGCCCGACTGGAGAAGGATTTAGCGACAGCTCAGAAAGATCTCAAGACCGCCGAAGTTAAGTTGGGTAATGAAGGCTTTATGGCTAAAGCTCCAGCAAACGTTGTTGTGGAGATAAAAGAGAGACTTAAAGCGACCACGGCAGATATAGAACGTATAACCGCTCAACTTGCGGCGCTTAAATAGATGGCAGCTACCTCAGCAGATGATCAAGCGCGTATAGAGGCGATTGAAGCCGCACTACTCAAGCGTTGGCCAGAGACGCGAATCGAACCAACTCTTGAAAGAATCGCAGCGTTGGTAGATATCTTGGGTTCACCGCAGCTGACATATCCAACCATTCATGTCGGTGGCACAAATGGAAAGACCTCGACCGCAAGGATGATCGACTCTCTGCTCTTTGAAATGGGGCTACGCACTGGTCGATTTACCAGTCCGCACCTAGAGAGTTTCTTGGAGCGGATAGCTATTAACGGTGAGCCCATATCTGCAGCCGAGTTAATCTTTTCCTACAACGATATCGCCGCCTACCTTGATTTGATGGACCAGAAGTTCGACGATCCAATCTCATTCTTCGAAGCAATTACAGCCCTTGCCTTTGTTGCCTTTGCTGAGCACCCAATCGATATTGGAGTAATTGAAGTTGGTATGGGTGGGCAATGGGATGCGACAAATGTTGTCGATCCAGATGTCTGCGTAATCATGCCAGTTGGCCTTGACCATACTGAGTACCTAGGCGAGACACTCAACGAGATTGCGCAAACTAAGGCGGGCATAATCAAAGAGGGTGGTTTCGTAGTCTTGGCCCAACAAGAACCTGAAAGCGCAGTTGAGCTATTGAAACAAGCAGCAGCCGTCGGTGCGGATGTGGCCCGCGAAGGTCTGGAATATTCGGTGGTTGCAAGATCTGTGGCAGTTGGTGGTCAGTTAGTAACAATTAAAGGAATCAAAGAGATCTACACAGATATCTACCTACCTCTACACGGTAAGCATCAGGCTTCTAACGCTGCGGCCGCCCTCGTTGCCGTCGAAGCTTTCTTCGGTGATCAAGATTTAGATATCGAGGCGGTGCGCGCTGGATTTGCACAGGTGCAATCTCCGGGAAGGTGTGAGGTAGTCCATCGCAACCCAACAATCATTTTAGATGCGGCTCATAATCCACATGGGGCGGCAGCGATTGCACAGACGCTGCAGAGCGAGTTCACCTTTGATGAGGTAATTGGAATCTTCGCTCCAATGGCCGATAAGGATGTACAAGGAATTCTCCTCGAACTCGAACAGATTATGGATTACATAATTGTGACCGGTAACTCCTCGCCACGGGCGATGCAGATTTCTGAATTGGAGAAGATGGCGCAAGAGTTCTTCGGCGCTGACCGAGTATCTAGCGCAGATTCGATTTCACAGGCAATTGACAAGGCGATACAGGATGCCAATCGACCGCTGAGCGAGGATTCGATAGGAATTTTGATTACCGGTTCAGTAGTATCTGTTGGAGAAGCGCGTGCAATTGTCCGAAAGAAATTTCCAAAGGAGGGCTAATAATGAGAGTTCTAGCATCCTCAGTTCTAGCAATGGAATTTTTCGTTATGCTCTTTGCAGTTCTAATAGCCCGCTTGGATCAAAGCGAAAGTGCTGTCTTATTCGGCGCACTTCTAACAGTTGCTTTTCTTATCACCCCCGGATTGCTCAAGTGGCGAGCAGGCTGGATTTTCGGTTCGGCGCTACAGCTTTTGATGATTGGCTACGCCTTTGTGGTCCCAGCGATGGCAATCGTTGGTGTGATTTTTGGGGCGCTCTGGATAGCGGCCATTGTGGTGGGGCGTAAGGGTGAGGCAGCGCGGGCGGCCCTCATGGCAGCAGGTAGGCCAAACCCCTAATAGACTCCACCTTGTGAGCATCGAAAAAACCTTAATCCTCGTAAAGCCCGATGGCGTGGCGCGTGGTTTAGTCGGCGAAGTAATTGCTCGTATCGAAGCTAAGGGTTACAAGATTGCAGCGCTACGAATGTTGCAGGCAGATCGAGCGCTTCTTGAGAAGCATTATGCAGAACATCAGGGAAAGCCATTCTTCGAACCATTAGTTGAATTTATGTTGTCAGGGCCAATCGTGGCTATGGTTGCAGAAGGAAATCGAGTTATCGAAGGCTTTCGCTCTCTCGCTGGCGTTACCGACCCAACAGTGGCTGCTCCCGGAACTATCCGCGGAGATTTAGCACGTGATCAAGGAACCAAAGTTGTACAAAATATTGTTCACGGTTCAGATTCTCCTGAATCTGCTGCCCGTGAAATAGCTATCTTCTTCGAGGGGAAATAAATGTCTAGCAAAATGTCATTCATCGGCCGCGATATGGCAGTTGATTTAGGAACAGCGAACACTCTTGTCTACGTACGAGGTCGTGGCATTGTTCTTAACGAACCCTCAGTTGTAGCAATCAACCAAGATACTGGCGGCATTCTGGCTGTTGGTCTTGAGGCGAAGAAGATGATTGGTCGTACACCTGGAAATATTGTGGCGATTCGTCCTCTTAAGGATGGCGTAATTGCAGACTTCGATACCACCGAGCGAATGCTCCGCTACTTTATTCAGAAAGTACATCGTCGCAGCTTCTTAGCTAAACCAAGAATTGTTGTCTGTGTGCCATCTGGCATTACAGGTGTTGAGCAGCGAGCGGTTAAGGATGCTGGTTATGCCGCAGGCGCTCGTAAGGTTTACATCATTGAAGAGCCAATGGCCGCAGCTATTGGTGCAGGGCTACCAATCCACGAGCCAACTGGAAATATGGTTGTAGATATCGGTGGAGGTACAACTGAGGTAGCTGTGATCTCTTTGGGCGGCATCGTTACTGCGCTATCTATCCGTATTGGTGGAGATGAGCTAGATCAGGCGATTATCGCTTGGGCTAAGCGCGAATACTCACTACTTCTAGGTGAGCGCACAGCTGAAGAGATTAAAATGGCGATTGGTTCTGCCTACCCGCTACAAGGCGAAAATGATGCAGAAATTCGCGGACGCGATTTAGCAACAGGTCTTCCTAAGACACTCGTTGTTACAGCTGCAGAAATTCGCAAGGCGCTAGAAGAGCCGGTAAATCAGATTGTTAATGCAGTAAAGGCAACGCTTGATAAGTGTCCACCAGAGCTATCTTCTGACCTTATGGATCGCGGAATTGTTTTAACTGGTGGTGGAGCACTTCTAAAGGGGCTCGACGAAAGACTTCGTAAAGAGACTGGCATGCCAATTCATATCGCAGATCGTCCACTTGATGCGGTAGTCGAAGGTTCTGGTAAGTGCATTGAAGAGTTTGAGGCCCTTGAAAAGGTTTTGATCTCTGAGCCTCGCCGGTAGGTAAAGTTAAGTGCGCTACGGCGGCGACAACCGCGGTCGCTTACTCATTATTGCCCTTCTAGTTACCTCTCTATTTCTAATCACGCTGGATTTGCGTGGAGTACAAGTAATTGATGGTCTTCGCTCTGGCACGCAGACTGCTCTAACCCCTGTTCAAAAAGGTGGCTCGTGGCTTCTGACTCCAGTGCGCAATTTCTTCTCTGATGTCACAAGTTTGGGGCGGACCAGAAATGAGATTAAGAAGCTAGAGAGTGAAAATGATGCTCTGCGTTTGAAATTACTAAATCGCCAAAACGCTGATTCGCAGTTAAAAGAGTTAGAGGGGGTTCTCGATCTAGCTGGAAGAGCTGGATTTGAAATTGTTAACGCCAAAGTTATCTCATATGGATCAAGCACATCCTTTACCCAGACGCTAACCATCGATGCCGGTTCATCATCGGGAATCCTTACAAATATGACGGTGCTCTCAGGTTTTGGCTTAGTGGGAGTCGTTAAGAAGAGTTACCAAAATAGCGCACTCGTTCAACTAGTTGCAGATCCAGCTTTTAGAATTGGGGTGCGAGTAGCCGAGAGTCAGCAGATTGGAATTTTGAGTGGTCAGGGCACGCGACGTGGAGTTTTGCAGCTGCTCGATAACACTTCACGAATTAAGAAAGGTGATGTTCTCTTGGCGCGCGGCAGCCAGAATGGACGCCCCTTTGTTCCAGGGGTTCCAATCGGTGAAGTGATTAGCGTTGATAACTCACCGGGTGCGGTAACACAGACTGCCGATATCCGCTTCTATACCGACTTCTCAAGACTTTCTGTGGTTGCAGTAGTTGTCGGAGGAACAGATGCTGACCCGCGTGATTCGCTAGTGCCGGAAAAGCCCGTACCAACACCGCTTCCAACTGTTACTGTTTTTGTAACGCCCGAAGCTGAGCCCTCTCCTCGAGCTAGTAATTAACTGGGTTAGAAAAAGATGACGCTACGCCGCTTCTTTCTATCATCACCGATATTCCTTGTGATTTTTCTTCTGCAAGAAGGCTTTGTAACTCAATTGCGTCTGCCAGCAGGAGGGTTTAACTTAATCCTCATCGTGGCCCTTATCTGGGCTGCTCTTAGCACCCCAGAGATTGGCGCCCTCACAGGATTTGGCGCTGGCATCATGATGGATCTTTCGCAATCAGCGCCTGGCCCATTGGGCCACTGGACCTTAGTTCTCATTATCGCTTGTTATGTCATCGCTTTTCTGGGTTACGGAGATGACAATATTCGCGCTAACCCAATAAACATTTTATTGTTAACAGTTTTAGGTGTCGTAATATCGCAAATCATCTTTCTTATCTTTGGCGTATTGCTGGGGCAGGAGATCGGAAGCCTGGCTAGCGTCCTCTATCTCTTGGCCGGAGCGCTCTTTTGGAGTGCGATTACCTCGCCATTAATTCTTAAGGTAATCACTTCGCTGCACTCCAATATCTTCGGAATGGCGCGCAGCATATGAATCAACGCGCCCGCCTTAGCCTGATTGTCACCCAAATCTTTATCGCCTCCCTCATGATTGCGCTCTTGGGAAGACTCTTCTATCTGCAGGTTGCTATCGGTCCAACTTATAAAGATGCCGCACTTAGTATTCAAAGTCGCGACGTTGTAACCCCTGCCAACCGGGGATTTATCGTTGATTCATCGGGTGTTCCGATGGCGCTAAATAAAGTTGGCCTCGCGGTGACCGTTGACCGCACCAAGATTGATAAGTTGCCTGATAAAGGCGTTGCTGTTCTAAAGGATTTGGTGCAACTACTTGGCTTAGATTATGAAGATGTTTGGCAGCGCACTCGCCTCTGTGGTGAGTTAGCAGTCGGCACGCGCGCCGGTTGCTGGACCGGCTCACGCTTTCAACCAATTCCTATAACTAAAGAGGCCGACCCTCAGTTGGCGCTCCGTATCGTCGAGCGATCAGATCGCTATCCAGGAATCTCAGCTGAGCCGATTGCGATTCGCAGTTATCCATCAACCCTTGGTTTAACAGGA
This sequence comes from uncultured Candidatus Planktophila sp., assembly GCA_964463845.1. Taxonomy (GTDB): domain Bacteria; phylum Actinomycetota; class Actinomycetes; order Nanopelagicales; family Nanopelagicaceae; genus Planktophila. The sequence continues at coordinate 8,433 of CAYXDT010000018.1, read as the reverse complement.
GGTCATCTACTTGGTTATGTCGGACCATTAACGGATGACGATTTATCTGGCGCCAATGGACGTTCCTACTTCCGATCTGAAGTTATTGGTAAGGCTGGTCTAGAAACTGCTTATGACGAATATTTGCGTGGAGTCCCTGGAATTAAAACCTTCATTGTTGATAGAAAAGAAGCGGTAACGACAACCAGTAAAGTCACTAAGCCGATAGCGGGCAGCCATTTAGTTACAAGTATTGATGCCCGCCTACAAGCGGCAACTGAAAAGGCGCTAAGGGAGGCGGTGCTCCGCGCGAAATCTCTGGGATTTTATGGAGATGGTGGAGCCGCAATTGTGATGGATGTTCGCAATGGTCAGGTGCTGGCTCTTGCCTCATATCCCACCTTTGACCCAAATGCCTTTGAGCGCGGACTATCTGTAAAGCAGGCTCGTGATCTCTTTAGCGAGAAGACGGGGGTGCCTGCGCTGAATCGCGCGCTGCAAGGACTCTATGCGCCAGCATCAACATTTAAAGCGGTCTCATTAGTTGCTGCCAAGGATGCTGGTTATGACCTAACTAAGAGTTACGCCTGTCCCGCTGAGGTTCAGATTGGAACTCGCGCATATCAAAACTTTGAGAGTAAAGCTCAAGGAACGCTCACTATGAAGAGAGCGATGGCTATCTCGTGTGACACCATCTGGTATCAAATTGCCTACGATGAATGGGTGCGCGATGGCGGTTTGCGCCCTAAATCAAATGCCAATGATTACTTTTTCAATGCGGCCAAACGTTTTCAGATTGGCGTCAGGACCGGTATAGATCTGCCATCTGAATCGCAAGGCAGGTTAGCTGATCGCCAATGGCGAAAGGATTGGTATAGCGAGAATAAGGATTACTTCTGTAATTACAGAGAGCGCTCCACAAAGGAACAGCAGACCCCATTTCTTCTGCAACTAGCGCGTGAGAATTGTTTAGATGGCGACAAAATTCGCGCTGGTGATGCTGTTAACTTTTCAATTGGGCAAGGTGACACCGTTATTACTCCAATTAAATTGACCCAGATGTATGCCGCCATAGCTAATGGTGGAACTATCTGGAAGCCGACAGTAGCTAAGGCGATTGTGACCTCTGACGGGAAAGTAAAGGAGAGATTCTTCACGGAGAATCTTGGCGATATCGGGGTAGATGCGGCGACACTTGCGCTGCTTAAGGATTCGTTACATGAAGTAACTCTGACTGGAACTTCAGCTGGGGTCTTTGCCAACTTTCCAGTGCAGACATCTGGCAAGACTGGCACGGCAGAAGTCTTTGGGCGCAACCCCAACGGAACTTTAAAGTCAGATACCTCTTGGTATGCCTC
>CAYXDT010000018.1:0-6996 GCA_964463845.1 uncultured Candidatus Planktophila sp. | reverse complement strand
AGGTGGTTACACCATCTGCGACTCCAAGGGCGGTGCAGCGATAAATGAGTACCTTCCTAAATCGCAGCCCCTATAGACGAGCCCAACGCTCATTCTTTTCCGGCTTTGATCCAATTCTCACCGGAGCCGTGGGCTTGCTCTTGATTATTGGCACCCTGCTTGTCTACGCCGCAACTCGCGATTGGTATGCCGCCAATGGATTAGATCCAGAACATTATCTAAAGCGCCATGTCATTAATATTGTTATTGGTTTAGCGCTCGCCTGGGGAACAACCATTATTGATTATCGTCTCTTACGCGCCTACACCCCATTTATCTGGGGGCTTGGAGTCTTTGGTCTCTTATTGGTTCTTATCCCTGGAATTGGGGCTGAGATAAATGGTGCCCGCGCTTGGATTCCACTCCCTGGAGGGCTACAGATTCAACCTGCTGAAATCGCCAAGATCTCAATCATTCTTGGAATCTCAATGTTGCTCTCTGAGCGCACTCATAACAGCGATGAGCCAAGTAACCGAGATGTTTTGAAGGCGTTGGGTGTTGCCGCTCTTCCTATTCTTTTGATCTTGTTACAGCCCGATGTTGGAACGGTCTTCATCATCAGCGCATCCGTTGTTACCATCATTGCAGTTTCGGGTGCGCCAACACGTTGGGTTGTTGGGCTAATTTTAGCGGCGCTAATTGGTGGATTCGGCGCCGTTCAAACGGGAGTTGTAAATGATTACCAGTTGAAGCGCTTGCAATCTTTTGTCGATCCCAATGCAGATACGCAAGGAGCTGGTTATCAATTACGCCAAGCGCGCATCACAGTTGGATCAGGTGGCCTCTTTGGTACAGGGCTCTTTGAAGGACCACAGACAAATGGTCGCTTTGTTCCTGAACAACAGACTGACTTCATCTTTACAGTTGCGGGAGAGCAACTGGGCTTCCTTGGAAGTGGATTTATAATATTCCTACTCTTTCTTGTTTTGATGCGAGCCTTTGGTATCGCGCGCCGCTCTACAGACCCCTATGGGACCTTGGTCTGCACAGGGGTGATTGCTTGGTTTGCCTTTCAAATCTTTGAAAATATCGGCATGACTTTGGGACTGATGCCGATGACAGGAGTTCCGCTGCCCTTCCTCTCTTATGGGGGCTCGAGTATGTTCGCCAATCTGATTGGCTTTGGCCTATTGCAGAATGTTCACTCGCGCCAACGCGGCTAATTTGCGCTCAAAATAGGTTTTCAGCGCCCTTCTCTGCCATACTTGGGCAACAGTTCAGCGCGGCCAGCGATCTCTATCGCGCCTGCGGCGGACTACCAAACAAGATTTGCTTACTGTTTTGATCTACTAAATCTAAAGCAGTGGGCCACGAGAATGTATATCTCGGTGAAGGTTTAGAAAGCTTTTATCGAAGGTATGCGCTAAAGGATTTGAAAATATGGCCATAGAGCCAAAGTCACCGCGTAAGCGCGCGGTCAAAAAGTCAAAGAGTAAGTCAAAGGCTGAAGAGAGCCTAGATTCAGATCAAGCCACAGTTAAAGCAACAGGCGAAGTGAGCGAGGATGCGCCAAAACGCACCCGTAAAGCTGCCGCCATCCCAGTTCCAATCTTTCAAGCCGCCGATGTAGTCGCGCCAAAGCGCACCAAGAAGGCAGCTGCTGAGAAGAGTGAAACTGCTGACGAAGGCTCCAGCGACAAAGGTGTTAAAGAGGATTCAGCTGCTACAGATTCAGATGATTCTGAGAGTCGTTCTGGGCGTAATCGAAATCGCAATCGCCGTCGTGGTGGTCGTGGTCGCCGTAAAGGTGGAAGTGATAGCGCAGAGCAACAAGATGGCGCAGATAGCGAGAGCGAAAGTTCAGAAGAGAGCGGTGAAGAGGGCGCAGAAGGTGCTACCCATCGTCGCCGTCGCCGTCGCCGCGCCACTGGAGATGGAGTTACACCGGGTGAGGTCATCGATGAAGATGGCGTAGTCACAGTTGTTAAAGTCCGTGAAGTTCGCGAGAAGAGCGAGCGTCCAGCACGTGAAAAAACAGAACGTGGCACACGCAATCGACGCGATCGCGATCGGGGACGTGAGCGCGGTGATTCGCGTGAATATCGCGAGCCATACCGCCGCCGTGGCACAGTTATTACAGATGGAGAGTTTTTAGCTCGCCGTGAAAATGTAGATCGCGAGATGGTTGTGCGTCAGATTGGTGATCGTATTCAGATTGCGGTTATTGAAGATAACGTCATGGTTGAGCATTATGTAAACCGAAATGCGAACGTCTCATACGTTGGAAACGTCTATTTAGGTCGCGTCCAAAACGTTCTACCTTCTATGGAGGCAGCATTCGTTGATATCGGTAAGGGGCGTAACGCTGTTCTCTATGCCGGTGAAGTTAATTGGGATGCTGCAGGAATCTCTGAATCAGAGCCACGCAAAATTGAGATGGTCTTAAAGACCGGTCAGCCAGTTCTAGTTCAGGTAACTAAAGATCCAATCGGACAGAAGGGCGCTCGCCTAACAAGTCAGATCTCTTTACCTGGCCGCTATGTGGTCTACGTTCCCGGGGGAGGCATGAGTGGAATCTCAAAGCGCCTTCCTGAATCAGAGCGCACTCGCCTAAAGGCAATTCTCAAGACGCTAATTCCGGAAGATGCGGGCGTAATTGTTAGAACGGCAGCTGAAGGCGTTTCCGAGACTGAGCTAACAGCAGATGTCGAACGCTTAAAGGCGCAATGGGAAGATATCTATCAGAAGTCTGTTAACCCCAACTTCCATGCACCAGCGCTCTTACTCTCAGAGCCAGATCTAGCAGTTCGAGTTATTCGCGATATCTTTAATGAGGATTTCCGTAAGTTAATTATTCAGGGTAACGAGGCATGGGATGAGATCACTTCATACTTAGGCTCAATTGCCCCTGAGCTAGTTAGCAAGATTGAAAAGTATGCTGGCAGTGGAGATCTCTTTGCCGATTACCGTGTAGAAGAACAGCTAGCCAAGGCATTTGATCGCAAGGTCTATCTGCCTTCTGGCGGATCTCTCGTTATTGATCGCACCGAAGCGATGATTGTTATCGATGTTAATACCGGTAAATTTATTGGTAAGGGTGGAAATCTCGAAGAGACAGTTACAAAGAATAACCTGGAAGCTGCCGAAGAGATTGCCCGTCAGCTGCGCTTGCGCGACTTAGGTGGAATTGTTGTAATCGACTTCATCGATATGGTCCTGGAATCAAATCGAGATGCAGTTCTGCGTCGCTTAGTTGAATGTCTTGGCCGCGATCGCACTAAGCATCAGGTGGCAGAAGTTACCTCGCTAGGTCTGGTTCAGATGACACGTAAACGAGTTGGCCAAGGTTTGATTGAAGCCTTCTCAACAACATGTGATTCATGTAATGGTCGCGGAATTCATATCCATATGGATCCAGTAAAGATGAAGGCGCCAATGCCTCAGGTAAATGCGCAAAGCTCTGATCAACCTGAAATTGATTCAGATCTTGATGTGGATCCTGACCTCTCAGAAGAATCTACAGTTGTTGCAGATAAGGTCGAGGCAGCCCCTAAAGGAAAGCGTCGCCGGAGAGCGGCTACTTCAGGGGTAATCACAGCCTAAAGAGCAGTACCCACCACCTGATTTGACCCCAGGGGTATGAAATCCGTACCCTTAGCGTCTGCTCGGCCCGAAGGTCCGCCGAGCTCAAGAAATTACTAGAACTGAGGCAATAAGCATGTATGCAATCGTTAAAGCTGGCGGACGCCAGGAGAAGGTCACCGTTGGCGAGACCATCACCGTCGATCGCATCGATGCTGCCGCTGGCGCATCTGTCTCATTCCCAGCTCTCCTCGTTGTCGATGGCGCAAATGTCACAACTGACCCAAAAGTTCTCTCTGGCATCAAGGTAACTGGAGAAGTTATCGATGAGTTCAAGGGACCAAAGATTGACATTCTTCGCTACAAAAATAAGACCGGCTATCGCCGCCGTCAGGGTTTCCGTGCGCAGCACACACGAGTAAAGATCACCGCAATCAGCGGTGCTAAGTAAGGGTTAAGGGAGCAGCGAGATGGCAAGTAAAAAGGGCGTTTCCTCAACACGTAACGGTCGCGATTCAAATCCACAGTACCTCGGCATCAAGCGTTTTGGTGGCCAAGAGGTAAATGCAGGAGAGATTCTCGTTCGTCAGCGTGGCACCCACTTTCACCCAGGTAAGAATGTTGGACGCGGTAAAGATGACACTCTCTTCGCACTCGCAGCTGGAGCCGTTGAATTCGGTCGCGCTCGCGGTCGCCGCGTAGTGAATGTAGTCCCTGCAGTTTAATTAAGGTTTCTCTACAAAAGAGCGGGCCGCATTTATCGCGGTCCGCTTTTTTATTTGGTCAGTAATCGCAAAAGCGCAAGAGAGAGGGTAGTGATGACAACATTCATAGATCGCGTAACCCTCTTTGCCTCTGCCGGAAAAGGCGGCGACGGTTGCGTCTCTGTAAAGCGTGAAAAATTTAAGCCACTAGGTGGCCCAGATGGTGGCAATGGTGGGCGCGGTGGAGACATCATCTTGGTTGTTGATTCTTCAGTAACCACCCTCCTTGATTTTCACCACTCACCACACCGCAAAGCAACATCGGGTCATCAAGGCTATGGCGATCGTAAAGATGGCGTCTCTGGCGAAGATTTAATTCTGCCTGTTCCAAATGGCACAGTTATCTACGGTGAAGATGGCCAGCAGGTAGCTGACCTGGTCGGAATTGGTACAACCTTTTTAGCTGCACGTGGCGGCCATGGAGGACTTGGAAATTTAGCTCTCTCTTCATCAAAGCGACGCGCTCCAGGTTTTGCACTCCTTGGTGAACCAGGGGAGGAGCGCACTCTTACCCTGGAGTTAAAATCAGTTGCTGATATCGCACTCGTTGGCTTCCCAAGTGCCGGTAAATCTTCGCTAATTGCCGCAATTTCAGCTGCTCGTCCAAAGATTGCCGACTATCCATTTACAACTCTTGTTCCAAATCTGGGAGTTGTGCAAGCAGGTGATACCCGTTTCACGGTAGCTGATGTGCCAGGCCTTATCCCAGGTGCTTCGCAAGGCAAAGGCTTAGGGTTGCAATTTTTACGCCATGTTGAACGCTGCGTTGCACTGGTACATGTCCTAGATTGCGGAACTCTAGAGACTGATCGCAATCCAGTTGATGATCTACAAGCGATTGAGAATGAACTTGCACTCTATGGTGGTCTGGAAGAGCGAGTTCGACTAGTTGCCTTAAATAAAATTGATCTTCCTGATGGTAAGGCGATGGCGGATATGGTTGAAGAATCGCTGCGCGAAAAGGGTTACGAGGTCTATCAAGTATCTGCAGCAAGTCGGGAAGGCCTTCCAGAGTTGCTCTATGCCATGGCGCGACTTGTACAGCGCGAGCGAGCTGAGGCAGCCAAAGATGAGCGAACCCGAATTGTCTTGCGCCCTGTCGCAGTTGATGATTCCGGATTCACTGTTCAAAAGAATGGCGATGGTTCATTTAGCGTGCGCGGCCAGAAAGTTGTTCGCTGGGTGCGTCAAACTAACTTTAAGAATGCCGAAGCAATTGGATATTTGGCCGATCGCTTAGCCCAACTTGGGGTTGAGAAAGAGTTATTCAAAAAGGGCGCTGTCGCAGGTTCTGAAGTACGAATCGGCTCTGGTGATAATGAAGTTGTCTTTGAATGGGAGCCAACCATTGAAGCTGGAGCAGAGCAGCTAGCCGGATTCTTACATCGTCGTGGTGAGGATTCACGTTTAGAGGGTGCTTGGCAGAGCGTTGAAGTTGAGCGCGATCGCCTAACTGATGAGGAGGTGGCGCGCCAATGGGAGTACAACGTGGCCGAGCCAACTAATCCTGAAATTAAGTTGACGTTAGATGAGATTGAAACGAGCCAAGACGAAAGTCTAGAAAAATGAGCCGCGCAGCAATCACCAGCGCAAAGCGTATTGTTATAAAGATTGGCTCTTCATCTTTAACAGGTGCCGCTGGCGCGCAACTTGACCCAGCTGCAGTTGAGAAGATAGTTGATCTAGCGCACTCATTGAAGAAGCGTGGCGCAGAAGTCGTCGTTGTCTCATCGGGAGCTATCGCAGCTGGTCTATCGCCACTTGGTTTAAAGGTTCGTCCTAAAGATCTTGCCACTCAGCAGGCAGCGGCCTCTGTTGGACAAGGCTTACTGATTGCCCAATACAGTGAGAAGTTTCAAGCACATGGCGTCATCTCATCTCAAGTACTTCTTACGACCGAAGATGTAGTACGTCGCTCGCATTACGCCAATGCCCAACAGACCCTAAATAAGTTGCTCTCACTGGGAGTGGTTCCAGTTATCAATGAGAATGACACTGTCGGAACTCAAGAAATTAGATTTGGCGATAACGATCGCCTGGCTGCTCTAGTTGCGCTCTTAATACAAGCAGATCTATTAATTCTTATCTCTGATATCGATGCTCTCTATGACGCACCACCAACCCAAGCTGGCGCAAAGGCGATTCATTTTGTTGGCCAGATCTCTGAGATTGAAGATATCAAGCTCGGGGGCGCTGGAGTATCTGGTGTCGGTAGTGGGGGAATGGTGACAAAGGTTGAGGCGGCGCGTATTGCAACTAGCGCGGGTATTCCAATGCTCCTTACATCTCTTGCACAATCAGCTCAAGCGATCACTGGCCAAGAGGTAGGTACCTTCTTTGCCCCCCACCATTCCAAAGCGAACTCTCGTCTGCTCTGGTTGGCACACGCCTCTACTCCACGCGGGCGCTTAATTCTTGATGCAGGCGCAGTTACTGCAATTTTAGAACGCGGCGTCTCTTTACTACCTGCTGGAGTAAGAGCGGTAGAGGGTGAATTTATCTCTGGCGATACCGTCGAACTTGTATCAGAGAGTGGTCATGTAATCGCTCGTGGCTTAGTCGCCTTTGACTCTGCCGAAATTCCTCAGATGTTGGGCAGATCAACGAAAGAGTTGGCTGCCACCCTCGGCGCTGAATATGAGCGCGAGTTAGTACATCGAGATGATTTAGT
>CAYXDT010000017.1:0-22555 GCA_964463845.1 uncultured Candidatus Planktophila sp. | reverse complement strand
TTGCCAATACCTTTGCCGGATTCGGCTGGGTCGACACCGATTACATAGAGTTCACCGATGGGATCTTGATTAACAAAGTCGTGGTGAATCTTGGTCCAGCAGAAGCCAACGAGTTTCTCTTTATTGACGCAGAGAAAGAATCCAGCAGGATCAAACCAAGGTTCGCTCATTCGATTCTCTAGGTCGGCTAGCGCCCAATTACCTTGGTCGGGGTGTTCGGAGAAGATTAAATTATTTAAATCAAGCCAAGGTTGCTTATGGATGCTGGGATTAAAGGTAATAAATTGGTAGTTGTGGGGAATGGGAGTGATGGGTTCTTGTAGGGAACGGTAGAGCTTTAAAATATGGCGCATTACTTAGACAAGCTCAGAGATAGCAGCTTCTTTGCCGCCATTCTGGATAGTAAAGCGATAACCAACATTGCGGACGGTGCCGATAATTGATTCAAACTCTGGGCCCAGCTTGGAACGAAGGCGCCGGATATGAACATCTACTGTGCGGGTACCGCCGAAGTAGTCATAGCCCCAGATCTCTTGTAGCAACTGGGCGCGGGTAAATACGCGTCCTGGATGTTGGGCAAGGTACTTTAAAAGTTCAAACTCTTTAAAGGTTAGATCAAGTGATGTGCCTTTAATTTTGGCGGTGTAGGTATTCTCATCGATTACAACATCGCCTTGGCGAATTTCAGATGATGTTGGATCAGATGCTTCTAAGTGGGCGGCATGTGCACCTACTGCGATACGAATACGCGCTTCGACTTCGGCGGGGCCTGCAGTATCAAGGATGACATCGTTAACGCCCCAATCAGCGGTGAAGGCAGAGAGGCCACCTTCTGTGGTGATTGCGATGATGGGTGCGCCAACTCCAGTTGATGAAAGGAGGCGAGTTAGCGATTTAGCAGCTGGAAAATCACGACGAGCGTCGATAAAGACGATATCCATTACAGGTGTATCAACTAAAACTGATGCTTCAAGAGGGGCAACCTTGCAGATATGTTGCAATAGGCCGAGAGCAGGCAGCACCTCTGCGCTTGCTCCTTGCGAATTTGTCAGTAGCAACACCTTGGCCATTGTGTGAGAATACTCTTGTGAAAAGCTATCTTCCACTTGTCATCGTGCTCGTTCTGGCAACAGCCTATGGCTTCGTCTGGAAGCGCAAACAGGGCGCGATTCGCTCCAATAAGGCGATTCCGGGCCATCGCTTGAACGCTGCCACATTGGGCCAGCCACTTGGATCACGGGCCACGATGGTGCAATTCTCATCAGCTTTCTGTACTCCCTGCCGGGCCACCCATTCGCTGCTATCGCAGATGGTGCAATCTATGGATGATGTGAAACATATTCAGATCGATGCCGAATCTCATCTAGAGCTGGTGCGCGAGTTAGATATTCGCTCAACTCCTACGACCTTATTTATCAATAAGGATGGGATTGAAGTTGGTCGCGCTGCTGGTACCCCTAAGCGGGAACAGGTGCTGGAAGCGCTTGCGGCAATCGCTTAACTCTTGCAAGTAACTCGCAACTCGCGAATCTAGTTCAGGCTGCCTATCCTTTACACATGTCTGAAATTCTAAATAAGCCAGAAGTTGCCGCGATATATATCGATGCGCGTGGTCCCCGTTTTGGTGCGGTAATCACAACAACGGTTCTGGCTATCGCTTTAGTTTCACAGAACGTCTGGGTCTTGGTAGCGCAAGGGTTGGTCTTTTTAATTGGCGCCCTGCGTGGTCCACAATTTACGCCTTATGGCTTGATCTTTAAAAAGTTTATAAAACCTCGCTTGAGTAAAGATGCACCAACTGAAGATGTGCGCCCGCCAAAGTTTGCACAGACTGTGGGCTTCCTCTTTGCGTTAACTGGTGTGTTAGCCGCTTTTGCTGGCTCATCACTGATCTTCACCGTGGCAGTGGGCTTTGCGCTGGCTGCCGCCTTCTTAAATGCCGCCTTTAACTACTGCCTAGGCTGTGAGATGTACTTGTTGGGGCTTCGATTCACCTCAAAGTAACTCCAATTAGAAAGTAGACTTATCTCATGGCCGCAAAACACGAACTTCACGAAAAGGGCTTACGCCTGACCCCACAGCGAGAGCTAGTTCTATCTGCAGTTCGCGCGCTGGGGCATGCCACTCCTGAAGAGGTTGCTGAAAAAGTGCGCCAGACACATCCGGGAATTAATTTATCTACCGTCTACCGCAACCTTGAGACTCTTGAAAATGTCGGACTTGTGCAACATACCCATCTAGGTCATGGTGGAGCTACCTATCACGCAGCTGAAGAGCTAACGCATCTACATCTTGTCTGTGGCACATGCGGTTCAGTTGGAGATGCACCGATCGATGTTGCGGCAAATTTTGTGCAGAACTTATCTGATGATTACGGTTTTAAAACTGATGTCACGCACTTTGCCATCTATGGCACATGTGCTGCCTGCGTTAAGTAAAAGATTATGACTGCGGTCTATGTTGAAGAGGGCCCAGATAAAGGTGCCATCTGGCACTTTGGTGAACCAAATAAGGAGCAGAAGGCGCTTGCTGAAGGTAAGGCTTGGGCCGATCTATCGCACCTTCCAATTATTGCGGTCTCTGGCGTAGATCGCCTGAAGTGGTTACATGATTTAACAACGCAGCACTTAGTTGATCTATCTCCAGGTAATTGGGTTGCGGCCATGGTCCTTGATCCGCAAGGGCACGTTGAGTATCAATTTGTTTTAGTAGATGATGGCAACACAACTTGGATTCTTTTAGATCCGCCATATCTGCAAGGCTTGATTGAGTATTTAAATAAGATGAAATTTATGTTGCGAGTGCAGGTGCGTAACGCTTCGACTGAATATGCAGTCTTGCGCGCTCCGGGTACGCCAACAGATATTGGTGGCCCCTTTGCACTTGTGCCGCGAAGTGAATTGGCTGAAACTGAAGAGGCCTTTGCGATGAGTGCGATGCAGGTAGGTACATGGGCGCTCGATGCAGAACGGGTAAGTGCTGGACGTCCCCGCCATGGTATTGATACCGACTTTAAATCTATTCCCAATGAGTTAGGTGTACTTAATTCAGCGGTACATATGGCGAAAGGTTGCTATCGCGGGCAAGAGACGGTGGCGAAGATTTATAACTTAGGTAAGCCGCCGCGGCGTTTAGTGATGTTGCATTTAGATGGACATGCAGTTGTTATGCCACCTAGCGGCACACCTGTGATGAATGGTGAGGTACAGGTGGGCTTTCTTGGCACAGTAGCGCGCCATCACGAATTGGGGCCGATTGCACTCGCGGTGGTAAAGCGCAATACGCCAGTGGATGCTCAATTAACTGTTGAGGGCGTGGCTGCCTCGCAAGAAGTTATTGTGGAGGCATAGCGCGATGAAGTTAATGGGGCAGTTATTTGTAGTCTTTCTCGCCTGTTATGTAATCATGTGGGCAGTTCGCAAGCTTTAGCAGTTACTCTTAGGTTGTGGAGCTCTTTACAACCGTACTTTTAATTATCGTCTCCCTTTTTGCGGGTATCGGGCTCATGGTTTATGGAATCCGCGGTACGCGCGATTCCAAGGCGCGGGATGCGCGCACTTATAAGAGAGGCAGGCTCTAATGGCCTTCACAATTCCTGAAGGACTTCACCCTGATTTAAATCCATTGGCCTGGATGATCGGCACCTGGCGCGGCAAGGGTCGTGGTGAATATCCAACGATTGAAACCTTTGAATATGCCCAGGAAGTGGTCTTTAACCACGATGGTCGCCCCTTTATGAATTACTTCTCTCGCTCTTGGATTATTGATAGCGATGGAGAAATTATTCGCCCTGGTGCATCTGAAACTGGCTACTGGCGCGTTAAACCAAATAACGTTTTAGAGGTTGTCATTTCACATAACACTGGAATTTCTGAAGGTTGGGTTGGGCAGTTTGATGGTCCCAAGATTCAATTGGTGATGGATCAAGGTTATTCATCGCCTAGCGCCAAGATTGTTACAGCAGGTGTGCGTCTCTATGGTCTGGTGGCAGGTGAGCTCTTCTTCGCCTACGACATGGCAGCTGAAGGACAAGAGTTACAGGCGCATATCTGGTCAACGCTGGAACGCCAAGCAGATTAGGGAAAATTAATGTCTGATGCAGTTCTGGCTGAATTTATCCGTGATGGCTTTGTTGAATCTGTGCACCGGGGATATCTATTAGCGCTTAATGCAGATGGTTCAACAAATTTAGCTTTAGGCGATAGCGATAAGTTAATTTTTCCGCGCTCCACAATTAAATCTATCCAAGGCGCTGCCATGGTGCGTGCCGGCCTTAACTTAGAGCCGCGCTTATTGGCCCTAGGTTGCTCTAGCCACTCTGGAAGCACCGCGCATCTAGCAGCGGTCCGTGAAATATTGGCAGTTGCTAAGTTAGATGAGAGCGCGCTGCAGTGCATGCTTGATAAACCGCTAGGCGATGCCGAACGGCGCGAATGGGGCGAGAAGGCAGCAACTCGCATATCTATGAATTGCAGCGGTAAGCATGCTGCGATGTTATTAACTTGCGTGACAAACGGTTGGCCGATTGCTAACTATTTAGATCCAGCACATCCGCTACAGGTAGCGATTAAATCTGAGCTAGAAACTTTGGCGGGAGAAGTAATTACTCTGACCTCAACCGATGGTTGTGGTGCGCCGCTATTTCTATTGACTCTTAGTGGTTTAGCGAAAGCTATTAGAGCGATTACGATTTCAAAAGATCCGATTCATCAAAGTGTTATGGCTGCCTCGCGCGCCTTTCCAGAGATGGTCGCCGGTAAGGGACGTCTTACAACACAGATGATTGAGGCTGTTCCTGGTCTTTATATGAAAGATGGCGCTGAAGCTGTTGAGGTGGCGTCGATGCCTGATGGACGTACCTTGGTCTTTAAGGTCTCTGATGGTTCGCTTCGCCCATTTAGAGTATTGGTACATGCAGGCTTGCAGCGCCTTGGTATTGATAGCCCATATGAGCCTGAAAATGTCATGGGTGGAGATCGAATAATCGGCAACATTCGCGCAACCTTTTAAGGGCGCGTATCCTTAACAATTATGAGCGTTACTCCCCGCCGCGTTGCCACCTTGATGGTGCATACATCGCCTCTTGATCAAGCGGGTATTGGCGATGCGGGCGGAATGAATATCTATGTCTGCGAAGCTGCCAAGAATATGGCGGCACAAGGCGTTGAGGTGGATATCTTTACTCGACGCAATAGCGCAGATGTGGCCGATATCGTCGAGGTATCTCCGGGTGTGCGCGTTATACAGTTAAATGTTGGCCCAGTAAGCGGATTAACAAAAGAGCAGTTACCAAGTTTTATTCCGCAGCTATCGGCTGCCTTTAAAGAGCAGATGGTCAAGAACAGCTACGACATCATCCATTCGCACTATTGGTTAAGTGGCAAGGTAGCGATGCCAGTTGCCAAAGAGTTAGCGATTCCGCTGGTGCATACGATGCACACCATGGCGCGAGTTAAGAATTTGAATTTAGCTGAAGGTGAAATGCCAGAACCGATGATCCGCGTGCAGGGCGAGACGCAAGTTGTGGCAGCAGCAGATGCTCTAGTTGCAAATACCGATGCCGAAGCGGCTAGTTTGGTTTCGCTATATGAAGCCTGCCCAGATAACGTCTCTGTTGTAAGTCCAGGAGTTAATTTGAAGGTCTTTACTCCGGGCGCTGGCCGGGCGGCAGCGCGTGAAGAGTTGGGCTTTGATAAGAGCGCGCAGATCATCACCTTTGTCGGTCGCATCCAGCCACATAAGGGGCCAGAGGTTTTGATTAGAGCGATAGCGGAGATGGTGCAGCATTCACCGCATCTGCGCACAAAGCTGATTACCAACATTATGGGTGGAGCATCGGGTGCCAATCAATCAGAGGTAGAACGTTTGAAAGAGTTAACCACCTGGTTGGGCATTGATGATGTGGTGCGTTTTTCACCACCTGTGCCACGAGAAGATTTACCACAGTGGTATCGCGCCTCTGATCTAGTTTGCGTACCGAGTTACTCTGAAAGTTTTGGGCTAGTTGCCCTCGAAGCACAAGCTTGTGGCACACCTGTTGTGGCTACTGCTATTGGTGGGCTACGTACTGCAGTTGCTGACGGTATATCTGGGGTCTTAGTAGATGGCCACAATCCGCGTGCCTGGTCTTCAGTATTTGCTCGCCTGCTGCAAGAGCCACAGCGCCGCATCTTGTTATCTCTTGGCGCCATCGAACATGCCTCTCACTTTGGTTGGGAAGGCACATCTCGCGGAACTTTAGATATCTATGATCGGGTGCTTTCAGCACGAAAAGCGGCGAAGAAGAGTATTAGCTAGATGACACTAGATGCGCGTGAGGTAATAAAAGAATTCTTACAATCACACGATTTAGATTTTGAGCTAAAAGATCGCAATACCTTTATGGTCACTTTGCCGGGAGAAGCCAAGCTACAGACGCACTGTGCTTTAGTTGTCGGCGATCACACCTTAAGTATCAACGCCTTTGTCATTCGTAAGCCAGATACCAATGAAGATGTCGTACATAAATGGTGCATGACAAAGAATGCTGCGATGTATGGCATCGCCTTTGCGATAAATGAACTGGGCGATATCTATCTTGTGGGGCGCCTGCCTCTTGCCGCAGTTAATGCGCAAGAAATTGATCGACTAATTGGCTCGGTTCTGCAATACTCTGATTCATCCTTTAATCAACTGCTCGAGCTGGGATTTGCCGATGCCATTCGCCGCGAATGGGCTTGGCGGGTAAGTCGCGGTGAATCCTTAGCCAACCTTGAGGCCTTTAAGCACCTGGTTTAGCTTTATTGCTTTTTAGGTAAAGAGCGTTGGTCGTTGAGTATGAGAAGATTGCGCCATGTCCTCACTTAAATTGATTTTATTGCGCCATGGCGAATCTGAATGGAATGCCCTAAACCTCTTTACCGGTTGGGTAGATGTCAGACTCTCTGCCAAAGGTGAGGCCGAAGCCAAGCGTGGCGGAGAGTTATTGGCAGAACGTGGGCTCTTGCCAGATGTTGTACATACCTCGCTACTACGTCGAGCAATTAATACTTCGCAGTTGGCCTTAGATGCCTGTGATCGCCACTGGATTCCAGTGAAGAGATCCTGGCGCCTAAATGAACGCCACTATGGTGCGCTACAAGGTAAAGATAAGGCGCAGACCTTAGCTGAATATGGTGAAGAACAATTTATGTTGTGGCGCCGCTCCTATGACACCCCACCGCCGTTAATTGAAAAGGGTGCTGAGTTCTCCCAAGATAGCGATGCGCGTTATGCCAATTTGGGATCACAGCTACCGATGACCGAGTGTTTAAAAGATGTTGTTGAGCGAATGATTCCTTATTGGGATAAAGATATTAAGCCAGATTTGGCTACCGGTCAGGTTGTTTTGGTCACGGCGCATGGCAACTCGCTACGAGCACTGGTAAAGCACCTTGATGGAATTAGTGATGGCGATATCGCAGGGCTAAATATTCCAACTGGCATTCCCTTGTTGTATGAGTTAAATGCTGATTTCACACCGATTAAAAAAGGTGGAGAATATTTAGATCCAGCAGCAGCGCTAGAAGCTATCGCTGCCGTTGCGAATCAGGGTAAGAAGTAGATTTATTCGACAGCAGCATCGGTGGCCAGCTTGCCACCGGTGGTGATATTGGCGTAATCATCGCGCTTATCGCGGATGATGGCATTTAATACAACTTCACCAGCTACTGCAAAAGCTAAAGTGACAGTGACATTCTTGCCAGGTTGAGCGCCGACTCCAGAAAAGACCGCTTTGGAAGTTGCAACATCGCCTTCAAATCTAATTGGTTGGTTCTGTGGAAGATTCTGCTGACCGGTAATTGTGGCGATTGCATCTCCGACCTTGATTCCAAGGAGGGCATCTTCTTTTGGCGCACGATTGATAATGGTGCCAACAACAACTGCAGAACCATCTTCAGTGGCTACAAGTAAGAAATTTGCAATCATCAAATCACTATCTGCGTTACGTACCTTTGCTTCAGCGCCATCTGTAACTTGAGTGATTAAGCGAGTTGCGGCATTTGGCCCTGCACCACAACCACTTAATGAGAAGACGAGTGCGAGCGAGATGGTTGCAACAACAGTATTTTTAATCGCGAAGCGGCGCATGGGCGAAATTATCTCATGGTCGATAAGCGCTATTTGACGCTGCTTTTGGCCCTTTGGGGCGGGTTTTCGATGTCAGTGATGGCTGGTAGAATTGGATGTCTATCGAAGGGCAATACATGACATTCAAGGTCGGCGAAACCGTTGTTTATCCCCATCACGGAGCAGCTCTTATCGAGGCTATAGAGACTCGAACAATTAAGGGCGAAGAGAAGACCTACCTAGTTCTAAAGGTGGCGCAGGGGGACCTCACAGTCCGCGTGCCAGCCGATAATGTCGATCTCGTCGGAGTCCGCGATGTTGTTGATTCAGCCGGCCTAGACCGCGTCTTTAACGTACTTCGCCAGCCATATACCGAAGAGCCAACCAACTGGTCACGCCGCTACAAGGCAAACCTTGAGAAATTGGCCTCCGGAGATGTAATTAAGGTTGCTGAGGTCGTTCGCGATCTCTATCGTCGTGACCTAGACCGTGGCCTCTCAGCCGGTGAAAAGCGCATGCTCGCCAAGGCGAAGCAGATTCTCGTCTCTGAACTCGCTCTCGCTGAGCGCACAGATGAAGAGAAGGCTGCCACTCTCCTTGACGAGGTTCTCGCTTCTTAATTTAGTTTCTACATAAAATCATGATCGCCGCAATCATCGCTGCTGCAGGTAGCGGCGAGAGATTTGGCGCGACTATTCCTAAAGCGCTTATCCAACTGGGGAATCGCACCCTGCTTGAACATGCAGTGGCCTCTATCTCAGCGGTAGCAGATCAAATTGTTGTTACCGCACCTAGCGGATATGAAGATCAGATTAGAAAACTCGTTGGTGATGAAGTCACGGTGGTAACAGGCGGAGCTACTAGATCTGCATCTATCCGCGCCGGTCTTGCTGCGGTAGAAGGTGCGGAATTTGTTTTAGTTCATGATGCTGCGCGCTCGCTCGCAACTGTTGATTTAACCAAGCGCGTTCTGGCAGCGTTACAAGATGGGGCGGTCGCTGTGGTTCCGGTCTTGCCAGTTGTAGATACCTTGCAACAGGTGGGTGCAGATGGCAGCGTTATTGCCGCAATTAATCGCAGCTCCTTGCGTCGCGTGCAGACGCCGCAAGGATTTACCTATGCAGTACTTCAAGAGATACATCAAGGTGCGCAGGATGCAACTGATGATTCCACCTTGGCCCTTAACGCTGGCCACAAGGTAGCAACCGTTACAGGTGAAGAACGAGCTCTAAAAATTACAACTCCGTCAGATCTTGCAATAGCGCTAACTTTCTTAGGAGATGCAAGAACCTTTAGCGCTGGTGTGGGCGTTGATGCACATGCCTTTGCAGATGGTCGACAGTTGTGGCTAGCCGGACTTCTCTGGCCAGATGAAGTTGGCGTTGCCGGGCATTCAGATGGCGATGTGGCAGCGCATGCCATCTGCGATGCGCTCTTTGCCGCAACTGGTTTAGGCGATCTCGGCAGTAACTTCGGAACATCTCGCCCAGAGTATGCCGGAGCATCCGGTATTACTTTGTTGAAAGAGACTCTGGCAATTATTAATCGGGGTGGATATTCCATTTCACATGTATCGGTGCAGATCATCGGCAATCGTCCACGAATTGGTGCGCGACGAGCAGAAGCTATTGCTACGTTATCAGCCGCTCTCGGCGGGGCCGATGTAGCAATTCTTGCCACCACAACTGATGGGATGGGCCTAACTGGCGAAGGTAAAGGCATCGCAGCAATTGCATCTGCCCTCGTTATTAAATCTGCCTAAGTAAAGATAGAATTGCCTAATGAGTTCGCTACATCTTTATGACACCTTAACGCGAACCACCTCTGAATTTACTCCGCTATCGCCAGGCAAAGTTGGTATCTACCTGTGTGGCGCAACTGTGCAGGCACCTCCACATATCGGCCATGTTCGCTCTGGGGTTAACTTCGATATCTTGCGTCGCTGGCTAACCAAGAGCGGTTATGACGTCACCTTTATTCGCAACGTTACCGATATCGATGACAAGATTTTGCATAAGGCAGTTCATGAAGAGGCTCCTTGGTGGGCAGTTGCAATGAAGTATGAGCGGGCATTTACAGATGCTTATGCCGCACTTAATGTATTGCCACCGACCTATGAGCCACGGGCTACCGGACATGTCACGCAGATGATTGAACTAATGCAGGCCTTGATTGAAAAGGGCGCTGCTTATGCTCCAGGCAATGGCGATGTCTATCTGGAAGTTCGCAAGTTATCTTCCTACCTAACGCTTTCACGTCAGAAGTTAGATGATCTAATGCCGGCAGCCGATGCCGATGAAACTTATAAGAAAGATCCGCGCGACTTTGCCTTGTGGAAAGCTGCAAAACCTGGAGACCCATCTTGGCCAACTCCGTGGGGTGCTGGTCGTCCTGGTTGGCACCTGGAGTGTTCTGCCATGGCACACGCCTATCTTGGTGAAGCCTTTGATATCCATGGCGGCGGCTTAGATTTAATTTTCCCCCATCATGAAAATGAGATTGCGCAATCAGAAGCTGCTGGATACGCCTTTGCTAAGAGGTGGTTACATAACGCTTGGGTTACTGCATCCGGTGAGAAGATGTCGAAATCTCTTGGTAATTCTCTGCAAGTACACGAGCTATTAAAGACCGTTCGCGGTATTGAACTGCGCTGGTATTTAGGTTCGGCGCATTACCGTTCCATGTTGGAATTTTCACACGAGGCGCTCGCTGAATCTGCCACCGCCTTTCGCCGTATCGAAGGTTTCCTAACTCGCTCTGTTGAAATTTTAGGCACAGAGCCAACGCCAGTAATCAGCCAGGTATTTAGAGATGCATTAAATGATGATTTAGCGGTGCCAACAGCTCTGGCCTCAATTTCAGAGGCGCTAAAGAGTGGCAATAACGCAATTACAGCAGGGGATAAAGCGGTAATTGCATCATCTGCCAACGAGATTCGTGGCGCCCTTGATGTCCTTGGATGCGATCCCTTTGATCCCGCCTTTGCACAGAGTGGCACAGGTAGCGATATGACAACAGCCCTAGATGGCGTTATTCAACTGGCTTTAGCGCAACGCACAGCAGCGCGAGAGCGGAAAGATTTTGCGGCATCCGATGCAATTCGCGATGGCTTAGCTGCTCTGGGAATTACTATTGAAGACACTGCACAAGGGCCACGCTGGTCGATTTCTAGAGATGGAAAATAACAATGGCCGGTAATGCAAAGCCCCGTGGCGCAGTTCGTAAATCTAAGAAGGGCCCATCTGCCGGAACTGGTGGCAATAACAAACGCCGCTTAGAGGGAAAGGGCCCAACTCCTAAGGCGGAGGATCGTCCATATCACGCAGCTGCTAAACGTAAGAAGGCCGCTGAGCTAGCTACTTCAAAGAAATCGGGTGGCGCGAAGAAACCTGCCACAACTCGTAAATTTTCAAAGGGCGATGCACCGCGTGGTGAAATCGTGGCTGGGCGTAACGCAGTTCTAGAGGCCTTGCGCGAATCTGTTCCGGCAACTGAGTTATTGGTGGCGCGTAGTATCGATGTCGATGACCGCGTGGCGGAATCGCTGCAGATCGCTTTAAATCACGGGTTGCAAATTCGTGAAGCCCATCGCGCCGAGGTGGAAGGCATTTCACCAAATAGCCAGGGAATTATCTTGGCTATCAAGCCATTTCAATATTCATCATTTGAAGAGATTGTGCAGCGCGCCAAGAAGCCGATGCTATTGGTCGCACTCGACGGCGTAACCGATCCGCGTAATTTAGGTGCCATTGTTCGTAGCTCTGCCGCCTTCGGTGCAGCGGGTGTTTTGATGACGGAACGTCGCGCCGCTGGTATGACGGCATCGGCTTGGAAATCATCTGCAGGTGCGGCAGCTCGTCTGCCAATCGCACAGGTTACAAATTTAGCGCGCACTATTGATGAAGCGAAGAAGTTAGGCTGCTTTGTGGTGGGCCTTGATGGTGAGTCAGATATCAAGATTGCCGATATGAAGGTAGCTACTGAAAACCTAATGATTATCGTGGGCTCTGAAGGTAAAGGTTTAGCTCGCTTAACGCGCGAAAAGTGCGATTTAGTTGTCTCAATTCCAATTAGCGCATCTACCGAATCTCTAAATGCTTCCGTTGCTACCTCTATCGCCCTATATGCAGTTGATGCAGCTCGGCGCGCGAATTAGGGAACGAAGCAAAATGTCATTCCAACGTTTCATAGTATGTGGAGATTCTTACTCTGAAGGAATGAGTGATGAGGTTATCCACGGTAAATATCGTGGGTGGGCTGATCGAGTAGCTGATGTAATGGCCCAAGCAAATGCAGATTTCACATATGTAAATCTGGCAGTTCGTGGAAAGTTAATTGGACAAGTTGTTGAAGATCAACTTCCAACTGCGCTCGGTTTTGTAACGGGGCCCGATACCTTGCTCTCATTTCACGCCGGAGCCAATGATGCGCTGCGCCCGGGATACCAAGCAGATATTGCAATTGCGCTCTATCAAGAAGCGGTGCGGCTAGCTGCCAAGTCGGGGGCGCAGGTGATGCTCTTTACGGTCTTGGAAAATACCGGGAATACTGGCAAGAGCGCGCAGCTTTGGCAGAAGAGATTCGCCGAATTTAATCAAGGGGTGCGTGCAGTGGGTGCCGAAGTTGGTGCAATTGTGGTCGATGCCAATGAAGAATCTTTCTTTAGCGACCGTCGCTTCTTAGCCTTTGATCGCCTACATCTAAATGCAGAAGGCCACCGCAGATGTGCCGACGCAGTTTTAGAGCGGATAGGGCTGCCCTTTGATCCATCTTGGCGTACGCCACTGCCTCCGGCGCGAAAGATTCCGTGGGTGTTTAAGGCGTTAGTAACTGTGGCATGGGTATTTGTATTTGTAATTCCTTGGATCTTCCGGCGCTTACTTGGTAAATCTTCTGGCGATGGAAGAAGAGCTAAATATCCAACGCCGGTGAAGTGGCCAACTAGATAGCGCGCACGCTCCAAGTAAAGCTATAAGTACCGCCAGGCACTAGGTATTGCGCCAAGGTATCGGGTCCACAGGATGCGGTACCAACGCCACGGTGTGCAGCATCAATATGCACGATGGTATTTCCACTGGCGGTTAGCTCCACATCATGAGTGGCATCAGCTAATTCGCCCGCACGATATGGATTTACCGAAACTTGGCGCGGCTTATCTAAATCAATACGAATGCCACGGCCGTTGCTACCAGTCAGAGTGAACCAGCGAACTCCATTGCGTCCACCATTTTCTTGGGGGCGCACATATGGTGTGTATTGCTCGGCCACAGTTGATAACCATCGGCCGACTCGACCAATCTTGCGATCTGGATAGTTCTCATGTGGACCAGTTCCAAAGTAGCTGTAATTTGATAGCGCGCCAGAGATTTCAAAGTTAACTCCGACGCGGGCCAGATCATCGAATTGCTTTGGAACAGTGATGCTCTCTTTAACGCTGTAACCATCTGCAATTGGTGTGATGGTCTGTAGCTGCTTAATCTTGAAGCCAGTGCTGCTCTCCCAGATACTAAGAATCTTGTAAGCCTTGGCACTTTCTGTAATTGTGCAATCAACTCTCTCTAAATTGCGAACGCCATAGCGCTCCCACTTGGTGGCAAAGTGAGCGATGCGATCATTATCGGTAGGTGCGCGCCATAGTGAAAGTTCTGGAGCTAGGGCGCCGTAAGGAATTTGAATTTCCCCAGCCTCATTCACCGCAGCCTCAAAGAGCTCATTTGATTTAGCAAGTGGCAGCGTTGCCTTGCGAGAAGGAAGTGCAAATTGGCTCCAGGCGACTTCATGTCCTGGTCCAGCCCAATCAGTACGCGATTGTTGAGTGATGGAGAAGTTGATAAATCTCTCTCCAGCTCCATCGGCCTTAGCCAAATGCTTAGATTTAATTGTTATCTTGCCGCTCTTCTGTGGTGCAACAGTTGGTAGAGCTACGGCGCCGCTATCTATAACTTTGCCATCACGAGTGATCTGCCAATGGCATTCAAAGTCAGCTAGACCTTGGAAAAATTGACGATTTATAACTGTAAATGAGCCACTTGCCGCCTTAATCGAAGTGATTTGTACCGGCGCTGCGATCGCTTTAAATTCATGCATCGCTGGCTTTGGTGTGCGATCAGGGAAGACCAGGCCATCGCAGACAAAGTTTCCATCGTGGCGAGTTTCGCCAAAATCCCCACCATAGGCAGAACGTTTTGTGCCATCAGGCATGGTCTGTTCAATTCCGTGATCCCAGAACTCCCAGATAAATCCACCTTGCAGGCCAGGAGTCGAATGAATCGCCTTCCAGTATTCGGCGAGCGTTCCATTTGAGTTACCCATCGCGTGCGAGTACTCGCACATAATCAATGGGCGATCCTGGCGACCAGATTTAGCGTAAGAGAGAATTGCTTTAATTGATGGATACATCGGGCAGATAACATCGGTGACGCTATGTCCACCACGCCAATCACCATTAATTCCACCTTCGTAATGAAGTGGACGAGAAGGATCTAGGGCGCGGGCATAAGAGGCAGCGGCTTCGTGATTTGTACCGTGGCCAGATTCATTACCAAGTGACCAGAAAATTACAGAGGGATGATGCATATCGCGCTGCACCATTCGGCCAACGCGCTCGACAAAGGCTGCGGCATAACGTGGGTCATTGGAGATGGAATCATAAAATGCATGAGATTCAATATTTGCTTCATCGATTACATAGAAACCTAATTCGTCACAGAGCTCTAGAAAGGCGGGATCATTTGGATAGTGCGATGTACGCACGGCGTTAAAGTTCCAACGCTTCATTTCAAGTAAATCTTGGCGCATATCTTCGCGGCTTAATACCCGTCCGGTGTGGCGATTAAAGTCATGGCGATTTACGCCGTAGATGTAGATGGCTTGGCCATTTACCAAGAGCTCGCGTCCCTTGATCTGCACACTCCTAAAGCCAATCTTCTGTTGCGAAACTTCTACAACGACTCCACTTGGATTTACCAACTCAATACGTAGCGTGTATAGAACTGGTGATTCTGCGCTCCAGGGGCGGACTTTAGGGATAGTTGTCTCATAGCTAATCCGGCCCGGCCAAGGCTGGCGCGCCTTTTCTAGCGCTGCCTTTGTGGAATCTGGAATATTGCCATCCCAGTACTCACCGAAGAAGAATTTCTGTCCTGCAATTCGCAGGTCTTCTGGGACCTCTGTCCAAATTGGTGGAGTGTGATCGGCGAGCGTTGCGCTCATCCGAGAACTTTTAACTTTGGCAAACTCTTCAATTGATGTGCGCAAGGTATAGCCATGGGTGCTCTTGCCATTAATGGAGCTGATCTGCGCCTCGACTTTTAAGGTACCGGTAGTGCAATCGGCCTTTAGGCCAGCGGTTGTAGCAAATCTTTCGATGAAGACATCTTCTGTGGCGTATAACTTTACCGAGCGAGTAATTCCACCATGCCACCACTGATCTTGATCTTCAATATATGTAGCATCAGACCATTTAGCTACAGCAATTCGCAGAGTATTTTTGCCGCGCTTAATATTTGAAGTGATATTAAATTCTGCAGCAAGGCGAGAGTCTTTGCTTAAACCAACTTCCACCCCATTAATTGAAACCACAGCTACAGATTCAAAGCCACCTAAGTGCAGCACAATGCGCTTGGCATCCCATGACTGTGGAATTTCAAAGTCACGTTCATAGATCCCAGTTGGATTTTCAGCAGGGACTTCAGGTGAGATGTGATCCCAAGGCATCTGAACATTTGTATAAATTGGTTTATCAAAGAAGACATCGCTAGTTGGCTGCATGGTCCAGAGCCCCGGAACGGGAATCTTGGTCCACTTCTTATGTGGCTGATCAGTAGGAGACTTCAGTAGCTGAAAGCGCCAAGTGCCATCTAGTGAGAGAGTTTCAAAGTGTTCGATATTGAGCATCGGCAGACGGTTAATCGCATTGGTCTCGGGGCTCATCCAGAAGTTTGGCAACATGGTGATAATCCTCCCATCTCGCGGCGTGGGTGACTATCTCCGTGGCTTTGCGTAAAAGAGTTGTTTTATAGGGTGAATCTGCGCGATTTTTACTATCTGGCCTTAAATGCCATAATTACGCTCGCAGTACGCCTCCCTAGCTCAGTGGTAGAGCAGCTCACTTGTAATGAGCAGGTCATCCGTTCAATCCGGATGGGGGGCTCACAGGATTACTTCTTCTAATTGGCATCCGTGTAATTGGATAACTTAAATCTTCTAGAAATTGCGCAATCATCGCTTGCGTCAGCCCGGGCTTCTCTTTTACAACGCCATGCGAAGTTCCTGGAATTATGGCTAGCTGGCCTAGCGGTAGAGATTCAAAGAGTTCGATGGTGTGCTGGTGAGTAACCACATCATCATCACCAGCTAAAACAAGCACTGGACATTCAATCTTCGCCAAATCTGATTTTTTGATATCAGGTTGGCTGCGCCAAACAGTGAAGGCTTTACGAATCTTTTCAACTAGCGTGTGTGGTGCATCTGGTGAAGTTTGATTGTATTCATCCTGATCTTCAGGGCTGACAGTGCCATCAAATTCTGGAATTTCAGGAGTGCCGCTGTGATGAAAGTTTCCACCGATAGCCACAATGGATTTCACTAGATCAGGACGAGCAATAGCAACCATCAAAGCGATAATTGCACCATCGCTGTAACCAATTAAATGAGCAGGTTCCTTAACGACTGTTTCTAGGTAAGCGATTGCTTCAGCGCTTTGAAAATCAAAGTGGAAGCTACCTTCCCTATCGGCTGTAAAACCATGTCCTGTACGGTCATAGGCAAATACGTGAAAGCCATCTTCTACAGCTGGCAAAATTTGTGCATCCCAGTGAGAGGTTTGACTTAAGCCTCCGTGCAATAGAACTAGAGCTTCGCCATTATTGGGCCATTCATAGGTGTACAACTGATGGCCTGCAACATTGAGGTATTGCGGCATAACTTTAAACTGAATCCATGATGTGGCGATTGCCGCGATCGAAGGTGAAGTAGTTCCACATCCAATCGGCAATTGTGCCAATCTTGTTACGCCCACCTAAGAGATAGAAAAGGTGCAAGAACAACCAGGCAAACCATGCTGGCGCGCCCACCATTCTGAAATTCTTCACTTCTACAACTGCCTTGTGGCGTCCAATAGTGGCCATGGAGCCCTTATCGCGGTACTTAAAGGGCTGCAGTGGTTGCGATTTTTCAGAGCGCAGAATCTGCTTGGCAACCCAACGCGCTTGTTGTAGCGCAACTGGTGCAACCATAGGTAAGAAGCGACCATCTGCACCCTTGGCGCCGGCGATATCGCCAATCGCCCAGATATGTGGATAGTGGTTTACACGAAGAGTTGGCTCGATATCAATACGTGATCCAACGATAGGTAAGTTTAAAAGTCCAGCAGTTGGTTCGCCCTTAACGCCTGCAGCCCAGATAGTTACCTCTGCCGGAACTGGTTGACCATCTTGCACAATAATTTTCCGTGACTGCACTTCGCGCACCGCTGTATTGGTGCGCACAATTACGCCAATTTTCTCTAAATCTCGTTGCGCACGTGCAGATAACTTTTCGCTAAACATCGGAAGGATGCGCGGGCCAGCTTCAATCAAATAGATATCAATATGTTCGGCAGCATGTGCCATATCGTTCTTAAGGGGGCCACGCTTTAACTCAGCGAGTGCGCCAGCCATCTCAACGCCAGTTGGTCCGCCACCGACGACTGCGATTGAGAGACGAGTATCGTCTTCAAAACGGCAGAGATCTTCAAAACGGCGCATAACTTCGGCGCGAATATTAATTGCCTCACTAACGCTCTTCATACCAAGGGCATGTTCGACAACTCCAGGAACGCCAAAGTCCGCTGTCGATGATCCAAGAGCCACAATCAAGTGGTCAAAGTCGAGAGTTTCAGAAGAATCAAGTTTTATAGATCTATTTTTGTGATCGACGGAGATAGGAGAGCCCATGCGAAACTTCACACCAGAATCTCGGAGCGCACCGCGAACGGGATGGACCACATGGTCTGCGGCTAGGCCGGCAGTTGATACCTGATAGAGCAGGGGCAAGAAAGTTTGAAAATTATGGCGATCAACAAGTGTTACTTCAGCATCTTTAGCCAGAGCCTTTGCCGCAGTAAGTCCCCCAAAACCAGCGCCCAGAATAACTACGCGGGGCTTTCTCTTAGCTTGAGTAGAAGTTGGCACCGAGTAAGTCTAGGCTCATACATATGAATATGCAGAATCACGCCTCGCTCTTCCTCGTCACTGGTGCATCTGGCTATGTAGGTGGGCGCTTGGTACGTGATTTATTAAGTGATGGTAAGAAAGTGCGGGTCTTTGTCCGCGATGCCAAGAAGATTCAAGGCCAGAGTTGGGCCGATAGTGTGGAAATCATCGAAGGCAATGCCAGCAACCCTGCAGATTTAGATCGTGCGCTCGCGGGCGTTCATACCGCTTATTACCTATTGCATTCAATTAATGCCGCTGCTGACTTTGGAAATATCGAAGCCGAAATGGCGCGCAGCTTTGCGCAATCTTCTGAGAAAGCTGGCGTGGCCCAGATTATCTATCTCGGTGGAATTGCCAATGATGAAAATCGCAGCCGCCATCTAACTTCTCGTATGAATACGGGAACGCAATTAGCATCTACATCGGTGCCAGTTCTAGAACTTCGCGCCGGCATCATCATCGGTTCTGGTTCAGCCTCCTTTGAAATGTTGCGCCACCTAACTCATAGGCTGCCGATTATGACGACGCCCAAGTGGGTCTCTAATCGCACGCAACCAATCGCCATTCGCGATGTGCTCTATTACCTGCGCAGCGCTGCCAATCTAGAGCGTCCAGAAAATCGCATCTGCGATATTGGTGGACCAGAAGTTGTTACATATGCAGCGATGATGCAGAAGTTTGCCGAGATTAGCGGCCTGCGCAAACGAAAGATTATTCAAGTTCCAGTTCTTACGCCAAAGCTCTCCAGCCTTTGGATTGGCTTCGTCACGCCTGTACCAACATCTTTGGCTCGTCCATTGGTGGAATCTCTAATTAGTGAAGTAGTAGTGGATGAGAACAAGAGCATCACCAAGATAATTCCGCTGCCCCCTGAAGGGCTTTTAACAGTTTCACAATCTATTCAATTAGCCCTTACCCGCACTGCTGAACATCATGTCGACACCCGTTGGTCTGATGCTGCATTCCCGACTGCGCCATGGCAGAAGGCGCAGAGTGATCCTGATTGGGCGGGAGATTTAACGTTAAAAGATCATCGTGAAATTACAACTGCCGTTCCCATCTCTTTTGTCTGGCGACAGATCGAAGGTATTGGTGGCGAACATGGATGGTTTGGTTCTGGTTGGCTCTGGTATCTGCGCGGTCTACTCGATCGCATGGTCGGTGGCGTTGGCTTACGTCGCGGCCGACGTGACCCACAGTTCTTACGTATCGGAGATAGCTGTGATTTCTGGCGGGTAGAAAATATTGTGAAAGAAGAACACCTGCGTCTATATGCCGAAATGATTCTGCCGGGCAAAGCTTGGCTGGAGTTTCATTTAAAGGTTGTTGATGGAAAGACCGTTGTGACACAGGACGCACTCTTTGAACCTCGCGGTTTAGGTGGGCAGATTTATTGGTACCTGGTCTCACCTTTTCACTTCTTTATCTTCCCAACGATGCTCCGAAATATTGAAAAGGCAGCTAAGAAATCTTTTGCGGGCTAAATCCCACACTTCTTAACTGCCCTTCTCTAAGATTGGCTACATGTCTGCGTTAGAAAACTCTGAACAGGTCGAGACAACTTTGACCGACCTCGAGAGCCGCATTCTGGATTTCGAACGCAATTGGTGGCGTTTTGCAGGGGCGAAAGAGAGCGCAATTAAAGATCTCTTTGACCTAACGGCGGCCCGTTACTACCAGCTGCTAAATGATTTGATCGACCGGGATGATGCCCTGGCGGCCTCCCCAATGCTGGTCAAGCGGCTACGGCGCCTTCGTGAGGCCCGGATGCAGGCTCGTTCTGCCCGCTAATCGGGCATCCCCACCCTTTCGTTTTGCTCAAGGGAATAGAAGGCCGTAGATTTGGCGTTAGCACTCGCAAGCCGAGAGTGATAACTAGGAGTAAAAAACTATGGCAAAGCAGATTGCCTTTAATGAAGATGCCCGCCGCGGGCTAGAGCGCGGAATGAATGTCCTGGCAGATGCCGTCAAGGTAACCCTTGGGCCCCGTGGACGTAACGTTGTATTAGAGAAGAAGTGGGGCGCCCCAACAATTACCAACGATGGCGTCTCCATCGCCAAGGAGATCGAACTCGATGATCCATGGGAGAAGATTGGTGCAGAGCTAGTTAAGGAAGTTGCCAAGAAGACAGATGATGTCGCAGGCGATGGAACAACAACTGCCACCGTATTAGCGCAGGCACTTGTGCGCGAAGGTTTGCGTAACGTTGCCGCTGGCTCAAATCCAATGGCGCTAAAGCGTGGCATTGAAAAGGCAGTGGAAGCGATTGTTACCGAACTTGGCGCAATGGCCAAGAACGTTGAAACAAAAGAGCAGATTGCTGCAACTGCCTCAATCTCTGCAGCCGATGCAACTATCGGTGAAATGATCGCAGAAGCGATGGATAAGGTCGGTAAAGAAGGCGTAATTACAGTTGAAGAGTCAAATACATTTGGTCTCGAACTCGAGCTCACCGAAGGTATGCGCTTTGATAAGGGTTATGTCTCACCATATTTCGTAACTGATACAGATCGCATGGAGGCAGTCCTTGAAGACGCCTACATCTTGATTGTTAACTCAAAGATTGCCAACATCAAGGATCTAGTTCCAGTTCTCGAGAAAGTGATGCAATCAGGTAAGCCACTTGCGATCATCGCTGAAGATATTGAGGGAGAAGCACTTGCTACTCTCGTTGTAAATAAGATCAAGGGAACATTCCGTTCCGCAGCTGTTAAGGCACCTGGCTTTGGAGATCGTCGTAAGGCGATGTTGCAAGATATTGCAATCTTGACCGGCGCCACAGTTATCTCTGAAGAGGTAGGCCTAAAGCTAGAGACAGCAGGGTTAGAACTTCTTGGACGCGCTCGCAAGGTTGTTATCTCTAAAGAAGAGACAACCATTGTTGAA
This sequence comes from uncultured Candidatus Planktophila sp., assembly GCA_964463845.1. Lineage (GTDB taxonomy): Bacteria > Actinomycetota > Actinomycetes > Nanopelagicales > Nanopelagicaceae > Planktophila. The sequence continues at coordinate 1,384 of CAYXDT010000017.1, read as the reverse complement.
GGTGGCGGAAATGACGATCAGATCAAGGGTCGAGTTGCACAGATTCGTTCTGAGATCGAAAAGTCAGATTCTGAATATGATAAAGAGAAGCTACAAGAGCGTCTAGCCAAGCTAGCTGGCGGCGTTGCGGTCATTAAGGCAGGAGCTGCGACTGAGGTAGAACTCAAAGAACGCAAGCACCGTATTGAAGATGCAGTGCGCAATGCCAAGGCTGCAGTGGAAGAAGGAATCGTCGCCGGTGGTGGCGTTGCTCTTCTTCAGGCAGCAACAGCGGCATTTAAGAAGCTCAAGCTAGAAGGCGATGAAGCAACTGGCGCCAAGATTGTGGAAGTTTCAATTGAAGCTCCTCTTAAGCAGATCGCAATTAATGCCGGTCTCGAAGGTGGCGTTATCGTTGAGAAGGTTCGCAACCTCGAGGCAGGCCACGGGCTTAATGCTGCAACTGGAGAGTATGTAGACATGATTAAGGCGGGCATCATCGATCCAGCTAAGGTCACACGTTCTGCACTTCAGAATGCCGCCTCTATCGCTGCTCTCTTTATTACAACAGAGGCAGTGATTACAGATAAGCCAGAACCAAAGTCAGCTAATCCAATGCCACAGGGTGGCGGGGATATGGATTTCTAAAGCCTTAGAAATCCGATAGGAATGGACTTCTAAAGCGTTAGAAGTAAGAAGGCCCTCGAGATTAACGTCTCGGGGGCCTTCTGCTTTACCCTAAGCGAGTGAAGACATTTGATGCGCAGCAAATCGCGCGTGAGGCTGCCCTGGCAGATGCAGAGTTTGCATCACAAGTCGGTGACTTCCTCTCGGTGGAGTATGACGACGATAATCGCGTTGCCACATATTTATTTAACGCAGATGTTGCTGGTTACCGTGGATGGCGTTGGTGCATCACAGTTGCAAAAGTTGATGAAGATGCAACTGCCACTGTCTGCGATGTAGTAATTCTGCCGGGCCCAGATTCGCTATTGGCGCCAGATCACATTCCTTATCGCGACCGCATTCAGCCGGAAGACATTACGCCTGGCGTAGTCGTTCCAAGTATTCTGGAAGACACTCGTTTAACTCCTGGAATTCATGGGCTCTTGCAAGATGAAGAACTCGATGCCACTCAAGTATTTGATTTAGGCCTATTGCGTCCACGCGTTCTCTCAATAGAAGGTCGCGATCAAGCAAGTAAGCGCTGGTACACCGGCGATCGCGGTCCTAACTCACCTTTGGCACAAGCTGCGGCAAAGCCTTGCGGCTCATGCGGTTTCTTCCTACCTATTGCTGGATCCTTACGCTCCTCCTTTGGAGTTTGCGCAAATGCGATTGCACCTGATGATGCCAGAGTTGTTTCGGTAGATCATGGGTGTGGAGCGCATAGCGAAGCGACTCT
>CAYXDT010000016.1:0-22921 GCA_964463845.1 uncultured Candidatus Planktophila sp. | reverse complement strand
TAGCGCGCCGCCCTGTCACGGCGGAGGTCGCGGGTTCAAGTCCCGTCCGGGTCGCGAGAAGAAGGTGCCCACACGCCTTCTTCTTTTTTATCTGCAGTAAGTAGTACAACTAAATAATGGCTCGGTAGCTCAGTTGGTACGAGCGCGCGACTGAAAATCGTGAGGTCGACAGTTCGATCCTGTCCCGAGCCACAAGTGATTTATTAAATAAAGGTTGCTAGCCAGCAGAACCAGAGCCAGATGGTCCAGCTTTTCGCTGAACCTGCGGAGCTCCACCGCTACGTTGTCCGCCACGAATCTTTGAACCTGTTTCAGAGTGAGTCTGAGTTCCAGGGGCGCCCTTCTTATTCTTCTTAGCTTCTAGGGCGGCCAGCATTCTTGCCTTCACATCATCATTTTTATCGGACATGGCTGAAGTCTACCCCTCTGCTGGAATGCGCAGGAAGAATATGAGCAGGCTCACCCAAGTGGTTGCCGCGATGATAATAAGTTGCAGACCCAAAGTATCTGGCCAGATATAAAGCGCGAGCGCTATCGCACCAAAGAGCGCTGCAAGTCCCCAGAGGATAAATGCGGTCACTCGACGATTTAAACCCTTACGCATCAGACGGTGCGAAAGATGGTCACGCCCACCTTGAAAAGGTGAAATCCCCCGATAAATTCTAGAAGTTACGGCAACTGTTGTATCTAAAATCGGAGTTGCCATAAGAATTAGTGGAATCGCCAGAGATTTATATGTGGGGACAACACCTGGACTCAAGCGAATCGTCAAAACAGAGATGATGATGCCTAAAAAGAGAGAGCCGGCATCTCCCATATAAATCTTTGCTGGATGGCGATTCCAAATGAGAAAACCAGCGGTAGCTCCAGCGGTAACTATGGCCAGGGCGCTGACCAGCACCTGCTGGCGATCGTAGGCGATAAAGAAGAGGAAGAAGGTAATCACAGCAACGGTTCCAGCAGCTCCGCCATCATGATTATCAAAGAAATTGATGGAGTTACATACGCCAACAATCCAGAGCACGGTGATGAAGTAATTTAAGAAGTGGTTTCCGAAGGCAAATCCCATAGTGTCAGTTACAGTCAAGATAACTGCAACGACAATTCCGGTGAAGGTCTGAGCTACTAATCGTGGCCAAGGCTCTAAGCCCTTTAAATCATCCCAAAGACCCATTGCAGAAATCGCTAGCGCTGGAATTAAGACGAAGCTAGCCAAGCGCAGGGTCTCCCAAGAGAAATCAACGGCAAGGAGTGAGGCATAGGAAGCTCCCACAATTCCGATAGCTATTGCTACGCCACCGAGATATGGAATGGGTTCCTTCTGTACTTTGCGAGCCAGTGTTGGCGCATCAACTGCTCCAACGCGGAGAGCTAAATTCCGAATCGGTGCAGTAATTAATCCGACAAAGACCAGAGTAAGTAGGCCAAGTAAGAAAAATTGCGCGATTGAGTAAGTCATAGTGCTAGTTGTGAATTAGTTCTGCGCTTTAAAGTAATTTTGGCGGAGTTCTTCAACTTCTGATTTACGGTAACGGCGATGTCCACCTAGCGTGCGAATTGAAGTTAACTTTCCTGCCTTAGCCCAACGAGTAACTGTCTTAGGATCTACGCCAAAGAGGTCTGCAACTTCACGAGGCGTCAAAAGAACCTCAGCATCAGGCAGACGATTCATAGCTTCCTTCCATCACCGGCAGATTCATTTACTGTCCGTTTTGCGCCGTTATGTCGGGAAGTATTCACCACTGCCACGCTTGTGGCAAGGGCGCAGCTACCAAATTTATTACTACTACATAGCCGATTCGTAGCTCTGCACCGATCGCCAGCGGGTCACAAGTCGTTCATATCCTTCTCCTGCAACTGCGCCATCGTTGGCTGCCAGCCCCTTCAAACTATGGGCCACATCTTCGATGGAGGAGTCATCGCTTATTCCCTCAAAGCCTTGGCTGCGAAGGGCCACATCAAGATAGTTCGCAAGTCCACCGTAATCGAGTTCAACTAATGATTCTGGGTGGAAAAGTTCTAGCCAATCTAGGAGATTCTCAATCTCTTGCTCGACCGGGCCTTCACCAAAAGCGCCTAAGACAATTTCATGTGATGAAGTGGCGCGCTCACGCGCCTTGGCCATAGTGGTGCGCGCAAAAGTAAATGGTCCATCTTTATCTACTCCACGCACTCGTTCTTCTGGAGTAAAGAGCGAGAACCAGCGAGGTGGGATTACCCAAGTTTCAGTAATGATATGAGGTACGCGATCTTCCAAGAGATCTACTCCTGCCGTGATTACCTCTTCTAGCGCCGGCGGGATGAAGAAGGGTGTAATCGAGGAGGGAAGTGAATCTTTGAAATCATCTAGAGCGGCCCAACAGCGAGTGGCAGTTGCCCAAGGAGAGATGTAGCGAACTCCATTGATATCAAGGATATGTGCGCCATCTGGTCGCCCCGCTGGTGGCTCTGGAAATATCAGACGTTGTAGAGCCAGGCGTTGCTCGGCATCACGCGAATCAATCTCTGCATCAACGCTCTGCCAACGCATTTGATCGGAGGCTTCAAAGGCAGAGAGAGGTTCGTAGATACGCAGGGATGCTACATACGGAGTTGGTCTCACACGAGGAAGTCTATTTAAGAAATACCCTTATGCGCGAGGGATGTAATTGCCTTCAGCAAAGGGATCATCATCATCTTTATCCTGCTGATTTGGAATATCGCCATGTAACTCTTTAGTTAGACGATCTAAATCCATCTCCTGAGAGTTGTACTTCAAATCGCGAGCAACTTTGGTCTGCTTCGCTTTTGCACGGCCGCGACCCATGGGCGACCTCCTAACGAATAGCTAATGTGTCAGGCGCGTAGGCTATCGCGCCTTAGCGTTTGACTCCAAAGCAACGGCAAATGAGCGGGTTTTGACCCTATGACGGAGGGCAAAGTAGCCCATTACCTGCAGGAAGAGGCTCAGCGTCATCGTAGGAATGCGGAAGCGATGGTCTCCGATCGTTCCCATGGCCACCCCCCAGGAGAGCACTACTGGGATGAAGGAGAGGTAGGCCAAGTTGGCATAGATCCCCTTCATTGAGCGGAGCCAGAAGAAACCGAGGAAGAAGAGGGAGATTCCACCGATGGTCCAGAAGAATGAGATGCCTTTACCTACAGATTGATAGACCAGATCATTTCCAGATTGGCTTCCCTTTGCGATATCAACAACCGGATTAATCTTTAACCAAGGATTGCGTGCCATCGTGCCATTTCCAAATGGGCCAGACCAAGGCGACCAGAAATACCAACCTTTAGAGATAAATAACCTGATTGAATCAACCGGATTAGTTAGGTACCACTTCAAAACACATTTTACGAGTTGGTTATCACTTACCGTTGTAGCTGGTGGGATTGGTTCGCACGGAACGCTAGGACCAGTTTTGGCATAACCACCGGTTGTTTCAGGGCCTGCGCCGATATTCATCGTCACACCTAAGTTTGTTGAGATCACCGCTTTATCGATAGATGCGATATTTCTTTGAATCATAATCGCTGGCGCCAGCGCCATAATTCCAACAACGCCAACCAAGATAAGTGCTTGCGCCTTTCTCCCCTTGTGCATCAAAGCCCAAAGCAGCGCAATTACTACTGTGGTTAGTACCCAGCGCGGTTGCATAAATGTGGCCAGGGCTGAGAAGAAGCCGGCTGAAATAACCCGAAGCACAAAACCGCGATCATGTGGGCTCTGTAGCGATTTCATTATTAAGCCAACTACCATCAACATGCAGGCTGCGATAGGGCTTTCGTAGCCCACCGCTAGAGAGCTAAGTGAGAGTGTGGGATTGAAGGCTAAGACAATTCCAATCAAGAACATGTATGGCTGTAGCTTTGTGCCGCGTAGCTGCTTTACAAAGTAGTAAGAGGCGTAGGCGTAGAAAAGCGTCTGGGTAAATGAGATTAAGGCGATGACATAGGTCAGTGAAATCATCGTCAGTAGCCAGATCAAGATTGGATAGCCCGCTGGCCAGTAAGAGAGGATGCTCTTATCGCTTAAATATCCTTGGCTTAGTAGGCCATCGACGCCACTTAGATAATTCTCACCATCTGCACCCAGCCAGCCACCGATAAAACTGCCATCAGTATTTCGAATATTGGCCATGGTTATTAACTTGATAGCAAATGCCAATACTGGGATAGCGATGAGATAGAAGTTAATCTTCTTATCTGCCTTGGATTGTTGCGCTTTTGCTGCCTTAGATTTGCTAGCCATCTCTTCTATCTCCCATATTCAGAGGATAAGTATGAACGAGGAGCGGCTGTATCTGAGGCAGGCTCAACGACTCCGGCAATCCAAGCCCTCATGCCGCGCGCGGCTAGAGAACGAATTAGTAAATCTGCAATTTCTGGATCAACGATAGCGGACATGCCAATTCCACAGTTCCAGGTGCGTTCCATATCTGCCTGTGGCACACCCGCAACCGTTGCTAAAAACTCTGTCGCTTTAGGTAACTGCCAGGTAGCGCGGTCATAGCGAGCGCTTAATCCAACTGGAATAACGCGCGCAGTATTTTCTGCAATGCCGCCACCGGTGATGTGGCTAAAGGTACGAATTTTCTCACCCTGTGCCTTTAGTAGCGCTAAACAATCTAAGGTGTAGATCTCAGTTGGGGTTAATAAAATTTCGCCCAGCGTTATGGAAAAATCTTGATAGACCTTGCCCAGATCCAGCTTCTGCACTGCCAAGATATGGCGAATTAACGAGTAGCCATTGGCGTGAAAGCCGCTAGCTGGGAGTGCGATGATGGCATCTCCTGCTTTAACACGAGATGCGCTCAATTGATTCGGCGCATCCACTACCCCAGTTGCAGCGCCCGCAATATCGAATTCATCCTCAGCCAGTAGTCCAGGATGTTCGGCTGTCTCTCCACCAATTAACGCTGTTCCGGCTTTTTCGCAGCCGCGCGCGATTCCAGAGACGATATCGGCAATCCGTTCCGGGATTACCTTTCCAACTGCAATGTAATCCGTCATAAAGAGTGGCTCTGCCCCGCATACGACAAGATCATCGACGACCATGGCAACTAAATCTTCACCAATGGTGTCGTACTTTCCCATTTGGCGAGCAATCTCAGTCTTGGTACCAACGCCATCGGTAGAAGTTGCAAGGAGCGGTTGTTTCATAACTTTCAGCGCCGATGCATCAAATAGCCCAGCAAAGCCACCGATACCACCCATAACCTCTGGACGAGAGGCCCGTGCAATCGAGGCCTTCATAAGTTCTACAGCACGGTCTCCAGCATCAATATCAACGCCAGCATCCTTATAAGTAGCCATTACCTATGAACCTTATCGGTATGGATATCGGTAATCTCAAGGCGCATCTTGCCCTCTGACATATCCGTAGGAATAGCAATGGGATATTTACCAGAAAAACAGGCTGTACATAATTTATCTGCAGCCACGCTGGTAGCAGCGATTAGCCCTTCCTCTGAAACATAGGCGAGAGAATCTGCCCCAATCGAGCGTCGAATCTCTTCCACCTCAAGTCCACTGGCAATTAACTCAGCCCTTGTTGCAAAATCAATTCCGTAGAAGCAGGGCCATTTAACGGGTGGAGATGAGATGCGCACGTGAATTTCCAGCGCCCCAGCCTCACGCAACATGCGAACTAAGGCGCGTTGGGTATTGCCGCGCACAATTGAATCATCGACGACGATGATGCGCTTGCCTTCAATAATCTCTCGCAAAGGATTTAACTTTAAGCGAATACCTAGTTGGCGAATGGTTTGAGAAGGTTGGATAAAGGTTCGCCCTACATATGAGTTCTTTACCAACCCTAATCCATATGGAATTCCGGACTCTTTGGCATAACCAATCGCAGCTGGCGTGCCAGATTCTGGGACAGGGATAACTAAATCGGCATCAACTGGTGCTTCAATGGCAAGTCGCTGCCCGATGCGACCGCGCACTGCATGAATACTCTGACCGGCAATTGTGGTATCTGGCCGCGCTAAATAAACATATTCAAAGATGCAACCCTTTGGCTCGGGTGTAGCCCACATATGCGAGCGGATACCTTCCTCATTAATCGCTAAAAATTCACCCGGTTCTACTTCACGGACAAAGGCGGCGCCGACAATATCGAGCGCTGCAGATTCTGATGCCACAACCCAGCCGCGCTCTAACTTTCCAAGAACTAACGGACGAACTCCGTGGCGATCGCGAGTGGCATATAAGGTCTGCTCATCCATAAAGACTAAAGAGAAGGCTCCTTCTAACTTTGGAAGAACTGCCAGCGCACTAGCTTCCACATTCTTCTCATCTTGCAGACCAATGAGTGCGGTCATAATTTCAGTATCGGTAGTCGCACCACGTTCATTCTTTGGGCGATCGACCTCTAGGTTCTGCACAATCTCAGCTAAATCACCGGTATTGGTGAGATTACCATTGTGCGCCAGAGCCAACGTTCCATACTTTGTGGGGCGCAGAGTCGGCTGGGCATTTACCCAAGTACTAGAACCAGTTGTGCTGTATCGACAGTGACCAATCGCTAGATTGCCAACTAGTGATGCTAAATCAGTCTCTGTAAATACCTGGGAAACCAACCCCATATCTTTATAAATCAAGATGCGTTCACCATCAGAGGTAGCGATACCGGCAGATTCTTGGCCGCGATGTTGCAGCGCATAGAGTCCATAGAAAGTTAACTTGGCAACTTCTTCACCGGGAGCCCAAACGCCAAAGACTCCACAAGCATCTTGTGGCCCTTTATCTGCATCCAAAATATTGTGGTTTAGCAGACCATCTGGGCGGCGGCTCATGGCACCATCCTAAGTGGTAAAAGTTGCGATAAATCAGCGCGCACTCCGGAGGCAACAATCAATCCCGCCTCCATGGCATCTTGCCAAGTGCGTTCACCGCTAGCTAATTGCAGCCAAGTTGCGGCATCCATCTCGATGACATTGGGTGGCGTGCCACGTGTATGAGTTGGGCCATCACCACATTGCACCGCAGCATATGGTGGCACGCGCACCTCAATAGCGCGCCCCGGCGAACTTTGCGCCAAATGGGCAAGAGTCTGCTTTACCTGCTCCAAAACTTTCTTATCCCGCATAGCCCGCTATCCAAATAACTTTGGAATAGTTTCGGTATGCGCTTTACGCAATTCATTTAATGGAATTACTGCGCCATTAATCTTTAATGAGTCTCCGCCAGTAGTACCAATTTTAATTAGCGCAATATTCTCGTTTTTTGCCAAGGAGGTAAGTGCTCCAACTTGTGTAGGCGCTACCGCAACAACGACTCTGCCGGGGCTTTCGCTCACTAGTGAGATACCGACATCTTCTAAATTAATTGTGGCTCCCACGTTATGACGCAAGACCATCTCAGTAAGGGTGGCGCTCAACCCACCTTGGCTTAAATCATGCGCTGCGGTAAAGATCTTTTGGCTTCTCCCAGCTAACAAAACCTTTATTAAGCGCATCTCGCGCGCTAAATCTGCGACAGGTGCTATTCCGCCACGTTGATTATGTAGATAGGCCCATTCACTTCCTGCTAAATCTGCCACTGTTTCACCTAATAGATATAGCTCAAGACCGGCGCTATTAAATGACATTGGGGTTCGAGTGCGTACATCATCAATTACTCCAAGGACTCCAATTACCGGAGTTGGCAGAATAGCAACAGCGCCAGTTTGATTGTAAAAGGAGACATTTCCACCAGTAATTGGTAGCCCCATCTCAAGTGCGCCATCGGCTAAACCGCGCACCGTCTCTGCAAATTGCCACATAACGCCAGGATCTTCCGGAGAACCAAAGTTAAGACAGTTGGTGACTGCAAGTGGGGTGGCTCCAGCGGTTGCAATATTGCGAGCCGCTTCGGCTAGCGCCAACTTTGCCCCTTGGTAAGGATTTAAATATGACCAATTAGCGTTGGCATCAGTTGCTACTGCAACTCCTAGATGTGTCTGCTCATCAATTCGCACCATTCCCGAATCATCTGGCTGTGATTGGATGGTATTTCCCTGCACATAACGATCGTATTGATCGGTAATCCAAGACTTATCTGCCAAATTAGGAGCGGCGGCAAGTTTAAGTACTACATCTCTAATTTCATCTGGCGTTACTGGAAGTGGCAGATTAATCACTTCAGCGGCAGCGCGCTCAATGTATTCCGGTTGTGCGAGCGGGCGGTTATAGACCGGGCCATCATGAGCCACGGTGCGTGGTGGCACATCAACAATTAACTCACCATTAAAAGTTATCTCTAGGTGTTCGCCATCTGTTACTTCACCAATTACCGTAACTGTGACATCCCATTTCTGGCAGATCTCCAAGAAACGGGCAATCTTGCTCGGTTCGACGATGGCACACATACGCTCTTGCGATTCCGACATCAGAATTTCTTCAGGAGAGAGAGATGGGTCGCGCAGCGGAACTTTATCTAACTGCACCTTCATGCCACCTGATCCACCAGATGCTAATTCGGATGTGGCACAAGATAATCCGGCGCCACCTAAATCTTGAATTCCAACAACTAAATCTTCTGCAAATATTTCTAAAGAACATTCAATTAAAATCTTTTCAACGAAAGGATCTCCGACTTGTACCGCTGGTCGCTTTGCCGGACCTTTAGAATCAAAGGTTTCTGAGGCTAGAACTGATACTCCACCGATTCCATCTCCACCTGTCTTAGCCCCATAAAGCACTACTAAATTGCCCGCTCCGGCAGCTTTTGCCAATTTGATATCGCTATGTTTCATAACGCCCACACAGAGCGCATTTACCAAAGGATTCCCAAGGTAGCTCTGATCAAAGACAACTTCGCCTCCGATATTTGGTAGCCCTAAACAATTTCCATATCCGCCGACGCCTGCGACGATGCCGGGTAAGACGCGACGTGTATCAGCGGCCTCTGCTGGCCCAAAACGCAGTGGATCCATCACCGCAATCGGACGGGCGCCCATCGTCAAAATGTCGCGCACAATTCCACCGATACCGGTGGCTGCTCCTTGATACGGCTCAATAAATGATGGGTGGTTATGTGATTCAATTTTAAAAGTTACGGCATAACCCTGACCTACATCGACAACGCCAGCATTCTCGCCAATTCCAACTAATAGCGCTGGACTCTTGACCGCCTTCTCACCGAATTGTTTTAAATGCACCTTGGATGATTTGTAAGAGCAGTGCTCTGACCACATAACTGAGTACATCGCCAGCTCTGATGAGGTGGGGCGGCGGCCGAGAATCTCTTTGATGCGTGCGTACTCATCAGATTTTAAGCCAAGCTCGGCAAAAGGTTGTGGCGTATCTGGGTTAGCTTTTGCAGCCGCAACAGTATCTAGAGCCATTATTTAGTACTTCCACTCACGAGAGATTTTAATACTGAGGTAAAGAAACCCAAACCATCTGCAGATGGGCCGGTAAGTGAATCAATGGCATGTTCTGGGTGTGGCATTAGCCCAACAATATTTCCGCGCTCATTAGTTATGCCGGCAATTAAATTACGTGAGCCATTTGGATTCTCACCAATATAGCGAGCAATAATTCGCCCCTCGCCCTCAAGCATCGCGAGCGTTTCATCATCACACATATATGCGCCTTCACCATTTTTTAGTGGAATTAAAATCTCCTGCCCTTTTGTAAATGATGAAGTCCAAGCGGTATCTATATTTTCGATTGTTAACTTCTGATCACGGCAGAGGAAATGTAGTTCGTGGTTGCGCGTTAGCGCTCCCGGGATTAGGTGCGCTTCAGCCAGTATTTGAAAGCCATTACAGATGCCAAGTAACGGCATTCCACCAAGGGCGGCCGTCATAATCGGCTCCATAACGGGTGAGAAGCGAGAGATGGCACCACAGCGTAGGTAATCTCCATATGAGAAACCGCCTGGCAAGATAACAGCATCAACGCCCTTTAGATCTGCCTCGTTATGCCAGAGCGCAATCGCCTGCCCGCCAGCTGCAGTGACTGCGCGCGCTGCATCGCGATCATCGAGCGTTCCTGGAAAGGTGACTACGCCAATTTTCATAACTCTACTTCTCCACTCGGACGGTGAAGTTTTCGATAACCGGATTTGATAGCAATACCTCAGCTGCCTTCTCTACTTCAGCTAACTGGGCTGGAGTGGGATCTCCAGCTACCTCAATCTCAAAGCGCTTGCCTTGGCGGACATCTTGGGCGAAGGTAAATCCCAATCGAGGAAGGGCGGCGGCAACAGCCTTCCCTTGTGGGTCAAGAATCTCAGGCTTTAACATCACATCAACTACGATCTTGGCCATTACTTTCCTCCTATTAGGTTTTTAAAACTTACTACCGGTAATCAATTCATAAGCTTGGCTATATCGCTGCGCAGTCTTCTCTACTATCTCAGCCGGCAGCTCTGGTGGTGGAGATTTCTTATCCCAACCACTTCTTATCAAGTAATCCCGGAGAAATTGTTTATCAAATGATGGCTGCGCACTTCCCGGCGTCCAGCTTTGCGCCTCCCAGAAACGAGAGGAATCTGGCGTTAACGCTTCATCGCCTAGCGTGATCTGCCCATCTACAGATAATCCAAATTCAAATTTCGTATCTGCCAGGATTATTCCTCGCTCGCCGGCAAAATCTGCCGCCGTTTCATATAGCTTTAAAGTTAGATCCCGTAGCTCGGTGGCAGCTTCAAGACCAACTACCCTAACCGCAGAAGCAAAATCAATATTCTCATCGTGATCGCCAATTTCCGCCTTTGTGGCAGGTGTGAAGATATTGGTCGGTAGCTTTGAGCCATCTAGTAACCCTGCGGGAAGTTGATTTCCGCAGACACTTTGGCTCTGCTGATACTCAGTTAAACCACTACCCGTTAAATAGCCACGCGCGACACATTCAATAGCAAACATTGAAAGAGGCTGCACAATTACTGCGCGATCTGCAACAAGATCAGGGACCTCATCAGAGATGATGTGATTTGGAACGATATCTGCCAATAGTTCAAACCAGAATAGTGAGAGCTGCGTAAGAATCGCTCCCTTGTTTGGAATTGTGGTGGGCACCACCCAATCAAAAGCTGAGATGCGATCAGATGCAACTAAGAGAATTTCGCCAGCTTCATTGCTATATAAATCGCGGACTTTTCCAGTACGTAGATGTTGCCATCCTGGAATCGCAATTGCGGCGGGTGCGCCAGCTGCGCCGAAACCGCTCACCGGATAGGTTGGGATTTGTACTGCGCAGCGGCAGGATGCGCGGAGGTAATCGCCTCAATGCGATTGACCACTCGAGCAATTTGTTGAGCAGCATCCCCAGTAAATTCCAGAGGATTTCCAATTAGCTTAAGTAAATCTGCTTCCCCTAATGGAATTCTTGAATCGGAGGCAAGGGCTGTTAAGAAGTTATTAGCCTTACCTTCACGCATCCCAAGGGCGGCGGCAACAGCATGTTCTTTAATTACCTCGTGTGCAATCTCGCGACCAACACCTGCCTTTACAGCAGCCATTAAAATCTTGGTGGTGGCAAGGAAAGGTAGATAGCGTTCCAGTTCAGCGGCGATAACTGCGGGAAATGCTCCGAACTCATTTAATACAGTCAACATGGTTTCGAGTAGGCCATCTATGGCATAGAAGGCATCAGGTATAGCAACGCGGCGAACCACACTGCACGAGACATCACCTTCATTCCATTGATCTCCAGATAGTTCGGAGACCATCGCAGCAAAACCTCGCAAAATTACAGTTAAACCATTTACTCTTTCGCAAGAGCGCGTATTCATCTTATGTGGCATAGCTGATGAACCAACTTGACCAGCTTTAAACCCTTCAGTCACTAATTCCGCCCCTGCCATCAAGCGAATTGATGTAGCTAGCGATGATGGAGCAGCAGCCAATTGCACCAGAGTTGTAAGGACTTCATAATCAAGAGAGCGGGGATACACCTGTCCAGTTGAATCGAGTACTCGCTTAAAGCCAAGTTCAGTGGCAATTTCAGATTCCAAACTTTGGTGGGCTGCACTTGAGCCTAGGAGATCGATGGAATCTTGCGCGCTACCGACTGGTCCCTTTATGCCCCGCATCGGATATCTGCTCTGTAGCGAAGTCAACCTTTCGTAGGCATAGAGCAACTCTTCAGCAGCGGATGCAAAGCGTTTTCCAAGAGTTGTGATCTGCGCCGGAACATTATGTGAACGTCCAGCAATCGGTTGCTCGGCATAGTGGCTTGCCTTATTGCCAAGAGCTGCCAGAAGAGCCACAACTTTGTCGTGAACAATTACCAGTCCATCACGAATTTGTAGCGCTTCAATATTCTCTGTTAGGTCACGGCTAGTCATTCCAGCATGGATAGCTTCATGCCCAGCTAGATAATTAAATTCTTCGATACGCGCCTTGACGTCATGGCGCGTTACCTTCTCACGAGCATCGATCGCCACTAAATCAACTTTGTTTATTACCTTCTCATAATCAGCAATTACTGATTCGGAGATAGCGTGACCGAGCTTCGCCTGGGTGCGAGCGATGGCAATCCATAACTTACGCTCTGCGATAATTTTTGCTTCCGGCGCAAAGATCTCTCGCATCTGATTCGATGCATACCTATCTGCTAATACGCTCACTGCCGCATTCTCTCCCATTTAATTGCCCTTCTCAGCGATAGACGCATTTAAAGCGATATCTGTCCGGTAGAAGGAGCCCGCTAGTTCAACCTGTGAGATAGCGCGATAGGCGCGGTCGCGGGCCTCGGTTAAATCCGCACCCACCCCAGTGACAGTTAAAACTCGCCCTCCGGTAGAAATCAAGGTGCCATCGTGATCAGCTGTGCCTGCATGAAAAATCTGCGTACCTGAAATATCTGGGATACCAGATATGGCTAGACCCGTTGTAGGAGATTCTGGATATCCAGCAGCTGCTAAAACCACGGTAACTGCGCTTTCGTCGCGCCACTGTAAAAATTCATCATCTAAATCATTGGTTGCCGCTTTGTATAGCAGTGTGGCCAGTGGGGTAACCAAGCGCGGAATTAAAACTTGCGTCTCTGGATCTCCAAAGCGGGCGTTAAATTCAATTACTCGCAAACCCTCATTTGTTAGAGCTAAACCTGCGTAGAGAAGTCCCACAAAAGGAGTTCCACGTGCAGACATCTCGGCAATCATGGGCGCTAGAACTTTTTCATAAGTCTCTTCCATAATCTCTTCAGGTGCCCAAGGCAGAGGCGAATAGGCGCCCATGCCCCCAGTATTTGGACCCAAATCTCCATCTAAGGCGCGCTTAAAATCTTGCGCCGGCTGCATCGGGAGAATATTGCGGCCATCTGAAATTCCAAAGAGAGAAATCTCAGGGCCATCTAAATACTCTTCAATAACAACGCACGTCGTGGATAAAGCATGTGCCAAAGCTGCTGCCCGATCACTTGTAACAACTACACCTTTGCCAGCTGCCAAGCCATCATCTTTTACAACATAGGGCGCACCGAAGGCATCTAGCGCCTGCTCAATTTCATCTTGAGTTGTGCAGGTAAAGCTACGTGCCGTAAGAACTCCAGCATCGCGCATCACCCCTTTTGCAAAATCTTTTGAACCTTCTAACTGTGCCGCAGCCTTTGAAGGTCCAAAGACAGCAAAGCCAGCGCTACGCAAAACATCTGCAACGCCATTTACTAAAGGAATCTCTGGACCTATTACAACTAGATCTACCGCTAACTGCCGCGCTAAATTACAGATTGCTTGATTGTCATTTATCGCCACTGGGTGCAAGGTGGCGAGGGGCGCCATTCCTGGATTACCTGGGGCAACATGGAGTTCAGTACAACTTTTATCTGCTTTTAACCCTAGTGCGAGTGCGTGTTCACGACCGCCGCTTCCGACTAGGAGGATTTTCATATTTAGATGAAATCCTTAACGACGATTGTTTGATCGCGCCCCGGTCCAACGCCGATTGCACTCATCGGAGCTCCTGAAATTTTCTCCAAAAAGGTGATGTAATCACGCGCATTCTTAGGTAGATCTTCGAGCTTCTTTACACCCGATATATCTTCGCTCCAGCCTGGCAGATACTCATAAATTGGAGTGGCGTGGTGGAAATCAGATTGTGAAGCAGGAAGTTCTTCAACGCGCTTGCCATCAATTTCGTAGGCAACGCATACTGGAATCTTCTCCCAGCCAGTTAAGACATCTAACTTAGTTAAGAAGAAATCTGTCAGACCATTAACGCGAACGGCGTAACGCGCAATCGGAGCGTCATACCAACCACAGCGGCGAGCACGACCTGTGGTAACACCAATCTCTCCACCGATGGTGCGAAGTTTCTCGCCATCTTCATCAAATAACTCTGTTGGAAATGGTCCAGATCCCACGCGCGTTGTATATGCCTTAACAATTCCGATCACGCGATCAATCTTGGTCGGTCCGATTCCTGAGCCAGTACAAGCTCCACCTGCCGTTGGATTTGATGAGGTAACAAAGGGATAGGTACCGTGATCAACATCGAGCAGAGTTCCTTGTGAGCCTTCGAGCAGAACGCGCTTTCCTGACTTTAAGGCGTTATCAAGCAGAAGAACAGTATCTGCCACATATGGGCGGAGAATTTCGGCATAAGCTAGATACTCTTCGAGAACTTCTTCTACCTCAATATTTTTACGGTTGAAGACCTTTATGAGTACTTGATTCTTATCGCGTAGCGCACCTTCGATTTTTTGGCGCAAGATTGATGGGTCAAAGAGATCCTGCACGCGAATTCCAATGCGATTTATCTTGTCGGCGTAGGCGGGTCCAATCCCTCGGCCGGTGGTGCCAATCTTGGATTTACCCAGGAAGCGCTCGGATACCTTATCTATGGTGCGGTGATATGGCGTAATCAAATGTGCATTGGTGGAGATTACTAATTTGCTGCAATCAATGCCGCGTTCAGTTAATCCTTTGATCTCTTCGAGTAATACTCCTGGATCAATTACAACTCCATTACCGATAACAGGAATCACATTTGGAGAGAGAATTCCAGAAGGTAGAAGATGCAAGGCATACTTTTGGTCACCAATTACAACTGTATGACCGGCATTATTGCCACCTTGGTAGCGAACAACATAATCAACGCGATCGCCTAATAAATCAGTTGCTTTACCCTTGCCCTCATCGCCCCACTGAGCTCCCAGCAGTACTAATGCAGGCATGGATAAAGCCTCTCCGTCTCGTTATCTTTAAATTACTTTAGAGCTGATGTGCCAGTTGAGCGAAGATCTTCGCAAGCATGTGCCACACGTGCCGCCATTCCTGCCTCGGCAGCTTTGCCCCAAGCGCGTGGGTCATAGGCCTTCTTATTTCCAACTTCGCCATCAACCTTTAAGACACCGTCATAGTTCTTGAAGATATGGTCGACAACTGGACGAGTAAAGGCATATTGCGTATCTGTATCAATATTCATCTTGATAACGCCGTAATCGAGTGATTCGCGAATTTCAGATAGTAATGAACCAGAACCACCATGGAAGACGAGGTCCATTGGCTTGCTGCCAGCTGGAAGTCCTAATTTGGCGGCGACTGCCTCTTGTAGCGTCTGCAAAATCTTAGGTTGTAGAACAACGTTGCCTGGCTTATAAACACCGTGCACATTGCCAAATGTGGCAGCGACCATATAGCGCGCCTTGGCATCTGTTCCAAGGGTCTCAATAGTCATTAGCGCATCTTCGGGTGTTGAGTAGAGCTTGGCATCATGCTTTGCTTCAATGCCATCTTCTTCCCCACCAACAACACCAATTTCAATTTCAAGAATGGTGTTAGCAGCCACAGACTTATCTAACAATTCCCGAGCAATCTTCATATTCTCGGGCATATCAACGGCTGAGCCATCCCACATATGTGAGTTAAAGAGCGGTTGCTTACCTTCCTTAATGCGCGCTGCACCAATTTCTAGAAGTGGGCGCATGAATCCATCGAGCTTCTCTTTTGGACAGTGATCGGTGTGGATACCAATGTTGACGTTGTAATTTTTAGCAACTACATGTGCAAATTCTGCGAGCGCAATTGCGCCATCGACCATATTTTTTACTGTTGAGCCAGATGCATATTCCGCACCACCCCATGAGAATTGAATAATGCCGTCAGATTCAGCCTCGGCAAATCCGCGAATAGCTGCGATAAGAGTCTGAGAAGAAGAGACGTTAATTGCTGGATATGCGAATGCGCCTGCTTTGGCGCGGTCCAACATGGCTGCATAAACTTCTGGGCTAGCTATTGGCATCTGGTGCTCCCAATCAAGATAGTGACTAGAACTTAAATGTAAACGCGCTAGACGCACCGTTGGGTCTTAAGGGCTTACGCCTAATCCAACCATCTACCCCCGCGTATGAAAAGTCGGCGCTCTCATTACGCGGGGCTAGGGTTGGTTTTGGGGAGATTTCCCAGGGGATTGGTTATCCGTATAGGAACTTTTGCAGGAAGGCCATGAAGCCAGCTAAAAGAGCTGGGCTATTTAGCACTTTTAGCAAGATCGCAAGGAATGCGGTAATTGTCATCTCTCTCCTTTCTCGAGAAGTAGTCGTTGTGAAGTTCAGGAGTATGAACAACTTCCAAGAGAAAAATTTGAGGAAAGATGAGTGCTGTTGATAATTTCTAAGTACTTCACATCTGGCTCTTAGCGGGATAACCTCATAGGTATGTCTTCTGACTCAATTGAAAATCTCTCTAGCGAAAGCCGCACCTTCGCGCCCAGTGCAAAATTTGCAGCGCAAGCAAATGCACAGGCAGATCTATATACACAGGCAGAGGCAGACTCTGAGAAATTCTGGGAGCAGCAGGCCAGCGCGCTGGTCTGGGCCAAGCCTTGGGAGAAGACCTTGCAATGGCAGGCGCCCTTTGCCAATTGGTTTGTCGGCGGAAAATTAAATGCCACAGTCTCAGCTCTGGATCGTCACATCGCCGATGGAAATGGCTCTCGCATCGCTTTCCATTTTGAAGGAGAACCCGGAGATACCCGAACAATCTCTTATGCAGAACTACTCAGCGATGTTTCACAAGCGGCTCATGCCTTAACTGAAATTGGAATTAACTCTGGAGATCGTGTTGCCATTTATATGCCACTTATTCCAGAAGCGGTCGTCGCCATGTTGGCATGTGCTCGTATTGGAGCAATTCACTCTGTCGTCTTTGGTGGCTTCTCCGCAGATGCCCTGCTATCGCGTATCCAAGATGCTGATGCCAAATTGGTAATCACAGCAGATGGTGGCTTTCGTAAAGGAGCGCCCTTTGCCTTAAAGCCAGCGGTAGATGAGGCGCTCAAGGGTGAACATAACGTCGAGCGGGTGCTCGTTGTGCAACGCACTAAACGGGAGATCACATGGGTAGCCGGCCGTGATATCTGGTGGCATGAAATAGTTGCTAAGCAACCAACTACACATACGCCAGAAGCCTTTGATAGCGAACATCCGCTATTTATCCTCTACACCTCTGGAACTACAGCAAAGCCAAAGGGAATTTTCCATACAACTGGCGGCTATCTCACGCAGGTGGCATATACCCATCGCGTGGTCTTTGATATTAAGCCAGTCACTGATATCTATTGGTGCACTGCAGATGTCGGTTGGATTACTGGCCACTCTTATATGGTCTATGGCCCGCTAATTAATGGGGCAACTCAAGTTATCTATGAAGGCACGCCCGATACTCCACATAAGGGACGGGTCTTTGAAATTATTGAAAAGTACGGCGTAACTATTTTGTATACCGCACCTACTTTAATTCGCACCTGGATGAAATGGGGAGATGAGTTTCCCAATAAATTTAATCTCACCTCACTGCGCCTTCTCGGATCAGTTGGTGAACCGATAAATCCAGAAGCTTGGATCTGGTATCGCAACGTAATTGGTGGCGATAACTGTCCAATTGTTGATACCTGGTGGCAGACCGAAACTGGAGCGATCATGATCTCACCGCTGCCTGGAGTCACCGCCACCAAACCCGGCTCTGCCATGCGCGCCCTTCCTGGAATAAGCGCACAGGTAGTAGATGAAAATGGCTTACCTGTTGGCAATGGGCATGGTGGCTTCTTGATTTTAGATAAGCCTTGGCCTTCTATGTTGCGTGGAGTTTGGGGCGAAGAAGAGCGCTTTAAAGCCACTTACTGGTCGCGCTTTCCTGGAATTTACTTTGCAGGAGATGGCGCCAAATTAGATAACGATGGCGCTATCTGGCTACTGGGACGCGTTGATGATGTTATGAATGTTTCTGGACATCGCATCTCAACTACCGAAGTGGAATCTGCGCTAGTTTCACACGAAGCTATTGCAGAGGCGGCTGTAGTTGGGGCTGCAGATGCGCTAACCGGACAGGGCATCGTGGCCTTCGTTATCTTGCGCGGCGGTATCGCGCATGCCGATGGCGAAGCGCTAGTAAAGGAGTTACGCAGCCATGTGGCAAAAGAGATTGGCGCAATTGCTAAACCACGTCAAATAATGGTGGTCAATGAACTTCCTAAAACTCGAAGCGGCAAAATTATGCGCCGCCTACTGAAAGATGTTGCTGAAGATAGAGCCGTTGGAGATGCCACAACTCTGGCCGATCCCAACGTTATGAATTTGATTTCGCAGGGCTTAAAAGAGGCTAAGGACGAAGATTAGCCTCGAGCGCACGCTCAACTTCGCCTCGTAACTCGGCAATTATCGATGGGGCGCGATTGCTGACCTCAAGATAGATACGGCTTCCCGAAATTTGGTTCTGACCAGTTGCCCATGGTGTCCAGAGCAAAATCGTGCCAATCAGATAGAAGAAGAGCAGAGTCTTGCCAACTTCTAGGGTGGCACCTGCGAGAGAGTCAATCCAACGAAGTGGTCCACGCATAATTGTGGTCCGTAAAGATTTAGCAATCACTGTTCCAAGAAAGGCTCCTGAATAAGCACCGATAAAGATTGCCAGAATGAGCCAGCCACTTTGATTTCGTTCGATTGCAAAATAGAGAGCTGCAATACCACCTGCGATAAACAAAATTCCGCGCAGCAGCGTCTTTAACAGCCCGCTGCGATAACCGCTAACCAAGGCGATGGCAGCGAAGAGAAGAAAGAGAAGATCGAAGATCATTTGACTCCTAAGTATTTACGGGCAGCGCTTTCAATCTCTTCCACGGTACGAAAGGGACCGAACTTTTTATATTGGACCTCTCCGTCTTGATCCACAAACCAAGTTACTGGTACGCCCATGCCAAATTCTGCCTTGGTTGAGCCATCTGCGTCATATAGCACAGGCCAGTTCATGCCATTACTTTCAATAAATTTGATAACTGCTGCTTGGGACTTCTCTTCAACTGCAACCCCAATAACATTTACTTGATCTTTATTCTTCTCATAAAACTCTCTCAGATGTGGTAACTCTTCGCGACATGGTTTACACCAGGTTCCCCAGACATTTATCAAGGCAGGTCCGGCAATTTCATCTGTGGCAATCGGTGCTCCTCCACCAAGACACTCCAATGGAGTTAATTCACCCACCTTTAAATTAATTGATTCGCAATCTACGACTTCACCTTGGATGAAATTAGAGCTATCTCTAGTACACCCACTTAGAGCAAGGGCGAGCAGTAAGAAGAGTGCAACCCGCTTCATCGGAAATCCTCAGCAACCTTAACAAGTTTCATCGCCTTAACTTTATCCATCTCCCCGATACCAAAAGATGGGCAGAGCTTTGCCAAGGGGCATGCACCACAGGCTGGTTTACGAGAGTGACAGATGCGCCGGCCATGCCAAATCATCCGTTGCGAAAGATTGGTCCATTCTTTCTGTGGAATTAGCGCACCAACTTCATATTCGACTTTGACTGGATCCATTGATGTCGTCCAACCAAAGCGACGTGAGAGACGACCAAAGTGGGTATCGACAGTGATGCCAGGAATATCAAAGGCATGACCTAAAACAACATTGGCTGTCTTTCTTCCAACGCCAGGTAGAGAGGTGAGCTCTTCGATTGTTGCCGGAACTTGGCCATTAAACAATTCAGCTATTTTGGTACCTAAGCCCTTTAGGTGACGCGCCTTTGAGTGATAGAAACCTGCAGAGAAGATGAGCTCCTCTATCTCAGCAAGCGGCGCCTTCGCATAATCTTTTGCACTCTTATACTTGCGAAAGAGCGCAGGGGTGAGTGAGTTAATCCGCTTATCTGTGCATTGCGCCGAAAGAACTACCGCTACTAAAAGCTGCAGCGGATTCTTAAAATCCAATTCACATCTGACTTCTGGGTAGGTACGTGTCAAAATTCGATAGATCGCCCGTGCATTTTTTCGGGTTTCACTATCTCGCTCCATGCGAGTAAACTACCCACGTGCCCCAAGAAGATACAGTCGTTCGACTAGCCCCACTCTTTACCGCCCTTGACGATGCTCAGGCGGCCTCTCTTCGCGCATCTATGGATTCTGTGAAGATAGCTAAGGGTGGAATTCTCTTCCGAGAAGGCGATGAGGGTGAACATGTCTACGTGATCGTAGATGGCAAGCTCAAACTCGGAACCTCTAGTACTGATGGGCGCGAAAACTTGCTCTCAATTTTAGGACCCGGCGAAATGTTCGGTGAACTCTCCCTCTTTGATCCAGGTCCTCGTACCTCAACTGCAACTGCTGTGACAGATGCCAAGCTCTTATCTTTAAGCCACGAGAAGTTAATCCCATGGCTTAAGGAGAATCCAGAAGTTTCTCTCCACCTATTGGCTCGTTTGGCACAACGCCTACGCCGCACCAATGAAGCAGTCGGTGACTTGGTCTTTTCAGATGTTCCAGGTCGCGTAGCTAAGGCGCTAATTGATTTAGGTGCGCGTTTTGGAAAGAAGACTGATGAGGGTCTCTACGTCCACCATGATTTAACTCAGGAAGAGCTTGCTCAACTAGTTGGCGCATCTCGCGAGACGGTAAATAAGGCGCTGGCAGACTTTGCCGGACGCAATTGGCTAAAACTTGATGGTCGCGCAGTTCTAATCACAGATTTAGAGCGGTTAGAAAAGCGCGGTAAGTAAGAGCTCTTACTTAACCTCGACCGTTAGCTCAACTTCAACAGGTGAGTTAAGAGGAAGCTCTGCTACCCCTAGTGCGCTACGTGCAGCAATACCGGCATCGCCCCAGATATGCATAAACAACTCTGATGCACCATTGGCAACGCCCGGGTGCGCTGTAAAGCCAGGGGCTCCATTTACATAACAGACAACACGTACCACTTTAACAATTGAATCAACTGGCGCCACTAGCTCAACGGCGGCCAGCGCGTTTAGAGCGCAGATTTGTGCAAGCTCCTTGGCATCTTCGGCAGATACATCAGCGCCAACTTTTCCTTCACGAGCGATCTTTCCATCAACCATCGGAAGCTGACCCGCTGTAAAAACAATATTGCCGGTACGAACTGCCGGAACATATGCTGCAATTGGCTTTGATGCCACTGGCAGGGATAGCCCCTTTTCAGCTAACTTAGCGCGAACATCGCTAGACATTACTTAATCTCACGCTTCATATAAGCAACAAGTTGTTCTCCACCAGGTGCGGGAATAACTGAAACAAGCTCCCAGCCATCTGAACCCCAAGTATCAAGAATTGCTTTAGTTGCATGTGAAAGTAGTGGAACGGTGGCGTATTCGAATTTCATTTGAAGCTCCCTTAAGTAGTTGAATTAATTGTTTAGTGCAGCTTTTACAAGAGATGAAACAAGTGCTCCATCTGCCTTTCCTGCAATTTGCGGCTTGATAGCTCCCATGACCTTACCCATATCTGCTGGGCCGGCTGCCCCTGTTGCAGATACTGCATCGGCAATCATCTTCTTGATCTCATCTTCAGTCAGCTGTGCTGGTAAGTACTTGGCAATTACATCGCCTTCAGCCTTCTCTTCAGCTGCCCGATCAGCGCGTCCAGCCTTAGCAAACTCTTCTGCCGCTTCGCGACGCTTCTTGGCCTCTCGTGAAAGCACAGTAATAATCTCTTCATCGGAGAGTACCCGCGCCTCTTTACCTGCAACCTCTTCATTTGTAATCGCAGTTAGCACCATGCGAATAGTTCCAGAAATAACTTTATCGCTGCTTCTAATGGCCTCGGTGAGGTCGCTCTTGAGTGTTTCTTTAAGTCCCACTTCTTTGATGCTCCAACTCTCTCAAATTGTCTGGGTGTATCTTCTCATGCTCCAGTATTGATTGATAATCCAGTACTGTTTGATGGCTATGAGCTACATCCTTCGCGAAGCCGAGATGCCAATCTTGCCACCTGGCCATGAAGATATTCGCATCCTGCACTTCTCTGATCTACATCTAACGCCTGCGCGGAGGAGAGAGATTGCTGATATTAAATCTTTCATCTCCTTAAAGCCGGATTTAGTTATAAGTACGGGAGATTTCTTAGCTCATAAATCGGCAGTCCCTGTCGTACTTGATGCACTCGATTCTCTGCTAGATATTCCTGGGCTATATGTCTTTGGCTCTAATGACTATTACGAGCCTGTCCCAAAAAATCCCTTGAAGTACCTATTGCCTAACCATGGAAAACGCGTTCATGGACCCGAGCTGCCTTGGCGTGATCTCGATGAAGGTTTATCCAAGCGCGGTTGGAAGAATATAAATTCATCCCGCGCAACACTAAAGATTAAGAAGAGCGTGATTGAAGCGCGTGGCACAGATGATGCTCATCTGGAATTTGATGATTATGCAACCGTTGCCGGTGAAGCTAAAGAGTGTCATGTGGCAATCGGTGTGACACATGCGCCTTACTTGCGAATTTTGAAGGCAATGGCAGACGATCACCTAGATGCCATCTTCGCCGGACACACCCACGGTGGACAAGTTCGCTTACCTTGGCCAGGAGGTTCTAAAGCGCTAACTACCAATTGCGATCTACCTAATTGGAGAGCGCGTGGTTTAACTTCTGTAAAAGGAGAACCTCTTCTAAATGTCTCAGCAGGTATGGGAACTGGACCATTTACAAGAATCCGAGTTGCTAGCCCACCAGAAGTTTCACTGGTGACGCTAACTTCCGCTTTTTAAGCTA
>CAYXDT010000015.1:0-23064 GCA_964463845.1 uncultured Candidatus Planktophila sp. | reverse complement strand
ACAGCGGTAACTTTGCCGAGGATTTCGCAGGTATCGCCATCGATTGGTGCGAAGTCATCGTTAGCTGGCAATAACCAGATATGTCCGCCTTTGCGTGAGAAAGTCTTTACAGTCGCTTCGCCATCAATCATCGCTGCAACGATTTCGCCATTGTTGGCATCTTTCTGCTGGCGGATAACAACATAATCTCCATCGCAGATAGCGGCGTTAATCATGGATTCGCCCTTAACTTTGAGCATAAATAGATCGCCCTTACCGACTAAAGATTCAGGAAGCGGAAGAGTCTCTTCAACTTGCTGATCTGCAGTAATTGGTACACCTGCGGCGATTGAGCCAACTAGCGGAATAAAACGAGTCTTATCTGTGTGGGCGCTCTCGCCAGATAGATGGTCAGGCAGTACAACTTCCATGGCGCGACCGCGGTCGGCATCGCGACGGATAAAGCCCTTTTCGACCAAGATATCGAGTTGGTACTTCACCGATGCTGGGGAATTTAGGCCGGCGGCATCGCCGATCTCGCGCATAGAAGGGGCATATCCCTGGGATTCTGAGGTGCTCTTGATGAATTCGAGAATGGTTAGCTGACGGGCCGAGAGCTCGGCTGAAGCGTTGGTCTGGGGGGAGGTCTTCTTGGTCATACACAGATGATTCCACAGGTTGGGGATAAATTCAAACAAATGTTCGAATTTATCTTGCAGATGTCGGTGGGTGGGTATATGGTTTTCCTATCGAACAAGTGTTCGAAAACCTTCCCCAAGGTTTAAGGCGTAGCAGGAGCTAAGAACTATGAGCACATTGACTCTTCCCCACAGCGGCCAGATCGCTGAAGTCATTACAGGACGCGGCTTTTCGACCAATCCGTCTGGCATGCAATTAAATCGCCGAGGCCGACTAGCTCGCACCTTCGTAGTTCTCTCTCTTGCTATCGTCCTTGGTTCCCTCGTTAGCGCCAACGCTGGGGCCGAGACCGATCGCCCTGCAAAGGCGGAGGCCAGATTTATGACCCTCACCGTCGCTCCCGGAGATACCGTCTGGTCGCTTGCTGAGCGTTTGGCTCCAACGGCAGATCTACGCGCCTTCGTCTCTGAAGTTATCGAGATTAACTCACTGGCCTCAGCTGATTTAGCTGCTGGGCAGAAAATCCGCATCCCACTCGCCTAACAATTAGGAGAGACCCTGGTGGGCGACACGCCACAGGTGAAGGCTCACTCATCCTGCAAAGCCTCAAGAAATGCTTTATAGTTCCCACTAGATGTAGGGGTCAAACGCAGAAAAACTTCCATAAGTAGTGTTTTTACGGTAGTTTTACCAGTTCGCTAATACAGCTAAAAAATGGAATTTCTAGTATTTCGAAGGGAGACACGCCGAAATGATTTGCCCATTCTGCCGACATGATGATTCTCGCGTAGTCGACTCCCGCCCTGTCTCTGAAGGCACCGAAATCCGCCGGCGCCGCGAATGTCCAAAGTGCGGCCAACGCTTCTCAACCCAAGAGGTCGCCCTCCTAAATATCATCAAACGGAGTGGTGCCACTGAACCCTTTAGCCGCGAGAAGGTCCTAATCGGCGTCCGTAAGGCCTGCCAGGGTCGTCCGGTTAATGAGGATGACCTCGTTCTGCTGGCCCAGCGAGTAGAAGAGGCCCTGCGTTCTACGGGGCAAGCTGAAATTGAGGCGCAAGAAGTTGGCATGGCGATCCTGGCCCCACTTCGCGAACTCGATGAGGTGGCTTACCTGCGATATGCCTCGGTATACCGTAACTTTGCCTCCCTTGAAGATTTCGAAGGTGAGATTGCACTTCTCCGCGCCCTTCCCTCGAACGCTACAAATGTAAATCTAAAGAATGCAGATCTAAAGACAGCTACAAAAGATAGTAAAAAAGTTACAACACCAGAAAATACAAATCAGAAGACGGGGAAATAAAACTATGTCAGAAACGGTCATCAACCGACCATCATCGAAGGTCAAGGGCGGCAAAGCTCTTACTGTCGAGCGTATCTACACAACAGAAGGCGTACATCCATATGACACAGTCACATGGGATCGTCGCGATGTTGTTCAGCAGAATTGGAAGACCGGCGAAGTTGTTTTCGAACAACGCGGCGTTGAGTTCCCTGATTTCTGGTCAGTAAATGCATCAACAATCGTTACAACAAAGTACTTCCGTGGAGCAGTCGGAGCAGAAAATCGCGAATGGTCTCTCAAGCAGGTCATCGATCGCGTTGTTCTTACCTACACAAAAGCTGGAAAAGAATTCGGATACTTTGCAACAGATAAAGATGCAACAATCTTCGAGCACGAGCTAACACATATGCTCATGCACCAAATTTTCTCATTCAACTCACCAGTGTGGTTCAACGTAGGTACTGCCTCCCCGCAGCAAGTATCTGCCTGCTTCATCCTGTCAGTTGATGACACAATGGAATCAATTCTTAATTGGTACCGCGAAGAAGGAATGATCTTTAAGGGCGGATCTGGTGCCGGCCTTAACCTTTCACGTATCCGTTCTTCCAAAGAACTTCTTAAATCAGGTGGAACAGCATCTGGCCCAGTCTCATTTATGCGCGGTGCCGATGCATCTGCTGGAACAATCAAGTCAGGTGGAGCAACCCGTCGCGCCGCCAAGATGGTTGTTCTCGATGTAGATCATCCAGATATTGAAGAATTTATCGAGACAAAGGTCTCCGAAGAGCAGAAGATCCGCGCCCTTCGTGATGCTGGTTTTGATATGGACCTTGGTGGAAAAGACATCATCTCTGTCCAATACCAGAATGCCAATAACTCAGTACGCGTTAGCGATGAATTTATGCGCGCATACGAGAACGGCACCGAGTTCGGTCTAAAGGCTCGCGCAACTGGTGAAGTAATCGAGACAACAGATGCTCGCAAGCTCTTCCGCAAGATGGCAGAAGCTGCTTGGGCATGTGCTGATCCTGGAATCCAGTACGACGACACCATCAATGATTGGCATACCAACCCAGAGACTGGGCGCATCAACGCCTCAAACCCTTGCTCTGAGTACATGTCACTTGATAACTCATCTTGTAACTTAGCTTCTCTTAACTTGATGAAGTTCCTAAAGGCTGATGGTTCATTTGATGCCAAGACATTTGCAAAGGCATCAGAGATGATCATCACCGCGATGGATATCTCAATCTGCTTCGCAGATTTCCCAACTGAGGCAATTGGCGAGACAACTCGCGCCTACCGCCAACTCGGAATCGGTTATGCAAACCTCGGAGCTCTTCTTATGGCTTCAGGTCTTGCTTATGACTCCGAAGGTGGCCGCGCAGTAGCCGGTGCAATTACCTCACTTCTAACAGGTGTGACATACAAGCGCTCTGCAGAACTTGCCGGCATTGTTGGTCCATACGATGGCTTCGCTCGCAATGCCACAGCTCATGCTCGCGTAATGCGCAAGCATGCTGCTGCTTCATCTGCAGCTAAGCACGAGACAACTCTTGATATCGATGTCTGGACAGAGGCAAATAAGGCATGGGATGCCTGCCTTGCAACTGGCGATAAGAATGGATGGCGCAACGCGCAGATCTCAGTTCTTGCACCAACTGGAACAATTGGTCTGATGATGGATTGCGATACAACTGGTATCGAGCCTGACTTCTCACTCGTTAAGTTCAAGAAGCTTGTCGGTGGCGGATCTATGCAGATCGTTAACCAGACAGTGCCACAGGCTCTTCGTAAGCTCGGATATGCCCAAGAGACAATCGAAGCGATCGTGGAATTCATCGCAGCAAATGGACATGTCATCGATGCACCTGGCCTAAAGCCAGAGCATTACGATGTCTTTGACTGCGCACTTGGTGCACGTTCCATCGCACCTATGGGCCACGTCCGCATGATGGCTGCCTGCCAGCCATTCCTATCTGGTGCAATCTCAAAGACAGTTAACCTCCCAGAGGATGCAACTGTTGAAGAGGTTGAAGAGGTTTACTACGAAGGTTGGAAGCTCGGTCTTAAGGCGCTCGCTGTTTACCGCGATAACTGCAAGGTCGGTCAGCCACTTTCAGATGGCAAGGCGAAGAAGAAGGACGTTGTTGCAGAAGTTGAAATTGCAACTCCAGTACGTAAGCGCCTTCCTAAGTCACGTCCTGCAACAACAACATCATTCTCAGTCGGAGGCGCCGAGGGTTACATGACCGCTGGTGCATACGCTGATGGTGCTCTCGGTGAGGTATTCCTAAAGCTTGGCAAGCAGGGTTCAACTCTGGCCGGTGTAATGGATGCATTCTCAATCGCAGTCTCAATTGGTCTTCAATATGGAGTACCACTACAGACCTTCGTAGAGAAGTTCACAAACCTACGCTTTGAGCCAGCTGGCATGACAGATGATGCAGATATTCGTATGGCTCAGTCGATGATGGATTACATCTTCCGTCGTCTAGCCCTTGATTACCTACCATTTGAAGAGCGCGCTGCCCTTGGTCTCTATACAGCGACAGAGCGTCAAGCAGCTCTTGATAACGGTGGCGAGTATCGCGAAATCGCAAAGGAAACCGATACCCCAAAAGCAAGTGCGCCTGTGGTGGCAGCTGCGGCTGCTCCAAGTAATCAGGCACCGGTTGCTGCAAAGCCAGTTGCTGTAAAGATTGATACAGCACCGGTTGCACCAGCAACGATTGGGTCATCATC
Source organism: uncultured Candidatus Planktophila sp. (assembly GCA_964463845.1). Lineage (GTDB taxonomy): Bacteria > Actinomycetota > Actinomycetes > Nanopelagicales > Nanopelagicaceae > Planktophila. The sequence continues at coordinate 18,416 of CAYXDT010000015.1, read as the reverse complement.
GGATCTTCTAGAGTCGATGGGAATCAAATCAGATGCTCCACTCTGTATGACATGCGGAGTAAAGATGCGTATGTCAGGCGCATGTTTTGTATGCGAAGGCTGTGGAAACACATCTGGTTGCAGCTAAAATCTAAATAGCAATTTGTCCAACCCCGTTCAGAGGGCCCTTTCGATTTACTTCGAAGGGGCCCTCTGTATTACTTATAGTAAGTTTTTTCGAATTCTGGTTACAGGTCGGGGGATTTTTCTCTCTCTGGAGCGTTGGAAACGTTCTAGACACAGGTAGAACTCCTTGGAAGTGCTATCTTTTAACTGGAACACCGCCTTGAGTATTCTCAAGACGGTGCCCAACTTCAGTTATGTAGTATCCGGTTGCCCGTCGTCGTTGCGGCGGGCAATCTCTATTTCTAGCAAGAGAAATATCAATCTGCTTACGCACGTTACAACTTCAAGCCACTCTGATGCCTTCATAACTTCTCCCTTCTCTCGTCCACCACGGAAGTGGTGGAACAACTGGGGGAAGTCAGTGACGGAGCCCAATGAGATCTAGAGGTGAAGTGCGCGAAAAATAGGCGGTTCAGAGAGCGCTATCGGTACAAGTTTCTGCATATGTGGATAAGTAGTAGACTGGCCTTGTTGTTATCGGGGTCGATGTAATTTCGAACCGGCGGTTATAGTCCGCGACCCGCACATATCCAATGGGCGGTTGACTCAGTGAAACTCTGAGACCGACGGTTAAAGTCCGGATGAGAGATAACAGCGGAATCGGTGCACCATGTTTATCGATGACGCCTACGCGCATCTGTACTCACTGAGCCTTAAAGGCTTAGGAGCGAGTACCCCCAACCCAAATGTTGCTGCCGCCATTTATGGTGCAACGGGTGAATTAATTGCTGATGGTTTTCACAACCGCACAAACTCTGTAGATCATGCCGAAGTAATTGCGCTGAAGAAGGCAGGGGTTGCTGCTCGTGATGCAACCTTGGTGGTCTCGCTAGAACCATGTGCGCATCAAGGCGCAACGCCGCCATGTGTCCAAGCGATCATTGAAGCCGGAATTAGCAAAGTTATCTACGCGGTCGCAGATCCAAATCCACTTGCCGCAGGGGGCGCAGAGAAATTACTTGATGCAGGAATCGTGGTTGAACACCGCGAATCTACAGAGCTGGCATTTGTGCAACGCGCCTGGCTACATAGAGAGGCGACCAGCCGTCCGCTGCTGATCTGGAAAGTTGCCACCACTTTAGATAGCAAGGTGGCTGCAAGTGATGGAACTTCTCAGTGGATTACAGGGCCTGAATCCCGCGAGGATGTGCAGCTACTTCGTGCGCAATCTGATGCCATTTTAATTGGCACCAATACTGCGTTAATTGATAACCCGCATCTAGTGCCGCGAGGTCATGCAGCGCGGCCAGTGCGAATTGTCTGCGGTGAGCAAGAGATTCCATCTACTCACAAGATCCTTGATCAAGAGGCTCGCACTATTTTAGTTAAGAGTAAATCCATTCCAGAGCTTCTGAAAGTTCTTAGCGATGAGCAATTTAACCAAGTTCTAGTTGAGGCAGGTCCAACGCTGGGATCGGCTCTAATGGCTTCTGGAAATATCGATGAGTTAGTGATTTATCAAGCGCCTAAATTGTTGGGTGCTGGCAAGGAGTTTGTCAGCCATTTAGCTATCTCTACCTTGGCCGATCACCTTAAATTGGAGCTGCTATCCGTGGAAAAAATCGGCAGCGATATCAAATCTCATTACAAAGTGATGGGACGCTAAATGTTTACTGGGTTAATAACTGAAATCGGTACAGTAAGCGCAATTTCAAGGGGTGCCACCTCTGCCATCTTTACAATTAAGGCCCCCGCATCTGTGGTGGATTTGGCAGTCGGGGATTCCATCGCAGTCAATGGCGTCTGTTTAACGGCCACATCGATAAGCGCTGACACTTTTACCGCCGATGTCATGGTGCAGACCTTGGCGTTGACCTCACTCGGTGCCTTAAATAATGGGTCAATAGTCAATCTCGAGCTAGCTGCGCGCCTAGATATGCGCATGGGCGGACATATTGTGCAAGGCCATATCGATGGAACTGGGACGGTGCTGCAGATCGCGCCTGGTGAGAAATGGGTACAACTTGATTTAACAGTTCCCGAAAAGTTAATGAAATACGTAGTCGCCCAAGGTTCAATAACTTTAGATGGCGTCTCACTCACAGTTGGCGCGCTAGAAGATGGCACCAATGTTGTCACTGTCTGGTTGATTCCAGAGACTTTGGCGCAGACCAATTTATCAAGCAAGGTAGCTGGCGATTTACTTAATATCGAGGTAGATATCTTGGCAAAGTATGTCGAGCGACTATTAATAAAGGGGCGATCCAATGGAGAGTAATTTCTTAGCAGCCCTAGATCGCTTCCGTCGTGGCGAGATGGTGATTGTGGTCGATGATCACGAGCGCGAAAATGAGGGTGATCTGATTATGTTGGCAGAGCATGCCACTACTGAAAAGACCGCCTTTATGGTGCGCCATACAACAGGAATTTTATGTGTGGCAATTACGGCAGAACATGCCTATCGCTTACATCTTCCTTACATGGTCGAGCAGAATCAGGATGCACGTAAGACCGCCTTTACCGTCTCTATCGATTTAGCTGAAGGCGTTACAACTGGTGTCAGCGCACAAGAGCGCACAGCAACTATTCGCGCGCTCGGCAGCCCTGCAAGTCGCGATAGCGATTTCATTAGGCCAGGCCATATCTTTCCTCTGATTGCACATAAGCGTGGACTGGCGGCGCGTGCTGGACATACTGAAGCTGGCGTTGCTTTAGCGCAGCTAACTGGGGGATATCCAGCAGCCCTTCTTTCAGAGATAGTGGCAGCCGATGGATCGATGGCTCGTGGTGCAACACTTACTGCATTTGCTACAGAGCATCAGATCCCAGTGATTTCGATTGCAGAGATAAAGGCTTATCAAGAATCTTTATCTCCAGCGCCTCTCCTACCTACCTATCCACACCATGACTTTGAGTGGGTCAAGGTGCAGTTAGCTACTGGTCTCTGGGAGTTAGCAACTTATCCATCACTAAAGCATCGCGAGCAGGTAGTTATGCGTTATGGATCAGCAGGTAAGACACCACTGGTGCGCATGCACTCTGAATGTTTTACCGGCGATGTCATCGCGTCACAACGATGCGATTGCGGACAGCAGTTGCAAGCGGCGATAGCGGCGATTCAAGATCATGGCTATGGCTTTCTGATCTATCTGCGCGATCACGAGGGGCGCGGCATCGGCCTGACCGAGAAGTTGAAGGCCTACACGCTGCAAGATGGTGGGCTAGATACAGTCGATGCCAATCTCCATTTAGGCCACGCTATCGATCTACGTGATTGGTCGGAGGCGATAACAATCTTAAAGATCTTGGGGCTGCCCGCTATCGAACTCTTAACTAATAACCCAGAGAAGGTAAAGGCGGTAGCTGAAAGTGGTATCGCCTGCAAGCAGGTATCGCTACAGATTGCTGCCAATGAATTTAATAGGAAGTATCTGCAGACAAAGACAGAGCGTCTTGGCCATAACGCAGGCGATTTATTAGGAGGAAAGTAATGTCGGGCAACGCACCCCAAATCTCGATACCAAAAGCTACAAAGGCCAAGGTAGCGATCATCTCCTCCTCATGGCATTTAGATATCTGTAACGACTTGATTGCCGGTGCCCAACGTGCGCTAAAAGCTGCTGAAGTTGCTCAAATCGAAGTTATCTATGTGCCTGGCTCCTTTGAGATTCCCTTAGCCGCACAACGCGCCTTCGAGAAGGGCTTCGATGCTGTTGTTGCAGTTGGTCTTGTTTTAAAGGGTGAGACTCCACACTTTGATTATGTCTGCCAAGGTGTAACCCAAGGAGTTATTGATGTGCAGTTGAAGTTCTCTAAACCTATTGGTTATGGAGTCTTAATGTGCAACGATCTATCGCAGGCGATAGCTCGCTCAGGTGTACCTGGTAGCAAAGAAGATAAAGGTTTTGATAGCGCAATTGCAGCTCTAGCGCTGCTTCAACTTTAATAGCTAAATTTAGGAGTTCTATATGAAGAAGATTGCCTGGTCAGAAGGAAGCTGGACACGTGAGCCGGTCTCGCTACGTGAAGAGGGTGGCGCCCTTATCGCCGAAGCTGCCGAAGGTAGTGACTGGTGGCGCAACACCTCATATGGCTTTATCCATGATGATGGACATGCGCTGGTACGAGATTTTCCTAATGAGAGCGCAATTGAAGTTACCTTCATCCTAAATTTCACTGAACAGTTTGACCAGTGCGGTATCTATCTCACTAGCGACTCGCAAAACTGGGTCAAAGCTGGCGTTGAGTTCTGTGATGGTTCACCGCAGGTAGGTGCTGTTGTGACTATAAATAACTCCGATTGGTCAACAGCCCCCGTCCCAGATTGGATGGGTAAAGAGATAACTGTGCGCGCTAGCCGCAGCAAAGATGCGCTTACTGTGCGCGCCGGTATCGCCGGTAATTTACATCTGGTGCGTGTTGCCCCACTTGATCCCAGCCGCAGCTGGAAGGCGGGGCCATTTCTCTGCGCCCCATCACGAGCCGGTTTGGTGACAACAATTACTTCATGGAGCGAAGGCCCAGTAGATCCAGAACTTCACTAGTTTCCCTCACTTTTGCCAGAATATTTAATCTAGAGTGCCACATATGAGCGAACTATCTGCCAAGGTGCGTAGCGCCCTTGATGCTGCAGTCGCCGCAATTGGAGGATCCCCGCGCGATGGCCAGATTGAGATGGCCGAAGCGGTAGCTAACGCCCTGACTGATCGTCATCACTTAATGGTGCAGGCTGGTACTGGTACTGGAAAATCGCTCGCTTATCTAATTCCCGCTTTAGTTCATGGACGAAAAGTTTTAGTGGCTACTGCCACCTTGGCGCTACAGAGACAGTTGGTAGATCGTGATCTGCCAGCTGTGGTGCCGGCGCTTGAGAAAGCGCTAGGGAGATCAATCACCTTTGGAATTTACAAGGGAGTCGGCAATTACATCTGCCTACAGAAGATGAATGCCGATGAAGTGGATCCAGATGGTGAACTCTTACTCGAATCCTCCTATCTGGAAAAAGATGCCAAGCGTTTGATTGCCTGGGCTAAGACTCCTGGAGTAAGTGGAGATCGCGATGATGCTCCCGAAGTAGACCGCCGGGTCTGGGCGGCAAATTCTCTCTCTGGTCGGGAATGTGTGGGCGCTGATTCATGCGCCTGGGGTGCACAGTGTTTTTCTGCAAAAGCTAAGTTAAAGGCGCAAGAAGCTGATGTTGTCGTTACCAATCACACCCTGCTCGCTATCGAGATCGTAGATGCTCATCCCATATTGCCTGAATGCGATGCTGTTGTTTTAGATGAGGCCCATGAGTTTATGGATCGCACGACGCAAGCGGTAACTGAAGAGTTAACAGCAGGGCGAGTTCAGCGCGCTGCAGCTATGGCCCGTAAATATCTCCCAGGTAAAGTCTCCGATACATTAACTAGCGCTGCCGATAGCTTTGATGATGCGATGTCAGATTATGGCGAGCAGATGAAGAGCGAGTTTGGCTCTAATGGCCGGCTAGATGAGATTCCATCCTCTTTGGAAGCGCCGATTCGTCGTCTAAAAGAGGCTGCCACCGCGTTAGTGCAAGTGATTGCCGCTGATGATGGGATCGTAGATCCAGATGAGAATGCCGAACGGGCGCGGGTGCGCGGTGCGGTAAATGAGATTGCAACCACGGCAGGTAAGTTGTTAAAGATGGGCGATGAACATGTGCTCTGGTATGAACCCACCTTTTCGACTCTGCATTTAGCGCCACTCTCAGTTTCACAGGTGCTGCGCAGCAACTTATTAACTCGCAAGCCGGTAATTGCAACTTCAGCTACCTTGACCGTTGGAAATAATTTTGATGCCATGGCGCGCAGTATTGGATTCTTAGTTGGCGCAGATGGTGATGAAGAAGTTAGTGATGGCCAGATCGACCCAGCAAATGTGCAGATGCTAGATGTCGGCTCACCCTTTGATTTCGCTAACCAGGGCGTTCTATATCTACCCAAGCACCTACCTGAGCCGGGTCGCGAAGGACCGAGCCAAGAGGTATTAGATGAGTTAGGTGAGTTAATTGATGCCGCTGGCGGTCGCACTTTGGCGCTCTTTAGTTCGTGGCGTGGAGTCGAGGCAGCTGATGCCCACTTGCGAAAAGTTTTGGTAGACCTTCCCATCTCCATCATTACTCAGAAGAGAGGAGATGCAGTTGGTCCCTTGGTGGAACGTTTTGCTAAAGATGAGACCTCTATCCTCTTAGGAACTATGTCACTCTGGCAGGGCGTTGATGTACCCGGAAATTCCTGCATCTTGGTAGCGATAGATCGCATTCCCTTTCCGCGTCCAGATGAACCAGTTATGTCAGCGCGCTCTTCACAAGCAGATGCATCTGGGGGCAGTGGATTTATGCAGGTCTCCGTACCGCGAGCGGCTCTGCTCTTGGCGCAGGGCACTGGGCGCTTAATTCGCAGTATTGAAGACCGTGGGGTCGTGGCGATTTTAGATTCGCGAATTGTTACCAAGAGATACGGAAGTGTCCTACTTAACTCGATGCCACCACTTTGGCGCACTAGCGATGGAGCAACCGTACGAGATTCACTGCGCCGTCTTGCCAAAAGCGTGGAAGAATAAAGAAATGCCTCGCATTGAAACCGCTTCCTTAGTTGAACATCGAGAATGGCGCCGCCAGCAATTAATTAGCGCAGCTACCGCGATTGCTTTGGAATCTGGGGGAGAGTCAATTTCAGTGGCAGCAGTGGCAGCACGCGCGGGACTTTCTCGAACCTCAGTCTATGAATACTTTGCAAGTAGCGCAGATCTCGCTGCTGATTTAGTTATTGAAGAGTTGAAGAGTTTTACATCTCTCCTAGAAAGTGCGATTGCAGATGCGCAAGATCCAGCAACTGCTATCGAAGGCTGGATTAGCACCTCACTCTCCTATATTGCAGATGGACGCCACCTATTAGCTAAAGCTTTAAATGCCGTTGATCTACCGCGAGAGCGTGCTGCTTCCGTTGGAGCGGCCCACCGCGCCATGTTGGCACCCCTTGCCTCCAATCTGCGCGCCATGGGAGTTGCAGATACGCAGCAAGCGATGGCGCTCTTGCAGGCAGCAACTGATGCCGCAACTCGCAGAATTGAAGCCGGGCATAGCGCAGAGCAAGAGGTAGCAACAACTACCGCCTTTGCCCTGGCTGGTCTACGCGCTCTAGCTAGCTAACAACTTTTAAATGAGCGCTACTTGGTAGCGCGCAGCCGATACTTAACATCTAGTGCGTTCCAAAGCCCGCTTCTGGCAGCTGCCTTAGCGGTAATTGTGCAGAAGCCACTTCGCTTGGCTTCAATTAAATTACCTTCGACTAAACAGTTCTTAGAGCTAGATTTGTAAACGATCTCACTTCCAAAGTTGGTCTCTAAGGGAAGGGTCTTTGGCTTAGCAACCTTTATATTCTTTACCATTCCTTCAATCTTCTGGTTAGCTGTTACTAAGATAAATGGGTAGTTGGCGCGAGATGCAGCAGTGGTGGCATTACCAGCAGTTGAATGTGCTAGCGCACATTGACCAGCACCCTTAAGTGCGACAAATTCACCGTTGGAATAGGTGCAATCAGGTGTAAGAGATGAGAGCGTTACAGGCAGACCAGATTTCGCAGTAGCTGCAACCTTGATTGGTGTGCGGTATGCCAAGTTAAGTGCAACGTTACGAGTAAGCGGTACGCCATTCATAGTCACGACTACCTCATCAGCTGGCAGTACTGGAGCAGCGCTACCAGCGCGGAAGGTGATTGGCAGAAACTTATCCTCTGATGTATCTGCAGTCGCGGTGCGATCTAAGCGGAAGAAGAGGCCACAGGAGACCTTGGTGCAATCAACGGTTACTCCGCGCGCTGAGATAGTTCCGGATACTGGCATAGCAATCGGGCCAGTTGGGGAGACACTTCCTGGACCTGCACCAGGTGCTACCCATAATTGCAAAGAATCGCTACATGTAGCAGGACGAGCTCCACCTACCGGTTCAATACATTGCTGGATATACATACCGGCTTTGGTAGGAAAGGCGGTAAAGCCACCATTGATTGTGTCACCGGCAGGATTGAGATTAGTCAGTGGCCCACTCTGAAATTTAAAGGTCTCGGCTTGCGCTGGCGCAGTAATGACAGGCGCGGCTACGCCGGCAATCAAAAGCGCGGCCACGATGGAGTTTCTCTTTAACTTAAACATTTTTGTGCTCCTTATTTCTTGGTGGTGAAGGTAATGGGTAGAAAGAGATCAGCGGAGCGATCTCCTTCACGGATGTGATCTGCTCGTACTGCAATGGCGCATCTTCTTTTGGTGCAATCGATCTTGCCAATTTTTTTTGAGATGGTAACGCTCTGGTTAAAACGTCCACCAGGTAGAAATGGTTGTGCGAGCTCTCCTGCATAAGGTGGCGGATTTGATGAAATCCATATTGAGGAGCTGGCGCTGCCATCCTTATTGATTCCACCACCGCATGGCGTTGGCGCTTGCCCCTTCTTTGGAAGAAGACAGTAGGCAAGATAGAGCCCGACAGTTTCATCGAAGCCACGACCGGTGACTAAGACTGTTGAGTTCTTGGAGAATTTTGTAGTTGAAATAGAGATGCTCTGACCATCTGCGCCACGCACTGTAGTGGCAGCGTTGGCTGGTGCAGGAGCCACCAAGAGCAACCCTGCTATCGCAAAAAGTGCCATCCCTTTCATGGGAAAAGGCTAACTAAAGCAAGATCAATTCTTATCCGACAACTTCTGGCTGCATGTCAGGAATACTTTTGAGAGGATTGCCTCATGTCGAGAAAGCTAATAGCTGCAGTTATCTGCATCACTTTTGGGCTTCTCACAACTGGGTGTGCAGAGTCAACTTCTTCCGCGCAACTTATTTCAGATGCAGATTCAGTTGCTATCTCAAGTGATGTGGAACCTTCTGCGAAACGAATTATTGCCTTAGCTAATGGTTCTGCAGAAATTATTGCAGGCATGGGGCTACAAAGTTTCTTAGTTGGTCGTGATATTGCAAGCACTGCAGCAAAGCTGAAAGATATTCCGATAGCAACTTCTGGTCATCAAGTAATTCCAGAGAAGATTTTTGAACTGCAACCTGACCTAGTGTTAATCGATAACACCACTGGGCCCGCCAAAGCAATTGCCACGGTGCAGGGCGCCGGAATTCGAGTGGTCTTAATCGATGAAGCATGGGCGGTTGCCGATATTGCAAAGAAGGTGACGGCGATAGCCCGAGCAATTGGAGCAGATAGCGCAGGTCTTCGGTTAAATCAGGCGATAGCTACAAAGATTGGCGCCATCCCACAGGTACGCGCAGATACCAAGATTGCCTTTCTCTACCTGCGCGGGGGTAGCGCTATCTATCTATTGGGTGGGCAAGGCGCCGGCGCTGATGATTTGATTGCTAGCGTTGGCGCAATGGATGTGGGCGCTGCCCGTTACGACCAGCCCTTCACACCAATTTCTAGCGAAGCGCTAATAAGTGCCGATCCCGACATCATTCTTGTGATGCAGAAAGGTCTAGCTTCCGTAGGCGGAATCGCTGGACTAATCGAGTTACCAGGAATTGCCCAGACCACGGCTGGAAAAAATGGCGCAGTAATTGCAGTAGATGATTCACTGCTGCTCTCCTTCGGCCCACGTACTCCTGATTTATTGGAAAGACTCTCTAAAGCTATTAGCGAGCTAACTAAGTGATGAAGAAAGTTATCGCAACTCTTGTAACGCTCATCTTTGCTTCTCTGGCCGGGCTAGCTTTTGGGGCAAGTGAGGTAGCTGGTCTTTGGGGTTACATCTTTAGCCCATTTAGCGAGACGCAAGCGTTGGGACATCAAATTATCTGGGAGATTCGCGCCCCTCGCGTAGGAGCCGCCCTCTTAGTTGGAGCATCTCTTGGAATAGCTGGAGCGCTGGCACAAGGGTCAACAAATAATCCTTTAGCAGAACCGGCCATCTTGGGAACTTCAGCTGGTGCTGCTCTTGGAGTTTTAATTGGAGTCTTGAGCAACGCCGTAGAAATTGGTTCAATCGGCGCAGTTGCCTTTGCCGCCTTGGGCGCCCTTGCTGTGACATCACTTGTCTTTTCTCTAGCACGTTCTGCCTTATCGCTAATTACTATCGGCATCGGTGTTTCAGCAATAGTTTCGGCTTTAGTTGGCTTAGCGATTACTGCAGTTAGCCGTCCTGATGCCCGCTCAATCTCCTTCTGGAGCTTTGGCTCATTTGCTCTTGTTGGCGGTGAAGATTTATTGATCTTGGGACCAATCATGCTGATCTGCGCAGCAATAGCCTGGAAGTTGGCACCAGCCGTTGATTTATTGTCACTGGGTGATTCAGCGGTACGTCATAGCGGCAGGAGCCCGCAACAGATTCGCTTTCGCGCCTTTGCGCTTCTCTCTATTTTAGTTGCGACCACAGTTAGCGTAGTTGGCGCAATCTCATTCTTAGCGCTGGCCGCCCCACATATTGCTAGGTACTTACACGGACCACGCCATCGTCCCTTGATAATTCACTCAGCCCTAATTGGAGCGCTAATTTTATTATTAGCCGATATCGCCTCTCGCAGCCTCTTGCCGCCACTAGAACTACCAATCGGATTAATTACCTCGCTAATTGGTGCACCGATTTTGATTTTGACCCTTAAGCGCGGGGGAGATGTTTGGCGATGATCTCAATTAAGAATTTAACTGTGCGCCGTGGCAAAAAGGTAATTGTTTCAGCCTTTAGCGCCGAAATCTCTGCCGGTGCCATCACAGCAATTACCGGTCCAAATGGCTGCGGGAAGAGCACGCTACTTGCAGCGTTATCTGGCGATCTAGCTTATGAAGATGGCAGCATAACTATTGGCGGGCGCGAGGTAAGGACCTTATCGCTTACCGAACAAGCTGCGCTGCGCAGCGTGGTACTGCAGAATCGTAATTATTGGCTCTCCTTTACCGCACGTGAAGTAATTGCCATGGGACAGGATGCAGCAGCGCTTTCGTGCATCGATCAGGTGATGAAAGATCTGGAGATTACGCCCTTTGCTGACCAAGCAATTACAACTCTCTCTGGGGGGCAGGCACAACGAGTTGATATCGCACGTGCCTTGGTGCGCGATAGTTCTATCTATCTATTAGATGAGCCGCTATCTGCACAAGATTCGTCCAGCAAGGCGCGCATCATTGAACTCTTTAAAAAGATGCGAGATAACGGAAAGACGATTGTGGTGATTGCCCATATCGAAGGTAGTGGACTAACTTGGTGTGATCAGGTGATTGATTTCTTGTAGAACCACCGGCCAAGTCTTAGCAAAGCTGGGATGTAAGGGCAGGCGCGTTACATCTGCAAAGCTGACCCAGCGCACCTCGTGAGATTCATCATTTAGCTCATGTCCCTCTAACTTTTCATTGGCGAGTGCAATAACTGTGGAGTAACTCCAGCCATCGTGATCATCGGTAAATGTATAGATACACTCTAGATCGGCTGGATTTATACCGGTCTCTTCAACTGCCTCGCGTATAGCGCCGTCAATTACGCTCTCATGTGAATCACGGGCCCCGCCGGGAATTCCCCAAGTATCGCCATTATGAACCCAGGGTGCGCGATGCTGTAAGAGAATTGCACCATCGCGGATAATTAAGAGACCTGCTGCGCCGAATTTGCCCCAATGTTTTGAGCCGCAAGCACATTCGACCCAACCATCTCCATCGCGCGCTGCCATGTGCCTACTCTGTCATATCTATCCACAGTCGCGCGATTGCACCCGATAAATGTAGCTGCGGTAGTTCTACCCTCCCGCGCATGAAGCCAATCACAACAGTAGCAAGAGCCCTCACTTTAATTTCTATCACGGCTACCGTTAATTTCACTGCGATAGCGGCGACAAATGCAGCTAACTCTGACTGCAGCGAGAAGGCATGTATCGAGGTCTACACCCAAGATGGCAAGATCGTTATTGAAGGGCGCAAAGGAAGTGGGCCATCATCATCACGCGCAGAAACTGCAGAGCCGACACCTCGCCCAACAGTTAAGGCCACAACCGCGCCAAAGAAGGTGGCCCCTCCAAAGCCCGCCAAAAAGGCTGTAGTTGCGAGCAAAGCACCTGCAGTTAAAAGAGCACCAGTAAAGAGACCCGTTGTTAAGAAACCGATTGTTAAGATGCCGGTCGTTAAAAGTTCAGAAAGCGAAGGCACATCTCTAAGCGATAAATTGGTTGAGATTTTGCCAACTGCAGGAATCGCATATTCGCCATCATTTCAGCCGCTAATTAAGGTGCCAGTCTTCTTCTGGAGCGATATTCCAGAAGAGATTGTTAAGAAGATTTCAATTGTTGGCGAAGTTGTCGAAGTAAAGCTCAGACCCACCTTCTTATGGCATTACGGCGATGGCGTGGTCTATGCCACCCGCAACGTCGGTGGCACCTATCCCGATGGTCAAATTCAACATTCCTATTCCACACCTGGCCACTATCTAATCCAACTCATCACCAGTTGGGATGGGGAATTTACAGTGCAAGGCGTTAAGAGCCGCATTCCAGGACAGATTAAGACTGTCTCAGCGCTTCCGATAACTGTGGTGGCAGCGCCAACTCGTTTTATTCCACCTTCCCTACACCTGCGTTAAACCTCCAATCGAAAGGGCTTATATGACAACGTTGACATCTCCACCTGATTTACTTGCCGCAATTCCATTTCTCATCGGCTACCACCCACTTGATTCACTCGTTTTAGTCTCGTTAAAAGATGACCAAATCGGCATGGCGATGCGGGTCGATTTTCCGGGCGATATCGCAGCAGAGAGTTATGACCTGCTCGCCTCGCATTTAATTCGCGAAGGCGCAGAGGGTGCATTTCTTGTGGCCTATATAAGTGATGAGGTAGATCCCGAACCGGTACTAATTTGCGCAGCTGCTGCACTTTTGCGAGCAGGCATTGCGCTCAAAGAATCCCTTGTTGTTTCAGGTAATCGCTACCGCTCTATGCTCTGCGCCGATCAACTTTGCTGTCCACCTAGCGGCACTGAGATCCCATCTCTTGATTCATCTCGAATCGCGGCCGAACATGTAGTGGCTGGCCATCCCATGCCCTTTGCAACGGTTGCCGACTTAGCGCAATCAATTGCTGCCCTCCCAATCGCTTCTGATGAAAAATGGGTAGCGCAGGTGCAAGAGTTCTGGGTCGATAGCCAATTAGAAGATTCTCCACGCCAGCAATTGCAAAGAGATGGCGCCACTGCAGTCACTGATTTAGCAGGTGAGTACCAACTTGGTCGAGGCCACGAAGATGTGCAGCTGCGAGCGCGCGTGATTGGTCGCCTTAGCGATATCCAGGTTCGCGACTTTGCTCTTGGGTCACATACCGATCAGGACAGTGACAGTTACTGGGCGATGTGGCGTGAGCTAATGCAGGTTGCACCTAAAGGCTTCATCGCTCCCATCGCCTCAATCTATGCCGCCCTGGCCTACGAGCGAGGTGAAGGAGCCTTGGCACATAAAGCCCTAGATCGCGCGCTAGCCGATGATGAGCGCTACTCGCTTGCGCTCTTACTGCGCCGCGTCTTTACCGCTGGCTGGCCACCACAATCCTTTAGCGCGATGCGGGCACAGCTACACCCAAAAGTAGTTGCTGGAATCTTCGGGTAATATCTGCTCTAGGTCACGAGTTCTCATCGATAGCCCCGGCTGATGAGACGGCAACCCTCCACCGCGGTGGGGTGCTCCGGGTGACGACCAGGCAGATTTAATAACTCTGCAAGTGCGTGAAGGATCGATATATGAGTGCAGCATCTGAAGGTCGGGCAGCGGTAACTGGCGCATGGCTGGAAGGCGATGATCCAGGAGAGCGAAAATTTATCAAGATCGGTTATCTCCTTCTTGAAAATGGCGAGACTCTTCCGGATATCACTATCGCCTACCAAACATGGGGGCAGTTAAATTCTGATAAATCAAATGCCATTCTGATAAATCATGCGATGACTGGTTGGTCAGATGTCCCAGGTTGGTGGCCACAGATGGTCGGCCCTGGCCTGGCATTTGATACCGATAAATATTTTGTAATCTGCCCAAATGTAATTGGTGGCTGTCAAGGTTCAACTGGTCCATCCTCTATCGCTCCCGATGGCAAGCGATATGGCTCGCGCTTTCCCATCCTCACCATTCGCGACATGGTCAACGCTGAAGTCGCCTTTAGCGATGCGCTGGGAATCCAAAAGTATCGCTTGGCCGTCGGCCCCTCCCTTGGTGGAATGCGCTCGCTGGAATGGGCGGTGCAGTTACCTGATCGCGTCGCTGCAATCTGCACTATCGGCTCATCTGCAGTTGCGACAGGAGATCAGATCGGAACGGCGGCAATTCAGATTCGGGCGATTAAAAGTGATCCCTTTTTTAACGGTGGCGATTATTACGGGCAAGAACGTGGGCCGATTGAAGGAATGGGAATTGCCCGTCGCATCGCCCATCTGACCTATCGGACGGAATCAGAGATGGATGTGCGTTTTGGTCGCCAATTACAAGGGGATGAGACCGGGCGCTACGCCGTTGAGTCATACCTAGATCACCAGGCCGCCAAGTTAGCTAAGCGCTTTGATGCCAATACCTATATCGCGCTGACTGATGCCATGAACTCCCACGATATCGGCCGCGATCGCGGGGGAGTGGTAAAGGCCCTGGAGGCGATTACCGTTCCCGTCGTTGTGGTCTCCATCGATACCGACCGCCTCTTCCCACCTCGACTTCAGGTTGAGATATCTGAGCTAGTTCCAACGGCTGCGCCCCCAATTGTTATCAAATCTGAGTTCGGACATGATGGATTTTTGGTCGAGTCCGAGGCGATGGGCGATGCGATTCGGCACGCCTTGCAGGTTGCGGGTACAATATAGGTATTACCTCGAGCAGTTCGAGGCCATGTAAGTTAGAAATCAAACAAAAGGACAATTGTGGCTGTATTTAGTGCGCTCAAAAATAAGGCGAAGAAGGCAGCACCGGCTAAGAAAGCGGTAGCGAAGAAATCGCCAGCTAAAAAGTCCGTAGCTAAGAAAGCACCAGCCAAAAAGGCGCCAGCGAAGAAGGTAGCGCCTGCAAAGAAGGCCGCGCCAGCGAAGAAGCCGGTAAAGATTGAGATTAAGAAAGAGTTAACTGCTAAAGAGGTACAGCAACTTGTTGATCTAAAGAGCGCGATAGCTCGCCACAATGAGATTGTTGCCGAACTTGCGGCAAGTGGAATCGATAATTATCGCAAAGCAGTTAAGAAAGAGTTTATGGCGCTAGCTCAAGAAGCGCGCCAATTAGATTTAGAGATTCCAGCAGCTACCGAAAAGGCTCGCAAGGCTGGACTTGGTTCACCAAGTCGCATCCTCTCCAAGGTGCAGCTAGCGCTAATCGCTCCTAAAGAAGAGCCAAAGGCTGCAGAACCAGTTGTAAAGGGTGGCAAGGCGGCAGTTGTTCTAGATGAAGATGGTAACGAAATCGTTGTTGAAGAAGTTGAGCTAGAAGATGTTGAGACTTTAATTGCAGAGGTTGCTGAAATTATCGATGCCGAAGGTGATGGCAAAGATGCACCGCGCGTTGTAACTCTTTCAGATGAATCAAAGAATGAGGAAGGCTCCTTTATCCTCCTTGACTCTGATGCCGATGATGAGGAAGAAGATAAGAATGAGCGCGAGAAGCATAAGAAAGATCTCAAGAATGTAAACCTCGTCCTCGAGGCGATTAATGGCAAGATGCAAGGTGTAGAGGTTGCGCCAAAGCACAATATTGATCAGGCCGAGGCGAAGGCTCTAACCTTCAAGCAGATTCAACAACAATTTGCGATGAATACCTTTAATGAAAAGTCAGCAAAACTTATCTCTGAGGCAATCAACCAGGGATATCTAAAGAACCTAGAAGATCTGCAATATTACTTCAATGAGCAGGCGCGCTTTATCCAGGTAGAGATCAAGCGTCTTCCTCCAGAGCAGACAGTTCTAACCGCAGGTGCAACCGCTGACCCAGTTAAGGATTACCTAAAGCAGATTGGTCGCGTTGCACTTCTAAATGCAGAGCTGGAAGTTGAACTTGCTACTCGCGTTGAGGCCGGACTCTTTGCTGAAGAAGCGCTTAAGCACACTAAGAAACTTGATAAGAAGTTAAAGCGTGAACTGGAATGGATTGTTGAAGATGGTAAGCGCGCCAAGAACCATCTACTAGAAGCAAACTTGCGTCTGGTGGTCTCTCTTGCAAAGCGTTACACCGGTCGCGGCATGCTCTTCCTTGACTTGATTCAAGAGGGAAACCTTGGCCTCATCCGCGCTGTTGAGAAGTTCGACTACACAAAGGGTTACAAGTTCTCAACCTATGCCACATGGTGGATCCGTCAGGCCATCACTCGTGCGATGGCAGACCAGGCCCGCACCATCCGTATTCCAGTTCACATGGTTGAAGTCATTAACAAACTTGCTCGTGTACAACGCCAGATGCTGCAAGATCTTGGGCGCGAACCGACGCCAGAAGAGCTTGCTAAGGAACTTGATATGACACCTGAAAAGGTTGTTGAGGTTCAAAAGTATGGCCGTGAACCAATTTCGCTTCACACTCCACTTGGCGAAGAAGGCGACTCTGAGTTCGGTGATTTGATTGAAGATTCTGAAGCGGTAAAGCCAGAAGAGTCAGTTACCTTCACAATCTTGCAGGAGCAGTTGATGCAGGTCCTGGGCGGCCTAACCAACCGCGAAGCAGATGTAATTAAGGCGCGCTACGGGCTAACTGATGGTCAGCCAAAGACGCTTGATGAGATCGGCAAGGTTCACGGTGTTACCCGCGAACGTATTCGTCAGATTGAATCTAAGACGATGTCGAAGCTGCGCCACCCATCTCGTTCGCAATCACTGCGCGACTACCTAGATTAAAAGCTGCGCACTTCATGAGTGATGCCCGCGCCTTTGTAAATCCCAAGAGCGGCTCTATTCGCATCACCGGAACTGTCGATATGGTCGATGCCGACGGCAACGTAATCGAGACCATTGAGAACCCAAAGTTCTGCGGTTGCGGCAAATCAAAGGAAAAGCCCCTATGCGACGGTTCGCATAAAGCAGATATCCAAGGCTGATTTCTTGGTTTGCGACCAGTAGCCCTCTAAACTATTGGGATGCGTACCGTGCTCCGAGTTGCACTCACACTTGGGCTAGTTTCTAGTTCAAACATTTGGATTTCTCCAGCAGCACAGGCTACATATTCATTTACTTCGCATACGTTTACAAACTGCTCTGCAACTGGAGTTTCAGGTCCGACTCAATCTGCTTGCAGAAGTGCTTATGTAACAACTTGGGACGAGACAAGCAACTTCACGGTTGTGTCAGGTATCCAATTTTGGGTAGTTCCATATAGCGGAATGTTCCGAATTACAGCAATCGGAGCCGGCGGGGCTTCACCTGGAGGTAACGGGGCATCAATGCGTGGAGATTTTTCACTAACAGGTGGATCAGTAATCAAAATTCTTGTTGGACAAGCTGGTTCTTCTGGCTACGGCGGAGGTGGCGGAGGAGGAACTTTCGTAGCAACCAATGCAAACTCACCGTTAATTGTTGGCGGTGGAGGAGGTGGTCGCAATTACAACAGCACTCAATCTGGAACGAATGCTTCCACAGTTCACAATCCGAGTTCTTCATCTGGAGATGCGACAGCACCAAATGGCAGTGGTGGATGTGGGATGAATGGCGGTGGCGGAGCTGGATTTAACAGTGACGGAAGTGCCGGTGCTAAATCATTTATTAATGGAGGTTCTGGTGGCACAACTCAGACGGGTCACTGTGTGACGGTCGCACCGGGCGGTTTTGGTGGCGGTGGAGGCGGAGGAAACGGCGGTGGAGGCGGAGGTGGCTACTTTGGTGGAGCTCCAGGCGCCAATTCAGGAGTGTATCCGGGGGGAAGTGGAGGAGGTTCTTTCAACTCTGGCACCAACCAAGTAAATACTCTAGCAAATAATGTCGCTGCTGCAGGTTCAGTAACAATTGTCTCCCTCGGCCCATCATTGAATTCCTTTGTCCCACGCACAACTCTGACTAACTCATCCTCAATCACATATGACATCACCTTCAGTGAATCCGTTTCTGGCCTCGCTGCTAATGATTTCTCATTGAGTGGAACGGGTTCCTCGACTTGCGCCATTGGTACTCCATCAGGCTCTGGGACTACCTACACAGTCGCACTTTCAGGGTGTTCACCGGGAACAATAATTCTCACCATGGCTGCGAATGCCGTTGCTAATTCATCTTCGCAAAATGCTCCTGCCTCAAATACTGCAGCGGCGAGTGTGACTATAGATCAGACCGCCCCCACCATTACCTCTGTATCAGCCCCATCCAATAACACCTACATCCCAACCA
>CAYXDT010000014.1:0-25196 GCA_964463845.1 uncultured Candidatus Planktophila sp. | reverse complement strand
TTGCTGAGTAGTGAACGAAAACATCTTGTCCGCCACCATCAACTGCAATGAAACCGAAACCCTTTTCAGAGTTGAACCACTTGACTGTACCTGTTGCCATATTTTTTACTATTCCTTCGATATGTTGGGAGCTCGAGAATTCCTCAAACTCCAGTCTTCGTCTTGCTACAGCCATACCGAGTAAAGAAGTAAATCTAACAACGGGTACTGATTAAGCGTCCGACTAAGGTAAAGGGTACCCGCTACCGCTCGCTATTCCTATTTGATGTTTAGCACATATCACGCTCAAAAGAGGGTGCGGTGGGCGCCCATATTCACAAAGTCACCAGAAAGTTGTATAAATAAGGCACTAGCAGATGGCAGTTGTGGATCGGGGAAGGTCGCACAAACTCTGCACCTTGCTAGGAGCTTGCCAAATGAATGACCGTCTTCGCAGCGGCTACATCACAATTCATGTAGCCCCCTCTGCCTTGCGCCAACATATCGAGTGGGGAATCAATTCACTACTCGGTTCGCCTCAAAACCTCTCGTGGCGCACTCAGCCTTTATCAGCTGGCACATTTCGCGCGCATCTTGATATTCGAGTGCCAACAGGAACGGCAGCCAAAATTGCAACGCTACTTAGGAATTGGCATTACCTCCAATTTGAAGTTAGCGAGCTAGATGAGTTCGGTGGTGAACTCTTTCGATTTACCCCAGAACTTGGAATTCATCGCGCTCAGCTAGATGCGGCAGGAAATATTCTCTTGATTGAGAATCAAATTGCTAAGGCGCTTACCTCATTCGATGATTTAGAGATTCGTGAGAATTTAGAGCTAGCACTCGGCAAACCTTGGGATGTAGCGCTTGAACCATTTCGAGGAGTTGATTTACAAGAAGTCGCACGGTTGCGCGCAATTTAAAAATAACTCTATCTACGGCTAAATTGATTTAAAGGCTAGTACTACGTTGTGGCCACCAAAGCCGAATGAATCATTGAGCGCTGCAATATCACCGCTCGGTAGTTGGCGAGGGATATCACGCACCACATCGATAGTTACAGCAGGATCTAGATTTTCAATATTTATAGTAGGTGGAGCTAGGCGATCTTGGAGCGCTTTGACGATGAAGACAGATTCGATTGCACCAGCTCCGCCTAATAGATGGCCAGTCATCGATTTTGTTGCAGATACTGCGACGTGATCGGCATCTGAACCAAGTGCTTTTCGCAGCGCATTCGCTTCAGCGACATCGCCAGCTGGGGTAGATGTGGCATGGGCATTTAAATGAACAATATCTTTTGTCGATAGCCCAGCAGCTGTTAGCGCAAATTTAATAGCGCGCTGCACACCTTCTCCATCTGGATCTGGTGCGGCGATGTGATAACCGTCGGAGGTTAAGCCTTGTCCTGCAATCTCACAGTAAATCTTGGCCCCACGAGCTTTAGCTGATTCATACTCTTCCAGAATTAGAACTCCGCCACCTTCGCCGAGTACAAAACCATCTCGATCTAAATCATAAGGACGAGATGCCTTTTGAGGAGCATCGTTACGAGTAGAGAGGGCCTTCATCGCCGCAAAACCGGCCATTGGTAATTGGTGAATTGCCGCCTCAACGCCGCCGGTGACGATGATATCTGCGCGATTATTTTTAATCATTTCAAAGGCATATCCGATGGCTTCAGCTCCAGATGCGCAGGCAGAGACGGGTGTATGAACTCCAGCCTTAGCTTTTAGTTCTAGACCAACATTTGCCGCCGGTCCATTGGGCATCAGCATCGGAACTGTATGAGGGCTGACTCCGCGCGCACCCTTCTCATTCAGGTTTACAAATTGATCGAGCAGGGTAATTACACCGCCGATGCCAGATGCAATTACTACCCCCAGGCGTTCCTTGTCGATTTCATCAGGAGAACCGGCATCTGCCCAAGCCTCGCGTGATGCGACAAGGGCAAATTGTTCTGAGCGATCCAGGCGACGCATCTCAACGCGCTCCATCTGCTCTGCAGGTTCTAGGGCAACTCGTGCTGCGAAGTTAACTGGTAACTGTTCGTGCCACTCTTCCGTAAGAGTGCGAACGCCACTTTGACCAGCAAGGAGCGCCTTCCAGGTGCTAGCCACATCCGCGCCTAGTGGCGTGGTTGCACCAAGCCCTGTTACAACAACGCGTCGTGCTGACATTTGACCAGTAACTTTAAGAGTTAAGCGGCCGCGTTAACGATGAAGTTAACGGCATCGCCAACTGTGGCTAGCTCTGTAACCTTCTCATCTGGGATCTTTACACCGAAACGCTCTTCGCAGGCGACGATTACTTCAACCATGCTAAGTGAATCAACATCTAGGTCATCGGTGAAGTTCTTGCCAAGTTCGATTGATGCCGCTGGGATACCAGCAACCTCTTCAACTATCTCTTTGATTCCTGCGAGTACATCTGCCTGTGAGAGCGCCATTGTTTTTCCAATCTATAGAAGCTAGTCGTACTGACATATCTTTCGAACGTTTATCTATTTTTACTTATATATCTTTTTAGTCTAGGGGAGATTCTCTCTGATAAAGAGCGCTACTTTCCAGTAAACGGGTAGGTATTTGGAAAATTTATGGCTTTGGCGGCAATTTCACGACCTGCCCTGCGTAGACCAGACCTGCGCCATAGCCAATCAGCAGCGCCAATTTTCCATGTAGCTCTGGGCGCTCATCTAATAAACGATCCATCGCAAGTGGAATGGATGCGGCAGAGGTATTTCCATTGGTGCGAATATCATCGGCAATCACTACCGAATCTGGCAGCTTCATCTCTTTTGCCATACTTTCAATAATTCGAATATTTGCTTGGTGTGGAATAAACACATCTAAATCATCAACGCTCAGACCGGCAGATTCGAGCGCTTTTAGAGCTGCCTTGCTCATAGAAAATACTGCCCAACGAAATACCTTCTGTCCTTCTTGCGAAATATTGGGCCATTGTCCGCCCGCTTTTGTAAGTTGTGTCTCGTTATCGCGGATATCAACCCATGATGGATTCATCAAAATAGCATCGCGGCTATCAGCATCAGATCCCCATTCAACAGGGCCAATCCCGGCATCGCGCGATGGCCCAATTACAACTGCACCTGCGCCATCGGCGAAGATAAAGGCGGTGGCGCGATCATTGGGATCGGTAAAGTCTGAAATTTTCTCAGCTCCAATAACTAGAACGCGCTGCGATGAACCGGCCTTAATAAAGTCATGAGCCATAGCAATTCCATAAGAAAATCCAGCGCAGGCAGCGTTGATATCAAAGGCCGCCGCTTTGGGATTGCCTAACCGCTGCAATAGCGCAGTTGCCGCCGATGGAGCTTGAAAAGGAAAGGTAATTGTGGCGATGATGACGGTATCGATGTCATCAATTGTTAAGTGCGCTTTTGCTAGTGCATCCTCAGCCGCCCAGGTAGCCATATCCAGAACTGATTCGTTCTCATCGGCAAAGCGACGTGATTCGATTCCAGTGCGCTGCTGAATCCACTCATCACTGGAGTCAATTCGCTCAACAATTTCGGAATTGGGAATTAAACGTTTTGGGCGATATGAGCCAACTGCCAGAATGGCACTTTCAGTGCCAACTTTTGTGGTGATGATCTTTGTGAACGCGTCTTCTGGCATTACCTACCTCCATGGCGAGCGATAAATTCGAGAGCGGCAGGGATATCTGCAGGTGACTTTAGAGCAAATCCTTCAATCGCGGGTGCGCCACGTTTTACTAGCCCTACAAGCGTCCCTGCAGGCGCTAATTCAAGTACACCTGTTACGCCTGATTCCTGCATAGTCTGCATGCATAGATCCCAACGTACCGGGTTAGCAATCTGATTGACTATGCGATCTATAACATCGCGACCATCGCGCGTAATCGCACCTTCTCGATTAGAGATAACAGCAGCTCTTCCTTCGTGTGTTGAAATTGTTGCAGCAAGTTCTTGCAAAGGTGCAACGGCTGGCTGCATATCTTCTGTGTGAAATGCTCCAGCTACAGCAAGTGTGCGCACCCGAGCTCCTTCGGGAGCTAATTTTGCAAGAGCTGCAGGGTCTCCTGCGGCAACAATCTGTCCACCACCATTGTCATTTGCGGCAACTAACCCCAACTTTGAGATTTCAGCAAGGACTAACTCTCTCTCTCCACCTAGGACTGCCGCCATGGCTCCAGATGTATTTGCCGCCGCAATCGCCATCTGGCGCCCACGCGCGCGCACCAACGTCATGGCATCTGCAGCGCTGACATTTCCAGCAATCGCTGCAGCCGTTATCTCGCCAACAGAGTGTCCTGCTGCATATGAAAACTGTGAATTGAGATTTAGCGCGTGCGCACTCAGTAATCCTGCGGCAACGATTAAGGGTTGGGCCTTTTCGGTATCTTTGATGGCATCAGCATCTGCATCGATTCCAAGATGAAGTAAATCTAGATCAATCAGATCAGAGAATTCGAGAGCAATTTTCCGTAACTCTGGGATTTCAAGCCACTGTGTCAACATGCCAGGAGTCTGTGAACCTTGTCCTGGAGAGATAATGGCTAGCACGTGGACAATATATTGGGTTACGAACGAGTAACTAGCCAGACCTGCGCACAATGAGGTGCAACAGAAACTTTACTTGCTGGTTGCTGGATAGCTGGTTCGTGGGTATTAACCAGAGATGCAGCATCAAAGATACGTCGGAAAGTGGTTCCCCACTTCTCATCAGGTAGCGTAAATTGAGTCTGGCTTTGAGATGAGTTAAGTAGCAGAAGTAAACCGCGATCTGGGCCCGCTTCAATTAAAACTGCCAAACTTCGCTTATCTCCATCCTCCCAATGTTCTTCAGTCATCTCGTGTCCACCGAGGCTAAACCACGCAATATCTTTACGTTTTGTTCCCATATCCACTCGGCCTGTGAAAAACTCTGCCGCCACATCAGCTAAATAAGTTTTGCGAATGCGCGATAACTCTGAAACGGCATCTCGCATATCAACTTCATCTGCACTTAAATCCCAAGAATTTGCCCAACCGCCCATAAATGTTTCAGGTGAGTCAGCGATATCAACCTTCATATCACGTGGCATTGAGTAACCATTATTTGAGCCATTTTGCGAACGGGAAATCTCATCTCCCATATTTATCATTGGAACACCGGCTGACAACATGAGAGTTGTCATGATTGATTTCTTCATACAGTGGCGGCGGGCGCTAATATCTTCATCATCGGTAGGGCCTTCGATTCCCATATTCCAAGATCTATTCTCATTGGAACCATCGCGATTATCTTCCTTATTGGCCTCATTGCGTTTCTCTGAGTACATAACTAAATCGGCCAAAGTGAATCCATCATGGGCGGTAACAAAGTTGATGGAAGAAGTTGGGCCGCGGTAATAGAAGACATCAGATGACCCACTTATTCCGGCGGCGATATCGGAAACGCCCTCACCGTATCCACGGGCGAGATCGCCCAACCAGAACTGACGAACTGAATCGCGGTAACGGTCATTCCATTCGCGCCAAGGATGCGGAAAGTCGCCCAGTGAGTAACGAGAGATATCCCAAGGTTCAGCAATCATCTTAAAGTTGCGGAGTACTGAATCAGATTCAATCGCTGACATAAGGGCAGAATCGAAAGCTGAGTGAGTTGAGTAGAGAGCAGTGGCTAAATCAAAGCGGAAACCGTCGACGCCGATTACCTCAACCCACCAGCGTAAAGAGTCGATGATGTGGCGCACTCCATGTGGACTCGATGCGCGCACGGTATTTCCACACCCTGTTACATCAACGTAGTTGCCACCGGCTTCATGGCGGTACCAAGAGTTGTTATCGATTCCTTTAAAGGAGAGCGTTGGCCCACCAACGCCACCCTCGGCGGTGTGGTTGTAGACCACATCAAGAAATAGTTCGATGCCATTTTCATGTAATTGATCAACGGCCCATTGCAGCTCACTTACCGGATCAGCAGTTGCGGCATATTCGCTGTGGGGAGCTGAAAAAGCGATTGGGTTGTATCCCCAATGATTCTTACGTCCGCGCTCCCAGATTGCTGGCTCAGTGGCATAAGAGTGGATGGGTAACAATTCAAGAGCAGTTACACCTAAGTGTTTCAAGTGAGCAATCGTGCTCGGATGCCCTAACGCTTTATAGGTACCACGTTCTTCTGGTGCAATCTCAAGATTTTTCGCAGTTAAACCTTGAACATGCGCTTCGTAGATAACTTCTTGGGTCCATGAATAGATGGGGCGATTAATTTGGCGCGGCTGGTAATCGGTAACAACTGAGAAAGGGATAAATCCCGCGCTATCGCGGCCATCGCGGACATTGGTATCTCCGCTACCAGTGTTATCACTTGCCACGTGGCCATAAATCTCAGGGCTATAAGTCAGCCTGCCATCTAATTTGTGGGCATAGGGATCAATTAATAATTTGGCGGCGTTAAAGCGCGATCCATGTTCAGGCGCCCAACTGCCGTAGATGCGATAGCCATAACGTTGCCCGGCGCGAACCCCGGCGAGGTAGCCATGCCAGATTGGGCCATTGCGATGAGAGAGGGCGAAGCGGGTCTCCACCAATTTGCCATTGACCTCGTTGAAAAGACATAACTCAACGGCCGTTGCGGCATTGGTCCAGATAGCGAAGTTGCAACCACCCTCAGTCAGGGTGGCGCCAAGGGTTCTGGGATCTGCAGCAAGCACGGGCTTATCTTGCCCTATGAAACGCGTTGAGCGTTGCCCCTTGCTAGCCCTTCTGCGCTCTCATTGGGAAAATTAGGAAAATATAGCTGTGCTTGTGGAACTTTTCTTCGACTTTTCAGAATATGAATAATCTCAGCTAGAGAGAGATACATCAGTGCTGGCAAGAGATCAACGCTACGTTTTAGAAACCACGGAGTCCCGTTTTTGAGCATCCAAATTATTGAGTCTCGTCTACTGCGATTATTTGATTTAGAGATCTCTACATCACCAACCTCGTAACCTCGCTGACGTAATAGATGAGCAAAGTTATCTGCGATAAATTGATGTCCCAGTCTGCTGGGATGCATCCGATCAACATGCCACATCTGGCGCTCATAGATATTTTCAAGAGAGCGAGTTGGCAGTATTATTGCGCCATATTGCTTAGCTAATTTATGAGTAACCATATTTACGAAATCTACGCGCCGGCGACAAACTCGAGCTACGAGATAGGGCATAGGCACGATTGCAGTTGGGTCATGTAGCTCTAAGAGCATGACTGTGGCGCCAGATTTTACAAGTGAACTTAATATCTCATTCAGCTGGGATTCAAAGATTTGCGGAGAGAAGTTATTGCGCAATAGATCATTTCCTCCGACTATTACAGCTGCCAGTTCAGGTTGGTGAATTAGCACCTTGGGCAACTGATCGTTTAACACTTCCTTAGATTGCGCTCCAGGACGCGCGACATTTAAATAGACAATTGGTTCTGTGAAGGCTTGTGCTAAATAGAATCCCCAACCATAGTAATTTCCAAATTTATCTGAATCCCCAACCCCGGATGCAGCGCTATCACCGATGATTGCCAGGGTGAGAGCTTCGGACAACTTAGGCCGCCTTGGTAACTGGATAGAGCTCGTTTAAGCGATCTACCGTCCTTGCCCAGGGAAAGAGCTCAGCCTGTTGACGGCAACGATGACGTAGCGTTCCATCGCTCTCTAATTGCGCCAGTAGCACTTCAATTGCATTGGCGAAGGCTGGGCCGTTATTTTCTGCAACTAGACCAACCTCTTGCCCCGTTGCGGTTACTAAGAATTCACCAACTGCGCTCGTATTTGATGCCACAACGGGTGTGCCACTTGCCAGAGATTCCAACGCCGCTAAGCAGAAGGTTTCGATTGGTCCTGGTGCTATGGAAATATCAGCCGAAGCAATCATCTCTGCCAATAAATTCTTATTTGCAACGTAACCCCAGAAGGTTACAGGGATATCTCGAGATGAGTCGTAAAGTTTTTTGTGCAACGGTCCACCACCAATAAAGACTAATCGGGCGTTGATACCGCGGTTGAGTAATTCGCGTAGCGCCTGAATGGATCGCTCAGGCTTTTTCTCAGGGGAGAGGCGGCCACAATGAACCAAGAGGACATCGCCTCCCTTTAGCATCCGTGTGCGTAACTCGGGATTGAATTTATTGGGTGAGAAGTTTTCAAGATCAACGCCGAGAGGAACTTGAATGAAATTTGTCGTTCCAATCTCTTTAAATTCAGATGACGCGAATTTTGTAGTGGTGACTACGAAGTCAAAGCGTGAAGCTAAGCGGGTGTTATGCCAACTTACAAATGGACGAAGAGATATGCCAAGATAATTCTTGATTAGACCCTTCAAGGTCTCGTGGCTAAAGACGATTGCCGGGATATTGCGACGTTGTGCCCAGTTTCCTAGACAAGAGAGGGTAAAACGATCGGAGACTTCAATTCGATCCGGGGAGAGCGCCTGCAGTAACATTTTTACTTGGCGTGTTGATTTAATAATTCTATAGCCACCACTAAATGGAATCTTCCAGGAAGGCAGAGTGATACAGCCTCCATGGGCGCTCTTTTCACGTAAGAACTTCGTTCCAGGCACTATATAAATAAATTCATGCCCTAAATCTGAGTACCCGCTGCCAAGATTATGAAGGGTGGTCTTAATGCCTCCGGATTTTGGGCCATAGAAATTAGCAATATGGATAATCTTCATGCAACCATTCCTCTCGCCTTCAAAACTTGGTGTATGGCATCTTGGTAATGCTGGATTAGTTGAGAATTTATGTAATCCCATGTGCGATGTTCTACCGATTTTCTGGCAGCAAGTTGCATGAGATCAAGAGATGAGTGGTTGCGCAGCGTGGCAACTGCCTCAAGAAGTTCATGGGCATCACCGGTATCTATAAGTAATCCAGTTACGCCATGTTCAATCAAATCAACTGGCCCACCGGTATCCGGGCCAATGACAGGAACTCCAGAGGCAAGTGCTTCTTGAATACTTTGACAGAATGTTTCATGTTTGCCGGTGTGTACGAAGAGATCAAAAGATGCGACATATCGAGCTAGCTCACTGCCTGACTGGTAGCCCACAAATCGCGCGTTAGGCAGAGTCTTCCTAAGACTGCTGCGAGCAGGTCCTTCACCAACAATTACCAACTGAATATCAGGTTGCTTATCTAGAATTGCCAAATCTTCAATACGCTTCTCATTTGCCAAGCGACCAACATAACCAATAAGAAGCTTGCGCTCACTACCTGCAAAGTTACTGCGAAGAGATTCATCGCGTTTTGATGGGGCAAAGTTGATTAAATCAACACCTCGCTTCCACAAGCGAACATTCCTTACACCGCTAGACTCTAAATCACGGCAGGCCCACCTTGATGGAGCAAGCGTGATATCAGTTGCTTGATGAATTCGAGAGATCCATCTCTTCAAAGTGCTATGAGCAATCGTTAAACCATAGTGGCGTGCAAATCCAGCGATATCGGTCTGATATACAGAGACCGTTGGGATGCCACCCCTCTTCGCTATTCGCGCTACATAGTGACCTAGAAAAATTGGTGAAGCAAGATGGATGACATCAGGTGCAAAGCCTTCAAGTAAAGGTTCTAAATATCTCTTGGGAACACCCATTGGAATTAACTTCTTCATCGAGATACTTGGAACATGTTTGATTTTGTAACCAAGATAATTTGTTGGAGCGCCTTCGCTCTCTGGAGCGATTATCAGCACCTCATGGCCCTGTGCCTTGCAGTATTCGAGTAGGCGGAGGACGGAGTTGGTTACCCCATTTATCTGGGGCAGAAATGCCTCTGTAACTACTGCGATTCTCATAGGCCCTAGGTTGGGGCTGCGACACATCAGGGTGCTGAGGCAGAGGTTAAGTGTCCTTGAATGGAGAGTGAAGTCTTAGCCACAACTTTAGGGTTTCCACTAATTCCGCCTTGCAGCCCTTCTTACCCGTCAGTAACATAGCGAGCATGAAGATTGCCGTGTGCGTTAAGCAAGTTCCAGATTCATGGGCTGAGAAGAAGATGGTCGGCGGAGTATTGGACCGCGAGAGCGTTGATGCAGTTCTTAATGATCTAGATGAATATGCCGTTGAGGAGGCGCTGCGTATTGCAGAGGCGCATGGCGGCAATGAAGAAGGTGGCGCAAATACCGTCACCGTAATCTCAATGGGGCCAGAGCGTGCAACTGAGGCGGTACGTAAGGCGTTATCCATGGGAGCTAACGATGCAATTTTAATTAGCGATGCGGCGCTCGCCGGTTCTGATGCGCTTACAACATCGGCAGTTTTAGCAAAGGTGATTAGCGATGGCGCCTTTGACATCGTCATCTGCGGAACAGAGTCAACTGATGCGCGAATGAGCGTTGTTCCGGCGATGATTAGCGCTCGCCTTGGTTGGGCACAGTTGACCTTTGCCTCGAAGGTAGAAGTTGATCCATCTGGAAAAGTGGC
The DNA here is from genome assembly GCA_964463845.1 of uncultured Candidatus Planktophila sp. Taxonomy (GTDB): domain Bacteria; phylum Actinomycetota; class Actinomycetes; order Nanopelagicales; family Nanopelagicaceae; genus Planktophila. The sequence continues at coordinate 14,792 of CAYXDT010000014.1, read as the reverse complement.
AATTACCCGTGTTACCGAAGCTGGTGTTGATCAAATTTCAGCAGCCTTCCCAGTTGTAATAAGTGTGGTTGAAAAGATTAATGAACCGCGCTATCCATCCTTTAAGGGGATTATGGCGGCGAAGAAGAAAGTTATTGATCAAAAAGATGTCGCAGCAATCGGCGTTACCATTTCAAACGCCTGGTCCAAAGTTAATGAGGCAACACCTCGTCCACCACGAGCAGCTGGAATAAAAGTCACCGATGAAGGCAATGGCGGAGAAGCCTTGGTTTCATTCCTAGCAGAGAAGAAGTTGATATGAGCAACGTATTAATTCTGGCCGATTTTTCAAGCGATAAGGCGAGTAAGACCACTGCAGAGTTAGCAACAGCGGCAGCCAGAATTGGCGCTGTAACTGCAGTAGTTCTAGCCCCTGTTGGAAAAGGTGCAGCGCTAGCTGCAACTGTCAATCAAGGTCCAGTTGCCAATGTTTTAGTCATTGAATCAGCAGATTTTGCCCAGCATGGAGTAGCAGCCTGCGCAGATGCGTTAGCGGCTGTTGTAAAGGAGCGATCACCGGCAGCGCTTTTAGTGGCATCTCATGCCTTTGGAAAAGAGGTAGCAGCGCGCGTTGCTGTGCTTACCGAATCTGGAATCATCACAGATGCTGTTGATTTAAGTGCAGATATAACTGCTACGCAATCTATCTTTGGTGGTTCAACTACGGTGCGCTCACAAGTTTCACATGGCACGCCAATCATTACAGTTCGCCCAAATAGCATCGAAGCAGATTTCACTGCCAGCTCTCCAACACGAGAGAGCGCAAGCGCTGAAATTGGAAGCGCTGCAAAGTCGGCCACCATCTCATCTTCAGAACCGCCAGTTAAGGGTGGCCGTCCAGAACTTACAGAGGCAAATATTGTTATCTCAGGTGGGCGCGGCACCGATGGAAACTTCGGCGCAGTAGAAGCCCTTGCCGATACTTTAGGTGCAGCCGTTGGCGCATCTCGTGCAGCGACCGATGCTGGTTGGTATCCACACTCACACCAAGTCGGTCAGACAGGTAAGAGCGTAAGCCCACAGCTCTATGTTGCTTGCGGAATTTCTGGAGCAATTCAGCATCGCGCTGGTATGCAGACCTCCAAGACGATTGTCGTTGTAAATAAAGATCCCGAAGCGCCACTCTTTGATATTGCAGATTTTGGCGTTGTCGGCGATCTCTTCAACGTGCTACCGCTGGCCACTGCTGGAATCGCCGCTCGCAAGGGATAGCGCCCCGCTACCAATCGGGGGCAGAGATAGAAGACGAACTAGACTGCTCCAATGAGCGTCTACCTAGACCATGCGGCGACTACGCCGATGTGCGATCTAGCTATTGCAGCGATGAATACCTCACTTCGCAAAGTCGGGAATCCTTCATCACTTCACACCGAAGGTAGATCAACTCGCAAAGATGTGGAAGATGCCCGTGAGGTAATTGCTAAGGCGCTGGATTGTGCACCTAGTGAAATTATCTTTACCGGCTCTGGCACTGAAGCAAATAATGCGGCGATAAAGGGGCTTTACTGGAGCGCAGTCGAGCGCGACCCAGCGCGTCGCACCATTCTGATTTCCAGCATCGAACACCAAGCTGTTTTGGATCCAGCGCTTTGGCTGGCCGAGGCTGAGGGAGCTGAGGTAATTCAGATTCCCGTTGATAGTACGGGTGTAATCGATATGGCCTTCTTACGTGAGGTGATTCAAAAGCGCAGCGCTGAGATCGCTTTGATATCGGTGATGCATAGCAATAATGAGACTGGCGTAATTCAACCAATTGCAGAGATCGTTGCATTGGCGGGTGATATCCCAGTTCATTCTGATGCGGTGCAAAGTTTCACAAAGGTGGCGCTCTCTTACCGCCAACTAGGGCTCTTTGCTATGACGATCAGTGCACATAAAGTTGGCGGCCCACTTGGTATTGGCGCCTTGATTCTCAAGCGCGCTGTTGAGATTCCACCGCTATTGCATGGTGGTGGCCAAGAGCGCGATATTCGCAGCGGCACAATTAACGCGCCTTCAATCGTCGCCCTAGCAGCAGCTGTTAGCGCGAATTCTTTTGATGCTCAAAAAGTCTCTGAGCTACGTAATCAATTTGAAGCTGGTGTCTTAGCGTTGCGCCCTGACGCAGTTATAAATGGAGCTCCCTCTGTAAGACTTCCTGGAATTTCAAATATAACTTTTCCAGGAACTCAGAGCGATTCACTATTGCTTCTGCTGGACTCGGAGAAAGTATCTTGTTCAACAGGTGCGGCATGTAACGCGGGAGTTCATCGCCCGAGCCATGTATTACTTGCGATGGGGCTATCTGAAACAGTTGCGCAATCATCTTTACGTTTCTCATTTGGAGCAACTAATAGCAAAAGCGATGTTGATTACGCCTTATCCGTCCTGCCGCGGGTAATTGAACGTGGCTTAGCCGCCAACGCTGTGGGTCGTTCATGAAGTTAATTGCCGCCATGAGCGGGGGAGTCGATTCTGCGGTTGCAGCGGCGCGCGCTGTTGAGGCAGGACATGATGTTATCGGTGTTCATTTAGCGCTCTCTTCAAATCCCCAGAAGTACCGCAGTGGAGCGCGCGGTTGCTGCACAATTGAGGATTCGCACGATGCTAGGCGCGCTGCAGATGTAATCGGCATTCCTTTCTATATCTGGGATATGGCTGATGAATTTCACCAAGGCGTTGTCGAAAACTTCATGAGCGAATATGCCGCAGGACGTACTCCAAATCCTTGCCTGCGTTGCAATGAGAAGATTAAATTTGCTGCAGTTCTAGATCGGGCAAAGGCGATGGGCTTTGATGGAGTTGTAACTGGTCATTACGCACGAACTCGTGAGAACGCACAGGGTCGCACCTTGCATCGCGCAGTAGACCCGTTAAAAGACCAGTCCTATGTCCTAGCTGTCTTAAATCGCGAGCAGATTGAAGGTGCGATATTTCCATTAGGCGATACTGAGAAAGTTGATATTCGTCGCGAGGCACAAGAACGCGGTTTGGCAGTTGCCGATAAACCAGATAGCCACGATATTTGTTTCGTGCCATCAGGCGATAATGCGGGTTGGTTGCGCGAGCGTTTAGGTAGTGAAGTCGGCCCCATAGTTGATCAGGCAGGTGTAAAGATTGGTGAACATAAAGGGGCCTATACCTACACAATCGGGCAACGTAAGGGGCTAGGTCTCTCCGTAGCCGCAGTTGATGGCACGCCTCGCTTTGTATTAAAGATTGAACCAACTTCAAATACCGTTGTCGTAGGTGCGCGAGAAGATTTAGCAGTGAGTGCGATGCGTGGTGAGAATCCTATTTTCTGTGGCCCCGCAATTACTTCTACACCAAGCCGCGGCTCTGTTCAGGTGCGGGCACATGGCGCCGCGTTGGACTGCACCTACTTCCTAGATGGCCCTTATCTAGTTGCCCAACTAGATCAACCACTACTGGGTTTAGCAACTGGCCAAGCGATGGTCATATATGACGGTGATCGGGTGGTTGGCTCAGCGACAATTTGCGAGACATCATGAGCGCCTCTGAGAAGAACAAGGCGCGCCATCAAATAACTGAGTTAACCCAAGAGATTCGCGATCATCAATTTAAATATTATGTCTTGGATGCACCCACAATTACCGATTCGCAATTTGATCGACTTCTAAAGGATTTAGCGGCGCTGGAAGCAGCCCATCCCGAACTTCTCGAACCCGATTCTCCATCTCTCGGTGTCGGTGGAGGTTTTGCCACCACCTTCACACAGCATGACCACATCGAGAAGATGATGAGTTTGGATAATGTCTTTGATGAAGAGGAGCTGGCAAGTTGGTTTGATCGTATTGAGAAAGAGATTGAAGCGCCCTCCTATCTCTGCGAACTTAAGGTAGATGGCCTAGCTATTAATTTGCTCTACCAATCAGGTGAGTTAGTGCGCGCCCTAACTCGTGGCAATGGCACAACAGGTGAAGATGTCACTCTCAATGTAAAGACCATAAAGGGCCTGCCGCACACCTTGAAAGGCAAGGAGATTCCATCTCTTATTGAGATTCGTGGTGAAGTTTTCTTGCCGGTTGCAGCCTTTAATCAACTTAACGAAGAGCTAGAGGAGGCGGGTAAGCCACTCTTTGCCAATCCCCGTAACTGTGCTGCCGGCTCACTTCGTCAGAAAGATCCACGTGTTACGGCATCTCGCCCACTCGATTTAGTAGTTCATGGGGTGGGAGCGGCAGATGGGATTTCGCTAACTTCGCAATCAGATGCTTATGCGCAACTTAAGAAATTGGGTTTACCTACCTCGCAACGTTTTCAAGTCTGCGCTACTCGCCAAGAGGTGCTGGCTTTTATCGAAAATTACAATATTCATCGCCACGATGTGGAACATGAGATTGATGGTGTTGTAATCAAGGTTGATAACTTTGATTTACAGAAGAAACTTGGTTTTACTTCGCGTGCTCCAAAGTGGGCGATTGCCTATAAGTATCCACCAGAAGAGGTAACTACTCGCTTACTTGATATCAAGGTAAGCGTTGGTCGCACAGGACGCATAACGCCATTTGCCTTTATGGAGCCAGTAAAGGTGGCTGGCTCAACGGTCACCAATGCCACTTTACATAATCAAGAAGAGATCGAACGTAAAGGTGTCTTAATTGGAGATCTGGTAATTATTCGCAAAGCGGGCGATGTAATTCCAGAGGTGCTCGGCCCAGTCTTAGATCGTCGCGATGGAACTGAGCGGGCCTTTGTAATGCCAACTAATTGCCCAGAGTGCGGCACACAATTACGCGCAATCACCGAGGGTGATGTCGATATTCGCTGTCCAAATACACGTAGCTGTCCGGCTCAGTTGCGCGAACGTATCTACTACATAGGATCACGTGCCGCTCTAGATATTGATGTTCTTGGCTACGAAGCAGCAGTGGCACTTTTAGCTGAAAAAATCATCACTGATGAGGCAGATATCTTCTCTTTAACGCAAGAGCAATTGATGAAGTCAGAGTTCTTCACAAAGAAAGATGGCAGCAAGGGCAAGAATCTAGAGAAGTTATTGGCAGCTCTAGAAGATGCCAAGGCTCGCCCACTGTGGAGAATAATCGTGGCTCTTTCAATCCGCCACGTTGGGCCGACATCTGCGCAGGCGCTAGCCACGCACTTTGGCAGCATGGCAGCTCTCTCCAAGGCGAGCGTTGCTGAGCTAGCAGCTATTGATGGTGTTGGTGAAGTTATCGCTTCTGCAATTGTGGAGTGGTTTAGCGTTGATTGGCATCGCAACATAATTTCATCTTGGACCGCAGCCGGCGTCGCAATGGTTAGCCAAAAGAGTATTGATTTGCCACAGACCTTAGCGGGCTTAACTATCGTCGTCACCGGCGGCCTGAACCAATTTACCCGCGATTCAATTGCTGAAGCGATAACCGCTCACGGTGGTAAGCCATCTTCATCTATCTCTAAGAAGACCGATTATCTACTTGTTGGAAGCGATCCTGGTTCCAAGCTAGCCAAGGCGCAAGAGTTAGGCGTAGCGGTAATTGATGAGGCGCGCTTTTTAGAACTTCTTAGCGGAAAGTAGTAACCTTCACTCATGATCTTGGCCTCTGAAATCGTCCGCGAGCTCCCAGTTCCAGCTATCGCATTTGGTGGTATTACCTTTGGAATTTTGGTCTTCCTTCTCTACTTAACGCTTCGTCTAGATAAGTAACGATTAGAACGTTAGATAATTGAGAGTTGGGCTTTATGGGGGAACTTTTGACCCCATCCATAATGGCCATCTCCACGTCATTACCCAATTAATATCGAAAAAGTTAGTAGATCACCTGCTGGTAGTTCCAGCCGGTCAGCCGCGTCTACGCGGCAACCCACCTATAGCCACTGGCGCTCAGCGTCGGCAGATGTGTCAATTAGCTATCAACTCTCTTGCACCTGAGATTAAAAATTTAGTTGAGGTAAACCCCATCGAAATTCTGCGCGAAGGTCCGAGCTATGCCATCGATACAGTTGCGGCGATAGCTAAGAGTTTTCCTGGTAGCTCGATAGTTTTAATTGTGGGCTCAGATGCCTACGAAAAGATTGAGCAGTGGCATCGCGCCGCTGAGTTAAAGGCGATGGTGGATTTTCTGGTGATCGCTAGGCCAGGAACCCCTGTAAGTTCAGATAATTCAACTAATCATTTAGATATCGGTGCGCTAGATGTCAGCGCTACCGAGATTCGAAGTGGCAGCTCTAGCGCTCTACCGGCAGCAGTTGCTGCCTTTATCAAGGAGAATAACCTCTATGCCAGCTAGCCATCTCTGCGTTGAACGTACCCAAATTGCCGCTCGTGCTGCCGCTGACAAGTTTGGTACTGAACTAGTCGCACTTGATCTATCAGATCAGAGCGTACTCAGTGAGGTCTTTCTGATTGTTACCGCTGCCAACTCAAAGATGATTGACTCGATTGCCGATGAGGTGGAAGAACAGTTACGTATTGCTGGTGATAAACCGTTGCGACGAGAAGGAACCGCCGAATGGATTCTCCTTGATTACTCAGATTTAGTTGTACATATTCAATCTACAGAGCTGCGTCGTTATTACATGCTAGATAGATTGTGGAATGACTGCCCCAAAATTGATTTAGATATTGTTCGTGAAGAAGCCGCTCGTGGCTAATCAGATAATTCTCTGGCGCCATGGTCAGACTGATTGGAATGTAGCCAACAAGTTTCAGGGTCATACCGATATTCCGCTTAATGAGGTGGGTAAATTTCAAGCAACCCATGCTGCGCCTCTAATTGCAGCAGTTACTCCAACGATGATTATCGCCAGTGACCTGATTCGGGCGCAGGCAACTGCGCACGAATTAGTAAAGCTAACTGGTTTAGAGGTAATAACTGATTCCAGGTTACGCGAAACAAATTGCGGTAATTGGGAGGGTCTTACTGGAGATGAGATTCGCAAAGTAGATCTAGAAAATTTACGCGAATGGTCGCTGGGTGGTGATAATCCAGCCGGTGGTATTGGTGAGCGTCGTAGTGAGGTTGCCGAACGCGCAATCGCTGCAATTACAGAGGCGCTAGTTGGAAAAGATAATCAACGAATTGTTGTGGCAACTCATGGTGGAACAGCGCGAACTGTAATTGGTTCTTATCTCAGCCTGCCGATTCCATTCTGGTCACGAATCGGTGGACTTTCCAATGCACAATGGTCGATTCTCGATGATTCACCCAAGGGCTGGCTCTTGGTAGAACATAATGCTGGCTCAATTCCTGAGCCGGTTTATGGCGAAGAATCCGGTGGGGTTATTCCTGATTCAGTGAGGTAGACTTTTCTGAAGAGTTCAGCAATTTTTGTTCTCTTGAATAAAGATGGGGATATGGCGCAATTGGTAGCGCGCTTCCATGGCATGGAAGAGGTTAGGGGTTCGATTCCCCTTATCTCCACGTAGCAGGCGAGACTCTTCGCGCAATAGGCATCTGGCGTTAATCGATAGAATGGAACAATGGAAACTTCATCTGAACATCAGGCGTATGACTTCGCCTATGTCCAAGAGAAGTGGCTTCCCATCTGGGACAAGCTAGAGCCATTTAAATCTGGGCGCGCAGATGATCCACGCCCCAAAAAATATGTCTTGGATATGTTTCCTTATCCTTCAGGTGATTTACATATGGGCCATGCAGAGGCCTATGCGCTCGGTGATGTTATTGCTCGTTATTGGATTCAAAAAGGCTTTAACGTCATGCATCCAATTGGCTGGGATGCCTTTGGTTTACCGGCAGAAAATGCTGCCATTAAGCGCAATGAAGATCCGCGCATCTGGACCTATGAAAATATTGCCACGCAGAAGGCATCGATGCGACGTTATGCCTGCTCCTTCGATTGGGATCGCGTCTTTAATACCTGTGACCCCGAGTATTACAAGTGGAATCAATGGCTCTTTACCAAACTTCATGACCGTGGACTGGCCTACCGAAAAGATTCTGCAGTTAATTGGTGTCCAGGTTGTCAGACAGTTCTGGCCAACGAACAGGTCGTAGCTGGCCTATGTGAACGGTGCGATTCTGCGGTCACTAAGAAGAAGTTAAACCAGTGGTACTTCAAAATCACAGATTATGCAGATCGCCTCCTTGACGATATGTCAGAGCTCGAGGGCAAGTGGCCAGATAAAGTCTTGACGATGCAACGCAACTGGATTGGTCGCTCACAAGGTGCGAACGTTAACTTTCTTATTGAAGGTCATAGCGAACCCATAACAATCTATACAACTCGTCCCGATACTTTATATGGCGCAACCTTTATGGTGGTTGCAGCAGACTCAGCCTTAGCTGCAGAACTTGCAGTAGGCACACCGGTTGAAGCAGAGTTTAAAAGTTATCTAGAGAAGATTAAGGCAGCATCAGATATTGACCGCCTCGCAACAGATCGCCCTAAATCAGGTGTAGATCTAAAGCGCTTTGCAATTAACCCTGTAAATGGTGAGAAGCTACCTATCTGGGCATCTGACTATGTTTTAGCTGATTACGGGACTGGCGTCATCATGGCAGTTCCGGCACACGATCAGCGCGATTTAGATTTTGCTAAAGCGATGGGGCTACCTGTACGCGTTGTTGTTGAAACAGGTGAAGAAGACCCAAACGTCTCTGCAGTTGCAACTACCGGCGATGGAAAATTAATAAACTCTGGCGCGCTAAATGGTTTAAATAAAGATCAGGCGATAGCTGCAATTAATAAGCAGCTGGAGACAGATGGATTAGGCAAGAGCGCCCGTAATTACCGTTTACGTGATTGGCTAGTTTCGCGCCAACGTTATTGGGGCACACCCATTCCGATTGTGCACTGCGATAAGTGTGGGGAAGTTGCTGTTCCAGACTCCGAACTTCCACTTCTGCTTCCTGATGCAAAAGGTTTAGATCTAAAGCCAAAGGGGCAATCACCGCTAGCTGCAGCAACTGATTGGGTCAATACCAAATGCCCAAAGTGCAGTGGTCCAGCCCTGCGCGATACCGACACAATGGATACCTTTGTTGATTCATCTTGGTACTACCTACGCTACCCCTCATCAACTAACGCTACTGAGCCGTTTAACCGCGCAGAGATAGATACCTGGTTGCCAGTTGACCAATATGTTGGCGGTGTAACTCACGCCATCTTGCACCTGTTGTATTCGCGTTTCTTCACAAAAGTTCTATTTGATATGAAGATGTTAGATTTCACTGAACCATTTACCCGCCTGCTCAACCAAGGAATGGTTGTAATGGATGGCTCGGCAATGTCTAAATCACGAGGCAACTTAGTGCGTCTCTCTGATGAGCTAGAAAATCACGGCGTTGATGCCATCCGTCTATCTATGGTCTTCTCGGGCCCACCTGAGGATGATGTGGATTGGTCAGATGTCTCACCATCTGGTTCGGTAAAGTTTTTAAGTAGAGCTTGGCGCCTATCAGGTGATGTCACATCGCAACCTGGTGTGGACTTTGCACTTGGTGAGATCACTTTACGTAAGGCAACACATAAGGCGCTAAATGATGCAGCTTTCGCTGTGGAATCATTCCGCTTTAATGTTGCTATCGCACGCGTTATGGAGTTGGTAAATGCCACTCGCAAGGCGGTTGATTCTGGATGCGGCGCAGCTGATCCTGCGGTCCGAGAAGCAGTTGAAGCGATTGCCATCATGCTCTCACTCGTTGCCCCATTTACCGCAGAAGAGATGTGGGAGCGCCTAGGACATAAACCAGCTATCGCCTTAGCTGGTTGGCCAACAGTTGACCCAGCCCTCTTAATCGATGATGAGGTAGAGGCGGTTATTCAGATCAATGGCAAGATAAAAGAGCGTATGCGCGTCTCACCAGCTATCTCTGAGGCTGATTTTGAAGCGGCTGCGTTAGCGCTACCTGCGATTGTGGCTGAGTTAAATGGGGCAAAACCACAGAAGATAATTGCTCGTCCTCCTAAATTGGTAAATATCGTTCTCTAGAAATATCCACAGGCCTACACTTTTTACCGTAAGAAAAATCCTACTTACTCCACCATCCGCGGATGGAAAATCAATATCTAAGTAAGGCAACCACTTGGTGGTCAGAGGTAAATTACACACCGCTACAGAAAAAGGCGTTGGCGGTAATCGCCATCTTGGTAGTACTAATCTCAGCCGCCTTTATCTCGCGCGGTAGCTCTCAAGAGGTCGTTGCTGCGCCAATGGCTGCAGAAATTTCGCTGCCCCCACAACTAGTCGTTGTAGATGTAGCTGGCGCGGTACGTAAACCTGGCGTGTACTCACTTCCCATAAATGCACGGGTTAACGAGGCGATAAAGGCCGCTGGTGGATTAAAGATTGGCGCCGATGCATCTGATGTCAATCAAGCGCGCATTCTCAAAGATGGCGAGCAGATTTATATCTATCCGGCAGCTAAGCCATTTATCGGCTCAAGTAGACCAGCTATCCGCAAGAGCGGCCCGGTAATGATTAATCGCGCCACTATTAAGGAGTTTGAATCTCTCGATGGAATAGGGCCAGTCTTAGCAGCGCGCATCGTGAACTATCGCAAAGTAAATGGTCCATTTACCGCAATCGAAGATCTCTTAAAGGTTCCCGGAATTGGGGCGAGCACATTCGCCAAGTTCAAAGAGAAGCTGCGCGTGTAATTGATAGCCGCGCCTTAGCACTGGGTGCGGCTATCTGGCTGGGTGCATATATACAGAGCTGGAGCGCCCCGTGGTCAATCACTGCGGTGGCGCTCCTTGCACTTCTCACTACCTATCGCGCCAAAAAATTACGGATACTTTTCTTAGCGCTCCTACTAGGCGCTGCCATGATCTCGCTGCGCTTGGCAGCTCTGGAATCTACCCAGCTACAGAGTTACCTGGGTCAGAAGATTGATTTGGTAGTACAGGTAACGACAGATCCTGTTCGTGTAGCTCCCAAGGTATTTGGAGATAACTTCGCTCCGGTCACCTACTCCTTAATGGGGCAGGCGCTAGAGATTGATCAGCGATATAAGTTACGAATTCCAGTACGGATCATGGCAAGTGTTGATTCTTTGCCAGAGATTCTGCCTGGCCAAAAAATTTCTCTTCGCGCCAAGATAGTTAAATCACGGGAAGCCCGAGTTGCCGCCCTGGCTATTGTCGATGGCGATATAAAGGTAGTTACAGCGCCATCGCCTTGGGCTAGGCAGCTTGCTGGTATTCGGCAAGGTTTACGAGATGCCACTGGTGGTGGTGATGCAGGCGCCTTGATTCCAGGAATGGTTATTGGTGATACCTCTAAGCAGAGTGTGGAATTTAAAAATGAGATGCGCAGATCAGGTCTTACCCATTTAGTTGCGGTAAGTGGCGCAAACTTTGCCATCGTCTCTGCCTTTGTTCTCTATGTGATGCAATTTATCTTTCGCAAGAGAAGTTATCGCTTAATCGCAACAGCTCTTGCCTTGCTTGCCTTTATCGCTCTGGTGCGGCCATCGCCATCGGTACTAAGAGCCGCCGCTATGGCAGCCGTTTTATTGGCAGCGCATGGCTTACATCGTGGCCGTGATGCCTTACCGGCGCTGGGCTTTGCTATCGGCGCAGTGGTAATCGCCGATCCCTTTCAATCGCGTGAACCGGGCTTTGCCTTATCTGTCCTAGCAACGGCTGGCTTATTACTTCTAGCTCCACGAATCAGGCCACAAATCTTGGCACCACCAATTGCTGCCATGGTCTTCTGCTCTCCGGTAATTGTGGCTCTCTCTGGATACATCAGCCCGATGAGTATCGTGGCAAATTTGCTGGCCGCTCCTGCAGTAACTCCAATAACTATCGTTGGATTTATAGCAGCGCTACTTTCTCCACTTTCGCCAGCACTTGCCCAACTACTAATTCTTTTAATCAAACCATTTGCTGCATGGATTGCTCTAGTTGCAGATTGGAGCGCGCGCTTTCCTGTCTTTACCTTGCGCACCGGACTCTTTGGGTTTATCGCAGTAGCCCTTCTCATCATCTTGATTCATTGGGGTCGCAAAAAGGTAGCAATTGCACTCCTTATAACTATCCTGATGCTAACTTGGGTGCAGCGCTTTCCGGCAGGGCAGTGGGATATAGTCAACTGCGATGTGGGCCAAGGTGATGCGCTAGTAATTAATTTGCAGAATAATCGCGCCTTAGTAATTGATGTGGGGCCAGATCCAGAGTTAATCGATCAATGCTTGCGTCGCCTTAAAGTTAAAGAGATTCCCTTACTAATTCTGACTCACTCGCATGCCGATCATGTAGGCGGGTTACCGGGCGCCTCCAAGCGGCGAGTCATTGGAACGACTTGGTATGGAAATGTTAAAGCGGGAAGTGAGGCTAATTTGGGAGATATTAAGGTGAAGGTAAATTGGCCCGATGCAGGGGAGTACAGTCCAAATAATTCGAGTATCGCAACTACGATTACAAGTAAGGATTTCACCCTCTTCGCTGCCGGCGATCTAGAGCCAGAGGCCCAGTCACAGCTACGAGGGCGTATTGGAAGAGTGGATATCTACAAGGTTTCACACCACGGCTCAAAGTTTCAGGATTTCACCCTCCTTAAAGAGCTCGCCCCAAAGTTGGCGGTGATTAGCGTGGGAGCTGAAAATACCTTCGGCCACCCCGCTCCAAATGTTCTGCGCGCCCTAGAAGAGATAGGCGCTAAGGTATTGCGTACCGATAGCGATGGAGCAGTGGCGATAAAGGCCGATCAATATCGCTACACGATTCAAAGAGCGCAGCGTTGGAGCCGGATATTCTTCTGGTCTTGAGCAGAAAAGGAGTGAGTGCTATGAATTCGCTCTATCTCCTGCTTGGCGGCGAAGGAGCTCTGGCAGATCGCGCTCTGGCTAAATTGCAGGCGCAGCTTAAAGAAGAGAGCGCAGAAATCACCACACTATCTGCCGCCGAAGTTCAGATTGGCGATATCGCCGATGCGCTAGCGCCCTCACTATTTTCCGAGCGACGCGCCCTTATTTTAAAAGATTTACAGGATCTGCCTGAGGATTCTAAAGATGAGATTACGCGCTATCTCGAGCAGATGGATCCGACTATGACGGTGATCTTTATCCATAAAGGTGGCGTCAAAGGAAAGGCGCTACTAGATGCCATCAAGAAGGCTAAGCCCGAGGTAATTGCATGTGATGCGATTAAGAAAGATTCTGAAAAAGAAGATTTTGTTAAAGGTTTATTTCAAGATGCTGGACGAAAGGCAACTGCCGGAGCCATAAAGGCGATGGTGGCATCACTTGGAAGTGATATGCGCGAGTTGCAGTCGGCAGTTTCGCAGATTTCACTTGATGCTCCAGCAGGTGCTATTGACGAAGCTATCGTTGATAAATTTCAGCAGGGACGAATTGAAAGAACTGGCTTTGATGTGGCAGATGCAACTATCGATGGCAATCTTCCCGTTGCGCTAATTACCTTACGTAGCGCCTTAGAAACAGGAACTGATCCGGTAATGGTGACATCGGCGATCGCTTCATCGCTGCGCTCACTGGCCAAAGTTTCCGGCACTAATCGTGGAGCTAAATCTTTTGAGCTAGCTGGCGAGTTAGGAATGGCTCCTTGGCAGATTGATAAGGCGCGTCGCCAACTGCAATCCTGGACACCGCGTGGAATCGCCACGGCGGTCGAGGCGATTGCAAAGGCAGATGCTGATGTGAAGGGCGCCTCATCTGACCCGATCTATGCGCTAGAGAAAGCGCTCCAGACCATAACTGGGGCCCGTGGCCCGCGCTAATTTCGCTAAAAAGCTCGATTTTGGGCAGATAGCCCAGCGCTGATAACCTAGCGCCCTGCACAAGCCACAAGGTTTGGCTTAAATTAGATAAGACGGAGCAATACACGTGGCAAATATCAAGTCGCAGATTAAGCGTATTAAGACAAACGAGAAGGCCTACCTTCGCAACAAGTCTGTCTCATCATCTATCAAGACCGCGGTCCGCAAGTTCCGTGAAGCTCTTGCCAAAGGTGACGCTGCTGTAACAACTGCCGAACTCCGCGCAGCTTCAAAGGCGCTAGATGTAGCAGTTGCAAAGGGTGTTATTCACAAGAACACTGCAGCAAATAAGAAGTCTTCAATGGCTAAGGCGGCTAGCAAAGCCGGCGTTCGTTAATCTAGCCCAAACCTCTACAGATACTTCACAGGTAAAGGTCGCTTAAGTGCCTGCAATATCAATTGCAAAGGCGCCCCAACCAGCATCGACTAATCCGGCGCAGATTCGCAATTTCTGCATAATCGCCCATATCGATCATGGCAAATCAACTCTGGCCGATCGCATGCTCCAAATTACTGAAGTAGTGGAAGCGCGCAATATGCGTGCCCAATATCTAGATCGTATGGATATCGAACGCGAACGCGGCATCACCATTAAATCGCAGGCCGTTCGTCTGCCTTGGCGCAGTGGTATTGATGGCCAGGAATATATCCTCAACATGATTGATACTCCTGGACACGTTGACTTTACCTACGAGGTCTCGCGCTCGCTGGCAGCCTGTGAAGGAGCGGTCTTGCTAGTCGATTGCGCGCAAGGTATCGAGGCGCAGACCCTAGCCAATCTCTATCTTGCGATGGAGAATAACCTGACCATAATTCCAGTGCTCAATAAAATTGATCTGCCCAATGCGCAACCTGAGAAATTTGCTGCTGAGTTAGCCGGCCTCATCGGTTGTAAAGTTGAAGATGTCCTGCGCGTCTCAGGCAAAACTGGCGATGGCGTTGCTGAACTTCTCGATCAGATTATTGATCTGATTCCGCCGCCAGTTGGAGATCCAGATGCACCAGCGCGCGCTCTTATCTTTGACTCTGTCTATGATGCGTATCGCGGCGTAGTTACATATGT
>CAYXDT010000013.1:0-34008 GCA_964463845.1 uncultured Candidatus Planktophila sp. | reverse complement strand
TACATGTTGTTGTGGATGTAAAAGTTAAAACGGTGTAAACATCTACAGTCGAAGTACTTGTAGGACTACAACCTGTCGCAAATGCAGGCGTAGGTAAAAATGCTGGAATGAGTCCGCCTATTAGCAAGGCAGCAAGCAGCTTGGATATACGAGTACGGTTAAAAACTGAAGATAACTTCACTCTTTTAACCCCTCCGATATCTAAACTGGAATCACAGTCTAGTAAATTTAGGTGCTAAATCGAAATACTGGTAAATCAGGGCACAATCGTCAGCACAGGCCCCACCGCCATGCCTTTGGGTGAGTTCACTGTGATGGCGCCGGTAGTTATCCCAGCTGGCAGGGTCAGTTGCAGGTAGTGAGTGCCTGATGCGCTAACTATCTGCAGCCCTGATGTTAAATCGATTGGATCTAAATTTCGATTGGCAAAGGTGACCTCGGTATAGGCCGCAGTTGGTGAGAAGCCATCTCCGATAATTCGAATAACGCTACTTGCAGCAATTGAGGTGATGGTGACTCCAGAGGAGTTCTGATAGCTAGTAACCGTTAAGGTCTCGTAGTTGTATTTAGTGATGGCAGTTGAGTGGTTAAGGACTATCTCGGTTGGAGTTGAGGCAGCGCGAGTAGCGTAGGCATCAGACCATTGGATCCAGTAGATGGTGGCGGTAGCGGTTTCAGATAGGTAATTGGTATCTCCAGCTTTGACTGCTCTGATTGTGCAGGTGCCCGGTCGTATTGCCGACAGGAACATACTGGATGCAAGTGAACAACTAGCAGTTCCAGAATCGGTCAGCGATCTGACCACGGCCCCGGAACCAGAACCGCCATAGACATTTATTGGGTAGGTGCTAACTCCTGGGAAGGCGTTGTATTGACCTATGGAGAGGCTGGCTTGCCTGGCTTTGTTGATGGTAATCGTTAGGCCCACCGAAGTAGAAGCAGTGGCGCTATCAGTAGCTGTCATCGTTTCGTAATATGTTCCGGCATTGAGATCACTCGTTACTCTCAAAACTGCGCTATTGGCAGTAGAGGTGTCCCAAACTATGCCTGCTCGATTATTGGGAGTGAAGGTAAATCTCTTCGTTCCAGTTCCATTGGTGGCGGTGAAGGTCTCAGTGAGAGTCGTTGCATAAGTCGTTGAAGAGGATTTCACTCCGGATGCAGAATTTGAGAACCGGTTGGAACTCAAGTAGTAGTTCTGCCTGATTTGTTCAGCAGCCAGCGCTGTATTGGAGATGCGAACCGTCCCGATGGAGCCGTTAATTGTGTCGTTACCATCCCAACGTCTTCCGATTAATACGCCCTTACCGGCCCCACCTGGTGCGGAATTCAGTTCTTTCAATTGCCTAGATTCACCATTTACATAAAGTGTCAGTGTCCTGTTGGCAGAAGTTAGAACGACATGAGACCAGGAATTAACTGGGATGCCTGTATTAGGAGTCTGGTACCAATTCGTACCATCAAATACGCCGCCCCAGATATCTGGTACCCCTGCAGTAGTTGTGGTCCCATTGAATGCAATAGCAAAATTAATTTTGTCGTTCACATTCCATGGGGTTGAGATTAGAGATGAGTATGCCACCTGAGTTGGGGATGCTGGATTAACCCACATTTCCACTGTGTAGGTCTCACCAACATTGGCAAAAGAGCTTCCAGAGACCCAAGCGCAGTTCCTCGGAGTTGATCCAGTATTTCCGGCAAATGCAAAAATTCCACCGTTGCTCGATGAATATGTTGGAGCGCTGCAGGTAACTCCACTCCCATATCCTGCGGCAATCGGACCTCCCGAGGAAATACCCAAGGACGCATTTCTGCCCCCACCGCTTAAGTCATTCCAAGTAGAACCAGAGCCAGGGTAACTCGAAGATTGACTTGCATCCAAATGGACTAACAATCCAGCGTCGTTGCTAGATGGCGGTGAAATAGTTGGGTACCTATTGAGAACTAAATGCGCAGTACTCGAATCTGAAATAGAAAGCCCCGCAGTATCAGAATCAGTGACAATCACTCGATACCTGTAGCGAGGGCCAGAGGTGCCCAAATCAAGAAGACCAGTCGTGTAGGAGTCTGAGGTACTAGCTTGAACAGTGCTCCAAGTAGTTCCAGTGTCAGAGGAGAACTGCCATTGGAAATTTCTGATTAATGGTGATGTTGCCGAACCACCTGCTCTAAAGGTGTATCGGGTGAGTGCAGTTGTAGTGTCAATAGCCGCAGGCGCTGTGAAGGTGGGAGCGGTTGCTGTGATCCAGCGGATGATGATGATTCCGGAGCCGCCTGAACCACCCGCAACGTCATTGGAATTACCAGCTACATATCCGGCGCCGCCTCCACCAGATCCTGAATTGGCTGTTGCATTTGCTGGGACAACTTGCCCTTTGGTGCCACTCGTTGCAGTTGTCGTGCCTCCAACACATGTTCCAGCGGAACCTTGTGAAACGGAAGCGGAGGTACCAGCCCCGCCTCCACCGCCCGAAGCCAAGCAATTTCCACTGTTGCCAATAGGGTCAAGAATTCCGATTCCGCCGCTTCCAGCGACACTACTCGTTGCTGTTCCGCCGACTCCACCCGCACCACCCCCACCGCCTGCCGGATAGAAACCACTAGTTCCGCTAAAGCCAGAACCTCCATTATTACCCTGGCCACTTGTTCCTAATCCAATTCCTGCCGGCCAATTACCGCTAGTCGTCAAATGAGGTGCCGCGCCGCCACCTGATCCACCATTTCTACCTGCATGATCTGGGTTTGTACTGGTGTTGTAACCGCCACCACCGCCACCACCAATCGCTGTGGTCCTAGAGCCAAGTTGCGAATTCTGACCATCACGACCTTGCCATTCATTCACGTTTGGTCTTTGAGCGCCCAGTCCACCCTGGCCAACAGTAATTGACTCAACTTGATTTGGAGTAAGAGTTACTCTTCCTGTGAATACATAGCCCCCTGCTCCACCACCGCCACCTACTCGTGAGCCACCACCGCCACCTCCCGCAACCACGAGAGTAGAAACTTGCGTAACTCCTGCTGGGACTTTCCATCCTCCGGATGAAGTAATGATAGTTCTTGGAAAAGTCACGATGGAATACGGACCGCTAGTAGATGAAACAGCCACTGGTTCCCAACGAGGCGTTCCAGAAAAATCTAAATCAGTTAAATATGTTGCCGTAGAGGCTTGATTGAAGATTTTTGTGCCTGTACCTTCATTGAAGTTCCAATAACCCACTAAGTTTGTTGTTGAAGATGCATTAGAAGTCATGTCAGTCGCGATTGAAGCTGATCTATCTTCGCGCCAAATCTTCACTTCATCGATAGATCCACGAAAATCGCCAGAGTTGTTCCGTCCGGCGAAATTAAGAAAAGTGGTATTTGAATTACCGATAGGGCTGGTGCCTGCACCATCTGCTGAACCAGTGAAGACATGTTGCCCATTTAGATAAACTTTCACTCCATTTGTTCCTGTGCTTGCGATACGAGTAAGGGCTATGTGGCTCCAAGATCCTGCAGGGATAGGGATACCTGTACTAACACCAACCCAAGCACCGGCGCCAGATAGGGCGTAAGCCAGAGTTCCTCCAGAGACGCAATAAAGGGCAAAATTGTCGGCTTTTGAAAGCAAATTTCCTGCACAGGCAGAGCCAGCTAGAGGCTTTACCCACATCTGTAAAGATATTGCGTTAAATGTTCCAAGAGCGGTACTGGACTCAAGTCTGGCATGTTGACCAGCGGCAGAACTTTCATTAAAGAAGAGTGCTGTGTCTGTCTCAGTGCTTACAACAACTCTTGGATTTACATTGATGACACCACTCGCCCCGGAGAGAGTATCTCCATCTTCTCCATATTCAATTACATATCGAGATCTATTGCATCCGTTCTGGCAATCATTCCATGCACCGTTCGGTCCAAACCCAAATTCTGCCCAATGCTCTGCCGAACTGGAGTTGTTGGGTTCGCCGTCTGAGAAAAAGTTGAAGCGATTGCTGCCATATGAGTATCCACTAACTGATCCGGATACTGTAGTTGTCTGCCTACGTGCCGTGGAAGAGCTATTCCAAAACACCTGTCCCACCTCTGGCCCATCCATCCAGATAAATGTTCCCTCACTATCGATATCTGAACCACCTATCCAGCCGGTTCCAGACAACTTTCCCCGCAAGAAATCATGCTCTTCGAGACTTGTGATTGTCGCAAGATATCCTTTTAATCCACCCATGCTTCTGCGAGATGTCTTATTGGTGCATCTATCGTTTGTGTAACTCGTGTTTCCCCTTACTGATGATGTACTAACGGTTCCATTAAAGCTAGAGGTCGGCCCCCACTTTGCTTTACATCGTGCTTCTTCCCAGTTGATTGTTGAGACATTGTCGATGATTTCATAGAAATGCCCAGTTGTTGAGTTAAACGCTGCACCCGCAACAAACGACGTCACGCTAATGGTTGCTGGAACATTTACACCAGATGCCCGATATTGCAAAGAGTTAAGCGCCGCTGAAACATTGCCCTCTGACCCAGAGAAAGAAATCTCAGTTGATGTATTTGCTGTCCATGCAGCCGATGTATAACCAGTCGGCGCAGTGAGCCCAGTTGTTGTAGAAATTTTTACAAACCCTCGATCAACACCAATGGTCACCTGAACAGTTGCACCCGCGCTGTAGCCTGAAATTGACAGCGCTCCAGCAGTATTTACACTTGTAAAACTTGTACCAGCCGAGAGTGTTGTAGGTAAGGAGATTGTGGCCGAAGCAAAGGCCGCTTGAGGAGAGTGAACTCCAACTGCAACTACTTGAGCAAGCAAGAGCGAAACTATGCCAACCCTTTTGAGCCGCCCTGGATTTAAACCCAAAGACCGCTTCCTCAACATACTTTAATTCTAACGCGTTGAGGAAATGGCTAAACCTCTAAACTGCCCCAACAAAGCACTACGGCACAATCGTCAGCACAGGCCCCACCGCCATGCCTTTGGGTGAGTTCACTGTGATGGCGCCGGTAGTTATCCCAGCTGGCAGGGTCAGTTGCAGGTAGTGAGTGCCTGATGCGCTAACTATCTGCAGCCCTGATGTTAAATCGATTGGATCTAAATTTCGATTGGCAAAGGTGACCTCGGTATAGGCCGCAGTTGGTGAGAAGCCATCTCCGATAATTCGAATAACGCTACTTGCAGCAATTGAGGTGATGGTGACTCCAGAGGAGTTCTGATAGCTAGTAACCGTTAAGGTCTCGTAGTTGTATTTAGTAATAGCAGTTGAGTGGTTAAGGACTATCTCAGTTGGGGTAGCGGCATCTCTGGTGGCATAGGCATCAGACCACTGGATCCAGTAGATGGTGGCGGTAGCGGTTTCGGATAGGTAATTGGTATCTCCAGCTTTGACTGCCTGCACCGAACAGGTGCCCGGAGAGGTTGCCGAAAGGAACATGCTCGATGCCAGGGAGCACCCGGCACTTCCTGGGGCGAGAAGAGATCTAGTAACTGCTCCTGAGGTTGAACCACCATAGACATTTATTGGATAGGTGCTAACTCCTGGGAAGGCGTTATATTGACCGATGGATAGGCTGGCTTGCCTGGCTTTGTTGATGGTGATGGTCACCCGCAAAGATGTCGTAGCTGTAACCGAATCGGTCACAGTAATCGTGTCGCTATAGCTGCCGGCTGTGAGCGTGGGGGCTAACGTGAGGGTTGCCGAATCGCTATTGAGATTACTCCACGTTATGCCGCTCTGATTTCCAGGCGATGCAGTTGCCACCCTAGGCCCTGTTCCATTGGCAAAGGTAAAGGTCTTAACTGTTGCCACCCCGTAATCACGGGTAATGGTCGAGGTGTCGACAGTGATGGTAATTCTGGGGTTGATCACAAGATAAGAGGTTCGCGAATCTGAGATAAATAGCCCTGCTGTATCAGAGTCGGTGACGATGACGCGATAGCGATTTGTAATGCCAGATGTTGTTGTCTCAAGGTTTGAGGTCGTGAAGGAGTCAGAGGTACTGGCTTGTAACGTTGTCCAGGAGGAGCCGCTATTTGAAGAGAATTGCCATTGGTAATTTCTAATTAGCGGAGAGGTAGCAGAGCCTGAAACTCTAAATGTGTAACGAGTGCCGGCAGTTGTTGTATCAACTGCGACTGGGCCTGTGAAGGTGGGAGCGGTTGCTGTGATCCAGCGGATGATGATGATTCCGGAGCCGCCACCACCTGTTGCTTTCACTGACCCAACTGGGTTAGTGCCAGCTGCTCCACCGCCTCCACCGCCAGTGTTGGGTGCACCATTCGTCGGAGCGGATCCTGAAGTTGCAGCTGCACCGTTTCCCCCACCACCAAGTCCACCTGCTCCACCAGTGGAGCCATTTCTCGCATCTCCAGATGCGCCTCCACCACCGCCGTAATATGTATTTGTTCCGGTGATGTCATTTAGAACCCCTATTCCGCCAGCGCGAGCGGGAGTTATTCCATTTGAAGAATTTCCATTGCCGCCTGGAGCACCAGCGCCACCACCACCGCCATCACCAGGAGCCGAAGCTGCTCCACCGTTGTTTCCTTGTCCAGGAGTGCCAGTTCCTCTTGTTCCTGAATGGCCACCACCACCTCCACCAGAGCCACCATTTGAAGCTGTTCTCGTAACTCCGGATTCCGAAGAACCAGACCCTCCACCAATTGCAGTAATTGTTGCTAAGGAAGCACCTGAGATTGTCGAGTTCCCGCCATTGAAATTAGCGGGATTATGGGTCGCTGCACCTAAACTCGATGAGATTCCACCTGTGCCAACTGTCACTGAATAACTTGAAGCGGAAAGGTTAAAAGTTCCAGCAAGTACGCCACCGGCGCCACCACCACCAGAGCCATCATTCCCACCAGCCGCACCCCCAGCACCACCACCGGCAACTACTAAATACCTAACTCCTGTGACCCCAACAGGCGCGCGCCAGCCGCCGACTGAATTAATGTAAGAACGAGGGAAAGTTGTAACTGTGTACGGACCCGAGGTGGAAACACTCTTTACATCGGTCCAAGCAGGTGTTCCATATACCTCTAGATCTGTTTGGGGTAGCGAATTTTGCGCACGGTTAATGACTTCCGAGCCTGTCCCTTCATTAAAATCAAAATAGGCTCTCAAATTTGGATCAGATAACGTTGGGCGTGCATGCATTCCTGATGCAATATTTGCTTGAGTGCGAGCAGTGTTCCAGATGCGAACCTCATCTATCTGACCAGTAAATCTTTCGGCTCTAGTATTCGGAGCAGCAACCGTTACACGAGCTCCCACGTTGAAGAACTCACTATTGTCGCTGGGAGCAATCATCGTGGTTGGCGGATTGGAGATTTGCTGACCATTGATAAAAATCGTTAACGTAGTACCTGAGTAAGTAGCTGCTATATGAGACCAAGAATCAATGGGTACATTGCCTCCGGTATTTGTCCAACCGCCATTCCAGCCCGCAGCAGCCGTTCCTTTTCCAGAAATATAGTAAATCTGACCATCAAAAATTGCGAGCAAAAATGAGTACTCCTTGGCAATAATGTTGCAAATACCGCTACAAGTAGTCGTAGGCCTGACCCAAGCTTCAACGGTAAATGGGTTTGTCAGATCAAAAACTGACCGTGCTCCATCAGGCGGAGCAAAGGCGTGAGTGCTTGTGCCGCTAAATGTTAACGAGGTATCTAAATCTGTCGCAGCGGGTTGAGTTCTAAATGAATACCGAACATCACCCACACTTTGATAATTGTTTGCGCCACCAGTTTCGGCTTGAAATCCCCAGGTGAAAGTTGTTGCATCCTGTGCGCTGAAAGGAATCACCTGCGACAAAATCAAGCAGTTACCCTCTGCGCCTCCAAAAATACGAAGGGTGTTTGTAGCCGCAGCCCACTGAAATGTGAAGAAGTTATATGTATCGTCTTCAATATCATTTACTATGGTGCAGGCGCCATTTCTAAAGAGATTTAAGCGAGAGCCATTTCCATTATTGTCGGCGTACCTGGTCTCAACGCCTTGGAAATTTCGGTGGTAAACAATCACTTTATCTTCAGGGATTTCTGTTCCATTTTGAAATGTATCAATCACTACCCGAATTTGATTATTTCCACCTCGAGTATGGCTAGCACCGCTACCGTTGGTAGTACCCCCATTTGGCCAGATAGATCTCGGCTTCATCTCGAATGAAAGGCCGTCCGCGCCATCACGTCTACCTAGATACAAATTTGCACTGATAGAGAAATCATTTGCATATGAATATTCTCGGGTATCCCACAAATATCCCGTCTGGGAGTTATTCTCTGTAGTCAAATTAGAATGTGATGCCTGGCTTACAAGTTCTGACCCGGTTTCTCCTGTATAGGGAACATGGTTTGCCCCTGAATTGGCGTTAGAAGAGGTATTGCCTGGAATCCAAGTTCTCCATTGACGAAAAAACGATCGGTCCTCAAACATTGTTCTTGAAACAGCGCTAGCTTGAGGCGCAAATTGATTTGGCACCAGCACAGGCGCAACAACTGTAGGCAGGAGAGAGAGAATAAGAACTTTGGTAAGCGTTCCTGCGATACGCCCAGGGCTGAATAAATCTCTTACAAGATTAGGCAAGCCCTTAGAAATCATGGTGCCAAGTTTAAAACTAAAGTCTAAAAAAGATTAACTCCTACTTAACCTTCTCGGCAGCGGCTAATTGGCCACATGCGCCATCTATTTCACGACCTCGGGTATCGCGGACTGTGACGGGGACCCCATAAGACTCAAGGATGCGCACGAATTCGGCCTCATCTTCGCGGCGGGAGGCGGTCCATTTAGAACCAGGAGTGGGGTTAAGTGGAATCAGATTTACATGGGCGTTACGATTTTTGAGTAAGCGCCCCAATAAATCTGAGCGCCAAGATTGATCATTGATGTCGCGGATCAGTGCATACTCGATTGAATAGCGACGGCCGGTCTTCTTTTCATAGGCATCAGCTGCCGCAAGTACTTCACGGACGTTGTAGCGATTATTGATTGGGACCAGGCTGTCACGCAGCTCATCATCGGGTGTGTGGAGCGAAACTGCGAGAGTGCAGTTAATCCCTTCATCCATCAACTTCTCAATTCCTGGTACTAAGCCCACGGTTGAGACAACAACAGAACGAGCGGAAATTCCTAGTCCATCTGGGTTTGCATCTGTGATGTTATGAAGTGTGCGCACAACTGCGTTGTAATTTGCTAGTGGTTCACCCATTCCCATAAAAACTATGTTGGAAAGACGTGTTGGCCCTCCGGGCATTTCACCATTGGCGCAAGCGCGGGCGGCGGCAACGATTTGATCGGTGATTTCACCAGCTGAAAGATTTCGGGTAAGTCCTGCTTGTCCAGTGGCGCAGAAGGGACAGTTCATTCCGCAACCGGCTTGGGATGAGATGCAGACGGTGGTGCGATCTGAGTAACGCATTAGAACTGATTCAACTAATACGCCATCGTGAAGTTTCCATAAATCTTTTCGCGTCATACCGTTATCGGTAGTTCGGGTGGTCACTAACTCAATTAACTTTGGGGTTAGCGCTGCCGCGATAGCTGTGCGCTCGGCAGCTGGGATATCGCTCCACTCTTCAGGGTTATCTGAAAGATGGGTGAAGTAGTGGGTAGCAACTTGTGCGGCGCGAAAGGGTTGAAAGCCTGCCTCTTGGGCAAAGGCCTTGCGGTCGGCTGGTGCAAAGTCAGCTAAATGTTTTGGAGCTTTCTTGCGCTGTACTGGTTCATCAAAGACTAACTTGAGCTCTGTTGGACGCTCTGCTGTCATAGCAAGCCTGAGTCTTGGGCGCGACGAACTATCTCGAGCGCAAGCCAGAGTGCGGGGGCGGCAAAGAGAACTGAATCAAGGCGATCCATAATGCCGCCATGTCCTGGTAGAAGTGTGCCCATATCTTTTATCGCCATATCGCGCTTCAGAGCTGATTCAATTAAATCGCCAGAAGTTGCGGTAAAGACTGTCAAGATTCCAGCAATGGCACCTAGCCACCACTCGGATCCCAAGATGTAGGTAAAGGCTAGCGAGCCGCCGATAACGGTAAAGATAATTGAACCGATTAAACCTTCGATAGTTTTCTTGGGGCTAATCTTTGGCGCAAGGGGATGTTTTCCAAAAAGAACTCCAGTTAAATATGCAAAGGTGTCATTACATCCCACCAAGACAACTAAGGTCATGACGCGCTCTAAACCATCGTGAGGACGAGCCAGCAGAATTAGGAAACCGGCCAAGAACGGTAGATAGATAAGGGCCAAGGTGGATGCTGATGCGGTGCGAACAAAGTTCTCGGTTCCGCGCGGCAATAAAATTATGAGTAGGCATGGAAAGGCGATGGCAGTTGCCACCGCAAGGCCTGATACTCCCCCAAGCCAAGTAGCTGCAGATAGCCCAATGGATGCAGTTGCCAGCGCCCAGAGTGGCAGATGTATATCTGTGGCCCGAAAGGCGCGATTGATTTCACGAATACCAAGGAGAACTGCAACTGCGACAAGGGCGGCAAAGAGGACGCGATAGCTAGAAAGTGAGAGCCAGACTAAGGCAATTAAGAAGATTCCAACGCCGATAGAGGGCAGTAATTTGCGACCAGCGCGCTTATTAATCGCTTCGTTGATTGAATGTAAATCAGACACGTTTAGGTATTGGGCTCTTTTGGTGAAGTCTTTAGACTTCTAGGAGCTCAGCCTCTTTATGCTTTAAGAGCTCATCGATCTTGGCAACGTGATCGGCAGTAATTTTCTCTAACTCTTTCTCGCCGCGGCTCAAATCATCTTTACCGATATCGCCATCTTTCTCTAGCTTCTCCATAAGCTCCTTGGCGGCGCGACGAATATTGCGCATTGAGATCTTGGAATCTTCCGCCTTGGTCTTAGCTACCTTGATGTAATCCTTACGGCGCTCCTCAGTTAGCTGTGGGAAGTTAACGCGAATTACCGCGCCATCCGAGGCGGGATTTACACCTAAATCTGATTCGCGGATCGCTTTTTCAATCGAAGCCATCGCACCCTTATCGAAGGGAGAGACGACTGCCATGCGGGATTCAGGAACTTGAATCGTGGCAAGTTGGGAGAGCGCAGTGAAGGTTCCGTAATAGTCGACCATAATTTTATTAAACATCGCCGGATGGGCGCGGCCGGTGCGGATGGAGCCGAAATCATCTTTGGCTACCTCGACCGCTTTATTCATCTTCTCGGTCGCCTCTTGAAGTGCGCTAGTTACATCAGCCATTTGATTGCTCCTTCGGTTGCTCTCGTCTAGGAGACGAGAGTGCCAATCTCTTCACCACGAACTGCGCGACCGATATTTCCATTAGACATCAAATCAAAGACCACGATAGGTAGGTTATTTTCACGACAGAGGCTAAAGGCGGCCGCATCTGCGACAGCAAGTGACTTCTGAAGAACTTCATCGTAAGAAATCGTGTCGAACTTAATTGCTGCTGAATCTTTACGAGGGTCTGCGTTGTAAACGCCATCGACTCCAGATTTAGCTAGCAAGAGTGCACCGGCGCCAATTTCTAGCGCACGCTGAGCGGCGACGGTATCTGTTGTAAAGAATGGCATTCCAGCTCCTGCACCGAAGATAACGACGCGACCTTTTTCTAGGTGGCGGATGGCGCGGCGAGGAACATATGGCTCGGCAACTTGACCCATTGTTATTGCAGTCTGGACGCGAGTATCAACGCCCTCTTTCTCTAGAAAATCCTGGAGCGCAAGACAGTTCATAACTGTTCCGAGCATTCCCATGTAATCCGCGCGGGAGCGTTCCATGCCGCGCTCTGAAAGTTCGGCGCCGCGGAAGAAGTTTCCGCCACCGACGACGATAGCGATCTGCACGCCGCTGCGAACAACGTCGGCAATCTGTTTTGCTACATCGGCTAGAACATCGGGATCAACACCGATGCCTTTCTTGCCGCCAAATACTTCGCCGGAAAGCTTTAGGAGCACTCGCTGATACGTTCCTCTAGAACCTGGCATGAGTGCTCCCTTCGCTTTACCTAACGTTACTTTACTGGCCGACGCGGAAACGGTGGAACTTATGTACGGCAGTTCCGGCCTCGTCGAGAATCTGCTTCACAGTCTTCTTGGCATCCTTAGCGAAAGCCTGCTCGATTAGTGAAACTTCCTTCACGAAACCAGTTACGCGACCCTCAATAATCTTTGAGAGGGAGGCTTCTGGCTTACCTTCGGCGCGCGCGGTCTCTTCAGCCAGGCGGCGTTCAGTTTCGATTAAATCTGCTGGCACATCTTCGCGATTAACAAAGCGAGGAGCGAAGGCTGCGATATGTTGCGCCACATCCTTGCCAATCTCTGCCGCCTCTTTTGCAAGAGCTACTAGAACTCCAACTTGTGGTGGCAAATCTGGGCTGGTCTTGTGTAGGTAGAGACCGACTGGTCCTTCGACAACTGCAACGTTGCGAATCTCAATCTTCTCGCCCAATGTGGCATTGCCTTCATCGACAACTTCTTGCACGCTCTTGCCGCTTGCCATCTTTGAAGCCAAGAATGAGGCGACATCGTTGGTGCGAACTGAGAGAAGCTGTTCGATTAACTCATCACCTAGGGCGATAAAACGCTCACCCTTGGCTACGAAATCTGTCTCGCAATTTAGCTCGAGCATTACGCCTAGCTGGCCAGAAACTTTGGCTACAACTAAACCATTTGAGGTAAGACGACCCTCGCGCTTAGTGACACCTTTCTGTCCCTTAACGCGAATGATTTCAATCGCCTTGTCGTAATCGCCATCTGCTTCATCTAGCGCCTTTTTGCAATCGAGCATTCCTGCTGCAGTTGCTTCGCGAAGACGCTTTACATCATCTGCTGAATAGTTAGCCAATTTATACCCTCTTCTTATTTCTGTTCAAGAACATCGCCAGCAGTCACAGCCTCAGCTGGAACCTCGGACAACATCTCGTTGGCTAGTTGCTCGGACACAGCTTCGGCCGCCGCTGGTGCTGGAGCAGATGCAGTACGAGCCTTTAGGCCCTCAACAATTGCATCGGTGATAACGCGTGTTAGTAGCTCAATTGAGCGGATGGCATCATCGTTACCTGGAATCTTGTAATCAACTTCATCAGGATCGCAGTTAGTGTCAAGAATTGCGATAACTGGAATACCCAGCTTCTTAGCTTCCTGAACAGCTAGGTGCTCCTTCTTGGTATCTACTACCCAGATTGCAGAAGGCAACTTGGTCATGTGGCGAATACCGTCAAGGTTCTTAAATAGCTTCTCGCGCTCACGGCGCAGAACTAGGAGTTCTTTCTTAGTAAGCAAGAGATCGTTAGCGGTCTCAAGAGCTTCTAGCTCCTTAAGGCGCACGATGCGCTTATGGACTGTTGGGAAGTTGGTGAGCATTCCACCTAACCAGCGCTCTGTAACTGTTGGCATACCAACGCGAGCTGCTTGATCGATGATTGGCTTGTGAGCCTGCTTCTTTGTTCCCACAAATAGAATGTGGCCACCCTTAGCAACAGTCTCCTTAACGAATGCATATGCAGAGTCGATAAGGGCTAGTGATTGCTGGATGTCGATGATGTAGATGCCATTGCGTTCTGTGAAGATAAAACGCTTCATCTTTGGATTCCAACGACGAGTCTGGTGTCCGAAGTGGACTCCACTGTCGAGGAGTTCGCGCATTGTTACAACTGCCATGACGGCACGCTCCTTCTTAGGTTTTTGTGCACAGCACATAAACCTGCTCGGTTAATGTCTTAACTATTTGCTAAGACCGTCGCACCTACAACGCCGACCGATTCTGGTGA
The DNA here is from genome assembly GCA_964463845.1 of uncultured Candidatus Planktophila sp. Lineage (GTDB taxonomy): Bacteria > Actinomycetota > Actinomycetes > Nanopelagicales > Nanopelagicaceae > Planktophila. The sequence continues at coordinate 20,288 of CAYXDT010000013.1, read as the reverse complement.
ATCGGACCGAAGTGGCTTGTAATCATCGCAAAGCGAGTCATACATAGATGCTGAGATGTCACATCGAATCTTCGAAACCGAAGGTTCGTCGTGCAGGGGAAATCTTACCTTCCAGCCGGGGGTGCAAAATCCACCCCTTTATTGAAGATTTAAGCGCGGGGGTGGGCCTGTTTGAATGCCTTATTTAATCGCTCGGTCGAGACATGGGTGTAGATCTGTGTTGTGGCAAGTGAGGCATGCCCCAAGATTTCTTGGACAGTCCGCAGATCGGCTCCCCCTTCAAGTAAATGTGTGGCAGCGCTATGGCGCAAGGCATGTGGCCCCATTCGCTGCGCACCTTCTAGCGCAGCGAGGGCTTCATAGACAACGGTGCGAACAGTGCGTTGATCGATGCGCTTACCACGTGCACCCAAAAAAACGGCCGCTGCTGATTTATCTGTCACTAACTCTGCGCGGCCATTTTTCAACCAATCCTCTAACGCTTTTATCGCCGGCAGACCCAGAGGAATCGTTCGCTCTTTAGCACCCTTACCTAAGACGCGGATTGTGTTACGCGAATAATCAATATCGCCTATATCTAGCCCACAGAGCTCTGATACTCGCGCGCCACTTGCATATAAGACCTCCAGAATCGCACAGTTGCGCTTTGATAGCGCACTTTCATCTTCAGCTACTCGCGTGGCAAGTGAGTCCATAGCAGTAGCCGCATCGGCTACCGTCAATATTTCCGGCAAGGTGCGATGAGCTTTCGGTGTAGCCAAGGTTGCTCCTACATCTTTGGCCAAGTAGCCGCACTTGGTAGCCCACTTTGTAAAAAGTCGTATGGAAGTTGCACGGCGCGACAAGGTAGTGCGAGCCCCACCCTTTACCTGCACGCCAGCTAGCCAGGAACGAATATCTGCGATGGTTATTGCGCCGACATCTTCAATCTTCTGCACCGCGAGGTGATCTAAGAAGCTATCTAGGTCGCCGAGATAGGCGCGCACCGTATGTACCGAGAGGTTGCGCTCTTTTTCCAGGTGCTGGGCATATCCCCTGCGTATCCCCTCAAAGTCGGCCATGCAATAAGAATATATCCACAGTCTCTAAAAACACCTGTGTAAGTCTGATGCTTATCCGCATCAAAGGCGCTACCGTAAAGATATGCGTATTCGAGTCTCTGAATCCGTCGCGATTCCAACGCTGACCCGCGAAGCAGGTGCCGTAATACTAAATATCAATACCGAACTCTCCTTTGCCGATATTGAAGAGTTTATTGGCGAACAATTCTTGCCCGGAGAGCGTGATGCCGCCTTTGCCTTATGGGCCGATGACGAGTGTGAGCGCACCTTTACTCCGATAGAGGGCACGACCGATTTCTACATCGATGCCCGTTAAGTAAATTCTTTTTAGCTAACGCGGCCTATCAATAGCGCCAAGTGCGACCAGCAAAGTCTCTGGAGATACCTGCAGAATTTCACAAAGTGGTGCAATGACATCTATGGATGGCCTACGTTCATGGCGAAAGTATCTAGAGATTGTGCCGCGATTAATGCCCACCAATAGAGCGAACTCTTCATAGCTGGCAATATTGAGTTTCAGTAAGCGCGCTGCCAGCCATTCGGCAGATTCTGCTTCGGTAAATCTTCGCCCTGCCACCTTTGTGCGCATACAGAAAGGTATCTCACACAGAGAAGAATCTGGTGCTCTTACTCGGGTTTGCGACCTTGTCTTAATAGCCCAAAGGTGAGTGCATCTTCTAGCGCCATGGCAGAGGCGGCGATGACATTCTCATGAACTCCGATGGTGTTCCACTCGCCCTTGCCATCTGAAGTTTCAACCAATACGCGGGTAATTGCACCGGTGCCTAAACGTCCTTCGAGAATACGCACTTTGTAATCAGTTAGCTCCAGGGTTGCCAACTCTGGATAGAGCTGATGCAGGCCATCACGGAGCGCATTATCAAATGCGTTGACTGGACCATTTCCGATGCCGTTGCAGGTGATCTGCTTGCCTTGCGCGGTAACAGAAACTTCGGCCTTAGTAAGAATTTGATTATTGGTGCCACGCTCTGTGGTGGTAAGCCAATGATCGATAGAGAAGAAGGCTGGACGCTTTCCAGTTGCCTCTTCGCGAAGAAGAAGTTCAAATGAGGCATCGGCTGCTTCAAAGGTAAAGCCGCGAGATTCCATCTCCTTAACGCGTTCTACTACGCGCCCAATAAGTTCGCGGTCTCCCCCAAGGTCTACGCCAAGTTCCATAGATTTAAGTTCAATCGATGCTCTTCCTGCCATATCAGAGACGAGCATTCGCATATCGTTGCCAACTTCTGCCGGATCTTCATGCTGATAGAGCGAAGGATCTACCTTAATAGCAGAGGCATGCAGGCCGGCTTTATGTGCAAAGGCAGAGACTCCGGTATATGGCTGACGTGGTGACGGAGAGATATTGGTGACTTCAGCGACTGCATGGGAGATACGGAAAGCTTCGCGGAGCGCATTATGTGGCAGAACTTCGCGCTCCTTCTTAAGTTGCAGGTTTGCGATGATGGTTACAAGGTCAGCATTTCCAGTGCGTTCGCCATAACCATTTAAAGTTCCTTGAATGTGGGTAGCACCGGCTGCAACTGCTGCCATGGAGTTTGCTACTGCGCATCCTGTGTCATTGTGGCAATGGATACCAAGGCGAGCCGATGATGCGCCCAAGATGTCATGGACGACATCGGCAATCTCATCAGGCAACATTCCGCCATTGGTATCGCAGAGGGCAATCACATCAGCGCCGGCTTCAGCTGCAACGCGAATAACTTCCAGGGCATAGCTGCGATTGGCGCGATAGCCATCGAAGAAGTGCTCGGCATCTAGAAATACTCGCTGCCCCTCTTGGCGCAGGTGAGTTACCGAATCACGAATCATCGCTAAATTTTCATCAAGGGTGGTCTTAAGCGCTAAATCCACATGGCGGTCATATGCCTTAGCCACCAGAGTTACAGCAGGCGCGCCAGAGTCGCGAAGGGCTCCAAGAAGAAGATCATCAGCCGCCTTTACATTGGGACGGCGTGTAGCACCGAAGGCAACAAAGGTGGCGTTCTTTAACTTGAGCTCTTTCTTAGCCAATGCAAAGAATTCAGTATCTTTTGGATTAGCTCCCGGCCAACCACCTTCAATAAAACCAACACCAAGATCATCTAAGTGGCGAGCGATAGTTAGCTTGTCATGAACTGAAAGGTTTAACCCTTCTTGTTGCGCACCATCACGCAAAGTGGTGTCATAGATATGTAACGCCTCTTTATCAAAGGCTGGCTGGTTAGAGCTCACAGCGCAACCGGCTTTACCCAGCCATGGGTATCGGCAGTTGTGCCATGTTGAATTGCAAGAAGTTGATTGCGAATCTGCATCGTAATTGGACCGGGTTGCCCATCTCCTGTTACCCATGTGCCCATGGCAGATTTTGCTTGGCCGACAGGTGAAACTACCGCCGCCGTTCCACAAGCAAAGATCTCTGAAATCTCGCCAGATTGCACGCCATCGCGCCAATCATCGACGGAGAGCATTACCTCTTCAGTTTTGTAACCTAAATCTTTCGCCACAGATAAAATTGAGTCACGAGTGATGCCCGGAAGCAGTGTGCCAGTTAGCTTTGGAGTGACGACAGTTGCTGAAGCGCCCTTGCCCTTTACAAAGTAAAGGTTCATTCCGCCCATCTCTTCAATCCACTTGCGCTCTCTTGCATCGATCCAGACAACTTGATCGCAGCCTTCTTTGGCAGCAGCCTTCTGGGCCACAAGGGATGCAGCGTAATTTCCACCGCACTTGGCCTCACCGGTTCCACCAATAGCGGCGCGGACATATTCAGTTGAGATCCAAACTGAAACAGCCTTAGAAGGATCAAAGTATGCGCCCGCTGGTGTTGCAATAAGAATGTAGGTCGCCTTATTCGTTGGACGAACGCCCAGGCCTACTTCGGTTGCAATCATAAATGGGCGAATATAGAGCGACTCCCCCACCTTTCCAGGTGTCCAGCCAGCATCTTGCTTAACAAGTGCATGAACAGTCTCCAAAAATAACTCTTCTGGCATTTGGGGCAGCGCTAAACGCTCTGCCGATTTAGCAAAGCGGCGGGCATTTGCTTCTGGTCGAAATAGTGCGATGCCGCCATCTGGTTGGCGGTAGGCCTTCATGCCTTCAAAAATCTCTTGTCCGTAATGAAAGACTGCAGTTGCTGGATCAAGGGTGAGTGGGCCATATGCCTTTAGCTCTGGCTCCTGCCAGCCACCTTCTTCGCTCCATTCACAGATAACCATGTGGTCGGTGTAATACTTTCCAAAGCCACAGTTAGCAACCTTTTCATCGCGCTCTGCGACAGGAACTGCATTTGGATTTAGCGAGATCTTCATCTACTTCACCAATTCTGCTAACGCGCTGCCGATTTCAGTGGTGCTGCGCTTGGTGTCACCGCGCGAAAGTAAATCTGCAGCAACGGCTGCCTCTACATCGCGGGCGGCATCAGTTAAACCTAGGTGGTTAAGCATCATCGCAACTGACATAACTGTGGCAGTTGGGTCAGCGAGATTCTTACCTGCAATATCAGGGGCTGAACCATGGACTGGCTCAAACATTGATGGGAATGCTCCCGTTGGATTGATATTTCCGGAAGCAGCAAGGCCTATACCGCCGCAGATTGCCGCTGCGATATCGGTCAAGATATCTCCAAAGAGATTATCGGTAACGACTACATCAAAGCGCTCTGGGTTGGTTACAAAGAACATCGATGCGGCATCAACATGTAGATAATCAGTTGAAACGGTTGGGAACTCTTTAGCAACTTCATTGAAGGTACGAGTCCATAGGCTGCCGGCGCGCGTTAAAACATTGTTCTTATGAACCAGAGTTAACTTCTTACGCTCACGCAAAGCTGCCCGCGCGAAGGCATCACGAATTACTCGTTCCGCGCCTCTTCGGGTATTTAGAGATTCCTCGGTAGCGATTTCTGATGGTGTGCCTTCAGCTAGTACCCCGCCAGCTCCGACATATGGACCTTCGGTGCCTTCGCGTACAACGATGAAATCGATTGGTGCCTTTGTGGCAAGCGGACCTGTCACTCCTGGCGCCAATTTTGCCGGGCGGAGATTGATGTAATGATCAAAGGCGAAGCGAATCTTGAGTAGTAAGCCGCGCTCCAGAACTCCACTGGGGACGGTTGGGTCCCCAACAGCTCCTAAGAGAATGACATCGGATTTAGCAAGTTCGGCTAAGACAGAGTCAGGTAGAACTTCACCGGTGCGATGCCAATATCCAGCACCCAAGTCATAGTTAACTTTGGTGAAGGTGACTCCGTACTTTGCGGCTACTGCATCAAGAACTTTAAGTCCTTCAGTAACAACCTCTACTCCGATTCCATCTCCTGGAATAACTGCCAGATTAATTGTGCGCGACATTAGCTCACCAAAGTTACTGAGCGCACGAGATCTGCACCAGTCTCCTTCTTAACTGCCTCTGCTACTGCATCAGAGACAGTTGAATCAACGGTAAGGGCCATAAGGGCTTTACCGCCTGCTGATTCGCGAGCTACCTGCATGCCGGCAATATTAATCTTGGCGCTGCCCAGTGCGTTACCGACTGCGCCAACAACACCTGGCTTATCGACATAACGTAAGAAGAGAAGATTCTCAGTTGGTGGCAGATCTAGATCAAAGTTATCGATAGCAATAATCTTCTCAACTTTGCGAATACCCATTAACGTGCCATCGACCTTGATTGATTTTCCATTAGCCAGAGCTGCATGCAACGAGATCATGCTGCGATATTCCGGGCTATCAGGAGTTGTTGTAACAGATGAGGTAAGTCCACGTTCTGTGGCAAGTCCTGGTGCGTTGACATAGCTAACAGCTTCAATGCCCGAACCAGTAAGAGCGCCCTTAAGCGCGCTGATGGCTAGAACTGAGGAGTCATGTTCTGAGATATCACCTTTCACAGTGATGCTCATTGAGACTGGAGTCTCGCCTGCTAAAGCCGTTGCAAGCTGTGCCATCTTTTCAACAAGAGGAAGTGATGGACGAATCTCATCGTGGATTGCGCCACCCTTAACATTTACTGCATCGGGAACGAGCTCACCAGCGAGTGCTTTACGAACTGAAACTGCAACAGCGATACCTGCGCGCTCTTGCGCCTCATCGGTAGATGCTCCCAAGTGAGGGGTAGCAACAACTTGATCGAGTTGAAAGAGTGGTGAATCAGTACATGGCTCAGTTACATAAACATCCAGGCCCGCACCTGCAACGCGTCCTTCCACAATTGCATCATATAAAGCTGCCTCATCGAGAACGCCACCACGTGCGGCGTTAATAATTCGGACCTCTTTCTTAACCTTCTTAAGCGCTTCAACGCCAATCAGATTGGCAGTCTCTTTCGTCTTAGGTAGGTGAATTGTGATGAAATCTGAACGCTTTAAGAGCTCATCAAGTTCTACAAGCTCCACACCTAATTGCGCAGCCTTAGCTGGTTGCAAATATGGATCGTAGGCGATGACGTTCATACCGAAGGCCTGCATGCGATGGGCAACTAATTGACCAATGCGTCCAAAACCAACAACACCGAGCGTCTTTTCAAATAGTTCAGCGCCGGTGTACTTACTGCGCGCCCACTTGCCATTTTTAAGAGCTGCGTGAGCGGGTGAGATAAAGCGAGCCGAGGCGAGCAATAACGAAATTGCTAGCTCTGCAGCCGAGACAATATTTGAAGTTGGCGCATTAACGACCATAACTCCGGCAGCGGTTGCTGCTGGAATATCAACGTTATCTAGACCAACTCCGGCACGAGCAATAACCTTTAAACCCTTTGCTGCAGCAATCGCCTCAGCATCCATCTTTGTTGCAGAGCGAATCAAGACCGCATCAACACCAGCGCCTAGGGCCGCCAAAAGTTCCGCGCGGTTTGCACCATCGCAATTACGAACTTCGAAATCTGGACCTAGGGCATCTAGCGTTGCTGCGCTGAGTTCTTCAGCAATAAGAACGACAGGTTTAGCCACGCGCCACACTTCCCTCTTTGTAATCATCCTTGTTGGAGGTCTTCATCCAGCTAAACATCTTACGAAGTTCGCGGCCCACGCCTTCGATGATGTGGGTCTCACCCTTTGCGCGAAGTGACTTAAATTCTGGAGCTCCAGCTTCTTGGTCATCGATGAAGCGCTTAGCAAATGCACCTGATTGCACATCAGCCAGAACAGCCTTCATATTCTCCTTAACGCGTGGATCAATAACACGTGGACCAGAGACATAATCTCCATATTCAGCTGTATCAGAGACTGACCAACGCTGCTTGGCGATGCCACCCTCGTACATCAAATCTACGATTAGCTTGAGTTCGTGCAAGCACTCGAAGTAGGCAACCTCTGGCTGATATCCGGCTTCAACTAAAGTTTCAAAGCCGTACATCACTAGCTGAGATGCGCCACCGCAGAGAACTGCCTGCTCTCCAAAGAGATCGGTTTCGGTCTCTTCAGTAAATGTTGTCAGAATTCCACCGGCGCGTAGCCCGCCAATTGCCTTGGCGTAAGAGAGCGTTAGAGGCCATGCGCCACCAGTTGCATCTTGCTCAACAGCGACGATTACTGGAACGCCGCGACCTGCAGAATATTCACGACGAACTAGGTGGCCAGGGCCCTTAGGAGCAACCATGCAGACATCAACTTCTGCACTTGGCTTGATGTAGCCGAAGCGGATATTAAATCCGTGGCCGAAGAAGAGTGCATCGCCTTTTTTAAGGTTTGGCAGAATTGATTCGGTGTAGATATGGCGCTGTACGTGATCTGGCGCAAGCAACATGATGACAGTTGCCTCTTTAACCGCTTCGGCAACTGTTACAACACGTAGACCCTCTGCCTCTGCTTTCGCACGTGAAGGTGAACCTTCCTTAAGTCCGACGCGGACATCTACTCCAGAATCGCGAAGGCTAAGGGCATGAGCATGTCCCTGTGAACCGTAACCGATGATTGCGACCTTGCGACCTTGGATGATTGATAGATCTGCATCCTCTTCGTGATACATCGTTGCTGCCACGGTACTTCTCCTTTTTCTAGTTGAACTTAGTTTTGGTAGTCGGGTTGGGTGTCATTTACAGTCTTACTGGTTCCATCAAGTACTTCCTTAATGGAGATAACGCTGATTAATTTATCTAGTTGTGCAATTACTTGATCTAATGAGTGTCCTTCAACGCCCACCACAATAATCATCTTGGAGATAGTGGCATCTTCGGTCGGTCCCACATTTAGTGAATCGATATTGAAGGCGCGACGGGAGAAAAGCCCCGCAACGCGGGCAAGAACTCCGGGAGCATTTTCAACGAGAACTTCGAGGGTATGTTGACGACGGGGCGCAGTTGTCATTAGAGCTCCTGTGAATCCCAGTCGGGCGCGGTTGCGCGAGCGATCATGATTTCATCATTAGAAGTTCCGGCAGCGACCATCGGCCAGACCATGGCATCGCGGTGTACACGGAAATCGACAACAACTGGCTGATCGTTGATGGACATCGCTTTTTCGATGGTCTTATCAAGATCTTCTGGTCGCTCGCAGGCAAGCCCTACGCAGCCCATAGATTCGGCCAACATCGGAAAGTTAGGTACGCGCTTTGATTCGAGATTGGTATTTGAGTAACGACCCTCGTAGAAGAGGGTCTGCCACTGACGCACCATTCCGAGTGATTCATTATTAATGATTGCTACCTTGATAGGAATGTTGTTAAGGGCGCAGGTAACCAACTCTTGATTAGTCATCTGGAAACAGCCATCGCCATCTATCGCCCAGACAGTTGCTTCTGGTGCGCCAACTTTTGCACCCATCGCTGCAGGAACGCCATAGCCCATAGTTCCAGCGCCACCTGAGTTGAGCCAAGTGCGCGGATGTTCGTACGAGATAAATTGTGAAGCCCACATCTGATGCTGGCCAACACCTGCAGTAAAGATGGTATCCGTTCCAGAAATCTGACCGATACGTTGAATTACTTGCTGCGGAGAGAGTGAGCCATCATCAGGCAAGTCATATCCCAATGGATATGTAGATTTAAGTGAGTTCATCTGGCGCAACCACGGTGCAAGATCTGGCTGATTCTTAGCAAGTGCTGCCTTTAGCGCTGGAATCAGCGCAGTGATTGTCTCTCGGATATCGCCGACAACGGCAACATCAGCATGGCGGTTCTTGCCAATTTCCGCAGGATCAATATCGGCATGCAAAATCTTGGCATTGACTGCAAAGGTAGAGAGCTTGCCAGTTACGCGATCATCAAAGCGCGCACCTAGGGTGATCAATAGGTCAGCTTTCTGCAACGCTGTAACTGCTGCAACTGTGCCGTGCATACCTGGCATTCCCATATGAAGTGGATGTGAATCTGGGAATGCGCCACGCGCCATCAGAGTTGTGACAACTGGTGCACCAAGGAGTTCGACTAATTGGCGAAGCTCTTTATGAGCATCTGCCTTAATAACTCCACCACCGACATAGAAGACAGGCTTAGAAGATTGTGCAATTAGCGCTGCCGCATCAGTGATTGCTTGCGCCTCTGGCTTAACTCTCGGCTTGTAACCTGCCATATTGATTGAGGTCGGCCAGTTGTAAGTTGTCATCTTCTGAAGCGCATCTTTTGCGATATCTACTAGTACGGGGCCCGGGCGACCAGTTGTTGCAATATGGAAAGCTTCTGCAATCGCACGCGGGATTTGGTCAGGGTCAGTCACTAAATAGTTATGTTTTGTAAATGGCATTGTGATGCCGCGAATATCCGCCTCTTGAAAGGCATCGGTGCCGATTGCCGCAGATGGAACCTGGCCAGTGATTGCAACAAGTGGAACTGAATCCATTGATGCATCCATAAGAGGTGTAACAAGATTTGTCGCCCCTGGTCCAGATGTTGCAATACAAACACCGGCTTTGCCAGTTACTTGTGCATATCCAGTTGCAGCATGTCCGGCGCCTTGTTCGTGACGGACCAAGATGTGGCGAATTGTTGAATCAAAGATGGGATCGTAGGCGGGAAGGATTGCACCACCTGGGAGTCCGAACATGACATCGACACCTGCCGCCTCGAGGCTTTTCACCAAGGCAGTGGCTCCTGTCATTTCAGTGCCGTTCGCTGTTGGAACATGTGCGGTCATCTTCTTACTCCTTTCTTCAATAAAAAAACCCTCAGATATCTGAGGGCGCGCGTGTCATTAAGGCACGCGCTATCGAATCACCACCACTGAGAGAGTTGTTGAGTTCGATTGCATGAGCCTATTCTCCAACGCGCAAGCGAGCGCGTCAAGAGGTGAGATGAACGTCTCAATAAATGGGATAGTTAATCCGCTTACTTCCAGACAGCGCCTTGAGAGGCTGAACTGACCCCCTTGGAGAACTTTGCCAGTACTCCTCGCGTGTACTTATGTGGAAGAGGTTTCCATCCGACCTTCCGAGCTTCGAGTTCGGCTGGATCGACAAGGAGATCGAGTGTGCGATTCTTTACATCGATACGGATGCGATCGCCATCTTTAATAAAGGCAATTGGACCGCCATCGACTGCTTCAGGTGAGATGTGACCCACGCAGAGTCCAGTTGAACCGCCGGAGAAGCGACCATCTGTAAGAAGTAGCGTCTTCTTGCCAAGACCTGCACCTTTAATTGCGCCGGTAACCATCAACATCTCGCGCATTCCTGGTCCACCCTTAGGGCCTTCGTAGCGGATAACAACTACATCGCCCTCTTTGATAGTGCCATTCTCAACTGCATCCATCGCCAATTGTTCGCGTTCAAAGACGCGGGCTGGACCTTCGAAAGTTTCCACACCGATTCCAGCTGTCTTGCAGACTGCGCCATCAGGTGCAAGTGAGCCACCAAGAATGGTGATTCCAATATCAGTTGATACCGGCTTATCCGCTGAGAAGAGAACTGCCCCATCAGCAAGTGGTGGATTAATCTCAGCTAAATTCTCAGCCATAGTCTTGCCTGTAACAGTTAGGCAATCACCATGTAGGTAGCCGGCATCGAGCAGGATACGCAAGACAACTGGGATACCGCCAACGCGATCAACATCTGTCATTACATATTTGCCAAATGGCTTTAGATCTCCAAGCAGTGGGACCTTGGAGCCGATGCGATGGAAATCCTCTAGCGTTAGATCAACTTCGGCTTCGTAGGCAATTGCAAGCAAGTGAAGAACTGCGTTGGTAGAACCACCTAGAGCCATCAGAACTGTGATGGCATTTTCAAAGGCCTTCTTGGTCAAGATATCGCGAGTGGTGATTCCCTTGCGAATGAGCTCAACAACGGCAGCGCCTGATTTAATGGCATAGTCATCACGCCTGCGATCAACAGCAGGTGGAGCAGCCGATCCCGGAAGTGATAAGCCGATAGCTTCGCCGATGCTGGCCATAGTGTTTGCAGTAAACATTCCACCGCAGGCGCCTTCTCCGGGACAGATAGCGCGTTCGATTGCATCAACGCGCTCTTGTTTAATCAGACCTCGTGCGCATGCGCCAACTGCCTCAAAGGCATCGATGATGGTGACATCTTCACCATCAACATTTCCTGGCAAAGTTGAACCTGCGTAGACAAATACTGATGCAACATCTAGGCGAGCTGCAGCCATCATCATTCCGGGAAGTGATTTATCGCAGCCTGCAAAGGTGACCATGCCATCAAAGCGTTCAGCATTCATCACCGTTTCAACAGAGTCAGCGATAATTTCACGAGAAACTAGTGAGAAGTGCATTCCTTCATGTCCCATGGAAATTCCATCAGAGACTGAGATGGTGCCAAATTGCATTGGAAAGCCACCAGCTTCAAGAACACCTTGCTTTGATGCTTTTGCAAGTCGATCTAAAGAGAGATTGCAGGGGGTAATTTCATTCCAACTTGATGCAATACCTATCTGCGGCTTAACCCAATCATCGTCTCCCATGCCCACTGCACGTAACATTCCGCGCTGTGGCGCTCTCTCCATACCATCGGTAACGACTCCTGAGCGCGGTTTCATATTAGCCATGAGAGAATCATATCCTCAGATTTTCTTTACTGGTCTTCTTCAGTTAAAGAATTGGCGGGATATACCCGCGCATGATGCAAAACTACAAAGGAGACACCTAACGTGTCAGAAAAGCCCACAAAGACCATAGATCCAACTCTTGATCCCACCCGCTGGCGCACCCTATTTGTGGTCGCTATCGCACAGTTGATGATTGTTCTCGATAGCTCAATTATGAATATCGCTATTCCCAGCGCGAAGCTAGAACTGGGCATTACTGATGCTAATCAGCAATGGGTCATTACCGCATACACCTTGGCCTTTGGCTCGCTCCTTCTACTTGGTGGTCGTATCGGTGATTACGTTGGCCGTCGCAAGATTTTTCTAGTCGGTCTCATGGGTTTTGCCGCTGCATCAGCGCTCGGTGGAGTCGCCTCAAATCAAGAGATGCTCTTTGCATCTCGTGCACTGCAAGGCGTCTTCGGAGCACTTCTTGCACCAGCAGCTCTGGCTATCATCTCAGTGACATTTACAGTTCCAGCCGAGCGCGCTAAAGCATTTGGCGTAATCGGCGCCATCTCTGGAGGTGGAGCAGCTATTGGCCTGATCTTGGGTGGAGCGTTAACTGAGTACTTCTCATGGCGCTGGTGTTTAGGTGTTAACACTCCAATTGCTATCTTCGCCGCAATCTTGGCAATTAAATTTGTCCGCGAATCCAAAGCGCAAGGTGATAACTCCTACGACATTCCAGGGGTTCTTACTGCAACTGCCGGGCTCTTCTCTCTGACCTATGGATTTAATGAGGCTGCTACTAAGGGTTGGTCCTCCCTTGTCACAATCTCATTCTTGGTAGCTGCCGTCGTTTTATTGGTTATCTTCGTAGTAATTGAGATGAAGGTTGCCAATCCATTGATGCCTCTGCGCGTTATAACAGAGCGCAACCGTGGTGGTTCCTACCTAGGTTCGTTAGTTGTCGGTGCGGGCCTCTTCTCAATGTTCTTATTCCTTGGCCTCTATCTTCAGGTCATTCTTGGTTATTCACCACTGCGCTCTGGCTTTGCATTCTTGCCCTTTACAGCTGGAATCATCGTCTTTGCCGGAATTGCATCCCAGTTACTACCAAGAGTTGGACCGCGTGCGCTAATGGTGCCAGGGTTAGTTGCCGCTGCTATTGGAATGTTAATGCTAGCTAGCATCACACCTGAGACTGCCTACACAACACATGTATTGCCAGCGCTCTTGATCATGTCAAGCGGTATGGCTCTGGTCTTTATTCCATTAACCTCGACATCACTACATGCAGTCTCTTCCCATGACACTGGCGTAGCAAGTGCGATGCTCAATACCTCACAGCAAATTGGCGGATCTTTGGGTACCGCACTTCTTAATACTGTGGCAGCAACTGCTGCAACAACATATGCCACAGCTAATGCACAACTAGGTGAGCTAGTTGAACCATTTGCAATGACACATGGCTTTACCGTCGCCTTCAAGTTCAGCGCTGCGCTATTGCTAATTGGCGCTGTTGTTCTCTACTTCTTTATCAACGTTGGAAAAGATTCATTGGTTGAGACAGAGGGCGTAATCGCGCACTAGCGGTTAAAAACTATTGACCCAATTAATCATTGACCTAGGTGGCCAAGTAGAAGCTCGCGCACACGCGCAGCATCTGCTTGGCCCTTTGTCTCTTTCATAACTGCCCCGATCAAGGCACCCGCGGCTGGTAGGTGGCCAGCTCGTACCTTCTCAGCAGTTTCGGCCTGTGCGCCACAGACCTTTTCAATCGCCGCCATGAGCGCGCCATCATCGTTAACAACTTTAATCCCACGTTTTGCGACGACTGCAGATGGACTTCCTTCTCCGGCAATGACGCCTTCTACAACTTGACGGGCTAACTTATCGGTTAGCTCACCGCTTGCTACTAGCGCAATTAATTCAGCAACATCTGCAGGAGTTATGGCAAGTTCTGTGACGGCAATACTTTGATCATTTGCGATACGAGAGATTTCACCGAGCCACCAAGTGCGCGCCTTTGTCGGATCGGCGCCAAGTAAAGTCGTTGCTTCAACGATATCTAGAACATCTGCGTTAATCATCGCCTGCATCTCTTTATCAGGCACGCTCCACTGTTCTTGCAGACGCTTACGACGAAGTGATGGACGCTCGGGCAAAGTAGCGCGTAACTCTTCAATCCAAGCAGCTGCTGGTGTAACTGGGACTAAATCTGGATCAGGAAAGTAGCGGTAATCCTCTGCCTGCTCTTTTGAGCGGCCCGAGCGAGTTAAACCAGTATCTTCTTGGAAGTGGCGCGTCTCTTGCTTAACTTTTAACCCTTGATTTAGTAATTCAGCGTGACGGATCATCTCACCACGAATTGCCCGTTCCACAGATCGCAGCGAGTTCACATTCTTAGTTTCAGAACGTGTGCCCAGGACTTCAGAGCCAATCGGTTTTAGTGAGACGTTGGCATCACAACGCAGTGAACCCTGTTCCATCTTTACATCTGAAACTTTGAGTCCGCGCAAGATATCGCGCAGTTCGGCAACGTAGGCCTTGGCAACTTCTGGGGCATAGCGCCCAGTGCCAGGAACAATCTTGGTAACAATTTCAACTAATGGAATTCCGGCTCGGTTGTAATCAAGGAGTGAGTAATCTGCGCCGTGGATACGACCTGTCGCACCACCCACGTGTAGCGACTTTCCAGTGTCTTCTTCCATATGCACCCGCTCAATCTCAATGCGGAATTGCTTTGGACCATCTTCAGTTTCAATCTCTACATCGACATAACCATCGAAACAGATGGGCTCGTCATACTGTGAAATCTGGAAGTTCTTCGGCATATCTGGGTAGAAGTAATTCTTACGAGCAAAGCGGCTATATGGAGCAATCTGGCAGTTAAGGGCTAGTCCAATCAGAATCGTTGATTCAATCGCCTTCTCATTAACGACAGGTAGCGCGCCCGGAAGTGCCAAGCAGACCGGACAGGTCTGAGTATTGGGAGCTGCTCCAAATTCAGTGGCGCATGAACAGAACATCTTGCTCTCTGTATTTAACTCAACGTGAACTTCCAGACCTAATACTGGATCCCACTTTGCGATTACCTCGTCATATGTTGGAAGTGTCATTACCTGTGACCTTCCAATACGGGAGCTTTACTTAATATCGGTGCGCCCCATTTAGAAAGGAGCGCAGCTTCTAGAGCGCCACCTGCCTGGTAGAGACGTTGATCTTGCATTGCAGGTGCCATGATCTGAAAACCGACCGGCAAGTTATCTTCATCGGCCAAACCTGCGGGCAGTGACATGCCGCAGATGCCAGCAAGGTTTACTGGAATCGTCGCCACATCGCCTAAGTACATAGCCATCGGGTCATCGACCTTCTCGCCTATCTTGTAAGCAGTCGTTGGAGCAGTCGGTGAAACCAATACATCTGCCTTAGCAAATGCCTTGGCGTAATCTTCAATGATTAAGGTGCGAATCTTCTGGGCGCTGCCGTAATAAGCATCGTAATAACCTGATGAGAGAGCGTAAGTACCAAGGATGATGCGGCGCTTTACCTCACGGCCAAAGCCGGCGTTACGCGTTGCGCTCATGACAGCTTCTGCTGATGCGCCATCTACATCACCGGTACGAAGGCCATAACGCATCGCATCGAAGCGAGCTAAGTTAGATGAACATTCAGATGGCGCGATCAAATAATATGCGGCCAAAGCATATTCAAAACTTGGGCAATCCACTTCTACAATCTCGGCACCAAGTGAGGCAAGGATCTGAAGTGATTCATCGAAGCGAACCTGCACGCCCTTTTGATATCCCTCACCTTGCAACTGCTTGATCACGCCAATCTTCATTCCCTTTACATCACCGCTCTTAGCCGCTTGAACGACGGCCGGAACTGGAGCGTTAATGCTTGTTGCATCATGTGCATCATGCCCAGCAATTACTTCATGTAAGAGAGCTGTATCTAAAACTGTGCGGCCAAATGGGCCTGCTTGATCAAGGCTGGAAGAGTATGCAATTAGCCCGTAGCGCGAGACTGCTCCATATGTCGGGCGTACTCCAACAATGCCGGTAAGCGCTGCTGGTTGGCGAATCGAACCACCAGTATCTGATCCGATAGCTAGAGGTGCTTGAAAAGATGCAACAGCTGCTGAAGAGCCACCTGATGAACCTCCAGGTGTGCGTGTTAAATCCCAAGGATTAAAAGTTGGGCCATAACCAGAGTTTTCCGTTGATGAGCCCATGGCGAATTCATCCATATTGGTCTTACCCATGATGATTACGCCAGCATCTTTTAACTTCTTTACAACAGTGGAGTCATACGGTGGGCGCCAACCTTGCAAAATCTTTGATCCAGCAGTGGTTGGCACATCTTTCTGCGCCAGTACATCCTTAAGAGCTAAAGGAACTCCAGCCAATGGCGATAACTTTTCGCCACGCTTACGGCGTGCATCAACTGCAGCAGCTTGTGCCAGTGCTCCTTCGGAATCAACATGTAAAAATGCTTTTACCTCACCATCAATTTCAGAGATGCGATCTAGATGTGCCTTGGTTAACTCAACTGAGGAAAGTTCACCTTGCGCTAATCCATCTGCCATCTGGGCAGCGGTCTTATTGATCATTCAGCTTCACCTAAAATTTGTGGGACGCGAAAACGTGACTCTTCTTGTGCTGGCGCACCCGAAAGAGCCTCTGCAACGCTAAGGCTGGGATGAACTACATCAGGGCGAGCGATATTTGCTAAAGGTTGCGGATGAGAAGTGGCCTTAACTCCAGATAGATCCATCTCCTGCACCCGGGCCACGGCGTCAAGGATCAGGCCAAATTGTGAAGAGAGTTCTGTCAGCTCACCCTCGCTCATCTCGATACGTGCCAGCGCCGCTAACTTTGCGACTTCATCACGGGAGAGGCTGCTCATAAGTGCATTCTATAAAGATAGGAGATTAAGAGCGAATCTGACCATTGCCTGTGACTATCCAGGTAGTGGTTGTCATGGCTTCTAGTCCCATAGGACCGCGGGCATGTAACTTCTGATTTGAAATTCCGATTTCAGCGCCAAAGCCCATCTGCTCGCCATCGGTAAATCGGGTAGAGGTATTTACCATCACAGCTGCGCAATCAGCCAGAGCGATAAAGCGATCTATAGAGCTCTGGTCTTGGCTAATAATCGCTTCGGTGTGATGCGTTCCGTACTTAGCGATGTGATCTGATGCTGCATCTACCGAATCAACGACGGCAACATTAATCTCCAGAACACCGTATTCAGTGGACCAATTATCTTCAGTGGCTAACGTTGATTTAATAGCAAAGGTATCGGCCACCTTTTGAGCAGTTGCATCAGAGTGCAGAATTACGCCTGCCTCACTTAACGCCTTAAGCGCCATCGGTAAAAATATAGGTGCGATTGCTTTATGCACCAGCAGAGTTTCTGCAGCGTTACAGACGCTAGGGCGATGTGTCTTAGAGTTGATAAGAATTGGTAAGGCCTTTTCAATATCGGCAGATTGATCCACATAGACATGGCAGACGCCAGCCCCAGTCTCAATGGTAGGCACGGTAGCTTCATCAACGACCATACGAATTAAGGCAGCGCTCCCGCGTGGAATTACTAAATCAATATAACCACGGGCAGTTAGTAGAGCCTTGGTTGTTGCTCGATCATTTGATGGCACCAATTGAATTACATCTGGTGAGATAGCCGTTGTCGCTAGCGCATCTTTGATTACGGTAACGAGAATTTGATTGCTAGCGCTGGCGGTTGAGGAGCCGCGCAAAAGTGCAGCGCTTCCTGACATCAGCAATATGACTGCTGCATCTACAGTTACATTTGGACGCGCCTCATAGACCATGCCAATTACGCCAAAGGGCACAGATACCTGACGCAGATGTAGACCATTTGCCAGAGTTGATTCGCGCAAGGTGCGACCTAGTGGATCAGGTAAGGCGGCAACTTGGCGAGCACCAGATGCCATACCGCTAATGCGTTCTGGAGTTAAGAGAAGGCGATCTTGCATCTGTGGATGCATATTCTCAGCACGAGCAGCTGCCATATCTAGCTCGTTTGCTGCCAAAATTTCCGCGCTACGCGATTCCAGCGCCGTAGCAATTGCTTCAAGTGCGGCCTTGCGTTCGGCTGCAGTTGAAGTTGTGAGTGTGCGCGCACCTAGACGGGCAAGACGAGCTAACTCAGATATCAGGGCGCTAGCATCCATGTCGAAGATTCTATCGGGGCTATACTCCAAAGAGCACCTAAATTAATGCTTTATCGGTTATTCGTGCGCCTGAGAATAAATCTCTCTACCTCAGCAACCGTTATGGGATAGGCGTTCACCGTGGGGACAAGAGTTGCTCTAATCATTTGTCGTGAACTCAGCGCTGGCTTAAAGGTACAGGATACTGAAATCGGTGTCGTTCCAATTGCAACTATATTACGACACCCTGGGATTCTCTTACCTGAAAAAGTGAATGTAATACGCCCAGCCACAGAAACTACTGAAGTTATTGTCGTCGAGACCCCTTTAGCAATTGAGCTAGATGCCTCAAGTGTCACAGAAATTGCAGCGCTCGAATTATTAGTGATGGTTCGCGATGAAATTGCTTCCAACTGGTTACCCGCTAAATCAAGCCAGCGATTTGTCGAGAGTACTGATGAGGGAGCATAGGCAAAGGAGACCGTTGCGCCCGCTGGTATGGCGCGTGAAAGGTTCAGAGTGAGTGTCAACCCAGAGAGCGATGCTGAAGTTACTGAAATAGCCGAGCCTTGGTCTGAGAGCGAATATGCGCCCGCCGCAAATGTTGTGAGAGTGACCGTCTCGTTCGTAACCAACAATACAGATTGCCCGCTTGAAGCTACGCTAAAACTTATTACTGTCGGAGCAGTTGAATCAAGTCGAACAGTTGCCAAGACCCCGGAAGAAAGGTTTCCAGCTAAGTCAGCTGCATAAAGATTGTACGTTCCATCAAGCAGCCCTGAAGTTGTAAGGGTCGTATTGGCATTTGCTGATGAAATAGCAGTTGAATTTCGTACATTTGCCGCTGCACTCGTGATATTTGATAGCGTTGAAACTGCAATTGTGTTCCGTATTAGATAAACAGTTCCAAGCTCATTGGAAGCTACAGTTAATGTATCGCCATTCTTAATAATAGCCCTAGTGTCAATGCGCGAAACTGTGGGCGAAGTCGAATCAAGTAGTGGTGTCACAGGAATATTTATAAATATCTGCAGGCGAAAAGAGGATGGCTGTGGGCACTGAGCGCTAGTGCAGAAAGTCCAATCAGGGTTTCCAGAAAATCTATTTGGACCAAAGGCGATTTCACGAGGTTCTGCATTACTTGTTCTATTCCAAACAAAAACAGGACGATAATTCACCATATCGTGAACTTGAAACGATCCATAGTTTCCATCGCCATTGGGAACGTCGTTATAGTCGTAGTTGTTTCCGTTACCCGGCGTTATGCCATCGTCGAGAGTTGATCGCGAAGTCCCGTAGTTCCAAGGCCAAATTTCTAATCTGCCATTTATCCCAGAACTGCCAACTGTGTCTATGACATGAGCTGAATCAGAGAAGATATTTAAATCAGTCACATTTGCTTGAATCACATACTGACTTGGCGAGTTTATTGTCGGAATTCTCAGAGATGCCACAGATGGATCCCAGGCAGTAGCTGATGTGGCCTGAGAAGTGTTACCTCGCACCCATTTATAGAAGTCTGTCTCTGCATATGATGCGGTTCCAGATATCGTTGCGTCCATGCGATATCGAATACGCGAAAAACTTGCACTCGCATGAGTGTTTGAAGCATTCCCAGCACCAAGCCCAAATCCGGTTTCGTAAACTATATTCCCCGAACTATCGCGATTTTGTGCAGTGGTGCCGTAGATCTTTGTCCACGGGTAGCCGTAGGTGCCTGTTCCTGAATTGGTAGTGGCAGCTACTCGTATATATGTCGCGACCTGGCTAAGGCCAAGCAGGTCATGGGAGCGAATATTTGATGCAACAGTAGTTGCCAAATTCCAAGTTCCACTATTGCCTGATGATGAACTTTCGATACGAAATCCCGTTATGCCAGTATCTATATCTGCAGGCGTTGTCCACGTTACGCGTATACCGCCCGCAATCGCCACGGTAGTGACATCAAGAGGGGCAGAGGCAAACCCGCCGGCTGCCTGAGATTGGTGCGGAGCATGGGCAAAGAGCGTTAAAAAAAGTACAACCAGAAGGCCGCATGCTCTAAATCGCATAATTTATTTTACGTCAGTAGTACTAAATCATCTCGATGTACTAACTCGCGCTCATATTCAGCGCCGAGGGTGGCAG
>CAYXDT010000012.1:28074-38855 GCA_964463845.1 uncultured Candidatus Planktophila sp. | reverse complement strand
GCTGAGCTACAAGATGGGGCATCCTTAGAAATCGTCTCAGGTGATTACATTGATGCTGTTCTGCAAGAGCTTGCAACAACACCAACTGATGTTGTCCCGACAATCTTCTTTGGAGGAGGAACCCCATCTCTTCTGCCGCCAAAGGATTTAGGCAGAGTTATCGCGGCAATTAAGGCCCGTAACGGGGTTACTGAAGATTGCGAGATCACTCTTGAGGCAAACCCGGATTCTGTGACGCAAGAAAAGCTAAATGAGTTAATCTCGGTAGGTTTCAATCGCATCTCATTCGGAATGCAATCGGCTAATCCGGAAGTCTTAAAGGTTCTAGATCGCACGCATAATCCAGAGAATGTTCGCAAAGCGGTGGATATGGCGCGAGCTGCGGGTTTTGGATCGGTAAGTGTTGACCTTATCTATGGAGCACCTGGTGAATCCTTAAGTGATTGGGCGGCAACTGTGAAAGAGGCGCTCTCGCTCAACATCGATCACATCAGCGCCTATGCACTTATCGTTGAAGAGGGTACAAAGCTGGCGGCGCAGATTAAGCGCGGTGAGTACACCATGCCTGATGATGATCTAATGGCAGATATGTACTTGCTCGTCGACCAGCAATGCCTACAAAAAGGTTTGAAGTGGTATGAACTTTCCAATTGGTCAAAGCCAGGACATGAATGTCGCCACAATATTGCATATTGGAAATCAAATAACTGGTGGGGCTTAGGACCTGGAGCGCATTCACATATAGATCAGGAGCGCTTCTGGAATGTAAAACATCCCAATGCTTACAAGGAGAAGGTCTTTGCCGGCAGCTCTCCAATTAAAGAGTCAGAAATCCTGGGCGATGCGGAGAAGAAGTCTGAATACATCATGCTCGCTATCCGAATGCCACAGGGCGTAAAGAAGGCAGCTTTGACTGTGGCGCAGTATGAACGGAGTATGGAGTACATCAAGAGTGGCCATGTGATTGAGCGCGAAGACTCTCTGGCGCTGACTGCGACAGGGCGGTTGATTGCCGACCGCATCACGCACGAAATGCTTCGGTAATTGGCAAGCGATAAGATTGCCTGACTATGACCACTGATCGCCGCCTGGAAATTCTGCGCGCTATCGTCGATGAATATGTGCAGACTCAAGAGCCAGTTGGCTCGAAAGCTATCGCCGATAAGCGCTCCCTAGGAATTAGCCCAGCCACAATTCGCAATGAGATGGCGGTCTTAGAAGAAGAGGGTTTAATTACACAGCCCCATACCAGCGCTGGTCGGATTCCAACAGATCGTGGCTATCGCCTCTTCGTAGATAAAATTGCCACGGTCAAGCCACTTTCAACAGCTGAACGTCGCGCTATTGAAACATTTTTAGAGGGCGCACTCGATTTAGATGATGTAGTAAAACGTAGCGCTAAATTGTTAGCAGATATCACTAAGCAGGTGGCGGTTGTTAAGTATCCGCAATTTGGGGAATCTCATGGGCGAGAGATGATGGCTATCTCTGGAACTGCCAATTTAGCTCGCTCAGGTGAAGATCTTGGCGCCGCGCTTTCGCCAATCCTGGAGGCGCTAGAAGAACAGGTAGTTCTCTTACGTCTCTTAAGCGATGCCCACCCAACGGTTCATGTGACTATCGGCAGCGAGCAGAGCGATGCAAATTTACAGAGCACCTCACTGGTCACAGTCGGTTACGGCACAGAGGGATCACTTGGAATTCTCGGCCCTACTCGTATGGATTACGCAGGTTCGATGGCAGCAGTTTCAGCAGTTGCTCGTTACGTCAGCCGCTATATTTCAGAGGGTGGTAAGTAATGGCGGCAGATCTATATGGATTGCTAGGCCTTGATCGTGGAGCCAGTGCAGATGAGATTAAGAAGGCATATCGCAAGATTGCTCGCGAACTTCATCCCGACGTCAATCCTGATCCAGAGGTACAGAATAAATTTAAAGAGGTAACAGCTGCCTACGATGTATTAAGTGATCCACAGAAACGTCAGCAATATGACATGGGTGGTCAGGGTTTCGGCGGCGGCTTCGGTGGTGGATTTGGTGGCGGTGGCTTTAGCGACATCATGGATGCCTTCTTCGGCGGCGGTGGAAATCGCGGACCAAGACCACGTATGCGCCAAGGACAAGATGCCTTAATTCGTATCGAAGTTGATTTAAATGAGGCCTGCTTTGGAACAGAGCGAGATATAACTCTGGAATCTGCAGTTGTCTGTACTAAGTGTGAAGGTCAAGGCACTGCCAATAATTCGGCACCTTCTATCTGTCCAGTCTGTCAGGGACGTGGTGAGACACAGTTTGTGCAGAAATCTTTTCTTGGTCAGGTTATGACATCACGTCCTTGTAATAACTGCTCTGGTTACGGCAGCGTGATTACCGATCCCTGCCGTGAATGTGCCGGTGATGGTCGCGTACGGGCGCGCCAAACAATAAATATTAAAGTTCCAGCTGGAGTTGAAACTGGTAATCGTATTCAGATGGCCGGTCGCGGTGAAGTTGGTGCTGGTGGTGGGCCGGCCGGAGATCTCTATGTTGAAATTGTGGAAGCCGAACATGAGTTCTTGCTCCGCGATGGCGATAACTTACATATAGCTATTGAGATCTCTTTTGCAGCGGCCGCCCTCGGCACGAGCGTTAACGTTGAGACGCTCGATGGCCCAGTTAAAGTTGATATTAAAGCCGGCACCCAGAGCGGTGCGACGGTGCCGGTTAAGGGCAAGGGCATGACTCGCCTGCGCACTTCGCAGCGCGGTGATCTGATTGTTCATATCGATGTGGCAACCCCAAATAAGCTCAATCGCGAACAAGAGAAGTTACTAAAAGAGTTTGCTAAATCCCGTGGTGAAAATGAAGGTGATGTAAAGATTAAGGGCCATAAAGAGGGGCTCTTTTCTAAATTTAGAGATGCCTTTGGGCGCTAATGCTCACTCTATTCTTCGTCGATAACCTCCCGACATCACTTGGCGATAGCTATGAATTTGTCGGAGATGATGCCCTACATGCTATTCGAGTATTGCGAATCGGCAGTGGTGAAATTTTCAATCTCTCAGATGGTGCAGGGGCATGGGCCCGTGTTCAAGTCCTAACTGTTACTAAGAAGAGTGCCACTGTAAAAGTTTTGGAGCTAGGTAGACAAGAACCACTGGCTACTACCTTCACAGTTATTCAAGCTATTCCAAAGGGCGATCGCATAAAAGAGGCGATTGAGATGTGCACCGAAGGGGGCGCAGATGAAATTATTATGTGGCGAGCAGCGCGCAGTATTGGTAAAGCTGAAGATAAAGTTGAGAAGTTACAAGTAACAGCGCGAGAGGCGAGCAAGCAATCGCGTCGTTTCTTTATTCCGCAGGTATCTTCTCTAGCATCTACAAATTTAGTTGTTGATCAGATTGCTAAAGCTGATTTAGCAATCGTCTTTCATGAG
Organism: uncultured Candidatus Planktophila sp.; assembly: GCA_964463845.1. Taxonomy (GTDB): domain Bacteria; phylum Actinomycetota; class Actinomycetes; order Nanopelagicales; family Nanopelagicaceae; genus Planktophila. The sequence goes on along the minus strand of CAYXDT010000012.1, from coordinate 35,438 downwards.
AGCGCCACTCAAAGAATCTCCCAAATCGCCCGCCCTGGCATAGCGAAGGTCTTACTCATTATTGGCCCCGAAGGAGGGTTAACTGATGAAGAGGTCGATACCTTCGCCGCGGCAGGCGCACAGGTGGCGCTAATGGGCCGCCCTATTCTGCGCTCTGCCCATGCAGGCTTGGCAGGGCTATCTGCGCTCAACACCGCCCTCTCCGTGTGGTGAATTAAGAGTATTACCGATAGATTTTCAGCCATATGGATCGCCTTCTGATAACTATCCCGCCTGCAATTCCGATGGTCTCACTCGTTGGCGCACAAGATGCCCATATGTTGGCAATCGAAGCTGCTTTCCCATCAGTAAATGTCACAGTACGCGGTAATGAAATTACCTTACGTGGCCCACATATTGATTGCCTTGCTATGGAGAAGTTAATAAACGAAATGATGGTGGTGATTCGCTCAGGCCAGACCTTAAGCGTTGATGCCATATCTCGTAGCATCGCCATGTTGGGGGCTGAGCCAGCACAGAGTCCGGCGGAAGTTCTCTCACTAAATATCGTCTCTAATCGTGGTCGCACAATTCGACCAAAGACTGCTAATCAGAAGTTATATGTAGATGCTATTGAAGAGAACACAATTACCTTTGGAATCGGGCCAGCTGGTACCGGTAAAACATATCTAGCTATGGCAAAAGCGGTTGCCGCCCTCCAAGCTAAGAAGGTGAATCGCATCATCTTGTCGCGTCCGGCAGTTGAAGCGGGCGAGAAGTTAGGTTTTCTACCAGGTACGTTAAATGAAAAGATTGACCCGTATCTGCGCCCACTCTTCGATGCTCTGCATGACATGATCGATGTCGATGCGATTCCGCGGTTAATTCAGACCGGTGTTATTGAAGTTGCACCACTGGCCTTTATGCGTGGCCGTACCTTAAATGATGCCTTTGTAATTCTCGATGAAGCTCAAAATACAACTCCAGAGCAGATGAAGATGTTTCTAACCCGCTTGGGCTTTGGCTCGAAGATGGTTATCACAGGCGATGTTACGCAGAATGACCTTCCAAATGGGCAACGTTCTGGGCTCTCAATTATTCGAGACATCTTAGGCAATGTTGACGATATTGCCTTTATGGATTTAACTGCCGAAGATGTAGTGCGCCACCGCTTAATTGGTGACATAGTTCGGGCTTACGATAACTTTGATGCAGCCAAATCGGTGCCTCGCCCAATACGCCATAATTAAGCTCTGATGACTGTCGAAATTACCAATCGCTCTGGCGCGCTCGTGCCAGAAAGTGCCATGCATACCCTGATTGATTTTGGTATTGAATATATGGAGTTAAATCCAGCCTGTGAAATTTCCTTAACTTTTGTTGATCCACAAGAGATGGAAGCCTTGCATATCAAATGGATGGATGAGACTGGCCCTACCGATGTCCTCTCCTTTCCGATGGATCTACCGGAAAGTAAAGGTGATGTAGTTACTCTGGGAGATATCGTTATCTCGCCAGCAGTCGCAGCACAGCAAGCGCAAGTAGCCGGCCACAGCACCGACCAGGAGATTTTTATTCTGGCAACTCATGGGCTATTACATATTCTGGGTTATGACCATGCAGATCCAGATGAAGAGAAGGTTATGTTCGCCCTACAAGAGAAGATCGTGAAGGAGTGGTCACAACTGTGAACCAAATACGTAAAGGCTTAAGCATCGGTCTGGCATTTATCTATACACCAATAGCCAAAGGTGTTATTGCGCTCGGTAATTTCATCACTCCAGATAAGGGTTTCAAATGGGGGCTCTTCACCAACGAAAATGAACTTCGTGATTTGATGGATCATGCCCATAATCGCGGGTTGGTGGAATCAGATGAGCACGAGATGATTCACAACGTCTTTGATTTAGGGCACACGCTGGTGCGTGAGTTAATGGTCCCGCGCACAGATATGGTCTGGATCGAGAGCGATAAATCGCTCCGCCAAGGGCTATCACTAGCGCTCCGTTCCGGCTATTCACGTATCCCGGTGGTCGGTGATGGCATAGATAACATTATTGGAATTGCCTATGTAAAAGATCTAGCTAAGCGAGCTCTTGATCATCACGAAGCAGAAACTACCGAAAAGGTAGAGCAGCACATTCGTACGGCGGTCTTTGTCCCTGAGAATAAAGAGGCGGCAGAGCTGCTAAAAGAGATGCAACGCGATCAGATTCACCTCGCGATTGTGGTCGATGAGTACGGTGGTACAGCCGGCATCATCACCATCGAAGATATTATCGAAGAGATTGTTGGCGAAATTGCCGATGAATATGATGATGGCATAGAAGCTTTCACCTGGATCACTGATAAGAAAGCGCGTGCTAAAGCAACTATGCACGTAGAAGATTTAGCTGATGAACTAGATATTGAAATCAATCGTGAAGAGCATGAAGATGTCGATACCATCGGCGGGTATATGGCCGAAAAACTGGGTCGTGTTCCAATTGCTGGCTCAACAATTGAGCTCCATGGTTGGACAATTACTTCAGAGCGTCCAGTCGGGCGCCGTCGCAGAATTAGCTCTGTAATTGTTGAGAAATCTGAGAAGGAGGTTGAGGAGAATGAATAATCCAGAAGATATCAAGCTGGTGACACTTGCCTCTTCCACACTCACCCGAAGCGGTGCTGAACAAGCTGCCGCGTTACGAGATACCACCGGTCGTACCTATGTCGCAGTTAATGTAATCTCACCATCGCTTAATCTCGACTGCCTGGAAGCAGTTCTCACTGTCGCGCTAGCCTCTGGCATCTCGGGAGTAGAAAGCGTTGTTGCCTGCGGAAGAAGGCCAAGTAACTCCCAAGCCATAAAGGATTTTGCGCCAACTGCAACTATTTTCTACATTGCAGCAGACGGCAGTGAGCACGCACTTTAGGAGTAAACCCTCACAGAAGATAAGATGTACCAATGCGCGTCGTTCGATTCTCCCCACAGCCTGACGCTGGGCTCGGAAGCGACCCGCTCTTTGGAATTCTAGAAGACGATAATCAGATCTCAATAATTGCAGGAGATCCCATCTATCACGGCATCCAAAAGAGCGCCGCCAAGGTAGAGCTGAGCAAGGTTCGACTCCTTGCACCTGTAATTCCTCGCTCCAAGATTGTGGCAGTTGGCAAGAATTATGCCGACCACGCCAAAGAGATGGGTGGGGAAGTACCTGCAGAACCCATCATCTTTCTAAAGCCAAATACTTCAGTTATCGGACCATCCGACACAATTGTCTGGCCAGCGATTGCACCCTCGATTGATTACGAGGCAGAGCTAGCCATCGTTATTGGTCGCGTCTGCAAAGAAGTTCCTAAAGAGCGAGTTAACGATGTCATCTTTGGCTATACATTGGCCAATGATGTGACCTGTCGCGAAATTCAGCGCCAAGATGGGCAATGGATGCGCGCTAAGTCATTCGATACCTTCTGTCCCCTGGGACCTTGGATTGAGACTGATTTTGTACCTGGCAATCAACGGATTACAACGACTTTAAATGGTGAGTTAAAACAAGATGCCAAGCTCTCAGATATGATTTTTTCAGTTGCTGAAATCGTCCATTTTGTTACTCAAGTAATGACCCTGCTTCCAGGTGATGTCATCATTACCGGAACTCCAGCAGGAATTGGGCCTATGCCAGAAAAGGCAACGGTGGAAATCGCAATTGAAGGACTTGGCCAACTAACAAATAAGGTGAGCGCGCGCCCATGACTCAAGTGACAGGCAAGAAGGTAAAGGTTCGCTTTGCGCCTTCTCCAACGGGAGATCTCCATGTTGGCAATATTCGTACCGCCCTCTTTGATTGGGCCTATGCCCGCCATACAGGTGGCACATTTCTCTTTCGCATTGAAGATACCGATACCACTCGTGTAACTGATGAATATATAAAGGCAGCTATTGATACCCTCAAATGGTTGGGATTGAATTGGGATGAAGGCCCAGAAGTTGGTGGCGATAATGGCCCATATCTACAATCACAACGGTTAGATATCTATTCACATTGGGCAGGAAAATTTTTGGAACAAGGCGATGCCTACTATTGCTACTGCTCGCCTGATGAGTTAGAAGCTGTGCGCGAGGCGCAACGTAAAGCAAATGAAGCACCTGGATATAACGGACACTGCCGTGAGTTAACGCCAGATCAGATAGCAGAATTTAAAGCACAAGGGCGCGAAGGCGTCGTGCGTATGCGTATGCCAGATGGCAGCACCACCTTCGTTGATGAGATTCGTGGCGAGGTAACTTTTGACCATAAATTTGTACCCGACTTTGTTCTAGTTAGAGCAGATGGCTCACCTCTCTATACCTTGGCAGTTGCCGTCGATGATATTTTGATGAAGGTAACCCACGTTCTTCGTGGAGAAGATCTTCTCTCATCTACTCCGCGCCAGATTCGCGTCTATCAAGCTATGGGCGTAGCTCCAGCTGATTACCCGACTTTTGCCCATCTACCCTTTGTAATGGGGCAAGATAATGCCAAACTCTCTAAGCGCAATGGCGAGGTATCTATAGCTTGGTATCGCGAGCAGGGATATCTACCTGAGGCAATCTGTAACTATTTGGCTCTCCTTGGTTGGTCACCAGGAGATGACCGTGAAAACATTTCGATGAAGGAGTTAACGGAACTCTTTACCGTTGAGAAGGTCCACTCTTCTCCTGCGCGATTTGATATGAAGAAGTTAGAGGCGATTAACGGAGATAAGATTCGCGCGCTATCGCTGGAAGAGTTTGCCAAGTGGACCATCCCATTCTTGATTAAGGCGGAGATCATCACTGGCACCGAGGAAGAAATCTCCTTGGTAAAGCAGGCGCTGCCATTAATTCAGGAACGGATTGTTAAGTTAGATGAAGCGCCGGCTCTACTAAAGTTCCTATTTGTTAAGGATTTTGCCATTGATCAAGAGGCAGTAGCAAAAGTCACAGATGAGTCGGCGAAAGATATCTTGCGTCGCTCACTGCAAGATCTCCAGACGTTAACGGCCTGGGATCACCAATCAATTGAAGCTGCGCTACGTGCATCTCTTATCGAAGAGTTGGGGCTAAAACCACGAATTGCATTTACCGCGCTTCGCATCGCCACCACCGGAAGTACTATCTCGCCACCGCTCTTTGAATCTATGGAGTTGCTTGGCAAGGACGCCTCTCTTGCGCGCATCTCACTAGCTCTCACACTATAAGTGGCACCTTCCTTGTAACTGGCGCTCAATCTGTGAGGTAAACTTTCCACCTTGCCACTATGGGGTATGGGGTAATTGGCAGCCCTGCTGATTCTGGTTCAGTAAGTCTAGGTTCGAGTCCTGGTACCCCAGCGCAGTACAAGAGTTTGTAGCTTCACCGCACCAACTGCGGCCCCGTCGTCTAGAGGCCTAGGACTCTGGCTTCTCAAGCCAGCTACGCGGGTTCGAATCCCGTCGGGGCTACATTGATAAGGCAACCACCACTACAAATTGCAGTGGTGGTTGCCTTCTTTTCACAGTAAATCCACTGGAAAAAAGCGTCACTACTCGAGTGAGATTGGCGCGATAATAGTGGGGTGCAGAGAGTAGAAAACTTCGCCTCTTATCTGATGACCAATCCGGTCGAAATTCAAGAGATTCTCGAGTATCTGCACCTTAAAATTTTTAAGGATGATAATTGCACTTATGTCGCACTCACCGAAGAGAATTCACAGGGTGAGGTATTTATCCTCGGAAGTTCGGGGCTCGATCATGACACTCTTGTTGGTCTTAGCTGGTTACGTACTACATCGCAGTTTCCAACCATTGACTGCCTGAACTCTGGCCAAGAGGTCTACCTCGATAGTAAAGAGAGTTGGTTGCAGCGTTACCCGCAGAGCGCACTCTTCAGGGAGAAGATGGGAATTGAGGAGATTCTCTGCCATCCCATCACTTGGCGAATCTCATCGCGCTACTGTCTCTCTCTAGGTTTCGGTCTCCCCAGCGCCTCTGGATCGCGTGATTTAGATTTCTTGCGCTCTATCGCCCGCCTCTTTCAGACTTACTTAAGCACTACTCAGGATCGTAAAGAGCAGGTAGCGCAAGAGCCTAAGGCCTCCATGAGCCGGCGTATTGAATCACTTGCCCCGCGCCAGCAGGAGACAGTTAATCTGGTAATCAAAGGATTAAACAATCAAGAGATTGCCGATCACCTAGGTTTAAGCGTAAATACAGTGAAATCAGATTTGAAGAAGATATTTAAAGAGCTGGGAGTTAGCTACCGCTCCCAAATTTATGCTGAAATCTTGGGGGAGCAGTAGTTAGTAGGTTGCCCGTCCGCCGGATGCATCAAAGGTAAAGCCTGTGGTAAATGAGCAGGCGGCAGAACCCATAAAGGCGAGAATCTCTGCTACCTCTTCTGCTTCACCAACGCGACCCATAGGAATTCTCGAGATCATATATTTCAAGGTCTCATCGCTAGTATCCGCGTTCATAGGTGTGCGAATTACCGCTGGAGCAAGGGCATTTATCGTGATGCCATCAGGTGCGATCTCTTTCGATACCCCTTTAATAAACCCAATCATTCCAGATTTAGAGACGTTGTAAGGAGTCATTCCAGGATTGCCTTCTTTTCCGGCAATCGATGCCACATGTGCGATGCGACCGTACTTAGCTTTCTTCATAAATGGAATTACCGCTTGTGTAAGCCAGACAGTTCCAAAGAGATTTATTCGCACAGTACTCTCAAAATCAGCCCACTTCACATCTTCAACTTTGACGTTTGTAGGGCCAACGACTCCAGCTGTATTGATGAGCGCATCGATACGCCCGGTCAGTGCAAATATTTCGGCGATAGCGTTCTGAACAGATTCTTGATTGCCAAGATCCATCGTCTTAACCTGGTTATCTGCAAGTCCAAGTTCGGATTGCAGCGAGTTAAGGCCATCACGAGCTATATCGAGGGCAAAGACTTTGCCGCCACGTGCTGCAACTAGACGCGCTGTTGCTGCGCCTATTCCGCGTGCTGCACCGGTTATGACAACGACCTGACCATCAAAACTGACTTTACTATCTGTCACTTGATCTGCTCCTCAATATAGAACGTGATAACCAGATAAGGATAATTAAGAGAGCAACCCTTTGGCAATGGCTGCACCAATTTTCTCAACTATTGGTCTTGGATTATTAATACATTGATATATGTCAGCTTCAAAAAAATTTAGAGCATGTAAAGAATCAAATATTGGTGTATTTACGGCTGAACTGTTCAACTTAATCTGACCGCAGACCAGTGCTACAGGGATTTTTTGTTCACTTGCCATCTGATAGACACCCAGAGGTGCTTTGCCACTGAGGCTCTGTGCATCATATTGACCTTCTCCTGTAATGATCAGATCTGCATTTCGAATTTTTTCGCGAAAGTT
>CAYXDT010000012.1:2804-27974 GCA_964463845.1 uncultured Candidatus Planktophila sp. | reverse complement strand
GTTACATCGCTTGCCAGGATAAATCTAGTTTTTGCAATTCGTGAATCTAATTGTGAGATATCAATACTTGTGCAGTCATTTAAAGCCGCTCCTCCATAGGAAATCTCTGTGCCATCGCTCTTCATTAGCTTTCCACCAAGAGCTTGTAGCGCTCCAGCTCCAGCATCAGTACAGGCAGAACCTCCTACAGCAAGAATTATCTCTTCAGCACCTGCATCTAGGGCAATTTTGATCAGTTCACCCGTTCCATAAGAGGTAGCGGTGAGCGGGAGTAACTGATCATTAAGTAATTGCGATAAACCAGAAGCCTGCGCCAGCTCTACAACTGCGAGCTGATCCTTGATTGCAATCTCTGCCGTAACGCTATTGCCAGATGGTCCAGTCACAAGATGAGATTGCGTAGTAAAGCCGGCGTGTAGAAGAGCAGCGAGCGTTCCTTCACCACCATCACCAATCGGAATAGCTACAGTTTCACATTCTGGGATTACCGATTTAATTCCGGTTTCTAACCAGATTGCAATTTCAGTCGAGGATGCACTTCCCTTAAAGGAGTCGGGGGCAATTACAATCTTCATGCAACAATCCTCACGAGCGCATCCCCATGCGTAAATCTTATGGGCACTGAGGTAAAGTTAAGCCATGAAAATAGCAAGATTTGGCGCCTTTGGCGCAGAGCGCCCAGCGGTCATGACAAGTGCAACGCAAGCTGTCTATGTCGATCATCTAATTAAGGATTGGAACCGCGAAGAGCTAACTGCTGGCGCCTTTGAAAAGGTGAAGAGCGCAGATCTAAGCTCGCAAACACCTTTTGATATCGCAGGAATTCGTATTGCAAGCCCGGTAGCGCGACCTACCAAGTTAATCTGTATCGGCCTCAACTATGCGCGCCATGCAGTTGAATCTGGCTTAACGCCACCTCCAGAGCCAGTTGTTTTTATGAAGGCTCCTGATTGTCTAATCGGTCCAAATGACGACATCGCTATTCCGCCGGCAAGCACTGCAACAGATTATGAGGTGGAGCTAACCATCGTTATTGGTAAGCGCGCCCTTTATCTTAAGTCAGAGAGCGAAGCCCGCTCACATATCTTGGGCTACTCCATGAGCCAAGATGTCAGCGAACGCCACTGGCAGATTGAGCGCGCTGGGCAATGGGTAAAGGGAAAGTCATTTCCAACCTTTAATCCAATGGGACCACTAATTGTTACTGAAGATGAATTCTCTCCAGATGATGTTCGCCTCTACTGCACAGTCGATGGTGAGACCCGACAGGATTCACGCACTAGCGATTTAATCTTCGGCATCGACCATATCGTCTGGTATTTATCACAATTTATGGAGCTCTTCCCAGGAGATGTAATCAATACTGGAACTCCGCAAGGTGTTGGTATGGGCTTTAAACCTACAAAGTATTTAAAGCCAGGCCAGGTAGTTGTTACCGGTATTGAAGGCATCGGCGAGATGACTTCTCGTACAGTTTAATTAAAAACTATACGAGATTTATCGGCGTAATCAGGTTAGCTCGCTCCATCTCACTCCAGAGCTCTGGAGGAAGGGTGGTATCAAAGGATGCAATATTGGCCTGCAATTCAGCTAGCGAACCAGCGCCAGTGAGCACTGAGGCCACCGCTGGGTGACGTAGTGGAAATTGCAAAGCTGCCGCTGCAAGGGATACGCCGTAACCTTCCAAGAATTTACCGATAGCACGCGCCTTCTCAAGAATCTCAGTAGATGCAGGCTCGTAGTCATAATGCGCACCGTCTACTGGATTAGCTAGGACACCTGAGTTAAATACTCCGGCGGCGATAATTGAAACCTTCTTCTTCAGCGCCAGCGGATAGAGCTCTTCTTGAGCCACTTGCTCTAGCAAGGTAAAGCGTCCGGCAATGAGAGCGACATTTAAATCAGTATCTTTCATAATTGCAATCGACGGTGGACACCAATTCATGCCAATGCCGATTGCCTTAAGAAGTCCCTCCTCGCGCATTTTATGAAGCTCGGGGTAGACCACATTGACAGCATCAGAGATCCATTCATCTGCATCATGTATGTAGACAATCTCTATCGACTCTCGTCCCAAACGTTGCAGACTCTCTTCCAAAGATTTTCTAATTCCTCCTGGAGTGTTATCAAAGTAGATCTCAATATTGGGATCAGAGTCAGGAAACTTTTCATGCTCTTGATTCTTGCCGGGGCGGAGCAAGCGCCCTACCTTTGTAGAGAGCGCAGGTTGCGGTGTGTGTCCTTTGATTCCGCGTCCAACCCGTATCTCACCTACGCCATAGCCATAAAGGGGAGCGGTATCGATATATGCGATGCCAGTTTCCAGCGCGTGGTGAATTACAGCATCACTTTCACTCTCTGCCACCTTCTTAAATAGCCCACTGATAGGGGCTGTACCAAGACTTAAACGCGAGACCTGTACATCAGTTCCATGAATTGTTACTAACTCACTGTGGCGCATAACTTAACTCCTGACAGACTCTGGTTGGAATTCGACTCGTTCTACCGAATCTGCAATTAGTGAACGACCCTCTTCAAGAGATGAGATTACTCCTGCTGCCATCATTTGAATAATGAGATTTCCCATCACAGTTGCCTCAACGGGGCCAGCGATAACCTTGCGCCCGGTGCTATTTGCGGTTAGTTGATTGAGCAGTGAATTCGAGGATCCGCCGCCAACAATATTAATCTCCCGCACCTTCACTCCGGAAGCATCCTCTAACTCGGTTAAAGATTTGGCATAGGCATCTGCCAAGCTATCGAAGATGCAGCGAGCATATTCAGCTGGGCTACTTGGTGGCACCTGTCCCGTCTCAAGACAGTACTGCGCGATTCGCTCTGGCATCGCACCTGGCTTGGCAAAGCGGGGATCATTGGTATCGATTATTTGATTACGAGGAAGCTTTGCCGCATCTGCAGCTAATTGGGCTGGCGTGTATGTGGTGCCTTGGCTCTTCCAGTAACGCACTGACTCTTCTAGCAACCACATACCAGAAACATTTTTAATGAAGCGAATTCGATCGGCAACTCCAGCCTCATTCGTAATGTTGTATGACAACGCCTTGCTATCTGAAACAGGAGCATCGAGTTCAAGTCCCACTAGAGACCAGGTACCACTTGATATATAGGCACAATCTTTACTAGGAGATAGTGGCACGCCGGCGACGGCGGATGCGGTGTCATGTGAACCTACGCCGATAACTGCGATGCCATCTAGTGCGCCATGCCCATTTATTACACCGAGCTTTGTACCGGGCTTATGAAGTTTTGGAAATATATGCGCTGGAATCTCGAGTTTTGCGATTAACTCCCAATCCCATTCTTGGGTGTGAACATTTATGAGCTGGGTTGTAGATGCATTGGTAATGTCATTGCTTATGACGCCAGAAAGTACATAATTTAAAAGATCTGGCAGCATCAAGAAGGTCGCACTCTCGTGAAGTGCTGCCGTATGACGGGCTGCATGTAATTGGTAGGCGGTATTAAAGAAGATAAATTGAATGCCGGTGCGTGAGTAGATGAATTCAGCTCCCAGAGAATCTGAGATTGCTTGCATTAAGCCGTCAGTTCGCGCATCGCGGTAACAGTATGGTTCCTCGATTAACTCTCCTTGGCTATCGAGTAGCCCATAATCAACGGCCCAGGTATCGATACCGATTGAGGTAATCTCGCCAATTTCTTGCGCCTTAGCTAAACCCTCTTTTACCTCATCAACAATTTTGGCCCATTCCCAGCGCAACCCACGATCTTCAAATTGGCGCGCCTCGTGCTTAAAGCGATGGACCTCTTGGAAAAGTAGCGAACCAGATTCCAAGGAGCCCACCGCAACGCGCCCACTGGATGCGCCTAAGTCGATTGCTGCAAAGTACTTCATCTTCTTCTTATCGCAAGAAAGCTGCAGATACTCCACCATCTACGGGAATATGTAGCCCAGTTGTTAAGGCCAGCTCACCACTTAAGAGAACAAAGACTGCCGCTGCAATATGTTCTGGCAGAACTTCTTTCTTCAAGATAGTGCGCTTGGCGTAGAACTCACCGAGCTTAGACTCTTCAACTCCATAGACAGCGGCGCGGTTGGCACCCCAACCGGAGGAGAAGATGCCAGAGCCCTTCACAACGCCATCAGGATTGATGCCGTTGACGCGGATTCCATGATCGCCAAGTTCTGCGGCAAGTAGACGTACCTGATGAGCTTGATCTGCTTTAGTAGAGCCGTAACCAATATTGTTTGGACCAGCGAATATTGAATTCTTGGATGAGATATAGATGATATCTCCACCCATCTTCTGTGCCAGCATCGCCTTAGTTGCTTCACGTGAGACTAGGAATGATCCACGCGCCATGATGTCGTGTTGTAGATCCCAATCTTGCGCTGTGGTTTCAACGAGCGATTTACTAATTGAGATACCAGCATTATTTACGATGATATCTACGCCACCGAAGGCGAGATTGGCCGACATAATTGCTGCAGCTACCGCCTCTTCGCTTGTGACATCCATTGATATCCCAATAGCTTTATCACTGTTGCCAATCTCCTTAGCGACCGCCTCTGCACCCGCTAAATCACGATCGGCGACAATTAGACAGGCGCCTTCAGAAGCTAAACGAAGCGCTGTCGCCTTACCTAGTCCAGATGCGGCACCAGTTACAAGTGCAATGCGACCGGCTAAGGGTTTAGCCTTTGGAGCACGCTTTAACTTAGCCTCTTCTAAATCCCAGTACTCAATACGGAATTTTTCAGATTCTGGAATCGGGGCGTAGGTAGAGAGCGCCTCTGCTCCACGCATAACATTGATGGCGTTGATGTAAAACTCGCTCGCAACGCGTGCAGTCTGCTTATCTTTTCCATAAGAGAACATTCCGACTCCAGGAACCAGAATGATGGCCGGATCGGCACCACGAATTGCAGGAGATGTAGGAGATGCGTTCCGGTTGTAATAACCGGCATATACCTCGCGGTACTTCTCGTGTAACTCTTGGGCGCGCGCTACAACTTCTTCTAGAGGTGCATCTGGTGCGGTATCGAGCACCATAGGAGAGATTTTGGTGCGCAGGAAGTGATCTGGGCAAGATGTGCCAAGGGCTGCTAAGCGCATCAGTTCGGCGCTTTGAGTAAAGTGCAGAACTACATCGGCATCGGTGAAATGTCCCACCATGCGGATATCAAGAGAAGCAATGCCGCGTAGATGCGGTGCAAGCTCGGCAGCACGCGCAGCACGAGCACTTGCTTCAAGTGGTTGATATTTGGCAACGCTTGCACCAAAGGGATTATCTTTACCACGTTCTGCAATGAAGGCCTCGGCCTTAGTAATGGCGGCTATCGAGCGCTCTTCACACTCCTGGCTCGTTGCTCCCCAAGTAGTTAAGCCATGGCCACCTAAAACACAGCCCTTGGCTTTGGGATTTTCCTGCGCAATCTTGGCCATATCTAAACCAAGCTGGAATCCAGGACGACGCCAATCGACCCAGAGAATTTCATCTCCAAAACATTCACGCGTTAACTTTTCCCCATCAATAGCTGTTGCTAGCGCAATAATTGAATCAGGGTGCAGGTGATCGACATGATCAAATGGAACTAACCCGTGCATGGCAGTATCGATACTTGGGGCAGCACCTGATGTTCCAAAACGGCAGTAGTCAAAGAGTGCAACCATCTCATCTTCAAATTCCACACCGCGATAGACATTTTTTAGCGCCATAAATTTCTCAAGCTCGAGAGCGGCAAGCCCTGATTCAGTCAGAGTGCCGAGATCGCCACCAGAACCTTTAACCCAGAGAACCGTGGTCTCTTGGCCTGTTGCAGGATTTGGCACAGAGCCCTTTGCAGAGGTGTTGCCACCTGCATAGTTGGTAAATCTCGGCTCAGACCCTAAGCGATTACTGCGCTCGAGAAGTTCTTTAACAACCTTTGGTGCCGGCATTATGCTCCCCATCCAGCTTGTGCGCCGCCAACACGTTCTGCAGCAATCTTCTCTGCATAACCACTCTTGTCATAAGCCGCCTTTGGATTTGCAGCAACGCCAATCTCAGCACGTAGCTCATCAAGCAGTGGGCGAACATCGGTGTTGTAGGCATCCATCAGAATGTCATTGCCACCGAGAATATCTCCAGCTTGTTGTGCCTTCTTTAGGGCGGCGTGATCAACAAGAAGCGCTTTGGCGACAGCCTCTTGCACATTGGTGATTGAGCGAATCTGAGCCGGAATCTTTGGCTCGATGTTATGGCACTGATCTAGAACATAGGAGACGGGAGTACCAACATCAAAGCCACCACCCTGGTTTACCTCATGCATGATGCGGAAGAGCTGGAATGGATCTGCAGCTCCCACAATCAAGTCATCATCTGCATAGAAGCGTGAGTTAAAGTCGAATGCACCCAAGCGCTTCTTACGGAGAAGAAATGCCACGATATATTCAATATTCGTGCCAGGCGCATGGTGTCCGGTATCGACACAGACAGATGCCTTCTCACCTAGCTCAAGACAGTGCACATAAGAGGTGCCCCAATCTGGAACATCGGTTGAGTAGAAAGCTGGCTCGAAGAATTTATATTCCAACAACATACGTTGATCAGGACCTAAACGGTCATAACACTTACGTAGTGATTCAGCTAAGCGATCTTGGCGACCGGCCAAATCATCTTGTCCAGGGTAGTTGGTGCCATCTGCAAACCAGAGCTTGATGTCCTTTGCACCGGTCTGATCCATGATGTCGATGCACTCGTAGAGGTGATCTACCGCCTTCTGACGAATCTTGGCATCTGGATGACAGACCGAACCGAGCTTGTAATCATCGTCCTGAAAGGTATTTGAATTAATTGTGCCAAGACGCACTCCGAGTTCAGCGGCGTAATCAGCTAGGTGCTTGTAATCATCGACCTTATCCCAAGGAATATGAAGTGCGACAGAAGGAGCTGCGCCAGTGAACTTTTGAACCTGCGCGGCATCGGCTAACTTTTCGTAAGGATCACGTGGAACACCAGGTTGAGCAAATACCTTAAAGCGCGTACCTGAGTTGCCGTAGGCCCATGATGGAGTCTCAATCTCAAATCTCTTGAGAACTTCCTTTGCCTCTTTTGCTGTTGCCATTATCGTGCTCCTTTATCTTTGGTTTTAAATTAATAATTTATTGTAGGAAGAAAACTTGTTCGAGCATGAGAAACCCCTCATCAGGGCGCTTGCCATCAAGGGCAATAAAAAATGGCGCCATATCGGCCTGCCATCGCTCATTTACTTCACGCGATGCCATTCCAGCTTTTGCAGCCGCTAGATCTGGAGTTTCAAAGTATCCAAATAAAGTGCCATCTGCGCGATCTAGGAAGATTGAGTAATTACTCCAACCGGTTTCACGTAGCGCCTGCAACATATCGGGCCAGACTTGAGCATGACGTCTGATGTACTCATCCATCATCTCAGTACGAATTTGAAGACGAAAACCAACGCGCTGCATAGTTAAATCCGCTCCTTCATAAAGGCTAGTGCGGTACTAGCTAAATCATCAGAGTCGCTCCAGAGATTACGCCAGACACAGAGGGTATTGGAGAGCGCTGGGTCGACAACTGCCGACGAGAATGATTCGAAGGTAATTGGGCCCTGGTAGCTAATCTTCTTTAACGCCTTAAAGAAGGTATCAAAATCAACATTGCCCGAGCCTAGGTAGCCACGATGGCTCTCACCGATGTGGACAAATCCCAATTTATCTCCAGCAGCTAGGACTGACTTCTCCATGCCATCTTCTTCAATATTCATATGGTAAGTATCGAGATGAATGTAAGCATTTGGACGATTTACCTCGTCGAGAAAGGCCAGCCCTTCTATGCCGGTATTCATAATATTTGTCTCGTAGCGATTTACTACCTCAAAATTTACATTGATTCCCTTATCGCCTGCATAGTCACAGAGGCGTTGCATCGCAGCGACAGAGTTGGCGCGATTAGCCTTTGAGGCAGGTCCAGGATATTTACCGAGCGAGCAGTACAAGACTCCACAGAGTTCGGTGCCACCTAAATCATGGAGAACATCTGTAGCTTTACGTAATAGCTCATCACCTTTAGCAATGATTGTTGGATCTGTGCTGGTCACATCAGTTGTAGGGGATAAGCCAAGCGAGGCATGCGCACGCACTCCGTACTCGGCAAGGAGATCACGCGTCATCGCAGTATCAACTTTCCAAGGATCAAGGAGCGCAATTTCAACGTAGTCATATCCGGAACGCGCTGCCCCGCTGATTGCAGCACGTGCACCAGCGGCTGACCAATCGCCCGCCCAGACGAGGGCATGGCCACCAAATTCCAGCCTCTTCTTAACTGACATCTTTAACTCTTCTCTCTAAATTTACCTAAACTGTTCAAATTGCTCATAAAGTGATTCAGGCAGCTCCCCGAAGGGGAGCTGCCTGAATCTTCGAGCCTTTAACTCCTAATAATTAAATTAGAAGTTGAACTGGTCTACGTTCTTCGCTGTGAAGACAGTAGCTGGTCCGAGGATGATTTCGTTTCCTACTGCACCCTTTGTCACCTTACGTGACTTCAAGCCCTTGTCGCCCTTAGCGGATCTGACAGTTGCTCCGACCTTTACTGATTGCTTATTGTTAACGATTGCGTTAGCAACCTGCACAGCTACGAATCCGAAGTTCTCAACATCCCATAGAGATGCCTGAGCTCCTGAACCGTCCTTGATGTATGTCTTCATATCATTTGGAAGACCAAGGCCTGTTACAAATACCTTGCCCTTTGCAGCAGATCCGCTAACGTACTTAGCAGCTGCAACAATTCCAACTGATGTTGGAGCAACGATTACCTTGAGGTTTGGATACTTCTGAATAAGTCCCTGTGTCTCAGTTGTTGACTCTTCTGGCTTATCAAGGCCGTATGCAGTTGCTACAACCTTGAGCTTTGGATACTTGGCTGCGATTTCCTTGTTCATGAAATCAATCCAAACGTTCTGGTTTGTTGCATCTGGGGTTGTTGAAAGAACTGCAATTTCACCCTCTCCGCCAGCAAGGTCGTTAGCTGAAGCAGCAAGTGCCTGGCCAATTCCTTGTGATGAAGCCTGGTTGATAAATACTGAACGACCTGCTTGTGCAACGTCAGAGTCATAAGTAACAACAGTTACTTTTCTCTTCTGTGCAGCACGTAGTGCAGGAACGAGAGCATCCTTATCGTTTGCAGCAAGAATGATTACGTTGTAACCAGACTGTACAGCTGCGTTAATTTCCTTAACTTGTGCAGCTGCAGTGATTTCTGTAGGACCCTTGTAATCACAAGTAGCCTTAAGAGCCTTACATGCGCGCTTTACTCCGACGTCAGCAGCTTGGAAGTATCCAATTGTGCCGAGCTTAGGAATGTGTGCGATCTTTAGCTTGGTGTTCGCTGCTGCAGGTGTTACTGATCCTGCGACTAGCGCTGTTCCAACAAGAGCAGCTGTTGCGATTGCTGCGAGTAGTTTCTTCAAGATGTTTCCTTTCGTTGAAAACATTGTGAAATTATTTTTTAATTTCACATCCGTGCCTAGGCCAGTACAGAGAACTGTCTGCGTCCGTTGCCAAACTCTATGGCTTGTATTGTCATTCCTCTAGAGCTGATTTATAACGATTTGGTCAATCTCTGGCGAGAAAAGTAAGAGCCCCCGCACATTAAACAGTTGAATTGTTCAATGGACAGGGGCTCTTTTTAAGGCCTGTGCTTACTCCGGCTAGCCCTTGTTGGTAGCTGCCGCCTTTGCCCGCTTTGCCTTATCAACCATTACTGGTGCGGCAACGGAAATCAACAACAAGATACCTGTAACGATTGTGCGCCACTGCGCATTGATCTGTTGCAAAGTTAGCCATGACTCAACGCTGCTAGCCAACATCACGCCAGCAACAACTCCCCATATGGTTCCGATGCCACCGAAGATAGAGACGCCACCTAAGAGACAGGCAGAGATAACGAGGAGTTCAAGACCGATTCCATTATCTGCTTGCGCAGTTGAGAAGCGGAAGGTGTAGATAACTCCGGCCACACCTGACATAAATCCAGTGAAGGTGAAGAGAATTATCTTATGGCGAACCACATTTACTCCTGCAAATTGCGCAGCTATCGGGCTCTGGCCAATTGCTAAAGTTCTACGACCAAACGGTGTGTTATGTAGCAGTAGTCCGAAGAAGACTCCGAAGGCGATAATCACCGGAAGAGTTTGTGGAATAAATGAGGTACCAAAGGTATCGAAGCCGAAGCTGGTCCAGAACTCTGGGAACTCACTAACAGTATTTGTACCCAAGATTCCATTTGCGATACCGCGATAGAGCGCTAGCGCTCCAATCGTTACCGCTAGAGAGCCCAGCCCCAACTTGGTAACTAAGAAGCCATTTACAAAGCCACAGAGTGAGCCAACTAGGAGTGCAATGATGATAGCGAGCCAGATTGGTGCTCCATTGGCATATGAGTAGCCCAACATTGCGCTACTTAAGGCGAGGATTGAAGCGATTGATAGATCAATCTCACCGGCGATAATCAGAAAGACCATAGCAAAGGCCATAATCATGATTTCACTTGAATTAGAGAAGATCTGCGAGACATTAATCGAGGTCAAGAAGTTATCTGTAGTTAGTGAGGCAAGGACCCAGACTGCAAATAGCAGAGCCAGGATTGCGGTATCCCAGGATTTGCGCACTTTAAAGGTATTTTTCTCAGACATCGTTAAACCCTCTCTTTAATTCGTTGGGCGAGTAAGGCATTTTCGCTCCTCTTGGCCAGCACTCGATCTGCATAAATTGCCACGATTAGCAGGAAGCCATTGATAGCGGCCTTCCAAAATGCATCCACACCAAGGGCTGCAAGTGCGCCTTGAATTGTCTGCACTAGGAGAGCTCCAATTACTACACCGACTGCAGTTCCTGCGCCACCGAGAAGACCGATACCACCGATTACAGCGGCGGCAACAACTGCCAACTCTTGACCGTAGAAGGCGGTGGAGTCGACTTGTGCAAAGCGCATCAAGTAGAAGACGCCACCGATACCTGCGATAAAGCCGCAGTTGATGTAGGCAAGGAAGGTGCGACGAAACACCTTTAAGCCCACCAAATCTGCAGCTGGCGGATTGCTACCGATTGCATAGCAATCACGTCCTGCCTTTGTGTACTTCATGACCCAGGCAACAATCACCATAAGGATTAGTACCAAGAGATATGGAAGAGGCATTATGCCAAAGAAGACCTTCTGGCCTGCATCTAGCAAGCTTGGTGGCATCTCTTGTGCGTTGTAATCGACAGAGTTAGAAATTACATATACCGCACCACGCACAATGTAGAGCGTGCCGATAGTGACAACCAAGGATGGTAGGCGAAGCCCAGCAACTAAAATTCCGTTTATTAGTCCGACACCGACTCCGACGGCGCCACCAATTAGGAAGCACTGCACCCAAGTAAAGCTAGGGTTCTTGGCGCAGAAATCTGCAACAACCCATGCGGAGAGCCCCACAGTAGAGGCCACCGATAGATCGATATGGCGCATAATCATCACTGGAGCCATTCCAATAGCTAAGAGCGCCACAATTGCAGTAGCAGATAACAAGTCACGCGTGCCATCCCCGGTTACGAAGCGCGGATTGATAAGACCAGTGATACCGATGCAAAAAATTAAAATTATGCCAAGGCTGGCCTCGCGACCAAAGCTTCGCTTCTTCAATAAAGATGCCACAGTTAGATGCCCTTCTTTCCAGTGGTAGCAGCGGCAATCACATTTTCCTGTGTCGCCTCTTTGCGGGATAGCTCGGTAACTTGTCGGCCTTCACGCATAACAATTATGCGATCGGCCATTCCTAGAACTTCAGGTAACTCACTTGAGATCATCAAGATTGCTTTACCTTGACCAGCTGCCTGATCAATTAACCTATGGACTTCGGCCTTGGTGCCAACATCGATGCCGCGGGTTGGCTCATCGACAATTAATAGATCTGGATCTGTGGCAAGCCATTTGGCAAGAACAGTCTTCTGTTGATTTCCTCCAGAGAGTCGGTCAACTGGATCTGCTTGATTGGCAAATTTGATACTCAAATTTTCACGCCACAAATTTGTGAGAGCGCGCTCCTTCTTAAAGTTAATAAAGAAGCGACCCTTTAGGCGGTCAAATGATTCCATCGAGATATTGCGATTAACGCCAGCAATCATAAAGAGACCCTGTTGGCGACGATCTTCTGGCACTAAGGCGATCTTTTCAGCCATCGCAGCAATTGTGGATTGTTTCTTGAGTGGCTTGTTATTGATCTTTACCGATCCAGATTCATATGAATCAACACCGAAGATAGAACGTGCCACCTCAGAACGACCACTGCCGACTAGACCGGCAAGTGCGACGATTTCTCCCTTACGAACTGTGAAGGAGATATTGCGGAAGTAAGCCGGATTGGTGAGGTCATTAACTTCTAGAACTACCTCTCCGATGGTGTGCTCGGTCTTTGGAAATAGTTCAGTGAGTTCGCGTCCGACCATCTCTTTAATCACATTCTGTAGATCAGTCTTATCGATTGATTTTTCAGAGACCGTTGCACCATCGCGCATCACTGTTATGAAGTCAGAGATAGCAAAGACTTCATCCAAGCGGTGGCTTACAAAGATAACTGCCTTATTGGCAGCGCGGAGATTACGCATCACAGTCATGAGCCGCTCTACCTCAGAAGCAGATAGTGCTGCAGTTGGCTCATCCATCAAGATGATGTTGGCATTCATGGAGAGAGCTTTAGCAATCTCCACAACCTGCTGATCGGCAATAGATAATCCGCGCGCTTGTCGCTTTGGATCAAGGTCTACGCCCAGTTCCTTGAAGAGAGATTTAGCCTTCGACTCAGCTTCTTTCCAATCTATAGCAATCCCCTTCTTTGGTTGGCGACCAATAAAGACATTCTCGGCAAGAGAGAGATCGAGAAAGAGTGAAGGCTCCTGGTAAATAACAGCGATACCTTGATCGATGGAAGCTTGTGGCGAACCTGAAATAAACGGCGCACCAGCAAGTGTGATTGTGCCGGCATCATGTTCGTGCACACCGGCGAGAATTTTGAGCATGGTTGATTTACCTGCGCCATTTTCTCCGAGAAGTGCATGGATCTCGCCAGCACGAACAGAGAGATCTGTTCCACGTAACGCGATTGCGCCACCGAATCTTTTCTTTACATCCTTCATTTGAAGAAGAAGGTCGCCCTTGTTTGCCAATGCATTCTCCCGTCTAGTTCTTGCCGCCAAATCTTAGGCATTAAAGTTCCACGGTACTAGGGTTTAACGCATCTGATTGCCTTAGAAAAGTATTGAACAATTCAATATTTTCCCGCTTAAAGGCGGCAATTTATGAAGATAACAAAACGTTAGGAAGAAAGATCTGTCTTGGATTTTCATCAGCTATGTATAAGAGTGGCCTCTTGGGCAAGTGCTCACTAAGCCTGAGGGCAGGAGAAGGGGTGTAGAGGTTATGGGTCGTTATCTCTCCCTAGATATGGGCGCTGAATCTGGCCGCCTAGTGATTGTAGAAATTGGCGCTGCCATGACCACGGAAGTTATCTACCGCTTTGAAACCCCAGTCATAAAAGATGAACGGGGACGCAGATGCTGGAACTTTCCCAAAATTATCGAAGAGATTACCGAAGCGCTAAAACTTGCCGCCGATCAAGGCCCCTTTGAATCCCTCTCTGTCGATACCTGGGGGCTAGATTTTGGTCTGCTAGATAGCGAAATGAATCTGATCGCACTACCCGTCAGTCATAGAGACCACAGAACAGATGGCTTCTTACAAAATGCTGCCGATCGCGTAGGACTTGAGCGATTGCACTTTGAAACTGGGGCACAACTTCTCGAAATCAACTCCATCTTCCAATTACTGGCAATAGCTGAACAAACTCCAGATGAATTTGAGAATGCCGAGTATCTCTTGATGATGCCAGATCTAATCTTGCATGCCCTCACTGGAGCGATTGGTACTGAATACACAATCGCTTCAACTACTGGGCTCTATGACACCAGAGGTAATCAATGGGCGCTGGGGCTGGCTCGCGATTTAGATATACCGACACGCATTTTGGGAGCAGTGCAAGATGCCGGAACCATTCGAGGAACTCTCTCGCCTGCGCTTCAACAAGCAACGGGAATTGGTCCACTGCGTTGTGTTGCAACAACTAGCCATGACACAGCATCGGCAGTTGTGGCAACACCGCTTTCATCTCCGGGCAGCGCCTACATCTCATCAGGAAGTTGGTCCTTGATGGGAGTCGAGATTGATTTACCAATCATCAATGAGATAACTCTGCGCGAGCGGCTGACCAACGAGGGCGGCTTTGATCGCAGCATTCGCCTCTTACGTAACATCACTGGGCTTTGGATTATCCAAGAGGTACGACGTGATTTGAAGACGCGGGGAGTTGATTTAACTTATATCGAGTTAGTTGAGTTAGCTAAGCAGGAGAGTGATCCTTGGCGAACTCTCTTCTTTGTGGATGCACCTATCTTCGTTTATGCCGGAGAGATGATTTCGCGAATCCAAAATTATGCTCGAGAAACTGGTCAACCGATTCCAGAGACTCCTGGTCAGCTGGCTCAAGCCACCTTTGCCTCCCTTGCTCTGCAATATGCCAAGACTGCAGATGTCTTAGCTGAATGCAGCGGGTTGCCGATGCCGGCAATTCACATTGTTGGTGGAGGTGCCCAGAATGAACATCTCTCACAAATGTCTGCAGATCTCTCGCAGCGTGAAGTAATAACAGGTCCGATTGAAGCAACTGCTATGGGTAATGCCATCGTGCAAGCAATTGCAACGGGTGAGATTAAAGGCATAGCTGAAGCCCGCGAGATGATTTCATCAAGTAAGTTGCACTTCGGTAGCTACCATCCCACCAGTGATTTAGTAAGAAAGACTGAACTATCCAAAGTACGTGCCCGCTATGAAGAGTTAATTATGAAAGAGGAGAGCGCATGAGTTCATTAGCCCAGGAGATTTCAGATTTAGCAGTTCGAGCTGGCGCACCTGATGCAGATTTAACAATCTTGGCCGAAGGCAATGCCGCGGTTCTGGATAAGGCCAATGACCGCTTCCTTGTTAAGGCAAGTGGCGTTGTTATGGGTCAGGCAACTGCTGAAGATTGGGTCTGGGTAAGTTTAAGTAAGTCGGTAGAAATTTTGGAGCAAGCTCATAAGAGTGGTAGAACTCCAGCTCTAGATAGCGCGCTTGATGCAATTTTGAAATCAGCCTTTACTCCTAACGGAACTTCCAAAAAGGCCAGCATTGAGACCTTAGTACATGTTGTCGCCTTCCATCTTCTGGAATCAACTTGGTCACTTCATACCCATCCCACTCCAGTTGTCTCACTTGCAGCAAGTGTTGATGCAGCGGCGCACTACAGCGGCACCGTATTTCCTGATGAGAGCGTTATCTGTGGTCCGATTCCGCTCTATCTTCCCTACGATGAACCTGGGCTTTCGCTGGGTCTAGGTTTCTATTCAGGTGCACTTAAGTACATGGATAAATATGGAATGGCACCGCGTCAAATTATTTTAGGTAACCATGGTCTCTGCACCTTTGGTTCAGGCAAGGAAGAAGCCTTAGCAACTACTCAGATTGCAGTTAAAGCTGCTCGTATTCGATTGGGCGCATTGGCAGCAGGAGGAATTAACTTCATTCCTAGTTCAGCCGCTGCCACTATCGCTTTTCGCCCAGATGAAATTGCCCGCCGCGCTTTACTCACCGGCGATAAGTAAGTAATGAATCCACAAGCGATCACCTTTGATATCGGTGGCATTATCTACTCGGATGATGTCTTTAAACGCTCCATCTATAGCGCGCTAGAGAAGATGGCCGGGCCCATTGATGAGCAAGCTTTTTCAGATATTTATGTCGCGCACCTAAAATCTCAAAGCGGCTCGCTACGTAGCAAACTCTGTATCGCATTCTTGGGTTCACTAGATCGCAAAGAAGAGCTTATGCAAGAAGCGAGTGCGCTCTGGCTCTTTACAGATAGCGATTTATATTCCGATGCTAAATCTTGTATCGAAACGATGCGCCAATCTGGCTGCAAGATTGGAATCGTTGCCAACCAGGCGCGTACGGCAGTAGATGCCCTAACCGCACATCAGATCGCTCCTTTAATTGATTTCATGGGAATTTCGGCCGTGGTTGGCATCGATAAACCAGATCCGGCAATTTTCCGCCTGGCTCTGCAATCACTGGGAAGTGCGGCAGCGCAGACGGTACACATCGGTAATCGCCTAGATACCGACGTTCTACCGGCGCAAGGTTTGGGAATGCGCACTGCCTGGATTCTGCGCGGAGAAGCAAATCCTGAGCCAAGCGCTGCCGATCTTGCTACTCCAGATATTGTCTTGCCCTCCCTTATCGGTCTTCCTGAAGCGATTGCAGCGCTGTAGTGAAACCTGCATTTTTAGGGATTGATTTTGCAACGCAATCTGCACGCGCCACGCTAATTGATGAAGCAGGCGCACCTCTCTCCAATACCAAAGAGGATCTAGCCCCAGTTTTGCGGGGTGCAGATGGGCGATTAACACAAGATCCAGCTAGCTGGTTGAAGGCCATCGATCAATTACTAGAGATATCGATTGCGCTGGCCACGGAGTTGGGTTACCAGATTGCTGGATTAACTATCACTGCTACATCAGGCACCTTTCTATTAGCAGATATTAATGGTGAACCACTAGCGCCCGCTGCTATGTATAACGATGGTCGGGCGAGTAATCCTTTAGCGCGCGCTGAGAAGATTCTTGCGGAAATTCCTGCAACGACTTCGCGATTGGCACACACCCCAGAATTTTTAATCGCTCACCTAACTCACCAACCCCTAAAAGAAGTTGCTGCAGATTGGAGCCATGCTATGAAAAGTGGCGTGGATCTAAATTTAAAAAATTGGAGCGCCAACAGTGTTGCTACCGCCGATAAGTTAGGAATTACCTTGCCGCGAGTTGTTGCCCCGGGCACACAGTTAGGGCGCACCACGATGGGGGGTATTCCCATTTATGCAGGAATGACCGATGGCTGTACTGCGCAAATCTCTGTTGGAGGAACCTCCCTTGGAACGGCTGTCTCCACGCTAGGAACTACCTTGGTATTAAAGGTTGTCGCACCTATAGAGGTAAAGGGTCCTGGTTTCTATAGCCACCTACTTCCAGAAAGCCGTTGGCTTGGGGGAGCAGCTTCTAATTTGGGTGGTATTTCATATGCCAAATTTGCTGACGATATTGAGAGTTGGAATTCACGTGCAAGTGAGTATGGCCCTGCAAGCGTTCTGATGTACCCATTAGTTGGAACGGGTGAGAGATTTCCAGTAGCAGCAAGTGAAATGGTGGCGCTACAAAGTGGCCAACCTAAAGATGAGGTAGATGAGTTTCGGTCCATTCTCGAAGCGATCGCCTTTGCAGAACGACTTGCCTTTGAAACTTTAACTGCCGCCGGTGCGCCAAGTGATAAAAATTTATTTAGCGTTGGGGGCGGCTCACGCTCTGCCTTCTGGACACAGCTACGCGCCACTATAAGCAATCGCGCAATTACAACGGTCAAAGATGCCGGCTCTGATTTGGGGGCGGCCAAGATTGCAGCGGCGGCGGCCAGTGGTGGTGATTTAGCGAGTAACTTGGATTCATTTAACAGTTCAATTGCACAGGTCTATCTGCCGCAAGATAGCCAGGTGCAATTTTACGAAGAGCGATACCAAGAATTTCTCGCCCTGATTTCACCTTTTCAAAGCGCTGGGATTCGGTAAGGTTTAGCCCTGATGAGAAAAGTATTGATTCTAGATGCGCGTGACAATATTGCTGTCTGCCTCACTGATTTAAAGGCAGGCGATGTAGTTGAACAAGATGATATCTCCATCAAGGTCATCAACCCCATCCCACGTGGCCACAAGATTGCATCTAAAGCGATTGCTAAAAATGAGGGCATTATCAAATATGGCGAACGGATGGGCCATGCCATCGCACCTATTGCAGTCGGCGAACATGTACATGTTCATAACATTCTCGGTGACCGTCTTTCAACGGAGAAGCCATGAGCCCAGTAACTGCCGGTTTTAACCACGGTAATCGCGGCGCAGGAATTCGCAACCATCAATTAATTCTTCCATCAGTAATCTGCTCAACACATGTCGCACGACGGATTGCTCTTGCAGTCGATGGCGTCACCTTCGCCCACCAACATGGCTGCGGCATCATTGGTGAGGATGTGGCAGGAATCGATAATTTCTTTATCCAATTAGCCGATCATCCAAATGTAAATTCTGTACTCGTTGTAGGACTTGGCTGCGAGACAATTCAAGGACAAGAGCTAGCTGCCAAATTACTTAGCAGCAATGAATCAACGCAGTACCGCATAATCCAAGAGAGCGGTGGCGTTGAAGGTACGGTCAATGCCGGAGTAAAGGCGGCCCGTGAGTTAAATGCTGCCTATCCAGCGGTTCCAGCTGAGATTGCGCATCTGCGTATTGGCCTCGATATAGCTCGCCCAGTTAACGAGTTAGCTGCCCTGGAAAAATTGCTAAAGGAAGCCGGCTATGAAGTAATAACCTCACACTCTCAATTCAGCTCTGCCGAAAGCTTTACTCGCCTAGCGCAAGAGAAGGCGCATATTATTTTGAGCTTTCCAGATAACGCACAACCAGCATCAGGTTTTCCATTAATTCCAGTTATTAATGTGGCCGGTAGCGGCGTCTTGCATCAAGCAATTAAGGGTGATTTTGATATACAAGAGAGCAATCTGCTCTCTGAGATTCTGCCCCTGATTGCAAAGGTGGCAGCTGGTAGTGAAACTGTGGCAGAGAAGAGTAAGAGCGGTGAAATCCGCGCCCCCCGAGTTGTCAGGAGCGTTTGATGAGCACTGAGTTAAAAGCATTTAAGCGGGATAACGGAAAGTGGGGTCTACGTAACCATGTCTTGATCATGCCCCTGCACTCAGCGCTCTCCGCAACTGCCCGTGCAATCGCCGCTGGATCAAATGGCGCAGTTGCAATTAGCCATGACTGGTCAGGTGAAATCGATAATGATCTACCGCGCATCACCTTCACCTTAAGTGGCTATGCCGCAAACCCAAATAATTATGCAGTTATCTTCTTAACTGTTGGTTCAGAGCAAGAGAGTGAAATCATTGCTGGCGCTTCAGCTCTTGGGTTAAAGCGCTTTACCAACTTAGCGCTTGCCGAGATTGGTTCAATGGAAGGGCTGCAGGTAAAGGCGATTGAGCTGGCCAATAAATATTGTGATGAAGCTAGCAAGGAAGTTCGCGTACCTGCGCCATGGAGCGCCATAGTGCTGGGCCTTGAGTGCGGTGGATCAGATGCCCTTTCAGGTATTACCGCCAATCCCGCACTCGGTGTAGCAAGTGATCGCTTAGTTGAGCTAGGTGCAACTTCAGTTCTTGGCGAGACTACAGAGATTTTAGGTGCAGAACATCTTCTGGCAGCGCGTGCGATAGATCCGGAAGTTGGCGTGCGCATTGTCTCTATGGTCTCGCGCTATGAGGCATCGATTAATTACGAAGGAATTGATATTCGCGGCGCTCAGCCATCGCGTGGAAATATTGAAGGCGGCCTCTCAACGCTCGAAGAGAAATCATTGGGAGCTGCGAAGAAGGCGGGCAACGCCCCGCTAACTGGAGTCTTGGAGTTTGGAGAGAAGCCGACAACAACCGGTCTCTACTTTATGGATACCCCAGGTCATGACATCGAACAGTTGGCAGGTTTTGGCGCCGGCCATATCAATATCGTTGTCTTTACATCAGGGCGAGGCACTCCAACTGGTTCTGCGATTATGCCAACCATTAAGGTCTCCACAAATACTCCGATGTACAAATCAATTCCTGATCTCATCGATCTAGATGCCGGAACCATCGCCGATGGCCTTGAAACTTTGGCCGAAGTTGGCAACCGCATCTTTGATGAGATTCTCGCCGTCGCTAATGGCCAGCAGACAAAGGCTGAACTGGGCGGCCATCACGAGTTTGCGCTATCGCGTATGTATAAGACCGCAATTCGCTAGCCCCGCTTGAACAGTAAGACTCTCGCTCTCACCGCTCGATTCCGCTCAAATATTGAACAATATTGACTTTGCTCAATTGAACACATCATCATTGGCCATGACCATTAGCCTGCGCGATATTGCAAAGCGAGCCGGTGTCTCAGTCGGAACCGCCTCCAACGTTCTCAACCGCCCCGGAATCGTCGCACCCGAGACAGCTAAGCGGGTACAGCAGGTAATTGAGGAGATGGGCTACAACCCAAATGGCTATGTAAAGCAGATGAGCGCAGGCCATAGCCGGACATTGGGCCTTGTGGTGCCTAGCGTCTACAACCCATTCTTTGCAGAAGTTGCTCGCGGTGTGGAAGATGCTGCGACTAAGAAGAATTATGCAGTTTTCATCTGCAACTCGGGGGAGAGTAATCAGCGCGAAGAACGTTACATGAGCGTATTAATTGAACAGATGGTTAAGGGTGTCTTGATTACTCCAAATAGCATCAAACCTGATCACATCAAGATGTTAAAAGAGCGCGGTATGTCAGTTACTTTAATTGATGCGCCCGGAAAGAGTTCATCAGAGTGCTCAGTTTCAGTAAATGATGTGCGTGGTGGCGAAATCGCCATTGAGCACCTAGCTGAAATGCACCATACCGATATTGCGTGGATCTGTGGCCCGGAAACTATTCCGCAAGCTGCCGAAAGATCTCGCGGGGTAGCGGCTGCAGCAAAGGCGCTAAAGGTAAAGGTAACTACCATCCGCGTACCAAGTATGACCTTCGCAGCTGGTGAAGAGGCGCTGGCACAATTCTTAGCTCTTAAGCCGCGCCCAACTGCGATCTTCTGCGCCAATGATTTAATCGCACTCGGCATGATGCGCGCTTTATTGGCAGCCGGCATTCGTATTCCAGATGATGTATCACTACTGGGTTATGACGATATTGAATTTGCGCCATCAGCTGCTGTGCCGTTGTCATCAATTGCCCAACCGGCATATCAATTGGGATATACCGCAACGCAGCTACTTCTATCAGAGTGCGAAGGGGTGGAGACGCATGCCCATCAAGATGTACGTTTCCAACCAGAGTTGGTAGTGCGCTCCTCTATCCGCGATTTAGCAGACGTACATGCTCAGGCCGTAGTTCGGCGAGAGTACGCACACCTAGCAACTTCATATTGCGCACCATCTGTCCCTGCATAATTGTTAGCGCACGCTCCACACCCTCTTGTCCGCCAGCCATTAGACCGTAGAGATAGGCGCGACCAATATAGGTAAAGGTGGCGCCATGAGCGATTGCAGCAAGAACATCTGCGCCATGCATGATGCCGGTATCGATATGAAGTTCAAAATCCTTCTTAAACTCCTTTTTGATATCTGAGAGTAGATGCAAAGGAATAGGCGCCTTATCTAGCTGACGTCCACCATGATTAGATAGCAGAACCGCATCAGCACCAAGCTTTGCCGCCATCTTGGCATCTTCTAAATTCTGCACACCTTTGACAATTAGATTGCCATCCCACTCGCTACGAATCCATTTCAGGTCTTCGAAGGTCATCGTTGGATCAAACATGTAATCCAGCAGTTCACCGACAGTTCCATTCCAGGATGACATAGATGCAAATTCAATTGCTGGGGTGGTAAGGAAATTCATCCACCAAGCTGGTCTCGGAATAGCATTTAGTAAGGTCTTCACAGTCAAAGTTGGGGGAATGGTTAGCCCGTTATAAGAATCGCGCAGACGATGTCCTGCAGCCGGCACATCGACAGTTAGATGGAGCGTCTTAACGCCAGCGCGCTTAGCGCGCTCGACCAAGGCCATAGAACCTTCACGGTCCTTCCACATATAAAGCTGGAACCAGTTATCACCATTAGGGGCTGCCTTTACAACATCTTCAATAGATGTTGTGCCAAGAGTTGAGAGCGAGAAGGGGATACCAAATTTTTCGGCGGCGCGTGATCCGGCGATCTCGCCTTCAGTCTGCATTAAACGGGTAAAACCAGTTGGGGCGATACCCATCGGCATCTTGTAGGTGCGATCAAAGATGGTGCAACTTAGATCCACATCCGATACATCGCGCAGAATATTTGGAACTAGCTCAATATCTTTAAAGGCTTGACGGGCGCGATCGAGTGAAGACTCAGATTCTGCGGCGCCATCGGTGTAATCAAAGGGCCCCTGCGGAGTGCGCTTCTTGGCGATATCGCGCAGATCCCAGATGGTGAAGGCGCGGTTTAAGCGAGAGCGCTTGATATGGATTGAGGGAGTGCGAAAACGCATCAACTGGGCGAGCTTAATTGGATTAGGTAGCTGACGCTTCACATTCTTAGACATGGGCATATCTTAGAACTAATAAGCGATGTGGCAAGGCAAGTTAGCGATCGAGCAGATTCTGAGTTGGGTTATACGTCGAGCCATTGCGTCGCTTTGCAATTGCGCTAAGGGCTTCTAGAACTACACGATTGGCCAAGATAGCTGTTATATCTGCGCTATCAAATGCTGGTGCAACTTCAACGATATCGATACCAACTACTGGTAGCTCGAGGCAGATGCGGCGTACTGCTTCCAAAAGCTCACGTGATGTCATGCCACCTGGCTCTGGGGTTCCGGTTCCTGGAGCCATTCCAGGATCTACTACATCAATATCAACTGAGAGAAATACTCCATCGCAGCCATGAGTTAGGGTCATAAAGGATTCATCTAAAACTTCTTTCAAACCGCGGTGATGAATCTCTGTCATCTCGTAGGAGCGCATCCCTTGATCGCGCATCCATTCAAGAGTCTTCTCATCTGGCCAGTAACCGCGCAGCCCTAACTGCAAGAATCTATCGCCACGCACATAACCATCTTCAATTAATCGGCGCATCGGTGTGCCATGACCCACGAGAGCACCAAAGTGATCTTCACCGGTATCGGCATGTGCATCAAAGTGAACCATTGAAACTTTGCCATGTCCTAAGTGATTGGCTATTCCGGCTACATCGGCAGAGGCGATTGAATGATCTCCACCAAGAACTACGGCGATAGCTCCAGCGCGCGAGATCTTCTCAGTTGCTTGCCGCAGAACCGCAAGGGAGGCAACTAAATCTCCTCCAGGCATAAGCAAATCACCAGCATCGAAAACTTTTAAATCCTTTAAACCATCTGTACGTAGCGCTAAGTGAGGACGGGTTGCATCATGCGGAAGATAATCACCACCACGTATCGCCTGTGGCCCAAACTTGGCACCCGAGCGATGAGACGTTCCGCTATCGATCGGTGCTCCTACGATGATTACATCTGCCCCTTTGTAAGTTGCCGGATCATCTAAATCACAGGCAGCAACCCCAAGGAAGGTAAAGGCCGGCCCGTACATATTTCCGTGATTGACCATGCCTTAAGGATATACATCACCGGCTTTCGGGTGGAGTATCGGCTGGGTCAGGAGTAATCTGAACAACAAGTTCCAGACTGGAGTCTAAAGATGAAGACGCTATTAGATCGTAAGACCACTATCCTCTTGGCAATTATCACCCTGCTCGCGGCGGCGGTTGTAACTCTGAGCCTCAATGGAAGTGATGACTCAATGTCAGCTACTAGCGGGTCATCACATAGCGAGTCATCTCATGGCGGCCATAGCTCAACAAATAAAAATTACACCGGCGCTGATGTCATGTTTTTGCAGATGATGATTCCGCATCACCAACAGGCAATTGATATCTCTAATTTAGCTATGAAGAATTCGCAGGATAGTGAACTTTTAGAACTCGCCCAAATAATTGCCCGCGATCAAGCGGCGGAGATTACCCAGATGAAGGCATGGTTGGTCGATGCTGGTGCATCTGAGGATATGGGTCACTCGATGGATGGAATGGGTGGCATGTTAAATAGCGCAGAGTTAGAGGCGCTAGCCGCTGCAAAAGGAGCGGAATTTGATCGCTTGTGGTTAAAAGGAATGACCGAACACCATGACGGCGCGATTCACATGACACAGATGATTGAGGATGCACAGAACCCTGAGATTAAGGCTTTCGGTAGCAAAGTTATCGCTGACCAGTCTGCCCAGATTGCCCAGATGAAAGAGATGTTAAAGCGCATAAATTAGGTAGATAAGTGGCAGACTTGAACTATGGCAACAGCGAAGAAAGCTCCTGCAAAGAAGGTTGCAGTTAAGAAATCTGCTCCAAGTAAGGTAGTTGCGGAGAAGAGTCCATCGCAAGGCGGGGTTGATTGGAAATCTTTATACCTATATGCCGTCTGCCTAGTTACATTATTGGTAGTGCTCTTTTCGACAGTAGCGCTGGCAAACTCGATTATGGATGCGCTATTTCCGGACCCGGCATACATTGATGCATATGCAAAGGATGAAAATCTTCCTGATCCAGCATTGCTACAACAGCAAGAAGATAATAATCAGCGCCAAGCTTTAAAAAATATCTTCTCTACCTTCTTAACTATTTTGATCGCCGCCCCGGTCTATCTCTATCACTGGCGTCAGGCTCGCAAAGTCAGTAACTAAGGAATTGGTAGCTAAGGTACCCGCACCCATTTGTACCTTGCCCCATATTCCCAAGGCAGCCACCCTGACTGACAACCTTTTCACTGCCTCTTAATAGGGCAGATTTGGGTCAGGAGTATTAACCTAAATCCATGCGCCGCACACTGACAGCACTATTTGCAATCACTCTGACCGCCTCTCTTATCTCACCGGCAAGCGCCCACCAACCAGTCTTTCTATTAAATAGCGACACAACTGCCGCCAAAGGTCCACTTCTTGTAGATGGCACCGTCTCATTTGCTGTTCGCGCTGCATTCACCAAGCGGGGAGAGAAGAAAGCATTTCGCGCCGCCTTTAAAGAAGGTGATCAACTAGAGGTGCAGTACCTCATTGTTGATAAACGTCCTGAATCTGCTCTCAAAACAAATCAACTGCCACAGTTGGTAATTACGGCACCCGATGGAACGCGAACTACAATGAAATTTACAGAGCGCACCAAGTTTTACGAACCATATGGCCGCACCAACTATCTTTATTTAGGTCGCCTCTCCCAACCAGCGCAAGTTGGAACATATAGTTTTATGGCTACCTCACGAGCTCGGGCCGAGATAACAATTGCCGTTGGCGATAAAGAAATCCCAGGCGAAGTTTTACGTGGGACAGCGCCAACTGCGGCACCCGCTCCCGTAGAAACAGTCCGACCAACACCAGCTGCAACGCCAACACC
>CAYXDT010000012.1:0-2704 GCA_964463845.1 uncultured Candidatus Planktophila sp. | reverse complement strand
CCAACACCTACACCAGCCGCAACGCCTGCTGGTTACACAATGGATCAAGTGCGCGCCAATAACACTGCTTCAAATTGTTGGTCACTTATCAATGGAAATGTCTATAACTTAACGAATTGGATCAATTCACATCCTGGTGGCTCATCTGCCATTCGCGGGCTATGTGGAGTCGATGGGACCAGTTCATTTAACGCCCGCCATCGCGGACAGGGCAACCCAACTGCAACTCTCTCCAGATATCTACTGGGCCCACTATCTAATTAATCGGGCTATCTTTAACTTGTGCACCCATTAGATATCACCGTCATCTTTGATGGTGAATGTCGATTCTGCATCGCTGCCATTAATTGGACTCGGCTAAAGCTCTCGCTTACTGCCTTGCCGTTTCAAAGTACGGATCTGAAGCCCTTTGGCTTGACGAAGGATGAGTGCGCCAAAGAGGTAGTGGTGATTTCAGAAGGTGCCACCCATCGCGGGGCGAGAGCAATCGCCTATCTCCTAAAACGCCGTGGCAATAGAGCGCTATCGCTAACCATTACTGCATCAGGAAAGTTAGGTCATGCTGGCTATCGCTGGGTAGCCTCCCATCGAAATAGCGCGCTGATTAAAGCCATGACCCGCCTTTTGGAGCGCGCTGCTAAATAGTTCCAAAGCGTAATTGCGCCTAGTATCGCGCTATGTCACTTGCTTTAGTCACCGGAGCTTCACGCGGTATCGGTCGCGAAATCACCCTAGCGCTAGCTGCTGCTGGACATCAGGTAATCGCTGTTTCGCGCACACCCATACCAGAGGTGAATCCAAGGATTACGCCGCTTGCCTGCGATATCAGTGATCTTGCTGCAGTTTCTGAACTTCACACTAAAGTCTCTAAAGAATATGGACCAGTTGCAATATTGGTAAACGCTGCCGGCGTCTTTGGACCCATTGCACTAATTAAAGACTCTGACCCAAAGCAATGGCTTGAAACAATCATGATTGATGCAATTGCGCCCTATTACACCTGTCGCGCTTTTCTACCCGAGATGTTGGCTAATAAGTGGGGGCGCATTGTTAATTTAAGTTCAGCTGCTGCGCTACATCAACCAGGAAAGTTAAATAGCGCCTATGCAACTGCCAAAGTTGCACTCAATCAATTTACTCGCCATCTCGCCGCAGAAATTAGCGGCAGCGGTGTAACTGCAAATGTAATCCACCCAGGCGATGTGCGCACTGAGATGTGGGCGGATATAAAAGAGAAAGCTGACGCTCTTGGACCAGAGGGTGCAGATTACAAGGCCTGGGTTGATTGGGTGGAAGAGACTGGGGGAGATGCGCCCACTAAGGCAGCAGACCTAATTCTTAAATTAATAAGCGATGAATCAGCACAGATTAATGGTCGTTTCTGTTGGATAGAAAGCCCCTTACAAGCACCAATCGATAGCTGGGAAGATCCGGTAGAAGCTCGCCCCTGGCTTTAAGTGAATCTATTTGCGCAGAGTTCGGGCACGTTCAAACTGGCTAGGCCAAGTGATAGCCGCGCCTACCTCCTCGGCAGCACTTAGCGCCCAGCGCGGATTTCGCAACATTTCCCGTCCCAGAAAGACAGCATCTGCTTCACCAGTTACGACTATGTGATCTGCTTGGGCTGGTTCGGTAATAAGGCCAACTGCAGATGTGAGAATTCCAGATTCAGTTCTTAACGCCGTCGCAAAGGGAACTTGGAATCCTGGCTTAACATCAATCTTGGCATTATGAATAGCGCCACCACTTGATGCATCAATTAGATCAACGCCAAGCGCCTTTAACTCTTTGGCAAGTTCGACTGAATCAATCAGATTCCAACCGCCATCTGCCCAGTCGCTAGCGGAGATACGAACAAATAAGGGAGCGCCATCAGGCATCACGGCCCGAACTGCGCGCACAACTTCAAGTAGGAATCTAGTGCGATTTTCAAAGCTGCCACCATAACTATCGGTACGGTGATTCATAAGCGGAGATAAGAATTGATGCAATAGGTAGCCGTGCGCGGAGTGAATCTCAATTACATCAAAGCCAACTTTTATAGCTCGCTCCGCTGCATCAGCAAATGACTTAACGAGGTCAGAAATCTCTGCCACCGTTAGCTCGCGAGGAACTGGGTAACCCTCAAAGGCAACAGCAGAAGATGAGACTGCCTCCCAACCGCCTTCTGCAGCACTCGCCATTAAATGGTCATCCCATGGTCGCATCGTCGATCCCTTGCGACCGGCGTGTGCTAATTGAATTCCCATCTTCGCGCCGTGTTGATGTGCAAAATCAATTATCGGCTTAAAAGCTTCTGCATGTGTGTCATCTTCTATGGAAGGGCAACCAATTGAGATACGCCCCTGTGGAACTACGCCAGTTGCTTCAACCATAATCAGCCCTGGACCACCTGTTGCAAAGGCACCTAAATGCACTTGATGCCACTGTCCGACTAACCCATTGATTGCGCTGTACTGGCACATCGGTGAAACCCAGGCGCGATTAGCAAATTCCACATCGCGGATCTTTATCGAATCAAATAGATGGCTCATACCGACAGGTTACTCGCCAACCGCCTACTAACATCTTCGCGACCTTATGAAGTGCATTACCCAAGGCGCTACTCTTTAGCTGTGAAGGCGAAGATAAAGAATGGTTTTGCGCCAAAGACCTGTCAGCGTTGCAGTCGCCCCTTTGAGTGGCGCAAGAAATGGGCGCGCGA
>CAYXDT010000011.1:0-39372 GCA_964463845.1 uncultured Candidatus Planktophila sp. | reverse complement strand
GGTCATTGCATATAGCGGCGGCGACCTTCTAGATGTGCGTGTCCACGTTTATGTGAACTTGTCTGAAAGGACATCTCTTGGCCGCGAAAAAGAGTTCAACTGCCCCCCGCCGTATTTCATTCGCAAAGATCCGTGAACCTCTAGAAGTTCCTAACCTGCTCGCGCTGCAAGTTGAAAGCGTTGACTGGTTGTTAGGTAACGACTTATGGCGTTCCCGTCTTGCAGAATCAACTAACACCAATCGAGGAGAACTTCCTTCGAAATCTGGTTTGGAAGAGATCTTTGAAGAGATTTCACCAATCGAAGATTTCCAGGGAACGATGTCACTGTCATTCCGTGACCACCGCTTCGAGCCACCTAAGTATTCAATTGCAGATTGCAAAGAGCGCGACATGACATATGCGCAGCCACTCTTCGTAACAGCGGAGTTTACAAATAACGAGACTGGCGAAATTAAGTCACAGACTGTCTTCATGGGTGATTTCCCAGTAATGACTCCACGAGGAACATTTGTAATCAACGGAACAGAGCGCGTAGTTGTATCGCAGATTGTTCGCTCACCTGGCGTCTACTTTGAACGTCAGATTGAGAAGACATCAGATAAAGATGTATTCACCTCCAAGATCATCCCAAGCCGCGGCGCTTGGCTAGAGTTTGAAGTTGATAAGAAGGATCTCGTTGGCGTTCGCATCGATCGCAAGCGTAAGCAATCTGTCACTGTATTCCTCAAGGCGCTCGGCTGGACCGATGAGCAGATTCGCGAAGAGTTCGGTGACTTTGCTTCAATGATGGCAACTCTTGATAAAGATACAGTCAAGACTCAAGATGAAGCCCTCCTTGATATCTATCGCAAGATGCGTCCTGGTGAACCACCAACAAAGGAAGCAGCTCAGAATTTAATTGAAAACCTTTACTTCAACGGAAAGCGCTATGACTTGGCCAAGGTCGGTCGCTTTAAGGTTAATAAGAAGCTAGGTCTTGATCTCGAGCTTTCACAGAGCATGTTGACCATCTCAGATATCGTCGCAACATTGCGCTACCTAGTAGCGCTTCACCGCGGTGATTTAACGATGGATTACGGCCGCGAAGTTCGCGTAGAAAAGGACGATATCGATCACTTCGGAAATCGTCGTCTACGTACTGTCGGTGAATTGATTCAGAATCAGGTTCGTATCGGACTATCTCGTATGGAGCGCGTTGTTCGCGAACGTATGACTACACAAGATGTCGAAGCAATCACACCTCAGACACTTATTAATATTCGTCCAGTTGTGGCATCAATCAAGGAGTTCTTCGGAACATCCCAGTTGTCACAGTTCATGGATCAGACCAATCCACTTTCTGGTCTAACTCACAAGCGTCGTCTTTCAGCGCTTGGACCTGGTGGTCTCTCACGTGATCGCGCGGGCTTCGAAGTTCGTGACGTTCACCCATCTCACTACGGTCGTATGTGCCCAATTGAAACTCCAGAAGGTCCAAACATTGGACTTATTGGTTCGCTAGCAACATATGGTCGCGTAACAGCTTTCGGATTTATCGAGACTCCTTATCGCAAGGTAGTAAAGGGCAAGGTCACCGATCAGGTTGATTACCTAACTGCTGATGAAGAGGATGAGCACATCATCGCTCAGGCGAATGCACCTTTGACAGATGACAATCACTTTGCCGAAGCACGCGTACTCGTACGTCGTCGCGGTGGCGAAGTTGAATACATCATGGCTGATGAAGTCGATTACATGGATGTATCACCTCGTCAGATGGTTTCTGTTGCAACAGCGATGATTCCATTCCTTGAGCACGATGATGCTAACCGCGCTCTTATGGGCTCGAACATGATGCGTCAATCAGTTCCTTTGATGCGCGCTGAGGCGCCATTTATCGGAACCGGTATGGAGTTCCGTGCTGCAGTAGATGCTGGCGATGTTCTTACCGCGACAAAAGCTGGCGTAGTTACTGAAGTATCTGCCGATGAAGTAAAGGTCATGGCAGATGACAGCACCTACCAAACATATTCACTAGCCAAGTTCACTCGCTCAAACCAAGGTACTTCATACAACCAGAAGGTTGTAGTTACCGAAGGTCAGAAGCTTGAAGTTGGCTCAGTAATCGCTGATGGTCCATGTACTCAAAATGGCGAAATGGCTCTTGGAAAGAACCTACTCGTGGCATTTATGTCATGGGAAGGTCACAACTACGAGGATGCAATTATTCTTTCGCAGCGTCTCGTGCAAGACGATGTACTCACATCAATTCACATTGAAGAGTACGAAGTAGATGCACGCGATACCAAGCTTGGCGCTGAAGAAATTACTCGCGATATCCCTAACGTATCTGAAGAAGTTCTTGCAGATCTCGACGAGCGCGGCATCATCCGCGTAGGTGCAGATGTTGTGCCTGGCGATATCTTGGTTGGAAAGGTAACTCCAAAGGGAGAGACTGAACTAACCCCAGAAGAGCGTCTGCTCCGCGCCATCTTCGGTGAAAAGGCCCGCGAAGTTCGCGATACCTCTCTTAAGGTTCCACATGGTGAATCAGGAAAAGTTATCGGCGTAAAGATCTTCGAATCAGAAGAAGGCTTCGAGCTTGCAGCTGGCGTTAACCAATTGGTTCGCGTTTATGTTGCACAGAAGCGCAAGATTCAAGATGGTGACAAGCTTGCTGGTCGCCACGGTAACAAGGGTGTTATTTCAAAGATTCTTCCAGTTGAAGATATGCCATTCCTTGAAGATGGAACTCCAGTCGATGTTGTCTTGAACCCACTTGGTGTTCCAGGACGTATGAACGTTGGACAGGTTCTGGAAATGCACCTCGGTTGGGTTGCAAAGACAGGATGGGATGTTTCTGGAATCTCTGAGGCGTGGACAAACCACCTCAAGGAGATCGGCGCCGAAAAGGGCGCTCCTGGAACTAACTTGGCAACTCCGGTATTCGATGGTGCTTTGGAAGATGAAATTTCAGGTCTTCTCTCTGCCACTCTTCCAAACCGCGATGGCCACCAATTAATTGGTCGCTCTGGAAAGGCTCGTCTCTTTGACGGTCGTTCTGGCGAGCCATACCCAACTCCAATCTCAGTTGGTTATATGTATATCTTGAAACTCCACCACTTGGTTGATGACAAGATCCACGCACGTTCAACTGGTCCATACTCAATGATTACGCAGCAACCACTCGGTGGTAAGGCGCAATTCGGTGGTCAGCGATTTGGTGAGATGGAAGTTTGGGCGCTTGAAGCATATGGAGCTGCATACACACTCCAAGAGCTGCTCACCATCAAATCAGATGACGTCCTCGGACGTGTCAAGGTTTACGAAGCCATTGTTAAGGGCGAGAACATCCCAGAACCAGGTATCCCTGAATCATTCAAGGTACTTATCAAAGAGATGCAATCACTCTGCCTCAATGTCGAAGTTCTCTCTTCTGAAGGTAACGCAATTGAATTGCGTGACAATGATGAAGAAATTTTCCGTGCCGCCGAAGAACTCGGAATCAACTTGTCACGAGTTGAGCCAAGTTCTGTAGAAGAAGTTTAAGGAGCGAATCAATTATGTTAGATGTCAACTTCTTTGATGAACTACGAATCGGTCTTGCATCGGCTCAAAATATTCGTGATTGGTCATTTGGCGAGGTAAAGAAGCCAGAGACAATCAACTACCGCACACTCAAGCCAGAGAAGGATGGACTCTTCGACGAGAAGATCTTCGGACCTACTCGCGACTGGGAATGTTATTGCGGTAAGTACAAGCGCGTTCGATTTAAGGGAATCATCTGCGAGCGTTGCGGTGTTGAAGTAACACGCGCCAAGGTTCGTCGCGAACGTATGGGTCACATTGAGCTTGCTGCTCCTGTCACCCACATCTGGTACTTCAAGGGCGTTCCATCACGCTTGGGCTACCTACTTGACCTTGCGCCAAAGGACCTTGAAAAGGTTATCTATTTCGCCGCTTACATGATCACAGAAGTTGATGCGGAAGCGCGTGATGAAGATATGCCACAGTTGGAAAAGAAGCTGGCTAACGATCGTAAGAAGATCGAGACAAAGCGCGATGTAGATCTAGATGCTCGTACCAAGAAGCTCGAGGCAGATATTGCAGAACTCGAAGCTGATGATGCGAAGTCAGATGTAAAGCGCAAGGTCCGCGAATCTGCAGAGCGTGAGCTAAAGGCAATCCGTGAACGTTCAGAGCGTGAACTCACTCGTCTAGAAGATGTTTGGGCACGCTTTAAGAACCTTAAGGTTCAAGATCTTGAAGGCGATGAGAATCTCTACCGAGAAATGCGTGACCGTTACGGCATGTACTTCAAGGGGGATATGGGAGCTGCTGCAATCAAGCGCCGCCTTGAGACTTTTGATCTCGAGACTGAGCATGCGATGCTGACAGACCTTTCTGAAAATGGAAAGGGCGCCAAGAAGACTCGTGCCATTAAGCGTCTTAAGGTCGTTAATGCATTTATGACAACTAGCAACCACCCAGCTTCGATGGTTCTAGATTGCGTACCGGTTATCCCGCCTGATCTGCGCCCTATGGTTCAGCTCGATGGTGGACGTTTTGCGACATCAGATCTAAACGATCTCTATCGCCGCGTTATCAACCGTAACAATCGTCTAAAGCGCCTAGCTGATCTCGGCGCTCCAGAGATTATTGTTAATAATGAAAAGCGTATGTTGCAGGAAGCTGTAGATGCGCTATTCGATAACGGTCGTCGTGGTCGTCCAGTTACTGGTCCAGGAAACCGTGCTCTCAAATCACTTTCAGATATGCTCAAAGGTAAGCAGGGTCGTTTCCGTCAGAACTTGCTCGGTAAGCGCGTTGACTACTCTGGCCGTTCTGTAATTGTGGTTGGACCACAGTTGAAGTTGCACCAGTGTGGTCTGCCAAAGCAGATGGCCCTCGAACTCTTTAAGCCATTTGTAATGAAGCGTCTAGTAGATCTAAACCATGCGCAGAACATTAAATCTGCGAAGCGTATGGTCGAACGTGCTCGTCCAGTTGTATGGGATGTCCTGGAAGAAGTTATCGCCGAGCATCCAGTACTACTGAACCGCGCTCCTACACTTCACCGTTTAGGTATTCAAGCATTCGAGCCACAACTGGTCGAAGGTAAGGCAATCCAGATTCACCCACTCGTATGTACAGCATTTAACGCTGACTTCGACGGTGACCAGATGGCGGTCCACCTTCCATTATCAGCTGAGGCGCAAGCTGAAGCACGTATCTTGATGCTCTCATCAAATAACATCTTGTCACCGGCTAACGGTCGTCCAATTACTTCACCTACACAGGACATGGTTCTAGGTCTTTACTACCTAACCATGGAGCGTGAAGGAGAACTTGGCGAAGGCCGCGCCTTTGGATCTGTTGCAGAAGCGATCATGGCTCATGATCAACACTCTGTCTCACTCCAGGCCAAGATCAAGATTCGCGTCAAGGGCGAGACTCTTGAAACGACTATCGGTCGCGCCCTATTTAATGAGGCTCTTCCTGCTGACTTCCCATTCATTGATCACGATGTAACCAAGAAAGCTCTTGGCGCAATCGTGGACAAGCTTGCTGAGTTCTATCCAAAGGTCACAGTTGCAGCAACGCTTGATGCGTTGAAGTCACTTGGTTTCCACTGGGCAACTCGCGCAGGAGCCACAATCGGAATCGAAGATGTAGTTACACCTCCACGTAAGCGTGAAATCCTGGAAAGCTATGAGACACAAGCTGACAAGGTCCAGTCACAGTACGAAAAGGGACTTATTACAGATGATGAGCGTCGCCAAGAGCTAATTGAGATCTGGACTAAGGCAACTGCTGAAGTTGGTAAAGAGATGGAAGAGAACTTCCCTCGCGTCAACCCAGTTTGGATGATGGTCTACTCAGGTGCTCGTGGAAATATGATGCAGATTCGTCAGATTGCAGGTATGCGCGGACTCGTGGCTAATCCAAAGGGTGAAATTATCCCTCGTCCGATTAAGTCCAACTTCCGTGAAGGCTTGTCAGTACTCGAGTACTTCATCTCAACTCACGGTGCACGTAAGGGTCTTGCAGATACAGCGCTTCGAACCGCTGACTCTGGTTACTTAACTCGTCGTCTCTGCGACGTTGCACAGGATGTAATCATTCGCGAAGAAGATTGCGGAACCGATCGTGGTCTTGTCCTTCCAATCGCTATCCGTCAACAGGCTGGCAACCTAATCAAGCACGATCACGTTGAAACTTCTGTCTATGGCCGCACCTTGGCTGATGACATTGAAGTCAATGGTGAAGTTCTTGCCAAGGCTGGTTCAGATCTTGGTGACCGTGTCATCGATGCGCTAATTGCTGGTGGCGTTGATGAGGTAAAGATTCGCTCAGTTCTAACTTGCGATAGCAAGGTCGGACAGTGCGCAGCTTGCTACGGTCGTTCACTTGCAGCTGGACAGCGCGTTGCAGTCGGTGAAGCGGTTGGAATCATTGCAGCACAGTCAATCGGTGAGCCAGGTACACAGCTAACAATGCGTACCTTCCACACTGGTGGCGTTGCAGGTGATGACATCACTCACGGTCTGCCACGTATCGTTGAACTCTTTGAGGCGCGTACACCTAAGGGTGTTGCTCCAATCGCAGAGGCAGCTGGCGTGGTCTCATTCCGCGAAGATGCAAAGGGTAAGAAAATCGTCGTTACACCAGATGATGGTGGCGAAGAAGTCGCTTACCCAATCACTCGCCGTCAGAAGCTCCTTGTAGAGGAAGGTTCACGCGTTGAAGTTGGCCAGAAGATGGTCGTTGGCGCAATCGATCCAAAGCAGGTTCTTCGCATCCTCGGGCCACGTGCAACTCAGGTTCACTTGGTAAATGAGATTCAATCTGTTTACCGCTCTCAGGGCGTAGGCATTCACGATAAGCACATCGAGGTAATCGTTCGCCAGATGCTCAAGCGCATCACAGTTCTTGAAGCTGGCGATACTGAAATGCTT
Source organism: uncultured Candidatus Planktophila sp. (assembly GCA_964463845.1). GTDB lineage: Bacteria > Actinomycetota > Actinomycetes > Nanopelagicales > Nanopelagicaceae > Planktophila. The sequence goes on along the minus strand of CAYXDT010000011.1, from coordinate 32,432 downwards.
CCTGGTGAACTTGTCGAGCGTGGCCGCTTTGAAGCTGAAAATCGTCGCGTTGTTACAACTGGCGCAAAGGCTGCATCTGGTCGCCCAGAACTTATGGGTATCACCAAGGCATCCCTTGCAACTGAGAGCTGGCTATCTGCAGCATCCTTCCAGGAGACAACTCGCGTACTTACAGATGCAGCGCTCTCTGAGAAGTCAGATCCACTTCTTGGTCTTAAGGAGAATGTCATCATCGGCAAGTTGATTCCTGCTGGAACTGGCCTAGCCCGTTACCGCAATATTCGAGTCGAACCTACCGAAGAAGCTAAGGCAGCTGTCTACGCCGCATACGATGAGTATGACTTCACCTCATTTGATCAAGGTGGATCAGGTGAAGCGGTTCGTCTAGATGAGGTCGAGATTCCTCGCTAGAGGATTCAAAAGCTTAACTAAATAAGAAGAGCCCGCCCACATTAATTTGTGTGCGGGCTCTTCTTATTGGCGAATATAATCTGGATATGGCGAAGGTAGTAAGAGATGGCGATCAGATAAGTTTGCAGCTCTCCTTCTGGGAGAAGTTGGGTGCGCTACATGGTGGCCCCACTGCAAAAGTTGGCGCAATTAGCGGAATTGAAATCGTTGAAAAACTCTGGGGTTCACACACCTTGCGGGGCGTGAGAGCTCCCGGAACCGCCCTTCCATATGTCGTACTCCTCGGGACCTTGCGCGGTAAGGGTTATAAGGATTTCGTGGCGATGAAGGGGCGTGGGCCAGGGGCGGTAATTACCTTCACGGATGGCCACTTTGAGCGATGGATATTCACCCTGCGCCAGCCCGAGGGCGAGCTAGCGGCCCTTTTACCCAAGCCCTAAAGGGCGCTGAAAGTGATGCTCCCCACGGAAGGGGTAGGCGTTCTCGATTTCACAGAGAGCAGCTTTTGCCCATAAGGTTGCCCTGCCTGTAATCCCCGAGGCGCTTACTTAACTACTAAACCTTTTTCGAGGAGTGTGCGTGCGCACCTGGATTAGTCTCACTGCTGAGGATGTGGGCTATGTTCCTCCCAGCGCCAAAGACTTTATCCTCCCTCCAATATTTGAAAGTATTCCCTGGTTTACAAAACCAATTCTCTTATCTTTTGTCTCGGTAGTAATCATTTCAGTCTTCTTTATCTTGGCATCTCGTAAGGCTGCAATGGTTCCATCTAAGTTGCAATTTGCAGGCGAGAGCGTCTACGGATTTATCCGAGACGGGCTAGCAAAAGATGTGCTCGGCCCAGAATATATGCGCTTCGTGCCATATCTATTCTCACTTTTCACCTTCGTTTTGGTCAATAACTGGTTCGGAATTGTGCCGATGCTGCAGTTTCCTACCTTCTCTCGCGTCGGATTTGCTTACGCGCTCGCCATAATTACTTATCTGGTCTACCACTTTGTCGGAGTAAAGCGCCAAGGATTAGGTAATTATTTAAAGGGCATCGCATTTATGCCTGGAGTCCCAAAGCCTGTTTATGTGCTCTTAACTCCAATTGAAATTGCCACCTTCTTTGTTGTTCGTCCATTCACTCTGGGTCTGCGTCTCTTTTCAAATATGTTTGCAGGCCACCTACTTCTTCTTGTCTTTATCCTCGGTGGCGAGCATCTGCTGCAAGGTGTGATCGGACTTAAGTTGGTAAGCCCATTTGCTTTCTCAATGGGAATCCTGCTGACCTTCTTCGAATTTTTAGTCCAATGCCTACAGGCATATATCTTTACCCTCCTGACCGCCCTCTATATCGCCGGATCACTAGCCGACGAGCACTAACAAATAAATTTGGGGAGGCAACTTCGCCTCTTCAAGCAAGAAAGGTAGAAAAATGGAACTCACCGGTTCAATTAACGTACTTGGCTACGGTATTGCTGCAATCGGCCCAGCACTCGCAACGGGCATGATTTTCACAGCGTATATCAACGGAGTAGCTCGCCAGCCAGAGTCACGCAACGTTCTCCAACCAATCGCATTCCTAGGTTTCGCGATGGCAGAAGCTCTCGCACTCTTCGGTCTAGTACTCGCATTCGTTCTCTAATCGGTTATCACTACACCCAAATATTGGTAACTCTCTAAGGAGAAATAATGCAACCCTTAAACATTCTGGCAGCTGGAGAACTTAACCCGCTGATACCTCACACCTCTGAGATCATCGTCGGATTTATCGCCTTCACGCTTCTCCTCTTGGTCCTCAAGAGCAAAGTCGTTCCTATGTTTGAAAAGGCATATGCGGCTCGCACTGAGGCTATTCAAGGAGGAATCGAGCGCGCGGAAAAAGCACAACTCGAAGCGCAGAGAGCACTTGTTCAATATAACGAACAGCTTTCATCTGCCCAGGGTGAGGCTGCAAAACTTCGTGAAGATGCCCGCGCACAGGGCGCTGCAATTCTTGAAGAACTTCGCACCAAGGCGCAGGAAGAAGCTGCCCGCATCACTGCTGCAGCTCATGCCTCAATTGAGGCCGAGCGTCAGCAGGCAATCACCTCACTTCGCAATGAAGTAGGAGCGCTTGCCGTTGAACTTGCCTCAAAGATCGTAGGAGAAGCACTTGATGATCAAGCGCGTCAATCACGTATCGTTGATCGCTTTATTGAAGATCTAGAGAAGAGTAAGTAGAGATAAAGATGAGAATTCACCTCGGAGGTATCAGTCGCCAGTCACTTGTGGCTGCTCGCGGCAAACTTGATGCTGCCGTAAAGGGTGGAACATCTTCAAGCGTTTCAGGGCTATCGTCTGAGCTCTTCTTTGCAGCATCTGTTCTAGCGGGCAATGTTCCATTACGTCGTGCATTTGCAGATATGTCGCGAGACTCTGCAGCAAAGGGTGCTCTGGTAAAGGATTTATTTGGAAAGAGCGTCGGGGCTACCGCCCTAACTCTGCTCACCGATGTTTCTACGCTCCGCTGGTCGGCAGGTGGCGATATCGTCCATGTTCTAGAGCAGCTAGCTATTGAAGCTGAAGGCTCTGCTGCAAATATCGATGGCGACCTCGATCGCGTTGAGGATGAACTCTTCGCTGTTTCACGCCTAATTGTCGAAAACTTTGAACTTCGTCGGGCGCTTGTCGGTGCAGGAACCCCAGAAGCAAAGGCAACGCTAATTACAGAGGTCTTGGCAAAGAGCGCTTCATCTTCGACGGTAAGACTCTCGGTAGCGCTGGTTACCAGCCTTCGTGGGCGCAGCATCGAAGCAGCTTTTGCAGACTATCTATACGGTTTAGCCAATCGTCGTAATCGCTTGATTGCAGATGTACGAGTAGCGGCAGCGCTTTCTCCAGATCAGAAAGTACGTCTTGCCGCAGCTATTGAAGCGCAGGTTGGTCAACCAATTCGCGTAAATATTCAGCTAGACCCAACAATTCTCGGAGGCGTTTCTGTGCGGTTTGCAGACGAACTCGTAGATGGCAGTGTTTCAAATCGACTTGCTGGTGCCGGACGCGCACTAGCTGGAAATAAATAAAGGGGAAACTCATGGCAGAGCTCAAGATCCAACCGAATGAAATTCGGGATGCCTTAGCGAACTTCGTTAAGTCATATGATCCAGGCACCGCAGCACGCGACGAGGTCGGAACAGTAAGCCAGGCAGGCGATGGCATCGCCCGCGTTGAAGGACTTCCTTCAACAATGGCTAACGAACTACTTCAATTCGAGAATGGAACGCTAGGACTAGCGCTAAACCTCGATGTGCGCGAAATCGGTGTCGTCATCTTGGGTGATTACGCTGGCATTGAAGAAGGTACATCAGTTCGCCGCACCGGTGAGGTTCTCTCTGTTCCCGTTGGAGATGCATTCCTCGGTCGCGTAGTTGATCCACTAGGGCGACCAATCGATGGCAAGGGCGACATCACTCCTGATGCTCGTCGTGCACTAGAACTTCAGGCCCCTTCAGTAGTTCAGCGCCAACCTGTTAAGGAGCCGATGGCGACAGGTATCAAGGCAATCGATGCGATGACTGCTATCGGTCGTGGTCAGCGTCAGTTAATTATTGGTGATCGCCAGACAGGTAAGACTGCAGTTGCAATCGATACCATCATTAACCAGCGCGAAAACTGGTTGACGGGAGATCCTAAGAAGCAGGTTAAGTGCATCTACGTAGCTATCGGGCAGAAGGGTTCCACGATTGCATCTGTAAAGGGCGCCCTCGAAGAAGCTGGCGCGATGGAGTACACAACTATTGTTGCTTCCCCTGCTTCCGACCCAGCAGGCTTTAAATATCTAGCACCATATACCGGTTCTGCAATTGGTCAGCACTGGATGTATAACGGACAACACGTGCTTATCGTCTTTGATGATCTTTCAAAGCAGGCTGAGGCATACCGTTCTGTCTCGCTGCTACTTCGTCGTCCACCAGGCCGCGAAGCGTATCCAGGAGATGTCTTCTACTTACACTCCCGCCTTCTCGAGCGTTGCGCCAAGCTCTCTGACGAACTCGGTGGCGGATCAATGACTGGCCTGCCAATCATTGAGACAAAGGGAAATGACGTTTCAGCGTTTATTCCTACAAACGTAATTTCGATTACCGATGGACAGTGCTTCCTTGAAACAGATCTCTTTAACGCAGGTGTTCGCCCAGCGATTAACGTCGGTATCTCAGTTTCTCGCGTTGGTGGTTCTGCACAGACAAAGGCGATGAAGAAGATTGCTGGTCGTTTGCGTCTTGACCTAGCTCAGTTCCGCGAACTCGAAGCATTCGCAGCTTTTGGTTCAGATCTAGATGCAGCATCAAAAGCTCAACTCGAGCGCGGTGCTCGCATGGTTGAACTTTTGAAGCAGGGTCAATACTCACCATTTTCACTTGAGAAGCAGATTGCCTCAATCTGGGCGGGAACAACGGGCAACCTTGACTCTGTACCAGTTGCAGATATTCGTCGCTTTGAATCTGAGTTCATCGACTTCCTCTCGCGTGAGCGCAAGGAGATCATGACAACAATTTCTGAGACCAAGGTCTTAGAAGATGAAACTGTTGCAAAGCTCCAGTCTGCAATTGATGATTTCAAGAAGGTCTTTAAATCATCTGTAGCAGTTGCTGCTCCTGAAAATGAGGAAGATCCGCTCGAGGGTCAACTCCAGGAGCAGATCGTGGCGGTGAAGAAGTAACCCATGGGTGCCCAACTCCGCATATATCGCCGACGGATGCGTTCTGTTAAAGCGACTAAGAAGATTACGAAGGCTATGGAGCTCATCTCCGCCTCTCGTATCGTCAAGGCGCAACAACGCGTAACTGCATCGACCCCATATGCAAATGAGTTAACTCGTGCGGTATCTGCTGTGGCTACATATTCAACAGTGGTTCATCCGTTGACTACACCTCGTCCAAACCCACGTCGCGCAGCGGTACTCATCATCTCTGCAGACCGCGGTATGGCAGGTGCTTACTCAACAAATGCGATTAAGGAGGGCGAGCAGCTTGGCGCTCTTCTTCGTGAACGTGGACTCTCTGTTGCCAGCTACCTCGTAGGGCGCAAAGCTCTTAACTATTACAAGTTCCGTGAACGTGCGATTGCCGCATCATGGACAGGATTCTCAGATAATCCAACATATGAAAATGCTAAGGAAGTTTCAGAGACTCTCCTCAAAGCTTTCTTGGATGGATCAGATAGTGATAATGGAGTCGATGAGATTCATATCATCTTCACAAAGTTCCGTTCCATGCTTACTCAAGAGGCAACAGCAAAGCGCATGATTCCGCTTGAGGTTGTTGAATCTGATCAAGCACCAGTATCTGGAGTCCTCCCGGAGTATGAATTTGAACCTAATCCAGAGGAAGTACTTAATGCCCTACTTCCTCGCTATATCGAAGCCCGAATCTTCAATGCGATGCTGCAATCGGCTGCCTCTGAGCATGCTGCTCGTCGTCGCGCAATGAAGTCAGCAACTGACAATGCTGATGAGTTAATCAAGTCGCTCACCCGGCTTGCGAATGCTGCCCGTCAAGCAGAAATTACCCAAGAAATCAGTGAAATTGTGGGCGGCGCAGATGCGTTGGCCTCAGCTAGTGCAGGGAGTGAATGATGTCAGCAACAGGTAAAGGCCGCGTAGCCCGAGTTATTGGACCGGTGGTGGATATTGAATTCCCCGCAGATTCGATGCCATCGATCTTTAACGCGCTCCACGTAGATACCACTATGGGTGGTACTACTCGTACCTTAACCCTCGAAGTAGCACAGCACATTGGAGATAACCTCGTGCGCGCGATCTCGATGCAACCGACAGATGGAATGGTGCGCGGTGCTGAAGTAACAGACACTGGTTCTGCCATCTCTGTCCCGGTTGGCGATGTTACAAAGGGCCACGTCTTCAACACTCTCGGAGAATCCCTTGACGTCCCAACTTCCTCCCTTGATATCAAGGAGCGTTGGTCAATTCACCGTAATGCACCTGCATTCGATCAGCTTGAGTCAAAGACCGAAATGTTCGAAACAGGTATCAAAGTTATCGACCTGCTAACACCTTATGTAAAGGGTGGAAAGATCGGTCTCTTCGGTGGTGCAGGTGTTGGTAAGACAGTTCTTATCCAGGAAATGATCTATCGAGTAGCGGAAAACTTCGGTGGCGTATCGGTATTCGCCGGCGTTGGAGAGCGTACTCGCGAAGGAAATGACTTGTTCCTGGAAATGACCGAGACGGGCGTTATCAATAAGACCGCCTTGGTCTTCGGTCAGATGGATGAGCCACCTGGCACGCGTCTACGCGTTGCTCTATCAGCGCTCACAATGGCTGAGTACTTCCGTGATGTGCAGAAGCAGGATGTATTGCTCTTCATCGACAATATCTTCCGCTTTACTCAGGCCGGTTCCGAAGTATCAACACTTCTCGGCCGTATGCCATCTGCAGTGGGCTACCAGCCAACTTTGGCCGATGAAATGGGTCAGCTTCAGGAGCGTATTACTTCAACACGTGGTCACTCGATTACATCTATGCAGGCAATTTACGTTCCTGCCGATGACATCACTGACCCAGCTCCACACACAACATTCGCCCACTTGGATGCAACCACAGTGTTGTCTCGTCCGATTTCAGAGCTTGGTATCTACCCAGCTGTGGATCCGCTCGATTCATCATCTCGTATCCTCGATCCTCGCTATATCGGAGAGCACCATTTCCGTGTTGCAAACCGCATTAAGCAGATCTTGCAGCGTTATAAGGATCTACAGGACATCATCGCCATCTTGGGTATCGACGAATTGTCAGAAGATGACCGCGTTCTCGTAGGTCGCGCCCGTCGTATCCAGCGCTTCTTGTCACAGAACACATTCGTGGCCAAGGTCTTTACAGGTATCGAAGGTTCATTCGTGCCACTTGCAGACACAATCACTGCATTCGAAGCACTTGCTGATGGAAAGTATGACCATGTTCCAGAGCAGGCATTCTTCATGTGTGGTGGCCTCGACGATGTCGAGCGCAAGGCTGCAGAGCTAGCGAAGAACTAAATATGAATCTTCACGTCACACTGGTATCGCCAACTCAAAAGGTATGGTCGGGAGAGGCAACTTTCGTTACCGCTCGCACCACCGAGGGTGAACTCGGAGTACTTCCGAACCACTCGCCTTTATTTGGCGTACTAGTTGACGGGCCCGTCAGCATTAAAGGAGCTGATGGAACAGTAAAGGAATTTAGCGTGCGTGGTGGCTTCTTATCTATCTCCGATAACCGCGTTTCAATTCTTACTGAATCGGTCGAATAGCAAACCTGCACTACTTTTTCTAAGTAATGTAGGTTTTCTACTCTCTTGCAACTTTTGCACCGAGCGCAACAAGCTGCTCGGCAAAATTTGGGTAACCACGATCGATATGAAATGCCCCATCGATAGTTGTTTCACCTTCAGAGACTAGAGCTGCCAAAACTAAACCGGCCCCTGCGCGGATATCGGTAGCTTCAACAGGTGCTCCAGATAGCTGTGGAATACCGTCGATAGAGGCGTGGTGGCCATCTACGGTGATTTGAGCGCCAAGGCGCATCAGTTCATTGACGAACATAAAGCGTGATTCAAAGACATTTTCAGTCACGATTGAGTGGCCTTCAGCAACTGCATTCATTCCAATAATAAAGGGCAGCAAATCGGTGGCGAACCCAGGGTAGGGAAGAGTTGCTACATCTATCGCCTTAGGGCGTTGATTCATCTGCACGCGGATACCATCTTTGGTAGATGTGATTATTGCTCCTGCTGAAGTTAACTTCTCGAGCATTACCTCCATATGATCAGCGCGCCCACCATGAATGGTGATATCTCCCTGAGTCATCGCGGCTGCAAAAGCCCAGGTACCAGCGATGATTCGATCGGCAACTGTGGTGTGCTCCGTTGGCTGTAACTCTTTTACTCCAGTGATGGTGATTGTTGGAGAGCCGAGTCCTTCAATTTTCGCTCCCATGGAGATGAGAAATTCGCCAAGGTCTACTAAATCAGGTTCGCGTGCAGCGTTATCAATCACTGTCACACCCTTAGCTAGAACTGCAGCCGTCATCAGATTTTCTGTCGCGCCAACTGATGGAAAATCTAAATCGATTGCAGTTCCAGTAAGACCTTCTGGCGCTGCGGCAATTACATAACCATGTTCAACGTGCGCGGTAGCGCCAAGTGCTTCCAACCCTTTGATATGAAAATCTAAGCCACGCGAGCCGATGGCATCCCCGCCAGGAAGTGCCACCTCGGCCTGGCCGATGCGTGCAACAAGTGGGCCCAAGACATTTATCGATGCGCGCATCTTTCGCACTAAATCGTAATCCGCGCGGTGCATTGGGGTGCTTGGGACGTCGATGGTAAGAGTTGCACCATCGCGGACCACCGAACAGCCCAGACGCTTTAGTAGATCGGCCATGATCTCTACATCTGCAATATCTGGCACATTATGAATTGTGGTCTTACCAATAGCCAGCAATGAGGCGGCCATCAGTTTGAGGACAGAGTTCTTGGCACCGGTGACAGTCACCTCGCCCTGAAGGCGCGTGCCCCCAGTTATGCGAAAGCGATCTAACGCCTCTGATGATGCCATTTTCCAAGGCTACCAATAGGCTACGGACATGGTTAATTTAACGCGTATTTATACAAAGACCGGCGATGACGGAACTACCTCTCTCGGAGATATGAGCCGTACCTCAAAGAATGACCCTCGCCTGGAAGCATATGCAACAGTTGATGAAGCTAACTCATCAATCGGAGTTGTACTTGCAACAGATACGTTAAAAGATGATATTCGCGCACTTCTTGTTCGGATTCAAAATGATCTCTTCGATGTAGGCGCAGACCTTTGCACACCGGTCGTTGATACACCTGCCTTCGAGCCACTACGCGTTCTCGAGTCACAAGTTATCTACCTCGAAGAGCAGATTGATAAGTACAACGCAGATCTTGAAGCGCTACGCTCTTTTGTTCTCCCATCTGGCACTGCAGCAGCAGCCCATCTACATGTGGCGCGCACTGTTGTGCGTCGTGCAGAACGTCGGACCTGGGCTGCAATACATGCCTTTGGTGGGGGAGTTAATCCATTAACTGCCAAGTATTTAAACCGTTGCTCAGATCTACTCTTTGTTTTGGCCCGCCATGCGAATAAAGAGATTGGTGATCAACTCTGGGTTCCTGGGGCGAATCGCTAATTTTCTGAACGCAGATGAGCACGCGCTGCGCTCTCGGCCTCTGGAAAGACAAAGAGTCTAGGTCCATCTTTAGTCTGAGTTAAGTTTGCCTTAATTCCAACGGCTATCAACTTCTGTCGCAAGATTTCCCCCTCAATATGATTTGTAGGGCTAGCAACTGGGACCAAGGTTCCATACTCACCCTCTTCTCCAATTACGCCCTGACGCGCAATAAGTGAGGCGCCAGGCTTGGTCGCCCACTTTAAGATTAAAATCAGAAAGAAGACGACAGGAAATCCAGCAAGGCTCATCAAGAAGAGATGATTATTCATTCCACCCAACATTTTTAGGGCACCAAACGTGTGAACGAGGTAGATGGTGTTCCAGCTGGCTTAGCCTCTTGGTGGCAGACAACTTCAATATTTGAGATGTACTCTAAAGAATCTAGTGGCTCAGGTGATATTAATAAAATTGTCTTAATTTCACGTGGTAGTGAACCAGATGTAACTGTCTGCAGCCCGCCAATTAACTCTTTCTCTTGGGAATAAACCCTCGAGTTAACTTCCCACCAGACACAGCCCATTTGAGTGGCTACTTGGACTGCGCCACATACGAATTTGGTGCACTCTTCAACTTTTTTAGTTAGCGACTTGGTGGCTGAGATAATTCCCAGCAACTCTTTGGCAGTTGGAACTTTGGCAAAGACTCCATCTTTCGAGATGAAATCTCTAGGCGGCCACTTGGCTTTTGGTGAAGGAGCTGCCTTCTTCTTCTTTGGCTTTGGTTTTGCTGCTGGTTTCTTGGTCGCTGCTGGGGTCTTAGTCGCTACCGGTTCTGCCTTGGCAGTTGCTGTGGGTTTCTGACTTGCGCTTGGGGTAGGCGATGGGCTCTCTGTCTGCGCAATAGCGCTGGTGGTAGTGAGCGAGAGAGAGATAAGGATCAGGAGAGCTAGCTTCTTCGTAGCTTCGCTTATTTGCATCTTCATTGGCGCTCCCATTTAAAACTGCGGATCGACCAGATTAGGCCGATTACCAACCAAGCGCCGATTATGGCAAAAGTTTTTCCTGTCTCCCAGCTTCCGGCAACTTCTTGCGTAGCAAAAGAGTCTGGCAAGAAAACCGATCGTGCACCTTGCGTCATCCACTTAAGCGGAAAGATTGCGGCAACTTGTTGCATCCACTGAGGCAGATCTGTGAAGATAAAGAAGACACCACTAAAGAACTGCAAAATAATGACAACTGGAGAAACAACGGCAGAGGCGCCCCTGCCACTCTTTGGCACATTGGAGAAAGCGATTCCCAGGATTGTAGAGCAGGCACTTCCTAGAACTAAGAGCGCCACCAGAATTAACCACTTATATGGCGCAGTCGGAAGTTCTACACCGAAGAAGATTACGCCAGCAATTAGCAGAAGGAAGACCTGCACCAGCATGCTGACGGTAACCAAGATTGACTTGCCAATGAAGTAACTACTGGCTGGCATTGGTGTGCCACGCAGGCGCTTTAGAGTTCCAAAGTCGCGTTCCATTGGAATCATAATTGCCAACTGTTGAAATCCAGTATTCACCAGACCAGATGCAATCATTCCGGCAACAAAGTATTGGCTAAAGGTCACACCTTCAGCTATGGAATTTGAGAATACTGAACCGAAGATGGCGAGTAATATCAACGGAAAGAGCATGGTGAAGACAACTGATTCGCGTTGGCGCATAAATTGCTTAATCTCAAGACCGCCACGAGCGATTCCGATTGAAATAGCCGTTGGCTTACTCATGGCCACTTCCAATCATTTCTAAGTAAATATCTTCGAGTGAAGCACGCGTCACGCGCAGTTCAGGGATTTCGCCATCAAATCTCTTGGCAAGCTCCCTTACAAATTCAGTTGGGTGTGCGCTTTTTTCTAGCCGGCTCTGCCCATCTTCTCGCCAACTTACAGTGGCCAAAGAGGTGGCTCGCCCTCCCAGAAGCTCTGGCGTTGAAACTTCGACAATCTTTCCCTGATTGATTACAGCTACGCGATCTGCCAGCGCTTCGGCCTCATCTAGGTAATGCGTTGTTAGCAGGACTGTCGCTCCTTCATCGCGCAGATTACGAATTAAGGCCCAAAAGGCGCGTCGCGCTTCGGGGTCGAAACCAGTTGTTGGTTCATCGAGAAATATCAGTTCAGGGCTGCCAATAATTCCCAGCGCTACATCTAGGCGACGGCGCTGGCCACCCGACAAGGTACGACCGAGAGCTAAGGCCTTATCGGAGAGCCCAACTAATTCGATGACATCGAGAGCGCGTTTGGCATTGGTGTAATAGTGAGCAAAGTGTGAGACCGATTCAAGAACTGTCAGATCCCCGGCATCACTAGTTGATTGCAGAACTATTCCTATGCGATCACGCCAACTCTGGGCATCAGCGCCCCGCCCTGCTGGGTCGAATCCGAGAACTTCTACCGTGCCGGAGTCACGCTTGCGAAAACCTTCCAGGATTTCGACAGTTGTGGTCTTGCCAGCCCCATTTGGGCCAAGCAGGGCGAAGATCTCACCTTGTTCAATCTCCAGGTTTAAGCCATCGACAGCCAGATGTGTGCCGTAGCTCTTCCTTAGATCGGCGACCCGAATGACGGTACTCATATGGCTACCATGCCACACCACGGCGAAAAGTGCGAGAAAATGGAGTTATGAGCCCGCGTAAGAACTACCCAAAAAATCGTAGGCCACAACAGGGTGACGAAGATCGCCCTCTCAACCCTTCGAATCAAAGTTTTGAAGAAGATGAGAATGGACTTTGGGTTGTCAGAAAGTTAACAGGCTCTGCTGCAAATAAACCTTATCGCTGTCCTGGGTGCGATCAATTAATTCCAATGGCTACACCACATACCGTCGCTTGGCGTGATGGAGATGAAGATAACCGGCGCCACTGGCATAACGCATGTTGGAGTAAGCGTGGAAATCGTGGACCAAGAACTGAACGCACACGTAATGCGCCCCGGTACTAATTAATCTCTTGAAAATCAAAGAGTAGAATTCATTTATGTCAGAACCCATTCGCCCCAGCACAGTTCTGCCAGCGCTACGAACCCCATTTACCGTGACCACATCCGATGGGGAGCGATTAATTGGCGAAGTTAGCGCGCCATTACAAGACCCCACTGTGGCAATTCTTTGTGCACATCCAAACCCAACTGGCGGCGGAATGATGGATAGCCATATTTATAAAAAAGCAGCCAATCGCTTGCCAGCTATGGCAGGAGTAACAGTCATTCGATTTAATACACGTGGCACAAGCAGTGAAGCTGGAACTAGCACAGGTAGTTATGACGGGGGGCGAAGCGAGAAGTACGACATCGAGGCGATGTTAAATTACTGTTTTGATGATTTGGCAATTACCGAGCTCTGGGTAGTTGGTTGGTCATTTGGCACCAGTATCTCTATTAGTCATGCCAGAGATCCCAGAGTAAAAGGGCTGATTTTGTTAAGTCCGACTCTGCTTGATATCCAAGATGGAGATTTAGAATTTTGGGCAGCAGATGGGCGACCGGTAGTTGCACTTATCCCGGAGTTTGATGATTATCTAAAACCGGATCAAGCAAGAGAGCGCTTTAGCGTTATTCCACAGGCGCAGCTGATTGCAGTAGAAGGTGCGAAACATCTCTGGGTAGGAGAGCCATATGTGCACCGAGTGTTAAGTGAGATTACAAGAGTAATTGCTCCACAGAGACTGCCACTACCTACCGAAGTTTAAGTTCGTTCTGCCCGAGGGTATACAACCTCTTCTAGAATTAGGATGATTGATGCAGCAACTGGAACGGCCAGTAAGCCACCAACTAGACCAAGTAAAGACGTTCCAAGAAGAGCTGAAACAATAGTTACCGCCCCAGGAACATTAAGGGTCTGTTTCATAATCTTTGGTGTGAGTAGGTAATTTTCAAATTGCACATAAATCACATAAACCAGAAATCCAATAATCCCGATGCTCACTGATTGCGTGAAGGCAATTAAGGTGAAAATCGCTGAACCTATGAAATGCCCAATCAATGGCACGAGACCGCAGACAAAGATGATTATGCCGATAGCTATCGGTGATGGCAGACCCAGAATTGTGCCGAGCAGGGTCATAAAGAGAGCTGCTAAAAACGAGATTAATATTTGACTTCCCACAAAGGCGCCAACACGAGCGATGATTGCATCGGTCAGAGCTGCTATCCGCGGGCGACGGCTAGCGGGTACTAATTTCAAACCCAACTGTGTTGCTTGTGGAAGTGAAGTTATGAAATAGAGAGTTAGTACGAGAATCGTTAGTGCGGTAAATGTTCCGGAGAGGACGCTACGTCCCACTCCAATTACGCCACCAAAAGCGGTGATTAATAAGGTGCCATCTGCAGTGACTTCACTCAATCGATTCTGTAAAGAATCAATAACCCCATACTGACTATTAATACTGGCAATAGTTGCGTTATTTTTCAGGCTTTCAAGTAGGGCGGGAGCGCTCTCAATAAGATTAGTTCCTTGAGTCACCAGCGTTGGCACAATTAGTGCACCAAAGAGAACTACAATAACTAAAACGGTTGAAAATATTATTGATACAGAAGCTACTCGCGACACTCCTCTTTTTCGTATCGCTTCAACAGCTGGATTTAGACCAGTAGCCAGAAAGAGCGCGACCAGGATCAAGACAAAAACTTGACTAGCGCTCGCTAAAGCACGCATCAAAACGAATGCAGAGAGCGCACCGATAGTTGCGACAAAACCGAAGTAAAAGGGGCTTCTGTGGTCGATGGGCGCACCTGCGGTGCCAAAATCTCGAGTAACAGGTGATTCTTTACTCATTTTCTTCATGCGGTCTGAAATGGCCATGATTTATTGTACGCGTACGAGAGAATAAGCCTCATGGCGCTACGGATAACTGGACTAGGTGAAGAAATCGCCGCGGTCACTGGCCTGCCCTGGAGCCTTCCTCTGGAAGAGTGGCCCGAAGATCCACTTTTAGCAGAGAAGCGCGGCATATCGCGCCACATAGTGCGCCTAGTACGTTCTACAAATGAACCCGATTCAGAAGTTTATGCAGTCAAGGAGACTGTCTCTGAGTTTGCTAATCGTGAGTACAAAATTCTTCGAGAACTGACTCAACTCGACTCCCCAAATGTACAGTCAATTGCAGTTATCGAGGGGCGAACAGATGCTAAAGGCGAAGATCTGCCCTGTGCTTTAGTGACGCGCTTTCTTCCGTACTCTCTGCCTTACCGTGTGGTTTTAAGTGATAAGAATGTAACGGGCGAAGATGTTACTTTGATGGCAAATGCTTTAGCTCTTCTCTTGGTTCGCCTCCATCTCCTAGGATTTTGGTGGGGAGATTGTTCGCTTTCAAACACACTATTTCGACGCGACGCTGAGGGCTATGCCGCTTATCTTGTAGATGCCGAAACAGGTGAGTTTCAAAAGTCTCTCTCTGATGGCCAGCGGGAACATGATTTAGAGATTGCACACTTTAATGTGGCGGCAGAGTTAGAGGATTTACAACTATCTGGCGTTCTTTATCCTGGAATGGATCCTATTCGAGCTAGCTCTGCGCTAATTAAGCGCTACCACCGGCTGTGGGGCGCCCTCAAAGATAGACAGGTTCTAGATCCAAAAGATCGCCACGCCGTTGAGCGCGCGATGAGAGCACTACATGATCTTGGTTTTACAGTTGAAGAAGTTTCTGTGGTGGTACAAGAAAGTGATGGAACTGAAAAATTAATCTTCCAACCCAAATTAGTGGCAGCTGGATATCACAAGAGTCGCTTACGCGATTTGATGGGGTTAGAAACTGAAGAATTGCAGGCCAAGCGCTTATTGGCCTCATTTGATCGCTATCGTGGAAGAGAAAAATCTCCCAAACCTCCTATCGCACAATCTGCCAAGAGATGGTTGGATGAAGTTTTTCACCCAACAGTTGCTTTAATTCCGCCACATTTAGAGGGTCGGATTGAGTTAGCTCAGTTTTTCCATGAAGTCTTAGAACATCGTTGGTACTTGAGCGAGAAAGAGGGCCATGATGTGGGCCTTGAATTTGCAGCCCAGAGTTACGTTAGTGATGTATTGCCCTTCAGGCGAGATTCTGGCGTAGATGTTCGCGTTGATGGCATGATGCAGCAGTGAGGATGAAGCAATGAGTTATCAAGTATGACCTTGCCACCTAATTTCTCACAGGCTGTGGATTTGAGCTCTCTAGGCAAGCCACCAGCTCCTCCAGTTGGCGCAATTCCAGGTGTGCAAGTCACGCCACAGAATCTGCAAAATGAGCTTCTTCCGCTCTCTGAACGTAAGCCAGTAGTCATTCTCTGCTGGTCACCACGTTCGCAAGAATCAATCAAACTTCTTACAGAGTTAGGCGAGATCGAGAGTGCGGATAAGGGAAGTTGGCAGTTGGCGCATGTAAATGTAGAGGAGCAAGTTCCGATTGCTCAAGCCCTGCAGGTTCGCTCAATCCCATTCGGAGTTGTCTTTATCGCCGGACAAGCAATTCCCTTCCTTGATAAAGTCATGGATAAGTTGCAACTGCGAGAAGTAATCACAAAAATTTTAACTTTGGCATCTCAGCAGGGAGTTGGTGCAGCACCAACAGAAGAGACTGAACCAGAGGAGGAAGAGGCCTTAGCCGCCCTAGAAAAGGGAGATTACGCCGCAGCCGAAGGTGCATATCGTAGGTTGCTCGCTCGCAAACCGAATGATCAATTTGCCAAGCTAGGCCTGGCTCAAGTTCTATTGTTGGCTCGCACACATGGAGTTGATGCAGCTCTGACTATGGAGAAAGCGCTAGCGAGCCCCGAAGATCTTGCCCTGCAAATGCAATGTGCAGATGTAGAGGTCATGAGTGGATACCTCGAGCCAGCCTTCGAACGGTTGCTGCGCTTAATCGCTGTATTGCAAGGCGATGAGCAGAAGAGAGTTAAAGATCATTTGCTGGAACTCTTCTCTCTAGTTGATCCAGCCGACCCACGCGTAATTAAGGCACGGGCACAGTTAGCGAATGCGCTCTTTTGATGGCAGCAAAACTTGAGGTAGATATTCCACATGGCCACGAACAGCGGTTGATTCATATCCTCTTCTTTATCTTTGGTTTTGGGATTATGTCTTGGGTACCGCGCTTTCCAGAAGTTAGAGAAGGTCTAGGTGTTGGAAACGGCACATTTGGTTCGCTCTTGAGTATGGGTTCAATTGGAGCATTCTTTGGCCTACTTACAGTTGGCCACATTATTCATCGAGTGGGTGCCAAGACTGTAAGCATCGCCTCGATTATTACGCTCTTCATATCGCTCTCGGCGCTAGTGCATATCCATTCCAGTCTTCTCTTTCTTCTCTTCAATATTGCATTTGGCTTTGGAATTACCGCAGTTCACGTCTGTGTTAATAGCCAAGCGTTTCACTTCAATGATCGCAGCGGACGTAACATCGTCACAACCAGTCAAGGTTATTGGAGTGCAGGAGCGCTAGCCACTGCAATTCTCTCTGGCATTTTGGTCGGACGCGTTGGTCTATCGGCACATATAAATGTTCTTTGTATCGTTAGCGCAATTACAATGGTTGCTATTGTTCTGCACCTTCATCCAGTTTTACTACCTGCAAATGGTAATTCTGAAAGCGATTACTCAATCAAGCAGATCTTCACCTCTTTTCAAATTGATTGGCCAGTTAGCCTCGGAATGGCTTGTGTTGTCTATCTTGAGTTTGCCGTCGGGGATTGGGGCACAATCTTTACCAAGGATCGCTTAGGAGTGTCCGCAGGGCTAAGTACCGTCCCATATATCGCGTTTATGGCCACCATGATTGTCGGTCGACTCTATATTCAAAAGTTATTACTACGCGCTCCACTCGAAGCTTGGGTTAAGCGTGGGGCCCTGCTAGCGGGATTAGGGTTTGGCGGCTCCATAATTTTGGCCACGCATCTACCAGCTTCCATGTTGTGGTGGTCGTATTCACTCTTTATCTTAGGCTTTCTAATCGGCGGGCTAGGTACATCATTCTTGGCACCATCTTTTTTTGCAGCAGCAAACCGTCGCTCTAATTTACCGAGCGCAGTTGTTGTCGGTCAATTTGGTGTTGTTAATGCTGTACTAATTTTTGTTGTGAAATGGATTGTGGCTTGGACAATTCAATTTACTGGCTCACTAGCCCTGGCGATGATGATTCCTACTGCTATGGTTTTGCTTTCACTTTTCTTCATTCACTCTGTAAAGGAAGACTCTGTTCGTAAGAATTAAATCCTCTCAAACCATACTGTCGCTAGTGGTGGAATTCGTACTATCGCAGTGAGGTTGGTATCTACATCAACCTCAAAATCATCATTGATAATTCCACTTCCGCCATACTTCAAATCATCGGTATTCATAACTTCTCGCCAACTCCCAGAGCTAGGCAGAGCAAGTTGATATTGCTCATGTGGTACAGGAGAGAAGTTGCTTACCGAAACAACTGGAACACCCATATCTGACCATCGCGTGAAGGCCAAGGTATTTCCAGCTGCATCATCTCCAACAATCCACTGAAAACCTTCGGCAGATGTGTCCTTCTCCCACAATGATGGAAGTTGGCGATAGTGCAAATTGATATCACTGATAGCCTTTTGAACTCCAGAGTGTTCGGCATACTCAGTTAGATGCCAAGGCAGCCCGGCCTCTTGGCTCCATTCATCATTTTGCGCAAACTCTTGCCCCATAAAGAGAAGCTTCTTGCCCGGGTGTGCCCACATAAAGCCATAGAGCGCACGTAAGGTTGCTAGTTTCTGCCAGCGATCTCCTGGGAACTTATTGACCAGTGATCCCTTACCGTGGACAACCTCATCATGGGATAGAGGCAGCATGAAATTTTCAGACCAGGCGTAGAGAATTGAGAAGGTAATCTCGTTGTGATGAAAGTTGCGGTGAATAGGTTCATGTTGCAGATACTCGAGAGTGTCATGCATCCATCCCATATTCCACTTGAAACCAAAGCCCAACCCACCAGTGGATGTTTCGCGCGTTACCCCACCCCAAGCCGTTGACTCTTCAGCAATCATCATTACTCCTGGATGGTGCTTATACGCAGTCGATGTTGCTTCCTGTAAAAGTTGCACCGCCTCTAAGTTCTCTCGCCCTCCAAATTTGTTAGGTAGCCACTCGCCCTCTTTACGTGAATAGTCAAGGTAGAGCATTGACGCGACTGCGTCGACACGTAGCCCATCTATATGGAACTCTTCTAGCCAGTACAGAGCGCTGGCTACCAAGAAATTTCTAACTTCGTTTCTTCCAAAATTAAATATGAGTGTTCCCCAGTCGGGATGCTCTCCGAGGCGAGGATCGGCATGCTCATAGAGGGCAGTCCCATCAAATTGGGCCAGGGCCCATTCATCCTTTGGAAAATGTGCTGGCACCCAGTCAAGGATTACACCGATACCTGCCTGATGAAGGGAATCGACTAAAAATCTAAATTCATCCGGTGAACCAAAACGAGAAGTGGGTGCGAAGAAAGAGGTGACTTGATATCCCCAAGATGGTGCGTACGGGTGTTCAGTAACCGGCATAAATTCTACGTGTGTGAAATTTTGATCAAGTAAGTAAGCAACCAGCTCTTTTGCAAGCTGGGTATAGCTCAGCCCTGGCCGCCATGAACCGATATGAACTTCATAAACCGATACCGGAGCGCGCCACGGTTGAAAATTTTTACGCGCGGACATCCAATCTAAATCCTGCCATTGATAACTGCTTTCGGTAACTACAGAGGCGGTAAGCGGAGGATGCTCAGTAGCGCGCGCCATGGGGTCGGCATGATCAACCCATCTGCCATCTGCTCTACAGATTGCAAACTTGTAGCAAGTATTGGCACCAACG
The DNA here is from genome assembly GCA_964463845.1 of uncultured Candidatus Planktophila sp. GTDB lineage: Bacteria > Actinomycetota > Actinomycetes > Nanopelagicales > Nanopelagicaceae > Planktophila. The sequence continues at coordinate 13,027 of CAYXDT010000011.1, read as the reverse complement.
CCAGATACAAATATCTCCCATATTCCAGTTGAACCAACGCGAATCATGGGGTGTGCGCTACGGTCCCAGAAATTATGATCACCAATCAAACTAACTGCTTGCGCATTTGGAGCCCAGACCGAGAAGGCAGTGCCAATTAAAGCGCCATCTGCATCACGCTTGATATGAGCGCCTAGGACTTCCCACAATCTTTCATGGCGTCCTTCAGAGATTAAATAGAAATCTAATTCGCCTAGTGAGGAGTGTGGATTTAGATAGGCACCAGGTTGAATAAATGAATCCGACTTTTCCTTTGTGCCCTTAAAGTTAAAGAGACGTGGGAAAAGGGACATAGATAATCTTAAAGCTTTACTTGAGCAATGTGAATGACTTTGCCCGATAACCTAGTCGGATCTAGGCGCACATAAGTATGGGCAGACCAGTCGTACTTGGCTCCATCAATCAAATCAACCACCGCAAAGTTTTCACTATCAATACCCAAATCACCTAGGCTCCAATGAATTGTGCTCTCTTGGGCAAAGGATGGATCGAGATTTACTACAACCAAAATCAAGTTATCGCCTTCACGCTTTGAGTAAGCCAAGATTGACTCATTATCACTCTCATGGAAGCGCAGATTTCGTAGGCGCTGCAGAGCAGCGTTATTTCTCCTAATCTTATTTAGCTGAGCGATAAAGGGAGCGAGCGTAAGTTCTCGCTTAGTTGCCCCATCCCAATCACGCACCTTAATTTCATACTTTTCAGAGTCTAGATACTCTTCGCCACCTTCTTTAAAGCGGCGATGCTCAAAGAGTTCATAGCCGGCATACATGCCCCAAGATGGCGATAGCGTGGCAGCAAGAGCTGCGCGGATTGCAAAGATTGCTGGATTTCCAGATTGCAGATGAAAGGGGAGGATATCTGGAGTATTTACCCAGAAGTTAGGGCGGAAGAATGCGCTGGTATCGCGGGAAACCTCTGTCGCGTAATCGATTAGTTCACGCTTGGTTGTGCGCCAGGTGAAGTAGGTATAGGACTGATGAAAACCCGCCTTACCTAAGGCATGCATCATGGAAGGCTTTGTGAAGGCTTCGGCTAAGAAGATTACATCCGGACTCTCAGCGTGAATCGTTGCCATGATATCTGCCCAGAAATGCACAGGCTTGGTATGTGGATTATCCACTCGAAAGATGGAGATTCCCTTAGCTATCCAGAAGCGCAAGATACGGAGCGACTCATTTAAAATTCCAGCATAATCATTATCAAAATTAATTGGATAGATATCTTGATACTTCTTAGGAGGATTCTCTGCATATGCGATGCTGCCATCAGCTCTAGTTGTAAAAAATTCTGGGTGCTCTTTCACCCAAGGATGATCAGGAGAGGCCTGCAAAGCAAAGTCCATTGCAATCTCTAACTTCTCTTTTCGTGCCACCTTTATAAAGTTTTCAAAATCACTCATCGTTCCAAGTTCGGGATTAATCGCATCATGGCCACCTTCTATTGACCCAATTGCCCAAGGCACACCAGGATCAGATGAGGTAGGAGTGAGAGTGTTATTTTTTCCCTTGCGAAAAGTAGTTCCGATGGGATGAATCGGCGGCAAGTACAAAATATCAAAGCCCATCGCTGCCACCGCCGGTAAACGCTCTGCTGCGCTCTTAAAAGTGCCGCTTTTTATCGTTCCATCAGCTGACAAGGTTGCACCCTCGCTGCGTGGAAAGAACTCATACCAGGCACCAACTAAAGCGCGTTCATGGTCTGCACGAATTGGGAAGCGTTCAGTTGCGGTAACTAGGTTACGTAATGGGTTAGCTGTAAAGAGTGTGCGAATTGCATCGGTAGTAACTTGTGAAAAGCGATTCACTGGTGCGAGCGTCAGATCGTTCAATACCTTAATCGCGGGAGCAAGAATTGATTTAAGGCTGGCATCTTCTTGCAACTTGGCTTGAAAAATTTCAGCACCAGTGATGCACATAAGTTCTGCATCAATATCTGCTGGAATCTTTATCTCAGCGCCATGTAGCCAGGTGCCAAATGGGTGGTCATAGGATTCAATTGCAAAGAAAAACTCCCCTTGGCTGGGAATTCTTATATTGGCCTTGTACTCATCTGAGCCGGACCATTGCTCTTTCATAACTACTCGAGATAGCTCTTGCCCTGTGGCGCTATATAGAACTACATCAGCGCCTAATTGATCATGCCCTTCTCGAAAAACCTTGGCACTAATTGGAATCTCTTCACCAGCAATTGCTTTGACAGGAACTAATTCTCCCCCGAAATGTATGACAGGGGAGATATCGGTGACTGGAATCCGATTAATCAACCTGAACCTTCGGTATTTCCAGCATCTGCAGAACGCACATCGAAAATGCGGTACTTATCGATCGCCTCCTGGACTACTGACTCTTTAATTTCACCGGCCTGAGCTAATTGCGCAAGCGTGGCGACTGCAATTGATTCCGCATCCACCTTGAAGTGGCGACGTAACGCACCTCGTGTATCGGAGAGACCGAAACCATCTGTGCCAAGTGAGTAGAAAGAATTTGGAACCCATGAAGCGATTTGATCCTGTACAGCGCGCATAAAGTCAGAGACGGCAATTACTGGACCTTCAGTGCCCTTTAACTTCTCTGTGATGTAAGCGCTCTTCTTATCTTTAGGATTTAGCAGATTGTGACGATCAACTTCGAGGCCATCGCGACGCAACTCGTTCCAAGATGTAACTGACCAGACAGAGGCGGCAACGCCCCAATCATCGGCCAGAAGTTGCTGCGCCTTCATAGCCCAATTAACACCAACTCCAGATGCCAATATCTGAGCGTTCTTCTTACGCTGCTTCGCCGCTGGAGAATATAGATAGATTCCCTTAAGCAGTCCGGCCACATCCAAATTATCTGGTTCAGCTGGCTGCACATATGGCTCGTTATAAATAGTTAGGTAGTAGTAAACGTTCTCACTATCTTCGCCATACATGCGGCGCAGACCATCTTTAAAGATATGTCCTAACTCGTAAGCAAATGCCGGGTCATATGAAATAACTGCTGGATTGGTTGCGGCAAGTAGATGTGAATGACCATCTTCGTGCTGCAAGCCCTCACCGTTTAGCGTGGTTCGCCCGGCAGTTGCGCCCATGACAAAGCCACGAGTTAGTTGGTCGGCTGCTGCCCAGAAGGCATCACCTGTTCGCTGGAATCCAAACATTGAGTAGAAGATATAAATCGGAATCATCGGTTCGTCATGTGTTGAGTATGAAGAGCCGGCTGCGGTGAAGGATGCAACAGAACCTGCCTCGTTGATTCCCTCATGCAAAATAACGCCAGATACAGATTCCTTATAGGAGAGCATCAAGTCACGGTCTACCGCCAGATACTGCTGTCCATGAGGAGAGTAAATCTTCAAAGTTGGAAAGAGTGAATCCATACCAAAGGTACGAGCCTCATCAGGAATAATCGGAACAAAGCGATGTCCCAGCACTGGATCTTTAACTAAATCTTTCAACATTCTGACAAATGCCATTGTTGTAGCAATCTCTTGTTGGCCAGAGCCTCGACGCACTGATTCGTAGGCATCATCAGCTGGCTGCGCCAGTGGACGTGAGATTGCGCGACGACGTGGGATTGATCCACCCAGTTCGCGGCGACGCTCTTCGAGATACTTCATCTCTGGAGAGTCAGGTGCTGGCTTGTAATAAGAAGGTGTGTACTTATCAAGTTGGTCATCTGTCAAAGGAATCTCTAGGCGATCACGGAAAACCGTAATATCTTCTAGCGTCATCTTCTTCATCTGGTGAGTTGAGTTACGTCCTTCGAAGTGTGAACCAAGTCCCCAGCCCTTTACGGTCTTTGCCAAAATTACAGTTGGTCTACCATTCTTTTCGGTGGCAGCTGTGTAAGCGGCAAATAACTTCTGATAGTCATGGCCGCCGCGCTTTAGCCCCCAAATTTCATCGTCAGACCAGTTAGCAACCATGGCAGCAGTACGTGGGTCACGTCCAAAGAAGTGTTCGCGAACAAAGGCTCCACCTTCGGCTTTAAAGGTCTGGTAATCACCATCGAGAGTGGTGTTCATAATATTTACTAGAGCGCCCTCACGGTCTTGCGCCAATAGTGGATCCCAACCGCGACCCCATACAACTTTAATAACATTCCATCCGGCCCCACCGAAGATTGATTCAAGTTCCTGGATGATCTTGCCATTTCCACGAACTGGGCCATCAAGGCGCTGCAAATTACAGTTAACAACAAAGGTGAGGTTATCTAGCTTTTCACGGGAAGCTAAACCGATTGCACCCAATGTATCGACTTCATCGATTTCGCCATCGCCAAGGAATGCCCAAACATTCTGGTCACTTGTATCTTTAATTTTGCGGTTATGTAGGTAGCGATTAAAGCGCGCCTGATAAATAGCATTTAGCGGTCCGATGCCCATAGAGACAGTTGGGAATTGCCAGAAATCTGGCATCAAACGTGGATGAGGATAGGAAGAGAGACCGCCAGATGGATGCGAAAGTTCCTGACGGAATCCATCTAGCTGGTCTGCAGAAAGACGTCCTTCTAAAAATGCACGTGAATACATTCCGGGGCTGGCATGTCCTTGGAAGAAAACTTGATCACCACCACCTGGATGATCTTGTCCGCGGAAGAAGTGGTTAAATCCAACTTCGTAAAGCGAGGCAGAAGATGCATAAGTTGAGATATGTCCGCCGACACCAACTCCAGGGCGCTGCGCACGATGAACCAACATCGCAGCATTCCAACGGATATATGCGCGGATACGACGTTCAATCGCTTCATCTCCTGGGAAGGCCGGTTCATTCTCAGGTGAAATGGTGTTTATGTAATCAGTTGTTCGCAGGGATGAGATTCCAATGTTCTTCTCGTGCGCACGCTTAAGGAGTGAAAGCATTAAGTAGCGAGCTCTGACTGGGCCAGCTGCTGTGAGAGCGGCATCAAAGGAGGCCTGCCACTCTGCCGTCTCGCTGGGATCGGTATCTACAAGTTGGTCGATAATCTGATCTGGGAGCCCAGAGAATTCGGTCATGGCCCTATTCTTCCGCCAAAAGGGTGCCAGAGCAAAAAAATCCCATGTGAAGCAGGTTAAACCCTTGTAAATATCTGTCTCATCCGTTGGACTTATCCCATGGCAATACGCATGGGTTTTGCTAAGGGAGAGCTCGTCCTGGAAGTCGGGTATGGATCTGACTGCGACGATGCGCTGCGCGCCGAAATAAAGAAATTAGTAGAGACAGATTTTCTAGAGGGCAGTACGACAGAGGTAGTCGATGCGGTGCTTCTCTGGTTCCGTGAAGATGACGGTGATTTAGTAGATGAACTAATGGATGCGATGACCTACCTCTCAGAGAGTGGATCTATCTGGGTGCTCACACCGAAAGTTGGGCGCCCAGGTCATGTTGAACCAAGTGATATCCAAGATGCAGCGCCAACATGTGGCTTAAGTCAGACCTCAACTCTTGCTGTGGCATCAGATTGGACTGCCACTCGCCTAGTGGCACGTAAGGGTGGCAAGCGATAGATTCGCGCCATGACACAGTTGCAAACACATTTAACAATCGGGCAAGAAGCACCAGATTTCGAACTTAAAGATCAGAATGGCAATAAGGTAAAACTCTCCTCATTCCGTGGAGAAAAGAATGTAGTACTTCTCTTTTACCCATTTTCATTTACCGGAACATGCACTGGCGAGCTCTGCGCCATCCGTGATGACTTGGCGCCATTCCAAAACGATAACGTTCAAGTTTTAGCAATCTCATGCGACTCAATGCATATCCAACGCGTCTTTGCTGAACAAGAGGGTTACAAGTTCCCAGTTCTCTCAGACTTCTGGCCACATGGAGTAGCTTCAAAACTTTACGGCATCTTTAATGAGGATGCTGGATGTGCAATGCGCGGAACCTTCATCGTTGATAAGCAGGGAATTATCCGCTGGAGCGTTGTTCAGGGCTTTGGCGATCCACGCAACAATGGTGATTACAAGAGCGCTATCGCAGCCCTCTAAACCTTGCCCAACCCGCACAATTTTCGTTCTTTCGGATATTTAAAGTAGTATTCGCAAGCACGCAGGGTGGTTAGCTCAGTGGTAGAGCGCCTCGTTTACACCGAGGATGTCGGGGGTTCGAAACCCTCACCGCCCACAATTACAAATTTTCTTGAATGCTAGATCACCGATTCGCCCCTGTACTAACAAGCGCTTCCTTGTACCCTTGGCTTATGAAGGTGTCCAAATACGTAGGTAACCAAAAGAAAGTTTCCTTGGGCTTAGCTGCGCTTCTAATTTTGATTCCAATTCCAAGTCAAGCCAACATCATTCTTGGCTACAACACCGATGGCTCTCCAATTTATGGAGCGGAACCTCCTGGTGCAACTGGACCCATTGCAACTCCTGAAAATCCTTCTTGGATCCCCAATCCCGATGGAACGCCAACTCAGGCTCAACTTGATTACACATTTATTCCAGATGCAGAAGAGAGAGCAAAGAATCCGCCAGAGATAATTTCAACCGCTCCTCCAGGAATGATTCAGCTCGGATTCAATCCAGATGGAACTCCTATCTATGGCCCAGAACCACAAGGGGCAACTGGCCCAATAGCTACTCCAGAGAATCCCTCTTGGATTAAGAATCCGGATGGCACACCAACTCAAGCAGAACTTGATTACACATTTATTCCAGATGCAGAAGAGAGAGCAAAAGCTGCAAATGTTATCGAAGCAAAGCAGTTAATCGAGGAAGAGATTAGTTCTTCTAAGTTTACGAAGGTCAGAAAGGGCAATACCTTTACCCTCACAAGTGAGGTTGAGCTATCTGCGACCAACCCAGCGATCAGAGTAATTGCTGTAAAGAAAGGTTCTGCAAATAGAAAAGTGAGATTCTCGTTCTCAGAGGATGGTCAACTTGTCCTTAAAGCATCACAGAAGCTAAAAGGATTCCAAATTCAGATAATTAGCGATGAGAAGATTCTCAAGAAGATTACGCTCTAGAGATGACCTTGAAATGAGGGCGCAATGTTTAAGTTCCTGAGTATCTCACTGGCATCTGTCGCCACCGTAGTCCTCATTGCGCTTCTTCCGGATAGTACTTGGGTTGAAATCGGCGCCCTACCTGCGCACCCTTTAATTATTCATGGCGTAGTAATTCTTCTTCCCCTCTTAGCGGTACTTATTATCGTGGGAATTTTTAAGAAAAAGCTGTTGCGTAAGTTTCATCTCTATCTGATACCTATAACAGCATTTATTACTGTCACCGTGATTGCTGCTAACGGTTCAGGCAAGTCACTGTCTAAGGTTGTAGGGCTTCCTAAAAAACATGCCGAGTGGGGAGAGAACCTTCTTCTCTTATCGCTAATTCTGTTAGCTACCTTAATTATCTATTCATTCTTCGCCTTCTATAAGCGCAGTAAGACCTTTTCTCGAATCTTGGGTGCCTTACTAGTTGTGTTCTGCCTGGCCAGCATTGTCCTGACCTATCTGGTTGGCCACTCGGGAGCAGAAAGTGTCTGGAAATATAAGTATTCATCGCTAGTGGAGCAAGCAGAGCTTGCCGAAAATGGCTAGGCAGGGAAATCAAGTAGAGTTCACCTTAAGAATTACATACAGGGTCAACCACTCTTAGAGGAGAACGCCGTGAAAGCAAGCGCTAGCGATCAGCGTTCCATCCTTGATATTCAAAAGTTTGATTTGCAGAGCGCCACACTTAAAAATCGTGCAGCGACACTTCCTGAAATTGCAGAGATAGCCGCCCAGACAATTAAGCAAAATAATCTCCGCGACCTACGAATTGCCGCCGAAACTGAGCTAAGTGATGTTAAGCGAGAGCTGGCGCGTGCTGAAGCAGATGTAGAGCAGATAGTTACACGTATTGAGAGAGATGAGAAGCGACTCTCATCAGGAACAGGTACTCCTAAGGAGCTGGAACAGACTCAGCATGAGTTGGGCACCCTTGGTGCACGGCGCGCAGAGTTAGAGGAAGTTGAACTAGGAATAATGATGCGGGTAGATGAGATTCAAGAACGCATCACAGAACTTTCCAGCCAAGAGAATGAAGTTGCGCTAGGAGTAGCTGATTTAAATATCCGTAAAGAGAATGCTCTTGCTGCTATTCATACTGAACTAGAGGGTCTGGCAACCGATAGAAAGGCAACAGCCCAATCAGTGGCAGCTGATTTCCTGGCGCTTTATGAGAAGGTGCGTGAATCAAGCGGTGGTATCGCAGCAGCGCCATTAGCCGGGGCGCAATGTAAAGGGTGCAACCTAACCCTTAACACTATAGAGCTACAGCGAATTTCTGGTCTCGGTGAAGATGAAGTAGTTAGGTGCGAAGAATGCCGGTGCATCTTGGTGCGTGATCGCTAGTGGCACGTTCTTTTAAGTTAACGGCCGATGGCGGCTCACGTGGCAATCCTGGTCCTGCTGGGTATGGAGCGGTAGTCACTGAGGGTGGAAAAATTGTGGCTGAACTCTTTGATGTTATTGGTGTTGCTACAAATAATGTTGCCGAATACAGCGGCCTACTTGCAGGTCTAATTCATATACACCAGCTTGATGCTCAAGCAACTGTAGAAGTTGCGATGGATTCTAAGTTAGTTGTCGAACAAATGTCTGGGCGCTGGCAGATTAAGCATGCAGATATGAGAGATTTAGCTAAGCAATGTCGCGCAGCACACGACCCATCTCTTGTTACTTACTCGTGGATTCCACGTGATGAGAATTCACATGCGGATCGACTCGCCAATAAGGCGCTAGATGGTGGCAGCGACCACAAACCTATTTCAGTTATTCAGCAGAACTACCTAACAGATCGCCTACGAAGCGCTGAGATTCCCACCTTTATTTATTTCATTCGCCATGGTGAGACAGTCTTGACCCCTGAGCGAAAGTTTTCAGGCACTGGCGCACTTGATCCTGAATTAATGCAAGATGGCCTGGAGCAAGCAGATTTAGTTGCTGCAGAGTGCGCCAAGCTTGGCGCAGATGTTCTAATTGCATCCCCCCTTAAGCGCACGCGCCAAACCGCAGAAGCTATTGCGCGCTCAACAGGTTTAGAGATTTTATTTGATGAGGCATGGTTCGAACTCTCCTTTGGCACATGGGATGGACGGTCAACTGAGGAGGTACGTAGTGAAGAACCAGATCAATATCAGTCTTGGCTCAACTCAACTGCATACGCACCGGGTGGGGGAGAGTCCTATGACGAAGCTGCTATTCGCATCGATGAAGCGTTAGAGAATTTGGTTGCTCAATATCCTGGAAAGAAAGTTATCGTTGTTACACATAATGGAGTAATTAAGACCGCCACAAAGTTAGCCATTGGCGCCCCGGCAGATGCGGTCTTTCATATGGATGCAACGCCTTGTTCTATCTCTTCAATTTCGATTTGGCCTTCAGATGGTCTCCGTGCTCTGCGTTCGTTTAATGAGCGTGGACACCTTCGTTAAACTTGAAAAACTTGACCTGATTTAGGGATTATCGTCTTCCAACCCAGTTCATCTGTAAGCCGCTGTTGCATATGCTGCTGACCTTGCAATTCGCCATGAACAACGAAAGCCTGTCCAGGTTTCCTCACCTGCGTGAGCCAGACCATGAGTTCATCAGAATCAGCATGAACTGAGAAACTTTCCACCTTTGAAATATGAGCATTTACAGGAATCAAATCCCCATGAATCTTCACCTCTTGAGCGCCTTCTTCCAGAAGTCGACCGCGACTACCTATCGCTTGGTAACCAACGAGAATCACTGTGTTCCTTGGGTTAGGCAGCATATTTGCAAGATGATGTACAACTCTGCCTCCGGTAGCCATGCCACTTGCTGAAATTACAATCGCTGAACCTTCTACATTATTGATAGCTTTTGACTCATCTGTGGTGCTCATTTGGTGCAGCGCTCCCGCATCAAAAGGATCTTGGTTTGAAAATCTCTCTGATACACCAGCACGGATTTCTGGCGAGTTAGCAGCAACTGCCTCACGATAGAAATTTAATGCAGATAGCGCCATAGGAGAATCAACATAAATTGGCAAGGCTGGAATCTTCTTCTCCAAAATCAATTCTTTTAAAGCCATGAGAATTACTTCAGTGCGGTCGACGGCAAATGCTGGAATTAGTATCGTTCCACCGCGGGCCACCGCATCATTAATCTCTTGGGCAAAACTTTCTGGAGTAGTGTCATGCTTGCGATCCCCATATGTGGATTCTGTGACAACTACATCAAAATCTTGAGTTGGTGGCGCATCTGGATTAGATAGTAAGGGATGGTTATTTCTTCCCAAATCACTTGTAAAGAGAAAAGACTTTCCGCCGACTTCAACGGCAACAAAGCTAGATCCTAGAATATGGCCGGATGGATAGAAGGTTACGAAAGCATCTGGAGCAATCTGCACGCGCTCTCTAAATGGTCTTTCACGAAGGCGATCGATTGCCTTTTCAGCATCAGCTAAGTTATAGAGAGCTTGTGGATTTTTATGGCTTGAGTAACCCTTTTTTGTAGCGTACTTTGCATCTTCCATCTGTAAGCGAGCTGAATCACGCAAGATAATTCTGACGATGTCATTGGTATATCTGGTTCCATAAATCTCTTTATTAAAACCCTGCTTTACGAGAGCAGGCAGGTAACCGGAGTGATCAAGGTGAGCGTGAGTCAGAACCACCGCATCAATCTGGTCAGCCTCTATTGGAAAGGGATCCCAATTTTTGCGCTGAACTGATTTAACACCCTGAAAGAGCCCACAGTCGATGAGAATCTTGCTTTGCCTACTAGAGATAAGCGCCCGACTGCCTGTAACCGTATCGGTAGCTCCTAGGAATGCGATGGTTACTTCACTCATCTCGCAAGGTTATCGCTAAAAGGGAAGTAACCTTACTTTTATGAGTACGAGGCAGTTCAATCGAGCGTTACTTGTCTCGTCATCGATATCTCTTGTTGCTGGCTTTCTAGTTGAGTCAATCTGGATATTAGCTGGGTTAATCGGCCTGGTTCCAGCTATAACTTGGCTTATAAATGATTTGCGGCGAAAAACGATGGGCTCTGATGTTTTGGCGGTTCTGGCTTTACTTGGAACATTGTTCACAGATGAACTTTTTGCAGCAGCTGTAATTTCAGTGATGTTGGCAACTGGAAGAGTTCTAGAAAGTTGGGCTGAAGGTCAGGCTGAGCGTCAATTGAAAGCGCTACTTTCTCGCATGCCTCGAAATGTTCACAGGGTAGATAAATCAGGTTCCATCGAAGAGATAGATATTGAGCAAATTAAGATTGGTGATCGACTCCTTATTCGGAGCGGAGAAATTACCCCGACAGATGGCACCTTGTTGGCCACCGCTACCCTAGATGAATCAGCGCTAACTGGTGAGCCTCTGCCAATTACTAGAGATAAAGATGATGAAATCTCCAGTGGAATTTTAAATGCTGGCTCACCTTTCGAATACTTAGCAACAGTGACTTCAGAAAACAGCACATACGCGGGAATTATAAAACTTGTAGAAATGGCTCAGGAAAAATCTGCTCCAGGAATTCGCCTTGCTAATAAATGGGCGCTGCGTTTTGTTCCAGCTGCATTGTTAATTGCAGGCTTGGCCTGGGCAATAACAGGTGATTCTGGAAGAGCGGTTGCAGTTCTGGTTGCTGCAACACCATGCCCGCTAATCCTGGCTGTTCCGATTGCAATTGTGGCAGGGCTCTCGCAAGCAGCTAAGAACGGGGCAATCATCAAAGGTGGCGGAGTACTTGAGTTGCTCGCTAGAACTGAGACAGTCTTACTAGATAAGACTGGAACTTTAACCCACGGTGGACCAGAGATTTCAGAGATTAATTCTCAACCAGGAATAAGTGATGATGAAGTTCTCCAAATTGCGGCCTCTGTAGACCAATACAGCCCACATATTGTTGCCAAGGCGCTAGTTAAAGAAGCTAAGGAACGTCGATTAGAACTCACCAAATGTACTGATATCGAAGAGATTGCTGGACATGAAATTGCTGCAACCATCTTGGGCGACAGGATTATTGTTGGCCAACTCAAGGTTGAAAGACCAAAGTGGCTCCACTTCACACAACCACTCATGGTTGCGGTAACGCGCAATGGCGAATTAATTGGTGTTATTGGCCTAGATGACCCAGTGCGCCCTGAATCAAAACAGATGGTCACAGATTTGCGCGCTGTGGGCGTTAAGCACATTGCGCTAGTCACCGGAGATCGCGAAGAGACTGCTAACGAAGTTGCTAAGGCAGTTGGAATAACAGAGATTTACTCGAAGGTTTCAGCGAGCGGAAAACTTGAAATTACCGAGGCGGCAAAGTCTCGCGCTACTGGGACTGTGATTGTTGTAGGAGATGGCATAAATGACGCACCGGCATTAGCTGCTGCAGATGTTGGCGTAGCAATGGGAGCACGCGGTGCATCTGCGGCCTCCGAAGCTGCCGATGTAGTCATTGTTGAGGACTCAATTGATCGTCTCACCAAAGCAATCCGCATATCCAAAACCGCTCGAAAGAAGGCGCTGCAAGCAGCTGGAATCGGAATGGCGCTCTCCTTTGTGGTCATGGGCACGGGAGCCTTTGGAATCACAAGCGCCAGCCAAGGCGCTGTTGCACAAGAAGTAATAGATGTAATCGCGATACTTTGGGCGCTCACTGCGCTCAAATCATCCAATGATTAATCTGCCCTATTATTGGCACCAGAAGAGTCGCCTGGATCACCGCGTTATAACGCAAGTTATGCCGAGGAAAGTCCGGACTTCACAGAGCAAGGTGGTGGGTAACGCCCACCTGGAGCAATCCACGGGAAAGTGCAACAGAAAGTAAACCGCCATTATCTAGTTCGCTAGAGATTGGTAAGGGTGAAACGGTGGTGTAAGAGACCACCAGTACATGTAGCAATATGTGTAGCTATGTAAACCCCACCTGAAGCAAGACCAAGAAGATAGTGCGCTGCTCGCGCTCAAGCTATCGGGTAGGTTGCTTGAACCTGCAAGTAATTGCAGGTCTAGATGGATGGTGATCCGTTCGCAAGAACGACAGGATCCGGCTTATAGGGCGACTCTTCT
>CAYXDT010000010.1:26310-48480 GCA_964463845.1 uncultured Candidatus Planktophila sp. | reverse complement strand
CAAGCACGATGCCAGCTTCGATATAGAGCAGGGTTGCCACAGTAGAGCGCTTAGATGATTTATTGGAATCATCAGGACTCTGTATCGGGCCACGAGATTTACTCATGTGCGCACTTTAACATTACGAATGGTGAGGCTGATGACTTTCTCGCATGATGGATTAAGAGACTCATTAACGCATCTTGCCGCACCTCCATATTTCTACGAGAGCTTGCGCCGTGAGTTAATTAGCGCGGAGCGCGATAAAAGAAAGTTCTCACTTTTGCGTCTCCAGCTCTCTCCCACGAGTTACGAAAATCAATCAATTAAGACGCCACTAGATTCAATGTACGAGAGCGCAATTGTTGATTTTGCAGAGTTGATTAAGATCTCAGTGCGCGGCGAAGATATATGTGCTCGGCTAGGAAGATTCGAGTTCACACTGATTATTAAAGCTCCACTACCTATTGCTAAATCAATCGCGCAACGGATTCAAAGCTCCTGGGGAAGCAAGCATGTCGAGTGCTTAAGTGCAACCTTGAGTGTAAATAGTCAGGAGAGCACGTTGGAGGTATTGAATCGGTTAGATAACCAAGAGTTACTTAACAGAACGCAGAGTCTCGCGAATTAGGCAAGTATCCACAAGCAGGCGTAAGAGATCAGAGCAGATGTCAGTTGCCTCCTACCTTCTGGGACATGGAGAACATGGACCCAGATATCGTATTTGGACCAATTGCACATCTAATTGCAGATGAATCGATTGAAGAGATTTGGATTAACTCACCTGAGCGGATTTTTATCGCTCGCAATGGCAAGAGTGAACTGACCAATCTACTTTTAACGGCAGATGCAGTTAAGGCGCTAATAGATAGGGCGCTAATCTGGAGTGGTCGGCGTCTTGACTTGTCGCATCCGTTTGTAGATGCCCGTCTACCCGATGGCAGCCGTTTGCATGTAGTTATCCCAGAGATAACCGCCGAACACTGGGCGGTGAATATAAGAAAACACCTCATGAAACAGAAATCAATCGAAGATCTTATGCAGCTAGGAGTCATGTCTGCTGAAATTTGTGCAGATTTATCTTTAGCGGTTAAGAGCGGTAGAAACATTCTGGTTAGCGGAGGAACTCAAGCTGGCAAAACAACACTATTGAATGCACTCGCTCACGAAATTCCGCTCAGCCAGCGAGTAGTCACTATTGAGGAGGTATTTGAGCTTCAACCGAAGATTCCTGATCTGATTCAGATGCAAACTCGCGGCGCAAATTTACAGGGAGAGGGGGAAATCTCCTTACGAAAATTGATTAAAGAGGCGCTCCGTATGCGGCCAGCCAGATTGATTGTTGGAGAAGTGCGAGAAGCAGAAGCCCTAGATCTCCTCTTAGCTTTGAATTCGGGATTACCTGGAATGGGAACGCTACATGCAAATTCAGCGCGTGATGCAATCACCAAATTACAGACACTTCCACTTCTTGCCGGTGAAAATATCTCGCACAAATTTATTGCTCCGACTGTGGCATCAGCAATTCACATCATTGTGCAAGTCTCTTTAGAGAATGATGGAATCCGCCGAGTTAAAGAGGTTGTAGAAGTTACTGGAAGATTTGAGGGAGGACGGGCAGAGATTGAAGGAATTTGGCGCTGGAACGGAAGAGAGTATGAGCGTGGATTAGGGAAGGTGCTTCGAAATGAGAATCTAGTTATGGGAGCCAAGAACTTCACCCCACAAGAGGTATTTGGCAGACAGTTGGCTACACAATGAAATATTTACATGGTTTATACAGACGAAATCGCATTGAAATCTTTTCCAGGATTTTAATCGTTGTTGTAGCTGCAGTTTCAGCCCTTCTAATCTCAAGATCAATTGTTATTGCTATTGCGCTATCTCTATTTATAGCCATTCTAGTAACACTCTCACATCAGAAGAGTCAAATTAAGCGCGCGAGTGCGATACAAGCTGCAACACCAGAGATGATTGATTTATTGATATCAGGAATTCAATCAGGTTTATCACTTAACGAATCGCTAGTTGGGCTTGCCGATAGAGGGCCTGAAATTCTCCGTCCCTATTTTCAAGAATTTAAAGTATCAATTTACGCGGATGGAGATTTTGAGGCAGCAATTAGCAAGATCAAAGAGGAGCTAGCACATCCCAGTATTGATCAAATCCTAGAAGCCCTGGCTATCGCCAAACTTCTTGGTGGAACAGAACTGCTAAATATTCTGCGCCTTCTGGGTAATTTCATTCGAGAAGATGTCTCTCTAAGAAGAGAGATTACTGTCAAGCAAAACTGGATAAGAAACTCAGCACACATTTCAGCAGCCGCTCCGTGGCTTCTACTAATCTTGCTTTCAACACAACCAACTACCTCGGCAGCCTTCTCAAATGGCTCAGGGGCACTTGTCCTACTGGTTGGGCTCTTTATGACGGCAATCGCTTACCTTTGGATGAATTTCCTAAGTCAATTACCTCAACAAGGTCGTATTTTTATTGGGGTTGGAAATGACTGAATCACTAGCCGTTGCTTTCTTGCTTCTAATTCCAGCCTTTCTCCTGGCCAATAGCCATATTGCCTGGGAGAACCATTGGATAAAGTCGATACTGCTGATTGGCGATCGCAGCAATGCGCGTGTAAAACTTGTGGAGTTAGGAAGAGATAGCGAAGTCGATTATGAAAATTTTAGGTACAAGCAACTTATCTTGAGCGCGAGTGCCTCCTTTATTTTTATCACTCTTTGGATATTGAGGATTCTCTCGGGCGGTGTAGCCGTGATCTCTACCTCAATCGTTATCGCATCCATTCTCGTGACTACTGAGCGAAATTTACTCTTACAAATCCGCAGGAATAGAGTCGCAGTTGAGCGTGAATTTCCAGGGATTGTTGAAATGCTAACCCTGGCACTATCTGCGGGTTTAACTCCCTTGAGCGCTCTCTCACGAATTGCCTTGCGAGGTAGCGGACATTTACCTAGAGAGATTCGTTCCCTAGTGCAAGAGGTATCAATGGGGCAATCTCTTGCTGACTCCCTAGACAAGTTAGGTAGGCGGATAAATTCATTACCAATTAGACGTTTCGCTGATTCAGTTGTTATTGCAGTCGTTCGCGGCGCCCCATTGATTCAAGTCTTACATAGCCATGTTAGAGAGGCGAGAGATCTTGAGAGGAGTCAAATACTTAATGCTGCTGCGAAGGCGGAGGTAGCCATGATGGTTCCAGTTGTATTTCTCATCCTTCCAGTTTCAATTCTCTTTGCTCTCTGGCCCTCACTTTCCACTCTAAATTTGTTTGCAGAGATTTGAATCATGTAGATATGCGCGGCCTTTTAAGAAATGACATTTCTACAACTAAAGCACGAAATAGACCAAGGAAAAACCCAATCAAGAGCTAGAGAAAGAGGAATGCAATGACTGAAGTAATACAGAAGCAAGTAATCCAATTTAGTGTGGCGGTTTCACAAAAGTTTCTAGAGTTTCGGAATTCGCGACTCTATAAGGCCTTGCGAGATGAGCGTGGTGATGTACCGGGCTGGGTTCTAGTCGTATTAATGACCACGGGCTTGGTCACCGCTCTCTGGACAATCGCTGCACCCCGCCTAAGTGCAATTCTCAAGAACTCCCTTGATGCCATGAATGGCATTCGTTAAGTTGATAAGAGAGTTTTTCCGATCTGAGCGAGGAAGTATTGAAAGCTCGCTAGTTTTAATTCCACTTCTCACAGTTTTTCTAATTAGCTCTCAACTGGCGCTAGCGATACATGGGCGAAATATGGAGCAGTTGCAGGCCCAAAGCCAAGCATCCGCGGGAGCAATTAGTGGGGAGTTCTCGGCCACAGATACATACCTGAAGATTTATTCACCCGATCCAGAGCAAGATCTTGATTTAGTCGTTTCGACGCGAAGTCGTGGGTTGGCAAGCCTGTTTCCAGGGTTGGCAGAAATCGTTGGGCGCAAACCTCGTATAGAAGTAAACGGTCTTGCGATTGTGGAGAATCAACGATGAAGCAGCGATGCACTAAGAATTGCTCCATCTTGCATAGCGAGAGGGATTCACCACGAAGAATCAAGGGAAAAGGTAGGAGAAGTGGCAACCC
Source organism: uncultured Candidatus Planktophila sp. (assembly GCA_964463845.1). GTDB lineage: Bacteria > Actinomycetota > Actinomycetes > Nanopelagicales > Nanopelagicaceae > Planktophila. The sequence continues at coordinate 44,411 of CAYXDT010000010.1, read as the reverse complement.
TGGAAGGAATTTGTCAAAGAGCGACGAGGGAAGCGCCTCTGTCGAGTTTGCTCTCCTTGCCATCCCTCTCTTTCTCCCTCTCTATCTCTTCATGAATACCTTTGCTGCAACAAGTGATCATCAGAACGCACTCAGAACTTTGGCACGAGAATCAGCACGAGCTTTTGTAACAAGTTCTGATGATGAAAGTGCATTTGCAGTTGCTAGTGGTGTTGTTGAGAAAGGTGCTCAACTTTTAGGAATTCAGGATGAGTTCCAAGAAGGTGAGATTTCGATGCAGATTAACTGTAGTTATAGGCCATGCATCTCACCAGACTCAAAAATTACCATCACACTTTCGCGTCACTTAGATGCCCAACATAAAGTTCAAGTTTCAGCGATTGAATATGTCTCTCCATGGGCTTGAGAAAGAGAACCGGATATAAATCTTCTTTAGTTAAATCTGAAGAGGGTTCTATCTCAGTGTTAACGCTGGGGTTATTTATGATTTCACTAATCACCCTGTTGATAGTCACCAATGTTTCAACCGCATTTCAAGCCAAGCGGGCGCTGACTCAAGCAACTGAGGCGGCAGCTCAGCGAGGAGTACGCAATCTCGACTTGGAGCAGTACTACCAAAATGAATACAACCTAACTCGATTAGCAATGAATATTGTTGGCGATTCTGAAGACGATCCGGGTATTCCAATAGATTGCGAGAAGGGAGTTGTTGATGCTGTCAGTGCTCTAAGAGATTGGAGTGCGCAGAAGGGCTCTTGGAATAGAGATGATCTAACCAATATTACTGTCGAAGCAGTTGATTGCGATGGCTACCAACTCTCGATTCAGACCTCTGCGGTAGTTGATCTTCCCTTTCTTATCCCGTTTATTGGGTTGAAGGAGATAACAATCTATTCAACTGTTGGCACGATTGATGAGAGAAAAAGAACAACAAATTACTATGGCATAAATATTGGATAGCAACTGGCTATCCTTAACCCATGGCTCGCGAATACTCACTTGAAATCTCGGAGATTAGCGCGACCCTAACTTCCATTGAAAAAGTTCTCGATCTTCCAAAACTTGAGGCAGAGGCGGTGGAACTTGAAGCTGCAGCCGGTGTTCCTAATTTGTGGGATGACCCGGAGAAGGCGCAAGCAGTTACAAGTAAGTTATCGCGAGTACAAGCGAGCATTAGCCGGCTTAAGAGTTTGCGCCGTCGCGTTGCAGATCTGCCAGTCCTCTTTGAGTTAGCTGCAGGTGAACCAGATGGCTCAGCGCTTAAGGATGCTGAGTCAGAGTTAGATGCAACGGTTAAGGCAATCAGCGAGTTAGAAGTTACTACTTTGTTAAATGGAGAGTACGACGATCGCGATGCGCTAATCACGATTCGCTCTGAAGCAGGTGGAGTTGAAGCAGCTGATTGGGCTGAAATGTTGATGCGTATGTATCTACGTTATTGCGAGCGTCACGAGTTTAAAGTTGATGTCTTGGAAACTTCCTACGCCGAAGAGGCAGGAATTAAATCGACCACATTTAGAGTTAGCGCGGCATATGCCTATGGAACTCTCTCAGTTGAACAAGGCACCCACCGCTTGGTGCGTATCTCACCCTTTGATTCGCAATCACGCCGCCACACCTCATTCGCTGGAGTAGAGGTTGTGCCAGTTGTAGAACAGAGTGATCACATCGAACTAGATGAGAAAGAGGTACGTGTAGATGTTTACCGTTCATCTGGCCCAGGGGGACAGGGCGTTAACACAACTGACTCTGCAGTTCGGCTAACTCACATTCCAACTGGAATCGTTGTCTCGTGCCAAAACGAGCGATCACAGATTCAAAATAAAGCTACCGCGATGGCGGTTTTGCAATCAAAGTTATTAGAACGTCGCCGCCAAGAAGAGCAGGCGAAAATTAATGCGCTAAAGGGTGATAACTCTGGTTCATGGGGAAATCAGATGCGCTCCTATGTATTAGCGCCGTATCAAATGGTGAAAGATCTACGAAATAACCACGAAACTGGAAATACATCTGCAGTATTAAATGGTGAAATTGATGATTTTATCGAGGCAGGAATTCGCTGGCGCCGTTCCAGCGCACAATAGTTTTAGGCGCTCACGCGCTCTAATGTGATTCATTTCTGCCTGTGAATTGAGATATTTGGGCGAATTAACCGCGATATTTGCTCTCTCCTCCATAAACTAGGGCTAGGTCGCAAGAGCTCTGCATATGCAGCTGCCTCACTCTTGTGCATAGGTAGGGAGAAGAACTTTGATTCGCTTTGAAAATGTCACCAAGATCTACCCTGGTAACGATCGCCCCGCACTCGATAGCGTCTCTTTAGAGATAGCCAAGGGCGAGTTCGTCTTCTTGGTCGGTATGTCTGGATCTGGTAAATCAACATTCTTACGTTTGATTCTTCGGGAGGAGCGCCCTACCTCTGGCGTCATTCATGTTGCTGGAAAAGATTTGGGCACGCTGGCAAACCATAAGGTTCCGGAGCTGCGTCGTCAGTTGGGGACTGTCTTCCAAGATTTCCGCCTACTTCCAAATAAGACAATCTCAGAGAACATCGCCTTCTCGCTCCATGTTTTGGGGTATTCGCAGAAAGAGATCAATCGCGAAATTCCAGAGATGCTTGAGCTAGTTGGTTTAGAAGATAAGGGCGATCGTCTGCCATCTGAAATTTCCGGTGGTGAGCAACAGCGCGTGGCTATCGCCCGCGCCTATGTGACAAAGCCAGCAATTATCATCGCTGATGAGCCAACGGGAAATCTAGATCCGGCGCTCTCTGTCGGCATTATGAAATTGTTAGACCGCATCAATCGCGAAGGCACCACAGTCTTAATGGCGACCCACGATTCGGGCATCGTTGATCAAATGCGCAAGCGCGTTATCGAATTAGATGGCGGACATGTTATCCGCGACCAAGTTCGTGGCGTTTATGGATATACGGGATAAGGGGAAGAAGCGATGCGTGCTGGTTTTCTATTAAAGGAAGTTCGAATTGGACTGCGCCGTAATCTAACAATGACCTTTGCCGTCATTGTTACAGTTGCCATTTCTCTATCACTTCTCGGTATTGGTCTTCTCTCTAATTCCCAGGTCAGTGCCATGAAGGATTATTGGTATGACAAGATTGAAGTTTCTGTATTCCTCTGTGGATCTCTCTCAGAGTCACCATCTTGTGCGGGTGGCGTTGTTTCTCAAGAGCAGAGAGTTTCTATAAAAGCTGATTTAGAGGCTCTGCCTGTTGTAGAAAGCGTCTTTTATGAATCACAGACGGAAGCTTTTGAGCGCTTCCAAGAGCGCTTTAAGGATTCTGCAATTGCGCAGAATGTGACTGCTGATCAACTTCCTGAGTCATTCCGTGTAAAGCTAACTGATCCAACACAATTCGATGTTGTAGTTAGTGCATTTAGTGGCCGACCTGGCGTAGATATTGTGCAAGATCAAAGAACAATTTTGGAGAAGTTCTTCCGACTCCTTGAAGTACTCCGCAATGGTGCACTTGCTGTCGGATTACTTTCAGTCCTAACTGCTGCCTTACTTATAAGCAACACACTTCGTATCGCCGCCTTTAATCGCCGCCGTGAAACTGGCGTTATGAAATTAGTTGGAGCCTCATCTTGGTCTATCCAACTCCCCTTCCTTCTCGAAGGAGTTATCTCTGCAATCGTTGGCTGGGGGCTCGCCTCTGGATTACTTGCAGGATTGAAATATGTGATTGATACCAACGTGGCACCACTTTTAACCTTCACTAAGTTCTTCGGCTGGGGCGAGGTCGCCGCAGCTTCTGGTTGGTTGCTATTAACTGGCGTAGTTGTATCCACGCTGGCATCTCTTATTACCCTTCGCCGCTATCTCAAGGTTTAAAGGTCTGGGTTTAAAGGTCTGGGTTTAAAGGTCTGGGTTTAAAGGTCTGGGTTTAGTGTCACGGATTAAGGTCTGGGCCTAATGTCAGGGTTTAATTCACTCTATATTTAGCAATCATTGGGAGGTGAGCTCGTGGTCAAAGAAGTTGGCAAGAAGCTCATCGCAGCGAATAAGAAGGCGCGCCATGATTTTGCAATTGAGGATGTTTATGAGTGTGGGATAGTTTTAACTGGCACTGAAGTGAAATCACTTCGGGCTGGTCGCGCCTCATTGATTGATGGTTTTGCCATGATTGAGAATGGTGAGCTTTGGTTGCATGGAGTTCATATCCCCGAGTACACCGAAGGCACGTGGACTAATCACACGCCACGTCGTAAGCGAAAGTTGTTAGTCAATAAAGCTGAGATTCGCAAGATTGCTGCCCGTACCAAGGACTCCGGAATAACCCTTGTCCCACTGCAGCTCTACTTCAATAATGGCAAGGCAAAGATTGAAGTCGCGATCGCCAAGGGAAAGAAGGCGCACGATAAGCGCGCGACGTTAATGGAGAAGCAGGCTACTCGTGAAGTAAACCGCGAGCTCTCCCGCCGCCAAAGCGGCAAAGATTCATAGTTTTTAAGCGGTATTTTTGGGAATTTCTCATTTATCTTAAGCGTTCTCTATACTGAGCACATCGCTTAGATAGATCGAGTCAGCAGAGAAGAATGCTCACTCCATACCTTCTAGGAAACCAATCCACACATTACAAATCTTCCAAATGGAATTTAACATGGGTGGATTGTCTAAAAATTAAATAGCGTGAATTACGTTTCTCAACGTAATTCCCAAGTTCGACTTGGGGGTGAACGGTCTCGACTTTAGTTGTTGAGGCAGGGGAAGCGGGCCGAGGAAGCCGGGATGATCTCGTAAACCATGAAACCTGTGCACACATAACTGCAGACAACAGTCGCAGTGATTTCGCCCTAGCTGCATAAGCTAGTACCGAATCCGTCAGCCCGGGCGCGCTCTCGTCCCGGAATCTGGCGTCGCTAGAGAGCTTTTCATCGGGATAGCGTTGCGAATATCTCGAGAGAACAGTTTCGCAAATGAGTTCGTTGAATACTTGTGTGTTTGAGATTCAGGACTGAGAAAACGCACTACACACTACGCCCGTAGAAGCCCTGTTTTAATTCTGAAGGACCCGGGTTCGATTCCCGGCACCTCCACAATGCTCTGGGCGATAAGTGACAGGAGTTTGAATCAGCAAAGCTGATAAAACCTCCACAATTCTTTTCTTACTCGTCGCTCTCAGGCCCAGGCTTTAACCCGTCGTAAATATCTTTACAGGTTGGGCAGATTGGATACTTCTGCGGATCCCGTGAAGGCACCCACTTCTTGCCACACAGAGCTCGTACCGCTTTACCAGTTACCGCAGATTGCACAATCTTCTCTTTCTTGATGTAGTGCGCATAGCGATCATGTCCACCGTCATCTTCTTGCTCTACGGGGCGAGTAAGTGTGTCTGTATCTGATTGTCCAATAGGAGAATCAAGCTTTGGAAGCCCGCTATCAAAGATACCCATGAGCAAAGTATCCACGACAGACGGTAGAATTTGCCAATGAAGGATCTATTGCGTACCGAGCACCTCTCACGGGCTGATGTTGAACTCCTGCTCGATACTGCAGCTGACTTTGCTAGCAAACCACTTCGCGCAAATACCGCTCTAAGTAATAAAACTGTTGCGATCTACATGACTAAGCCATCGACTCGTACTCGGCTAGCGTCAGAAAGTGCAGTTGCGCACTTGGGTGGCACGCCAATATTTATTCGCGGCGATGACCTGCAATTAGGTCGGGGCGAGACGATTTCCGATACTGCAAAGATAATTAGCGGCTACTGTGATGCGCTCATTATTCGTACCTTTAAGCAATCTGATGTCGATGAATTAGGGGCCGCAGCTTCTATCCCAGTAATTAATGGTCTAACTGATGATGATCATCCAACTCAGCTACTGGCAGATTGGGTGACAATTCGCGAAAACTTTGGCACAGATATTAAAGGGCGCAAATTTGTCTATCTTGGCGATGGCAACAATATGACTCATGCCTGGTTGATTATGGGTGCAATTATGGGAGCGCATGTAGTCGCCGCTACCCCATCTGGTAAGTGGGCCCCTGATGCAGATGTGGTTGCAAAGGCGCAAGCTATTGCCGCTAAGAGTGGGGCAACTATCGAACTCACCAATGATCCTGAATCTGCAGCAAAAGGCGCCTCAGTTCTTTACACAGATGTTTGGATGTCAATGGGAGATCCAGAAGCAGAACGTGCCGAGAAGATTAAGGCGCTAGCGCCCTTTGCCATTACAGAAAATTTAATGAGTATGACCGAGAAGGATTCCATCTTCATGCATTGCCTTCCTGCACATCGCGGCGAAGAGGTAGAGGCATCAGTTATTGATGGTGATAAGTCAGTCATCTGGCGCGAGGCCTATCATCGCCGTACCACTATTCAAGCGCTCTTGTATCACCTCACCCGTGGTGAAATAAAAGGTAATTAATCTCCATTTAAGTGGCGTTAACTTAGTGAATTAGAGCTAATTACCAGTCAGTTCATCGCTAATTCTCGCAAACATTGCTCCTAGCAGGTACCTTTGCCCACATGAGAGTTGCCGTTCCAAAAGAGATTCGCGATGGCGAAAAGCGCGTTGCGCTTGTTCCTGATGTTATTAATAAGCTGACTCGACTTGGTTATGAAGTGGTCATTGAATCTGGAGCAGGAGTTCATGCCCAAACTAGCGATGACCTCTATCGCGCAGCAGGTGCCAAGGTAGAAAGCGGCGATGTCATTAGCAGCGCAGATGTGGTCCTTTGCGTAACCTCCCTTACTCCAACGCAGATGAAATCACTTAAAAAAGGCGCTGTGACAATATCTTTCCTCTCTCCAGTCACTGCCGTTGATTCAATCGAGGCAGCAGCTAGCGCTGGTGTTAGCGCCTTCTCTTTAGAGTTAGTTCCTAGAATTTCACGCGCCCAATCTATGGATGCGTTGACATCGCAAGCGCTTTGCGCCGGATATCGCGCAGCGTTAGTTGGCGCTGAACTTTCCCCACGTTTCTTTCCAATGCTTATGACTGCGGCGGGAACTGTTACTCCAGCACAGGTTTTGGTGCTGGGGGCGGGAGTTGCTGGGCTACAAGCTATTGCAACTGCACGTCGCCTTGGCGCAGTTGTCAGCGCCTACGACGTTCGCCCATCTTCGGCCGATGAAGTTAAATCAATGGGAGCTACATTTATTAATCTGGAGTTGGAGGCGCTAGAAGGCGCCGGAGGTTATGCCCGCGAGATGACTGAAGAGCGCGCGGCCAAGCAAAGGGAATTGTTAACTCCATACATTGCAAAGTCACATGTTGTGATTACGACGGCAGCTGTTCCAGGACGTACCGCACCTCGCTTGATGACAGCGCAGATGGTTGATGCAATGGAGCCCGGCACGATTATCGTAGATCTCGCCGCTGAAACTGGTGGCAATGTAGAGGGCTCTAAGCCAGGAGAGATAACTATTACCGGAAAGGGAGTGCAGATATGGGGCGGTAAAGATGTTCCTAGCCAGCTGCCCTTCCATGCTTCCAGCTTGTACTCTCGCAACGTAGTCAATCTCTTAACTTTGATGACTAAGCCAGCTGCTGAGGGTCAAACGGTCTCACTAAATATTGATTTCAGCGATGAAATTATTGATAAATCAGCCCTTACACATGCGGGCGCACGTCATACACCTACAGAAGAAGTTAAAGGCGGTGCCAAGTAATGGATGCAATGGCAATTATTGCGATCTTCACCCTCTCGGTCTTTGTTGGTTTTGAAGTTGTCTCAAAGGTCTCATCAACGCTACACACCCCACTTATGTCCGGTGCCAATGCGATTCACGGAGTAATTTTGGTGGGAGCCATCATCGTGGCCGACCACAGCAAGCCCAATTCATTAGAACTCTGGCTTTCTCTTGCAGCGATTGTCTTAGCAACTATCAATATGGTGGGCGGCTTTGTAGTTACCGATCGCATGTTGGAGATGTTTAAGCCAAAGAAGGATGTCGCCCCAGATAGTGAATCTCAAAAGGGAGGTGCAAAGTGAGTAGCACTCTCTATAGCCTCGTTGGGTTAGCTGCCGGCGTTGCTTTCATCCTGGCTCTCAAAGGTCTCTCGCATCCCAAGACAGCTCGTCGCGGAAATTTAATCGGCGCCTTCGGTGCAACTCTGGCAACGCTCTCTGTATTTCTCTATGTAACTCCTGCAGCTGGAGAAGGGGCTGGACATGCGCTGCCGCTCCATAATTTCTGGTGGATAGTTGGCGCAATCGCAGTTGGTCTCATTATCGGAGTACCGGCAGCCCGTAAGGTCGAGATGACTCAGATGCCACAACTTGTCGCGCTATTTAATGGTGTCGGCGGTGGCGCTGCAGCGCTAGTTGCGATTGTCGAGTATCTAAACCTTGGGAAAGAGGCCAGCACAGCGGTAGTTATCTTTACAGTATTTACTGTTGTTGTTGGCTGCGTCTCCTTTAGCGGTTCCATCATCACCTTTATGAAGCTTCAAGAGTTGATGACAACTCGCCCTGTCGTTTTCGCTGGCGGAAGATTTGTAATCGCTGCCACTTTAGCTGCAGTCCTAGGTGTCTGTGTCTGGGTTGTCATCGAAATGGGAACAACCCCACTTCTTATCTTGGCCGTTCTCTCACTAATCTTTGGAGTTCTCTTCGTTCTGCCAGTTGGTGGCGCAGATGTGCCGATTGTTATCTCACTATTAAATGCTTTCACTGGCTTAACAGTTGCGGCAAGCGGTTATGTCCTATCTTCAACACTTCTTATCATCGCCGGAACACTTGTCGGCGCTTCCGGAACAATTCTGACTCGTTTAATGGCAGAGGCGATGGGACGTTCCCTCTTTGGAACTCTCTTCGGCGCCTTTACAGCAAAGCCACAAGAGGCAAGTGGCAGCGCAGAAGAGCGCCCGGTTCGCTCGGGTTCTGCAGATGATGTCGCCATTCTTCTTAACTATGCACGTCGCGTTGTAATCGTTCCTGGCTTCGGTCTAGCTGTTGCGCAGGCACAACACACAGTTCGTGAACTTGCAGATCTAATGCTCTCTAAAGGCATCGATGTTGCATACGGAATTCACCCAGTTGCCGGACGTATGCCAGGACATATGAATGTACTTCTAGCTGAAGCCAATGTTCCTTATGATCAATTAGCTGAGATGGATGAAGTTAATCCCACCTTTGGCCAGACAGATGTAGCAATTGTGATTGGCGCCAACGATGTTGTAAATCCAGCGGCGCAAACTTCCCCAGGTTGCCCAATCTATGGCATGCCAATTTTGGAAGTTAATCATGCAGCGAACATCATCTTCTTAAAGCGTTCAATGCGCCCAGGCTTTGCCGGAATTGAGAATGAACTTCTCTATGATCCAAAGACGATGCTTCTCTTTGGCGATGCCAAAGCGTCACTCACTAAAGTTGTATCAGCGCTCAAGGCTCTCTAAGGCAATTTCTAAAGCAACTTCTAAAGCAAGCGCTGAAATGCAAGCGCTAGCCTTCTTGTAGCTCCGTGGGCGCTCCATGTACATCGAGTGTGCCCTTAGCTGTGGCCCCTTGCGCCTTAACATCTCCCGATAACTTATCGGTGCGATTAAGGGCGGCAGCTCCATCAGGGCGCTTGGCATCTTCCTTGTAGATTGCAGGAATTGAGCCAAGTAAACCTTTCTGGAAATCTTCAAAGGCCTGCAGAACTTCGCGCTTTGTATTCATAACAAAGGGACCCATCCATGCCACTGGCTCTTTAATTGGCTGTCCACCGAGGATAAAGAGTTCCAGATTTGGCGAACGGCTCTCCTGTTGCTGGGCGGCACGTACAACAATTGAATCTCCATCTCCAAAAACTGTTAGCTGACCCATGGTTACAGGGCGCGCTTCTTCACCGACAAAACCGTGGCCCGACATTGTGTAGACAAGTGCGTTGTAATCTTTACGCCAAGGTAGGCGTAACTCTGCACCAGGTGCCACCGTTGCGTGAATTAAAGTAATTGGGGTCTGTGTTGTACCAGGGCCAACATGGCCATCTAGTTCACCTGCGATGATGCGAATTAGTGATCCACCATCAGTAGAAGAGAGAAGTGCGACATCGCCTGCTCGAACATCCTGATAAGCAGGGGGAGCCCACTTCTTGATTGCAGGAAGATTGACCCATAATTGAAAACCATGAAATAGACCACCTGACATCACCAGATGCTCAGGGGGAGTTTCGATATGGAGAATTCCGCCGCCGGCAGTCATCCACTGGGTATCACCATCGGTAATCGTTCCACCACCACCGTTGGAATCTTTATGATCGAAGATGCCATCGATAATGTAGGTAACAGTTTCAAAACCGCGATGTGGATGCCAAGGAGTTCCCTTTGGCTCACCCGGCGCGTACTCAACTTCGCCCATCTGATCTAAATGGATAAAGGGATCAAGCTCTGTTAAATCAACGCCAGCAAAGGCGCGACGAACTGGAAAACCTTCACCCTCGTAGCCTTGTGGCGCAGTGGTAATGCTCTTTACTCGACGTGGGCGAAGCGCAGTTGCATCGCTGATACGTGGAAGAACGGTGATATCGCTGACGGTAACTGCTGGCACAGTGGCTCCGAATCGCTCGTAGGTGGTGCTCGTAATGTAGTTGAACTTTCAACTACCTGCAACTGCAAGAGAGCTCAAATTGGTTCATTTATCGAGCGGGCAGGGGTGAAGTACTCCTTTCCGAGAGGAGATCGCCAGGTACAAGAGCCATCGGGGTAGCTGGTTATCTCCCAACCATCATGTGTTTTGAGGCGATGATGTCTGCGGCAGAGCGCCCCAATATTTTCTGGAGAAGTCGCACCTCCACTCTCCCAACTTTGGGCATGATCTAAATCAGAGAGGAGGGCGGATCTGCGACAGCCGGGGAATCTACAGGTGCGATCGCGAGCAATTAAGAAATCCTTTAACTGCTGTGAAGGGTCATAACTCTCTCTCCCCAGATCAAGCAAGTTTCCACTCTGTGGTTCAGTTATAAACCTTCGCCATCTGCTGTCGCTAGCTAAGTGGCGCGCTACTGAAGCTGGGATGGCGCCATATCCAGCTAATTGGCCAGGGTTCTCAGCTAAGCCAAGAAGTGTGGGCAGATCAATTGTGACGTTGATGGTCAGCGCTCTGCGATGAGCTGCAACTGTTGTCGAGAGATCGCTTAAAACTGTTGAGCAGATTGCAGTGAGTGCATCTGCGCGCTTTTGATCGGCGGTAAGTGTGCGATATTTAGAGAGGTTCTCCTGCTCCTGCTGGCTTTGGCGCAGGATAAATGATTCTATGGAGTGCATAACAATCTGTGCATCAGCAGCGGGCAAAATCGCAATCACTGTAGACATGCCATCGCTCTCGTTTATGCAGCTAACGCGACGAAGTGATTCGGCGCGTGCAACTTTCTCTTCAAACTCCTCGGGAGCTAATTGTGCAATCTTGCTTCGCAGATGGTTAGCCACCTGCCCTGGTGTATGAAATTCGGAGTAGGAGATTGCGCCTTCTTCGAGCTTTGAGATAGTGGACTCTTGCGCACCATCACGGATCATCTGCGCCGTTTCGCGAGCAATCACAGTTGCATGTGCTGCTGAAATTTCTCCGGTAGCAAGGGCTGAGCAGGTACTTGGTAGGCTATTTATTAAAGTACGCGCAATATCTATTCGTGATTGCGCTGTAGCTGGAGCCAAGCGAAGAGCGGTAGAGATATCTTCGCGTTCGCAGCCATCAACACCTGAAAGTGGACCACCACCGATGCTCGGCGCTAAACCTGCCACGGCGGTAATTGCCCGCTGCTTGAGAGCGTAGAGCCAACCATCTTGTCGCTCGAGCGCTGCGAGAAAATCAATACGATCTGCCGCCGAGAGTGCGAAGGGATCAATCTTAGATGCGATGGTAAGCGCGTGCGCACCTGGCGGAGAGTGCAATAGCTGCGCAACTGTGTCGGAGAGGCTATCTACTGCGACGAGGTGAGCTTGAGACATAGCGCGATTGTTGAGGAGGGCTCTGACATCGAAAAGATAGTGGAGCGTTAGAAATGTGAGGAGGTGTGGAGAGAGAAAAAGAAATTGGAGATTTTGTATGCGTAAATGGAGTATTTGTTACCGCTAGTAAGCAAGTTAGAATGGGAGGGTGAATAAGCACGCTCCCAAACTCAGTAAGGTGATTCTCTTCTACGGATTTACACCTATTGCCGATCCAGAGGCGCTGATGCTTTGGCAGAAAGATCTCTGCGAATCTCTAAATTTAAAGGGGCGCATCCTTATCTCACCTCACGGCATAAACGGCACCCTTGGTGGCGAGATGGCTGATCTGAAGAAGTATGTGACAAAGACACGAAAGTATAAGAACTTTAAAAAGATTGCCTTCAAATGGTCTGATGGAACTGGTAATGATTTTCCTCGTCTACGTATAGTTGTGAAAGATGAACTTGTCTCATTTGGGAATCCCGATGAGATTAAAGTAAATGAGAATGGTGTTATCGGTGGTGGAGTACATCTACGCCCTGAACAGGTACAAGAGCTAGTGGCAGAACGCGGCGATGACGTTGTCTTCTTTGATGGCAGAAATTCTTACGAAGCTAAAATTGGTAAGTTTAAGAATGCGGTAGTTCCAGATGTGGAATCGACCCGAGACTTCGTGCGCGAAATTGAGAGTGGTAAATATGACCACTTAAAAGATAAGCCAGTCGTTACCTATTGCACGGGTGGGATTCGTTGTGAAATTCTCTCCGTTGTTATGAAGAACCGTGGTTTCAATGAGGTCTACCAAATTGATGGAGGAATCGTGAAGTACGGTGAGCGATTTGGCGATGAGGGTCTCTGGGAAGGCTCGCTCTATATATTTGATGAACGAATGGCGATGGACTTTTCTGATAAGGCGAAAGTTATTGGGCAATGCGATCACTGCCAAGCGCCCACAAAAATGTTTAGAAATTGCAGAACCAACTCATGCTTTAAATTGATTCTTCTATGTGATGCATGTGCAACGCTCCCATCGGCTACGAGTTGTACACACGAGCAGGTACGCCAGCGTGACTCTGAATTAATCGGCTAACCCAATGATCTGGTGGCCCAAAGAGATTCCCACTCTTACCCTCGGGTTGGTAACCCTGCGGCCAAGCGCGGAGACAGATATAGATGCAATATTTACCGCCTGTCAGGATCCGCTGATTCCAGCATTTACAACAGTTCCCTCCTCTTTCACTATAGATCACGCCATTGATCTTGTTCGCTCTGATCCATTTAACTTTGCAGAGAGACGTGAAATTAGATTTGTAATCGAATTCGGCAATGGCCAAGATAGAAAATTTGCTGGAGTCATCTCGCTCCATACGATTTCAATTAAGAATCACACCGCAGAGATTGGCTATTGGATAGAGCAATCTATGCGCGGCAAGGGAATCGCCACTGTCGCCGCAAGAATTATTACCGATTTGGGCCTAACCACTATCGGATTTCGTCGAATTGATGGTCTAGTTGATGTAGAAAACGTATCTTCACAGAAACTTCTCAAGAGTGCAGGCTTTACACAAGAAGGAATATTGCGCAACAAGGTCACACACGAGGACGGACGCCAGATTGATATGGCACTCTATGCAGCATTAAATACTTCGTGGGTACCACTTAATTATTAGGAGCTAGGAATGCGGCGCTTGCCACCACCTTCATCCTTGGTGGCGCCCATTTTGCAAATTGAAACTTATTCTAAGTTGATTGAATTGTGATGAGAAAATTCGCGCTAGCGGTAGTTTTAATTCTCACTTTTTCTCTAAGTTCAACCTCTTTAGCGAGTGCAAATAGCCAACCCCGAAAAATTGTGACCGGCTGGATTCCCTATTACTCCATGAAGACTTCGCTGCCATCGGCTCTAGATAATGCAGATTTAATTAAAGAGGTGATGCCTTTCTGGTACACCTTAAGATTTAATGGCAAGACTAAGTTGCCCGTCATAGCTGATTTGTATGCGCCCGCCAACCCCAGCGTTCCCATGGCTACTCCACTTGCGGCGATGCGCAGTGCTGGATTTTCAATCATTCCTACGATTACAGATGGCACAGCAAAGCTGGTTCTCTCTGGACTTTTAAAAAACCCTACCTCGCGCACTCAGGTAGTGAATGTAATTATGGATTTGGTGCGAAGTAATAATTTTGATGGCATTGATTTAGATTTTGAAGGTTTCGCCTTTGTCGATGGCAATTCAACTTGGAAAGAGACCGCTCCTGGCTGGATTGCGCTTGTTCGTGAATTGAGCAAGCTTCTACACGCAGAAAATAAATTGCTTTCAGTATCTACTCCCTTTGTGCTCGATCCTAAAGGTCCACAAAGGGGCTACTTTGTTTATGCGTGGGCAGATATCGCGCCCTACATAGATAAGTTGCGCATCATGACTTACGACTTTTCCGTCTCTAAGGTCGGCCCAATTGGTCCAATCAGCTGGACGGAACGAACTTTAAAATATGCAGTCTCGATTATGCCGGCTTCAAAGGTATTCGTGGGAGTTCCGGGGTATGGCCGAGATTGGGTTACTGCTGTAAATGGAATCTGTCCAGCCAACGTCGCTAAGACAGTTAAACCTGGTGCAAAAGCGGCGACTTTCGTTATGAGAAATGCAGCAAATCTTGCGGCGACATATGGAGCGGTGCCGGTTTATAACGAAGTGCATGGAGAGACCACTTTTTCGTATCAGAAGGTTTATAACGGTCAGACCGCAGGAGGGTTGGCAACAACTTGCACTGCATCTAGGACAGTTTGGTACCAAGATGCTCGAGGCTGGGCTCTACGGGCCTCTCTTGTAACAAAGTATAAAATTGGTGGAATTACAGCCTGGACGATTGGCATGCAAGAACCTTTGGCTATGGAATCTATTCGCCAAATCGCCAGAGAGATAGCTCCGGATGAAGTTAGCGCCGAAGCCACGATTGATAAAACCACTGTTCCTTACGGCACGCCAGTTACAGTCTCTGCCAATTTCTTCTTGAAAGATAAATCACCAGTTGCCAACTTACCTATTCGCATTGAAGGAAAATCTCCGGTAGATGGCACATGGCGACAGTTAGCTGTGGCAACTACGGATGTAAATGGTCGAGTCGAAAAGGCGTTATTAGTAGGACAATCGCTGGCAATCCGCGCCTTCTCAGATAGTTCTTGGGAGAGAAGTGAAGGTGCTAGCTCTCCAATTGATGTAACGGTGCTACGTGAAGTTGCGGTAAATGCACCCGGAACAGCGCGTTCTACCGAAGCCATCTCAATCTCTGGCTTTATCCGCCCACGTACTGCAGGGGCGGTTGTACAACTAGAGCGCCTGGTCGGAAAAGAGTGGCGGCCATTAGCAGCAAACACAATCACCGATGCACAAGGTAACTTTGCGATAACGCTAGCTGGGCAACCAAGGGGAGTTCTCGCACTTCGTGTAGCGGTCCCTGCCGATGCCACCTGGGCTGTCACTTCCAGCCCAACCTTCAATATCATTATCCGGTGATGGTAAAGACTGCCGATAAAATTGAAGAAGAGATTCGCGCCATCTTCTCTAGTGATTCACCTTGGGTAACAATTGTTTGGGATGACCCTGTAAATCTACAAACCTACGTAACTTATGTCTTTATGGAGCTCTTTGGATATTCCAAGGCCCGGGCAACAGAGTTGATGCTGCAGGTACATAATGAAGGCAAAGCAATCGTCTCTACTGGAAGCAGAGAAGAGATGGAGCACGATGTCGCTCGATTGCACGAATATGGCTTGTGGGCCACCTTGCAACGTGGCGATCAGTTATGACAACGACAGAAGGATTTAAGCGACACGGAGATCACTCTTATATTGCAGAATTTTCAGAGAGCGAAAAAGAGGTACTCCTAAATCTTTGTGAGCAGATTATTGAGCTCTTAGCCGAACGTGTTGATCATGGCCACGAAGATCCATTAGCGGCCATGGTGGGCATTACATCTCACGATTCCCCTCCAGAAGATGATGTGCTTCGCCGGCTACTGCCAAATGCTTATGCCGATGCAGTGGATTCTTCTGAATTCCGTAGATATACCGAGTCAACCTTGCGCCAGAAGAAACAAGCACATGCCATATCGATGCGCATACATTTAAAGTCAGCAGATGATGGGGTAATTGATTTAAATCATGAGAGCGCAAATGCTTGGTTGGGTGCAATAAACGATATTCGTCTAGCACTTGGTGTTCGCTTAGGCGTTGAGAAAAAATCACAGCAAGAGTTAGAACTACTCGCTCCTGATGATCCCCTACGAGGCGTTTACGCTGTTTACACTTGGTTGGGTTGGTTACAAGAGACACTACTTAGTGCACTCATTGATGATTCAGATGAAGATGAGGAATCGCTTCTAGGAAGTTCTTAAACTGTATTGAAGCCAGCCAAATTGTCGGTATCCATCCCTGGTGGCGCTATGTGTACGATAGGAACATGACCCTCGAAATCTCCCGAGAATTTGTCGATGCCATTTTGGAGCAGTCTCGTTCTGAATACCCCGATGAATGTTGTGGAGTAATCGTTGGTCCAGTAGGTGCCAATAAGGCGCAACGCCTAAAGCCAATGATTAACTCTGCCCATTCACCTACATTTTATGAATTTGATCCCAAAGATTTATTGGCTCTCTATCGTGAGATTGATGATAATGATGAGGAGCTTGTCGTTATCTATCACTCGCATACCGAAACAGAGGCTTATCCATCAAGGACTGATATCGCCTATGCCGGTGAACCAGGGGCTCATTATGTGCTGGTCTCTACCCGCAAAGAGATTGCACCTGCGACTGAATTTCGCTCATATCGCATCATTGATGGAGTCGTAAGCGAAGAACCAGTCATAATTCTGGATTAGAGATAACTTCACTTTTTCGACATAATTAAGCCATGACTATCGAAGTCCGAATTCCCACAATTCTGCGCCCGTACACCAAGGATCAGAAATCTGTTCAAGCCGAAGGCGCCTCTCTTGCTGCAGTTATTGCAAACTTAGATTCCCAATATGCAGGAATCGCAGAACGCCTCCTTGAAAATGGCGCGCTCCGCCGTTTCATAAATATCTATGTAAATGATGAAGATGTTCGATTCTTAGGCAGCTTAGAAGCACAGGTAAAAGATGGTGACTCGATAACAATCTTGCCTGCTGTCGCTGGCGGCTAATTTTGGCACGCTATAACTCGCTAGAAGCTTCTGTCGGTAATACGCCGCTAATTGGCCTGCCGCGTCTTTCGCCATCTACGCAAGTTCGTCTATGGGCGAAGATGGAAGATCGTAACCCAACGGGTTCAATTAAAGATCGCACTGCGATTGCCATGATTGAAGCTGCCGAAAAATCTGGGCAGTTGAAAAAGGGTTCAACAATTCTCGAACCAACAAGTGGGAATACCGGAATTTCTCTTGCGATGGCGGCAAGAGTGCGTGGCTATAACTTAATCTGCGTAATGCCCGAGAACACCAGCCCCGAACGGCGTCAACTACTTGAGATGTGGGGCGCAAAGATAATTTCATCTCCAGCTGCCGGTGGTTCCAATGAAGCGGTTCGCGTTGCTAAAGAGTTGGCTGCAGCTAATCCGGAATATGTCTTTCTCTATCAATATGGAAATCCAGCAAACACCCAAGCGCACTACACAGGCACTGGACCAGAGATATTTGCTGATCTGCCAACAGTGACCCATTTTGTCGCCGGTTTAGGAACAACTGGAACTTTGATGGGAGCTGGGCGCTATCTACGTGAGCAGAATCCTGATATTCAGATCGTTGCCGCAGAACCAAGATATGGTGAAGTCGTCTATGGCTTGCGTAATATTGATGAAGGATTTGTCCCTGAACTCTACGATGCAACAATTCTCTCTCGTAGATTCTCTGTTGGTGCAGAAGATTCGGTAAAACGGGTACGTGAGTTATTGGAAGTTGAGGGAATCTTCGCTGGTATCTCAACTGGTGCAATTTTGCATGCTGCCTTAGCAATCGGAAATGAGGCAGTTCGCGATGGTCGTAGCGCTGATATCGCATTTATAGTCTGTGATGCTGGCTGGAAGTATCTATCTACTGGCGTTTATGGAGCCAGCGTCTCTGAAGCAACCGAAGGGCTCGACGGAACTCTTTGGGCTTAGCCCCATGTTGATTCTTTAACCAGACCAACCCTTTAACCAGATTTGCTTGCGCTGCGGTTAGACTGCATCCATGAGCGATGCACCA
>CAYXDT010000010.1:0-26210 GCA_964463845.1 uncultured Candidatus Planktophila sp. | reverse complement strand
CTTTAACCAGATTTGCTTGCGCTGCGGTTAGACTGCATCCATGAGCGATGCACCAATCGGAATCTTTGACTCCGGAGTTGGTGGACTCACCGTGGCACGGGCTATTTTGGATCAACTCCCTCACGAGTCAACAATTTATATCGGCGATACTGCACGTGGTCCATATGGCCCCCGCTCATTGGCTGAGGTCCGTGATTTCTCCCTAGAAACTTTAGATTTTTTAGTCGACCAAGGAGTTAAGGCGCTGGTTATCGCCTGCAACACTGCCAGCGCTGCGATGTTGCGTGATGCTCGGGAGAGATACTCAATTCCCGTAGTAGAAGTAATTCAACCCGCCGTTCGTCGTGCGGTGGCTGCCACACGTTCGGGCAAAGTTGGTGTGATTGGTACGCGAGCCACTATTGATTCAAAGGCATATTTAGATGCCTTTGCCGCAGCCCCACAGTTAGAGATTCACTCCATCTCCTGTCCACTCTTTGTGGAATTTGTCGAACGCGGTGAAACGTCAGGGGAGGCCATTACAAAGGTGGCTCGTGATTATCTACAACCTCTAATAGCCGCTGATATAGATACCTTGGTTCTCGGTTGCACTCATTACCCACTCCTAACAGGAGTTATCTCCTACGTTATGGGAAATGAGGTATCACTGGTCTCTAGCGCCGAAGAGACTGCTAAAGATTTATATCGCACCTTAATTGAGAACTCACTTCTTAGACCGGCCTCAAGCCAGCCACCAACGCATACATTTCTCGCCACAGGAGATGCCCAAGCCTTTGAGAATTTGGCCCGCCGCTTCTTAGGGCCAGAGGTAACCTCAGTAAAACATCAAGATTTGTAAAGAGAAAAATTACCGAATTAACCAACTACGAATAAGAGGAAGCCATGTCGAGAAATGATGGACGCGTAGTAAGCCAGCTCCGGGAGATCAAAATTACCCGAGGCTGGTTAGATCACGCCGAAGGGTCGGTCTTAGTTGAATTTGGTAAGACGCGAGTTCTCTGCGTTGCCTCCTTTACGCCAGGTGTGCCACGTTGGCTAAAAGATTCTGGCGAAGGTTGGGTAACTTCTGAATATTCCATGTTGCCGCGCGCCACACATACACGTTCTGATCGCGAGAGCGTTAAGGGAAAGTTGGGCGGACGCACACAAGAGATTTCTCGGTTAATCGGCAGGTCGCTGCGTGGCATTGTTGATATGAAGGAGTTAGGTGAAAACACTATTGTGATTGATTGCGATGTTCTGCAAGCAGATGGGGGAACACGTACTGCAGCGATTACTGGTGCTTATGTAGCCCTTGCCGATGCCATCGCTTGGGCGCAGCGCGAAGGCCACATCAAAGCCAGCGCTAAACCATTGGCCGATTCAGTAGCTGCCGTCAGTGTCGGCATCATCGATGGTAGGCCGATGCTAGATCTTTGCTACGAAGAAGATGTCAGAGCTCAGACCGATATGAATGTGGTCTGCTCCGGAGATGGTCGCTTCATCGAAGTGCAAGGCACTGCCGAGGGAGCACCTTTCGATAGAGCTTTATTGGATGGCCTCTTAGATTTAGCCCTTGAGGGCTGTGCCACATTAACGACTTTGCAGAAAAACGCTCTCTCTTCCTAAATGGCGCACCAACTTCTAATTGCTACCCGCAACAAGGGAAAGATTGCCGAGTTTTATCGGATTTTGGAAGCTATCGCTCCGGGTGAGATTGAGTTGGTTGGGCTAGATAACTTTCCTGCATTGCCTGATGTTGTTGAAGATGGAGAGAGCTTTCAAGAGAATGCCTTAAAGAAGGCGCGTGAGATGGCGCAAGCAACTGGCATAGCTGCAATTGCCGATGACAGCGGTCTCTGTGTTGATGCTCTAGGGGGAGACCCGGGAATTTATTCGGCGCGATGGTCCGGAAAACACGGTGATGATCTAGCTAATACAGCAAAGGTTTTGGAGCAGCTAGCACAGACCCCTGATTCGCTTCGCTCAGCCCACTTTACTTGCGGAGCAGCGCTCTACCTTCCAGATGGGCGCAGCCATTATGAAGAGGCACGCTTTGAGGGTTGGATTTTGCGCCAACCTATAGGTGAGCAAGGTTTTGGTTACGATCCCATATTTCGCCCGGACGGGTATTCATTATCTAGCGCACAAATGAGCGCAGCGGAGAAAGATGCGATTAGCCACAGAGGCAAAGCGCTCCGCGCGATTGCACCCCATGTAATCACACTACTTAAGAACCCTAAATAGCCGTGAGACTGGGTTAAACTTATCTCAGTAACTTAAACGAGTTTTTAAGACAAAATATTAATCAAGGAGAAAAACGTGGCAGTTAAGAAGAAGAGTGCGGCTAAAAAAGCTGCTCCCAAGAAAGCTGTAAAGAAGAGTGCAACAAAAAAAGTAGTCGCTAAGAAGAAGAGCGCTGCCAAGAAAGTTGTAGCCAAGAAGGCGGTAACTCGCAAAACTGCAGCCAAGAAGAGCGCTGTAAAGAAGGCTGCCGTTAAGAAGACAACGGTAAAAAAGGCTGTTGCCAAGAAGAAGATAGCGAAGAAGGCAGTTGCCAAGAAAAGTGCGATTAAGCCGGCAGCAGCGAGAGGATCTGTATCTCTTCCTCCAGTAAATGTCTCTACTACTCCAGCGCCAAAGAGCGCACCAGTTAGTAAGCCATCTGCGGCTCCTCGCCAAGGATCCTCTGGAAAGATTCTGATTGCAGTTTTAGTTGGAGTGGTTCTACTTGCAGCAATCGTTATCGCGAATTCAAATCAAGATAGCGACGACACAACAGCGGCAAACCCTTCCGTAACTGAATCCGCGGCTCCAGAGGCAACAGAGTCCACTGATGCAGATATGGGCGCGGAAGAAGCTCCTGCTGAAGAGGGAAGCGATGAGAGCGCTGAAGCTGCTGTAACAACAGGAGAAGCCCCATCTCGTTTCATTGGTAATTGGAAAGATAGCTCCAAGTCTGTAATGGTTATAACTTGGCGTGCACCAGCTGGTGATGTCACTGGCTACAAAGTTGAGCTTCGCACAAATATGGGACAGTGGCGTACAGTCTCAGAAGTTTCTGCCACCACACTTGCTGCAGAGTTCGCCAAGACATCTGACGAGGGTTCAACCTCATTCCAGGTCTCAGCAGTTTATGCAGATGGATCCTTAGGAGTTGCGAAAGCCTTTGGATTTGCAGGCCAATTCGAATAAAGGTAATTGTAAAAAATCCCGTCCATAATCGGACGGGATTTTTTATTTCTCCAGTTTTTCAATAATCGCTTCCACGTAGGCGCTGACACCAGCTGGAACTAGGTGCACGCCATCAGGTGCAAAGTAATCGGGCCTATCTGCAGAGATTGCGTTCCAGTCCACAACCTTTACCTGGGGGAACTGGGATGCTATCTTTGCGATTAAATCATTATTCGGCTCTCTCCAAGGACGTGGCACAGCGCTATTAACCACGATAACTTCAGGCTGGTTCTTTACTATTTCAAAGATCGCAACAACTTGTTCGCGCGCGAGCAAGTTGTTATTGCCTAAGTTGAATATGACTGGTGAATTTGGAACTTGTGTCACATCTGCTCGCATAACCTCAGCCAACTCTCCTGCTTGCCGTCCGATACGAGCGTTAATTAGAGAAATTGGCGCCTTTTCGCCAAGTAATGAGCGAATTCCGAGTATTACTGAATCACCGGTCACCCAAAGTCCATCGCCACTTGAGAGTCCATCACTGGCCTTAGCTTCTGTGGTAGCCGCTATGGAGAGAGAATTTTCTAGTCTTTCTTGTGCTCGATTTGAGATAGAGATTGCTCGCACGCTAACAATTATTGCGACAATCAATACGATAACTGTTATTAGCGTGAATAATCCCGTTTGGCGATTACGTTCCCGCTTAGTTCTATATCTACGGCCCTTAAACCAATACTGAATAACCCCGCGGCGTACTGGAAGTTCGATATATCTAAGTGAGATATCAGCCAGCGCAAAGACAATTAGAATTCTAAGTGCATATAGCGCCCAATCTTCACCGGCTAAATCAACGCTAGGCCGAGTAACTTGGAAGATAACCCAGTGCCATAAGTAGATGGCATATGAGCGTTCGCCAATCCATAGTAAAGGCCTAAATTCAAGTATTGGGGCAAAGCGTGATGCGGGATGCACAATTGACATGATGATTGCTGCGCCAAATATTCCGGCAAGCGGAAAGGCTATCTTGTAGAGCGTTGGTTGGCTCTCATCAATTAAGAGGAAGGTGGCAAGTATCCCGATAAATCCAAATATGCCGACCCCATCGATAAAGTTTTGAGCGCGCTTACTTACGGCAATTTTGAAATTCTGTGGAATCCAATTCACAGCCAGCGCAGCACCTAAGAAGAGTCCAAAGCTATGGGTATCTGTTCCGAAGTAGATATGGCTAACTTTTGAGGTATTTGCCGCATCCAGAGATAGGGAGACTAAAAACAGTGTGATGCCAGATGCGGCAGCTATTATGAGGGCGGCAATAGGAATATGTTTCTTGCCAAATTTCTTCAGAACAAAGTAGAGAATCAAAGGCCAGATTAAGTAAAACTGCGCCTCTACCGCCAGTGACCAAGTGTGTTGTAATAGTGGAGGCCGGCCGATACTTTCAAAGTAATCCTGCTCTCTTGCGACTAGCCACCAATTAATGGTGCCAGTCAATGAGAAAGGGGTATCTATCAATAACCGCTTGATGGTATCTGGAGCCCAGATTCCAATTGCGATTATGGTGGTGGTCACCATAAAAATTAGCGCCGGCAACAAACGACGAATGCGCGCCAGATAGAATCCACGAAGATCTAATCCGCCACTTTGTGCAATTGAGTCAAGGAGCAAGCGGGTGATTACATAACCTGAGATTACAAAGAAGAGATCTACGCCAAGAAAGCCACCAGGTATCCAAGCAAAACCTAAGTGATAAAGCATCACTGCAATTACAGCAAGTGCCCGCAACCCATCAATTGCTGGGATGTACTGGATACCGCCTTTGGTAGCCATAAGAGTTACTTACGCTTTGTTGGGCTTTTCTTGGTTGGGCTTCTTTTGGCGGTGCGATTCGCAATTGCTGTTGACTTATTCTTCGGCGCAGAAATCGCAGTGCGGGTGCGCTTACTCTCAACTCTAATTGGTGCAGATCGCTTCACTGTGCCATCTGGGTTGATGCTGGCATCAACTTCAGATTGCATCCGCGATAGGCGCGCAAAAGCGGAGTCGAGTTTTTCGCGAGATTGTGAAATGGCAGATTCTGCAGCGGTAAGGGCTGCTACCTGTCCACGATAGAGGCGCTCTGATTCGACTAATAGATCACTTAACCAGGCGCGGTAATCAGTTACATTCTGCGCAGCTTCTTGAATAACTTTCTCAGCTTCGCGTCGCGCTGCAGAGGTTAGCGCCTGACCTTCGCGGCGCTTATTTTCTACAATTGCTTCCGCATCACGGATTTTGGCATCGGCTACAGCGGCAGCTTCACGAGCGGCATCACGAATAATCTCCGCCGCTTCTGCTTCAGCTGTTGAAATATATTTCCGGCCTCGGCTCTCAGCACCAGCCAGAATACTGCGCGCCTTATTTTCGGAAGCTTCGAGGGTATCTTTGGCAGTTCGATTAGCCTCTGCGAAGAGTCGATCAGCTGCGGAATTTGCCTTGGCCTCACGAGCTTGCGCAGATTTGATCATGACCATAGCGGTCTCAGTTGCCAGAATTTCAAACTCTTCCCGGCTTAGCGCAGTGATATCCCGACGTGAACGCAGATCAGCTAGCTGGGATTCAAGGTCACGAATGCGATCAACTGGATTGGCCAGAGGTGCGCGCTCTTCCTCCTCGCGAAAACCTACCCAACTACGGAACTTCTTCTCTGCCATCTTTACGCTCTCATTCACTTGCCCGGGGATATCTATCTGTAGCGCCCAAGATTAGGGCATTCTCCTACTTTCGGTAAATGGCGAAAGAGACCGCCAAATACTGGGAAATCCATGCGGCGAGTACAAAGATGTGGAAGAGCTCGTGGAAGCCAAAGTACTTTGCATTACGCCCGGGAGCCTTAAGGGCGTAGAAGATTGCGCCCACCGAGTAGAGCAGGCCACCGAAGAGAATTGGAAGTAACACCCATAAGCCACCCTCTCGATAGAGCTGTGGCGTATAAAAAAGTGCCACCCAACCTAGAAGTAGATAATTTGCAACATAGAGAAATCGCGGCGCACCCACCCAGAAGACGCGCAGGGCAATGCCAAGTAAGGCACCTGTCCAAACAACTGTTAATAAAATATTGCGATCTCGCGCATCCAATAGCGCAACAGCAAAAGGAGTATAGGAACCTGCAATTAAGAGATTGATATTGGCGTGATCCCAACGCCGCCAGATCTTCTTCTTGGAAGGAGTCCATGGGACAAGGTGGTAGATGGCCGAGACGCTAAAGAGCATGATTGCGGTGATGGAGTAGAGAGCTACCGCAAATTTCAAGGGCTCGCGGCTTAAGATGAAGAGAACTAGAGAGGCGATTATTACCACTGGGGTGGCGCCTAAATGAAACCAACCCCTGAGCTTTGGTGCCTGGGGAATCAAAGCAGCGCTCATGTTTGGAGCCTATAAGCCACGAGCCTTGCTCGCCCGGCCCAAATCGCATTGGATCGGAATGGAAAGGTGATTTCAAGCGGTGATAGCCAGTAAATGTCTGATTTACCCCCAAATTTACTGACCAGTATGAAAATTTTCACAGAAATTACACATGTTTTCTATGCAAATCGTTTGCGAGAGGTTCACACTTATCCCATCTAAGTCGCTGGAGCTCCTCGAGGTCTCCAATGGCGCAGGATGGTTCGGGCCAACCGGTTCGAATTTTGATTACTCATGGAGGCTTACTACATGTCAGTAACACTCGACAGCAACCAATGGAACCTCGTTTACGCGGTCTTCTCATTCGGTTTGATTTCAATGCTTGCCTGCACCGTTTACACATTGGTGTCACAGTCAAGAGTTTTACCTAAGTACCGCAACGCCCTAGTTATGTCATCAATGGTTACATTCATTGCGGCATACCACTACTGGCGCATCTTCAACTCATTCTCTGAAGCTTCAGATGGAATGGTTGTAAATGTTTCAGGTGAGCAGGGTGCATTTAACGAGGCATACCGCTACGTTGACTGGCTACTTACAGTTCCACTACTTCTTGTAGAGGTAATTGCAGTTCTAGCTCTTGCAGCAGCAGTTGCTAAGTCACTCATCATGCGTCTGGTACCAGCTTCAGCTGCGATGATCGCACTTGGTTACCCAGGTGAAATCTCATCAGACCAGAACACACAGGTTCTTTACGGTGTTCTTTCAACAATTCCATTCCTATACATCCTCTACGTACTATTCGTAGAGCTTGGTAAGTCACTAGATCGCCAGCCAGCTGGCGTAGCAGAGACAGTTGGACGTCTACGTCTACTTCTCATCGCTACATGGGGTGTCTACCCAATCGCGTACATCTTCAACATCGTTGGTGATGCAACTGCATCATCATTCGTTGCTGTTCAGGTTGGCTACACAATCGCAGACGTTCTAGCGAAGTGTGTATTCGGTCTAACAATCTTGAAGATCGCACGCATGAAGTCAATTGCTGAAGGAATGCCAGCAGATCACTAATTCACTTTAATTAGTGGGTAAGTAATTACTCAGAAGGGCGTCGGGAAACCGGCGCCCTTCTGCCTTACTATCAGAGTATGGAAATGGCTAAGAGAATATGAATATGCAAAGAGTTAACAATTTTCGAATGGGTGGCTACGCCGCCCTTGCCGCTGGATTAATAAATCTCCAATATCAGAGCGGCAGCTCCGGAAATCTCTCAAAGAGCTTGGTCCTTATAATTCCAGGAGCGCTTATATTGATTGCTGGATTATTTGAAGGTGGCCGTAATCTTTTACAGAGAAAAGGTTCGGTCGCTGTTGGCTTAACCGTGGGTGGGCTCCTTCTGGTTTATAGCTTTATCCTTTAAAGCAAATTACTTCCTAAAGGATAGATCTGCCGCCTTCATGGCCTTAGTTAAAATGGAAATTGCGTGTGGCCCCATTCCATGTAAATCTTTCACAGCATCTAAAGAAACTTTTCGAAGATCACTCAATTTGTAAAGCCCATCATCTATGAGCGCTCTACGTGCGGGTGCTCCCAACCCTAATTCACGCCAATTGCCATCTACCTGTGCATAGGCATCAAGATCTACTTCACCGCGAAAATTTTCATCTTTGCCAGCAGCTCGCTCTGCCTTTCGCAGCGCGGCCGCCCGCATCGCTTCACCTCGAAGTTTTTTAGCCTTCGCAGGAGACTGTTTAGCCATAGTAGATAGATTAGCTAATAAAGATCTAAACCAAATGTGTATCTGGTGCGGGAGGCGGGACTTGAACCCGCACGCCGGAGCACAAGTTCCTAAGACTTGCGTGTCTGCCATTTCACCACTCCCGCTGGAGTTGCACCCCCAAGATTAGAGGTAGCGCAGGTTAAGAACAAACCAGCAGCTTTTCGCGCATGATTGCCTCCTCTTCAAAGGTGGGCATACAGGTAACCTTGGCAAGTGCCAGCCTCACTCGTAGATCAATTAGCAGCCGATATTCAGCTCGCTATTGCAGGTATCTTCGCATCCGGTGCCATCGCCGGTCAGGCGCCGACCAGCATCGTCTTAGAGCGTCCCAAGAATCGCGAACATGGTGACTATGCCACCTCAATCGCACTTCAATTAGCTAAGGCGGCGGGGCAGAACCCAAGAGATATTGCGCTCTTGCTACAGAAAGAGATTGCAAAAATTTCAGGAATCACTGCAGTCGATATCGCCGGCCCTGGATTTATCAATATTACTTTGGATAGAGCCAACCAAGCAGAGTTGGTGCGTACAATTTTAAACCAGCGAGAGCGTTATGGATTTGGTCTGGCGCTTCAAGGCATCTCTATCAACCTCGAGTTTATTAGCGCCAATCCAACGGGTCCCTTGCACTTAGGACATACCCGATGGGCGGCGGTAGGAGATGCGCTAGGCCGTGTATTGGCTGCGGCGGGAGCGAAGGTCACGCGTGAGTTTTATATAAATGACCGTGGTCGCCAGATGGATCTCTTTGGTCAATCAGTTATGGCCGCAGCTCTTGGCAAGAGCGTTCCAGAAGATGGCTATCAAGGCGGCTACATAAATGATCTGGCACGCGAGGTATTAGCTGCTAATCCGCAGATTGCGAGCGTGGAAGATTTTCGCGAAGCGGCGTATCAGATTCAATTAGCGCAGCAACAACGAGTTTTACATAGCTTTAATACCAAATTTGATGTCTGGTTCTCTGAGCGCTCGCTACACCAGTCCGGTGCTGTCGAGCATGGTTTAGAGAAGTTAAGGGCGCAGGGCCATGTCTTTGAAGAGGCAGGTGCTGTTTGGTTGCGAACTACAGACTTTGGTGATGATAAAGATCGCGTAATTGTTAAGGAAGATGGGGATTTAACCTACTTCGCATCGGATACCGCGTATTACATAAATAAGCGAGAACGAGGCTTTGATATCTGCATCTATATGTTGGGCGCTGACCACCACGGTTATATCCATCGCCTAAAGGCAACTGCTGCGTGTGCTGGCGATGACCCTGATTACAACGTAGAGGTAATGATTGGTCAGTTAGTGAAGATTATGGAAGGCGGCGAGGAATTAAAACTCTCTAAACGAGCTGGCACCATAATTACTTTAGAAGAGCTAGTCGAAAAGGTAGGAGTTGATGCTGCTCGCTACACCTTGATTCGCTACCCAGTGGATACCCCAATGGTTATGGATGTAGATGTACTACGCAGAAATACCAATGAGAATCCGGTCTATTACGTGCAGTATGCACATGCCCGAATCGCTGCAGTTCTACGTAACGCTGCAGAATTAGGAATTTCAAGTGGGTTGGATGGCTTTGTTGCAGGTGAACTAGTGCACGATCGTGAAAATGAACTGCTCGCCACTTTGGCGCAGTACCCACATATAGTTGCTAGCGCTGCACAGTTCCGCGAACCACACCGGATTGCACGCTACCTCGAAGAGTTGGCGGGGGTTTACCACGGCTTCTACGCTGATTGTCGTGTCTTGCCACTGGGAGATGAATCCCCAGGCACGGTCCACTCTGCGCGCGCCGCTCTCTGCGCTGCAACCAGACAGGTATTGGCAAATGGTTTAGATTTACTAGGCGTTAGCGCACCGGAGAG
The DNA here is from genome assembly GCA_964463845.1 of uncultured Candidatus Planktophila sp. Lineage (GTDB taxonomy): Bacteria > Actinomycetota > Actinomycetes > Nanopelagicales > Nanopelagicaceae > Planktophila. The sequence continues at coordinate 16,040 of CAYXDT010000010.1, read as the reverse complement.
GATGTAAAGATGAGCACTCACATGTGGTCACATAACACTTCATTCTCTGATGGAACTCTGCAGCTATCTGGAATCCCAGCTGCGCAATTGGCTAAAGATTTTGGCACACCTACCTTCTTCCTCGATGAGGCAGCTTTTCGCAGCCGTGCAAAGAGTTGGCAGAGTGGAGTAGAGCAGGAATTTGGAGCTCATGCTGGAACTGTTTTCTATGCAGCTAAATCTTTTATCTGTACAGCGGTAGCGCAATGGATTGCCGATCTTGGAATTGGCATCGATGTCTGCACAGGGGGAGAGCTTGCCGTTGCCCTGGCCGGGGGAGTCAATCCCGCAAAGATTGAAGTTCATGGCAACAACAAATCTCTTTCAGAGATAGAGCGCGCCGTTACAGCGGGGGTCAAATGCATTGTCCTTGACTCCTTATTTGAGATTGAAAGAGTTGCACTGGCGGCTAGAGATAAGGGAGTTCGCCAAGGCGTCATGATTCGCCTAACACCGGGAGTTGAGGCGCATACCCATGAAAAAATCTCAACTGCGCACGAAGATGTGAAATTTGGTTTCTCAATTGCATCAGGAGCTGCCTGGCAGGCTGTTGAGAAAATTCTGCAGCACCCTGAGTTGGATTTATTAGGAGCACACTGCCATATCGGTTCACAAATTTTTGGTTCTTCAGCACATGAACTTGCTACCGAACGCCTACTTGGATTTATGGCCAAGTTTCGAGACTTCTTTGGAAACCAATTGCCTGAATTAAACTTAGGCGGTGGATTTGGAATTGCCTATATTGAATCTGAAGAAACGGTCGAACCTAGCGATGTTCTGCCTGCGATGTACAGGGCGGTATTAGCGGGTTGCCAGAAATATTCATTAGATATTCCTAAAATTTCTATTGAGCCAGGTCGCAATATTGTCGGGCCAACCATGTTTACTCTTTACGAAGTTGGCACAGTAAAAGATGTCACGATCGAAAGTGGTTTAGTTCGCAAATACATCTCTGTAGATGGCGGCATGAGCGACAACGCACGTACTGGGCTTTATGATGCCCAATACACCGCCCAGATTGTCCAGCGAGCCAGCACAGCTCCTTTGGTTTTATCGCGACTTGTCGGAAAACATTGCGAGACTGGTGACATAATTATTAAGGAGATATCACTTCCTTCAGATATCGCACCAGGTGATTTAATCGCTACTCCCGCTACTGGTGCATATGGACGCTCGATGGCAAGTAACTACAACCACGTCCCACGACCACCTGTTGTCGCGGTAAAAGATGGAAAAGCCCGTGTAATTGTGCGCCGCGAAAATGAGGCAGATCTGCTCGCCCTAGATGTGAAAGAATAGGAGGATGAGCCCCTCAGATAAACCAGTTCGCGTCGGCATGCTCGGCTGCGGCGTGGTCGGAAGTCAGGTGGCACGTTTACTTCTAGCTGATACAGAGGAACTCTCAACTCGAGCCGGCGTTCGTATCGAACTAGCACGAATTGCAGTCCGCACTTTAAAGCCGTACGAAGGCCTAAACCCTGCGCTCTTTACAACTGATCCATATTCAATTGTTAACGATCCAGATATCGATTTAATCGTTGAGGTTATGGGTGGAATTGAACCAGCCCGCGAACTAGCACTCACAGCAATCAATAATGGAAAATCAATTGTTACTGCCAACAAGGCGCTGCTGGCGAGCCACGGCGCTGATCTCTTTACCGCCGCTTATGCCAAGGGCGAAGATATCTATTACGAGGCATCTGTAGCTGGCGCTATCCCAATTATTCGCCCCCTACGTGATTCTCTCGCGGGTGATCATGTAATTCGCTTAATGGGAATAGTTAACGGAACTACAAATTATATTTTGACAAAAATGCATGAAGATAATCGCGAGTTTGCAGATGTCTTAGCCGAAGCGCAAGCGCTCGGTTATGCCGAAGCGGACCCAACAGCTGATATCGAGGGGTTCGATGCAGCAGCCAAGGCGGCAATTCTCTCTGGCTTGGCTTTTCACACACGAGTAACAGTTGATGATGTTTATCGCGAGGGCATCTCCAAGATAACTCTGGAAGATGTGGCAATTGCAAAATCAATGGATCACGTAATTAAGTTATTGGCTATCTCAGAGTTAACTCCTGCTGATGAGATTTCAGTACGAGTTCATCCAGTGATGATTCATAAGAGCCACCCTTTGGCCTCGGTTCGCGATGCCTTTAACGCCGTCTTTGTTGAGGCTGAATCTGCTGGTCCTTTAATGTTTTATGGTCGTGGCGCAGGTGGCGAGCCAACAGCTTCAGCAATTCTGGGAGATGTCGTTGCAGTCTCGCGCCACATCGCGCTGAATTCAATTGGACAGCGCGAAACTGATTATGCAGATCGCGATATCGCTCCAATTGAAACTACAAGAACTAAGTTCCTTATTCGCCTAGAGGTGGAAGATAAATCAGGTGTTTTAGCGGCTATTGCCCAATGCTTTGCAACGCAGGGCGTTTCAATTCAAACCGTTGATCAAAATGGACGAGATGCAGATGCTGAACTAATTATCGTCACACACCGTGCGACTGAAGGTGAGTTAAAAGCCACTGTGGAAGCTCTCAAGAAGATGGATATCGTTAATAAGATTTCTAGCGTTATTCGTGTTGAGGGAGCTATTTCATAATGAAGCTCTTTGCGAAGAAGTCGGGAGCCCATCAGTGGCGCGGAGTCATTGAGGAGTATCGCCATCGCCTACCTGTTTCTGCCAAAACTCCTGTCGTAACTCTTCGCGAAGGTGGCACACCACTTATATATGCCTGTGTCTTATCTGAGATGCTTGGTAATAATGTCTGGGTTAAGTTTGAAGGCATCAATCCAACTGGCTCCTTTAAAGATCGCGGTATGACGATGGCTATCTCAAAGGCAGCAGAAGATGGCGCAAAGGCGGTCATCTGTGCATCTACCGGAAATACATCAGCGGCCGCTGCGGCATATGCTGTTAAAGCGGGAATGATTCCGGCAGTTCTAATTCCTGAAGGCAAGATTGCAATGGGCAAATTAGCGCAGGCTGTTGTTCATGGTGCAAAACTTTTACAAGTCGATGGCAACTTTGATGATTGCTTAGTTCTGGCTCGCGATTTATCGGAACATTACCCAGTCTCACTTGTTAATTCGGTAAACCCTTATCGAATTGATGGACAGAAGACAGCGGCCTTTGAAGTGGTAGATATGTTGGGAGATGCTCCAGATATTCATACCCTGCCAGTAGGAAATGCTGGAAATATAACTGCTTACTGGTTGGGCTATAACGAGTACCGCTCAGATAAACTCTCTACCAAGTTGCCACAGATGTGGGGCTTCCAAGCAGCAGGTGCTGCTCCGCTAGTAACTGGCAAGCCAGTTGCTAAGCCTGAAACAATTGCAACTGCGATACGTATTGGCAATCCAGCATCTTGGGATCAAGCGATTGCGGCGCGCGATGAATCAGGTGGAGTTATCGATTCAGTTACAGATGAGGAAATTCTCGCTGCCTATCATCTGCTTGCCTCACGCGAAGGAATCTTCTGTGAGCCATCTTCTGCAGCTGGTTTAGCAGGTTTGATTAAGTATAAGAACGCTGGGAAATTGCCCAAAGATAAGACAATTGTTATTACATGTACTGGAAATGGTTTGAAAGATATTCCGTGGGCGCTCGAAGGTGCCGCCGACCCAGTAGTTGTTCCCGTAAATGCAGAAGTAGCCGCTCGCGCTCTTGGGCTTGTGAAGCGATTGGGTGACTAATATGGCCAAGCCCACCTTTAAAGCTAATCCAATACAGGTACAAGTTCCTGCTACATCTGCCAATCTCGGCCCGGGCTTTGACTCATTTGGTCTGGCCTTTGGATTGTATGACCGTTATGTCGCGCAAGTTTTAGATGACGGTGGCCTTGATATTGATGTCACTGGCGAAGGTAGCGATGAAGTGCCGCGTACCGATAAAAATCTTTTAGTAAAAGCCATGAATAAGGGATTCGATTTTCTGGGGGGACGTCCAAAAGGCTTAGCGGTGCGCGCCCTAAACGTCATTCCTCATGGCCGCGGCTTGGGATCATCAGCGGCGGCAATTGTTGGTGGGCTAATACTTGCTCGCTCATTAGTTTTGACTGGTAGCGAAAAGATGGGTGATGAACAACTTCTCTCACTGGCAAATGAGATGGAAGGTCACCCTGATAATGTTGCAGCAGCTCTTTATGGTGGTGCAACTGTCGCTTGGCAAGAGGAACTCTCTACTAAAGTTTCAGCGCAGGCTATTCATCTACCAGTAGATCCACGAATTAAAGCGATTGCCTTCATTCCAGCTGCCGCTCTTGCGACGAAGAAGGCCCGCGCCATGCTGCCGGAGTCGATTCCTTTTGCAGATGCGCAGCGCAACAGTACAAATACTGCAATTCTGATGCAGGCGCTAACTTTGCGACCAGATCTACTCTGGCGAGCAACTGAAGATTTTCTCCATCAGAGGTATCGCCAAGAAGCGATGCCAGCATCTTTTGCTCTAGTAACAAAGTTACGTGCTGCCGGAGTTGCCGCCTTTATCTCTGGCGCTGGACCAACAGTTTTAGTTCTGCACACTGGCGATCAGCAGGAGAGTGAACAGTTGATGAGAGCCGGTGGAGCTAAATTTGAGGCTCAAATTATGGAAATTGCCGGGCGTGGAGCCACCCTGCTATAGTTCAGGCATCATCTCAGCCCAGTAAGTCAGGGTCATTAAGAGCTGGTAAATCCAAGAAGTGAAAATATATTAATACTTATAAATTAAATCTGGGCTATGCCTAACAAGTTGGCCCCAAAGTGAAAAGAAATAAATGACAACCACAGAACCAGTTCGTTCTAGCAGCCCTGAACTATCAGCTATGACCCTTCCAAAGTTGAAGGAAGTTGCCGCCTCCCTTGGTATTGAAGGAGCGACAAAGCTAAAGAAAGATGATCTTGTCACCGCGATCGCCGATTTACAGGCTGCCAATCGCGAAGCGGCAAAGGCAGAGCGTGAAGCTCGCCGCGAAGCTCGTAATGCAAAGAAGAGCAACCGCGAAAATAAGAATTCAGATAACGCCCAAGATTCAGATGACGAGGAAGATTCTCAAGAGGGCAGTTCATCATCTGATCGCAATAGTGGTGATCGTAACTTTGGCGACCGTGATGATCGCTCTGGTGGGCGTAACCGTGGCCGTGATCGCAACCGTGGCCGTGATCGCAATCGCGATCGTGGTGCGCGCGAAGAGCGCGAACCAGTTATTGGGGAAGATGATGTTCTAGTTCCAGTTGGTGGATTAGTTGACATCATGGATAACTACTCATTTATCCGCACAGGTGGGTACCTGCCTGGACCTAACGATGTCTATGTTTCACAAGGACAAGTTCGAAAGTATGGACTTCGCAAAGGCGATGTAGTCACCGGTCAGGTTCGCCAGGCACGTGAAGGTGAGACGCGTCAAAAGTACAATCCACTAATTACTCTGGAGACCATCAATGGCGCTCCATATGAAGAAGCGCGTGGCCGTGTCGAGTTTGGAAAGCTAGTTCCGCTCTACCCACAAGAGCGTTTACGCCTTGAAACAGAGCCAAATATTCTTACCACTCGTGTAATTGACCTAATTGCTCCGATTGGAAAGGGTCAGCGCGGGCTTATCGTCTCGCCACCAAAAGCTGGAAAGACCATGGTCTTGCAGTCAATTGCAAATGCAATCACAACAAACAACCCCGAGTGTCACTTAATGGTTGTTCTAGTTGATGAGCGCCCCGAAGAAGTTACCGATATGCAGCGCAGCGTTAAGGGTGAGGTAATCGCATCCACCTTCGATCGCCCAGCTGATGACCACACAACAATTGCTGAACTTGCTATCGAGCGTGCCAAGCGGTTAGTTGAGATGGGGCATGATGTAGTTGTACTGCTTGATTCAATTACCCGTTTAGGTCGCGCCTACAACATTGCAGCGCCAGCCTCTGGTCGCATTCTCTCTGGTGGCGTGGATTCTGCTGCGCTCTATCCACCGAAGAAGTTCTTTGGTGCAGCTCGTAATATTGAAGATGGTGGCTCATTAACCATCCTTGCCACAGCTCTGGTAGATACCGGTTCACGTATGGATGAAGTTATCTTTGAAGAGTTTAAAGGCACTGGAAATATGGAGTTAATTCTCGATCGCAGAATGGCCGATAAGCGCATCTTCCCTGCAGTAAACGTTGTCGCTTCTGGTACTCGTAAAGAAGAGATTCTTATGGGCAGCGAAGAGCTCAACATTGTCTGGAAGCTGCGTCGCGTGCTACACGCCCTCGAACCACAGGCCGCTCTCGAACTCTTACTTGAGAAGATGAAGGGCACTAAATCCAACGTGGAGTTCTTGATGCAGATTCAGAAGACAACTTCAGGACCAGACGATAGTAAGTAGGGCTATTCCAGCCCGATAAATACTCGTCTGACCACCAGATTTATTAACTCGTTCCATTTCTCTGGATCAACGGCATTTAAACTGTAATCGTCGACGACCTTACCCAAGGTGTAGGCCTGGATTAAAACTGCCACTGCATGTGGGTCGAGCTCTTTGCGAAAGTAGCCAGACTCTTGGGTATCTCTGATGATGTCAGTTAAGGCATCGGTTAGCCGCTGCTGTTCGCGTGCAAGTTTTTCAGCAAGGCGCGGACTATTTTCAGCCATACCTAAGATCTCTGCCCGGTAGATGCGCTCACCTCGGCGTTTTGGATCTTGCGTAAAGCGGGTTAGCTCAACCAGATTGTCGTAGATATCTTTTGGAGTCTTACTGCGAGCGATTATCTGCATGATTAACTCAATACTGCTATCGACCCAATCGGTATATCGCACCAGCATCGCTGTTTCTAGTAACTCATCTAAATCTTCAAAGTGGTGATAAAGCGAACCCTTTGAAATTCCAGAAGTTTGCAAGATTAAATCAGAGGAAATCTGTGAGCGCGGGGAAGTCTTCAATAGTTCTACGGCAGTATCAATTAACTTCGTCTTGGTGGGATGACCTGAGCGCGGCATGGTTATATTGAAGCAGCCCAAGCAGCAGATAGACAGCGTCAATAGGGGGGATATGTACGAGGATTTTGCACTTTCCTCAGATTGGGAGAGAATATGCCCCTAACAACGTTGCCCTGGTTCACCGCCGATTGCGGACCCAGCCAAAGATAAGGAAATGACGATGAAGCCAGAGATCCATCCTGAGTACAAGCAGACCCAAGTAACTTGCGGTTGCGGTGAAAAGTTTCTTACCCGCTCAACTGTTGCTAGCGGCTCAATATATGTTGAAGTATGTTCCGTCTGTCACCCGTTCTACACTGGCAAGCAGCGCATCCTCGATACTGGTGGCCGCGTAGCTAAGTTCGAAGAGCGCTTTGGAAAAAAAGCAGCAAACTAGCTTTCTAACAGGACCGCATCGCAACCACTTGGTTGCGGCGCGGTCTTTTTATTTCTAGGCAATTTTCGTAAGCAGCAGAAGATGTCGTCGTGAAGGGAGTTATCAGATGCGCAATGATCGCTTTGCATCAGCGCACGAGATGGTGCGCGAATACCAAGAGCTTGAAGTTGCTATGGCCGATCCCGCTATCCATGATGATCAAGGTAAGGCCCGCCAATTAGGACGGCGCTATGCCCAACTTGGTCCAGTGGTCGCCGGCTTCAATGCTTGGAAATCTGCCGCAGATGATTTACAGGCAGCGCAAGAGATGGCGCTAGAAGATGCCTCATTTGCCGCCGAAATCCCCGCTATGGAAGTTGCCGTAGAAGCTGCGGCTACTAAATTAGAAGAACTTTTGATTCCACGCGATCCAAATGATGATCGCGATGTAATTATTGAGGTCAAAGCCGGCGCTGGTGGAGATGAGTCAGCGCTCTTTGCCGGTGACCTAGTGCGCATGTATCAGCGCTATGCCGAAAAGCGCGGCTGGAAGATGGAAATTATCGATGTCACTGAATCTGATTTAGGTGGCTATAAAGATATTTCGATGGCAATCAAGTCTAAAGGAACTCCTGAGCCAGGTACGACGCCATACGCGCGCCTTAAATTTGAAGGTGGCGTGCATCGCGTGCAAAGAGTTCCTGAAACTGAGAGCCAGGGACGCATCCATACATCTGCAGCCGGCGTCTTAGTTCTGCCGGAAGCTGAGGAAGTTGATGTGGAGTTAAATATGAATGATGTGCGGGTAGATGTCTATCGCTCATCAGGCCCGGGTGGCCAATCTGTAAACACGACTGACTCTGCCGTCCGGCTCACACACGTTCCAACTGGAATTGTGGTCTCTTGTCAGAATGAAAAGTCACAGTTACAGAATAAGGAATCTGCCCTTCGTATTCTGCGCGCGCGCTTGCTGGCAGATGCGCAAGAGAAAGCTGAAGCCGCCGCTATGGCTGAGCGCAAGAGTCAAGTTCGCACAGTGGACCGTTCTGAGCGTATTCGCACCTATAACTATCCTGAGAATCGCTTGAGCGATCACCGAGTGAATTACAAATCAAATAACCTCGATGCAGTTTTAAATGGCGAGCTAGATGATGTCATTCAAGCTCTGCTCGATGCCGACAAGGCGGCCAAACTCTCTTCTACTAAGTAATTTACGACTATGGAGTTAACCTTTAAAGAGTTTCTGCGCAGTGGAAAAGAACAGTTAGCGCTTGCTGGATTTCCTGAAGTTGATGCCGAACATTTACTTGCCCATACCCTCGGAATCTCTCGCATGGATCTACATAGCCCACTTACAGTTGAAAACGCCTTGAAAGCCATTGGCGATGTAACAGTTGTTGAGGAAACCTTCTGGAGCCTGCTAGATCAACGTAGTAAGGGATTTCCACTGCAATACCTAACGGGTCAAGCTTATTTTCGCCACCTAACTTTAAAAGTTGGACCAGGCGTATTGGTCCCTCGTCCAGAAAGTGAACTTTTGGTAGAGGCAGTTCTTACATACATTGACTCCTTAGATGCATCACTTAACCAGGTAAGTGTTGTAGATCTGGGCGCAGGTTCGGGAGCGTTAGCGCTAGCTATTGCAACTGAATCAAAACGAAGTAGCGTGATTGCGGTGGAAAATAGCGAAGCAGCGCTGCCTTGGCTGCGCGAGAATGTCTCCTTTATCGATGAGAAGGTGCGCATTCTTCATGCGGATGTGGCAGTTGCTCTTACCGGAGTTAAATGTGATGTTGTAATTGCCAACCCACCATATATTCCAGATGGCCAGAAGTTGCCGGTCGATGTACTTGAGCATGAACCACATGTAGCACTCTTTGGAGGAAGCGATGGCATGGAGGTGCCTCGCCTATTTATTGGTAGCGCCACGCGGCTACTTAAACCAGGTGGATTTTTGGCAATTGAACACCATGAAGAGCAAGGCGAGGCAGTTGCGGCCTGTCTGGTTAGTGAATTCAGAGATATTCTTCTCCACAAGGATTTAGCAGGTCGCCCACGATTTACAACTGCAGTCAGGAGTCAGTGATGCCGCGCATTGATCTGCAAGTTGGCGAGCAGAAGAAACACGTAGAGCGTGCCCTCAAAGAGTTACGTGCTGGCTTTGTAATTGTGGCGCCTCTAGAACATGGATATGTTTATTTAGCCGATGCCTTTACTCCATTTGCAGTGCGCGCTATGCATGTTCTGCGCGGCGATCAGATAGGAGTAGTAGCACAAGTTCTAACTCATAGCGCGGATACCGTCGGTGGCCTATCGCGCGAAGTTCCGGCGGAAGCGAAAGCTTTGATGAAAGAGTTTTGGCCAGGAGAGCTCTCGATAAATCTAAAGCCAATCTTGGCTCTCAATTGGGATCTCGGAGATGACAAGGTGCTAGATCTCTTTAGCGTCCGTGTTCCAAAGGCTAAGTTTATAAAGGCCCTCTTAAAGGTCTCTGGTCCACTAGCTGTGGCGAGCGCATCCCCTGCCGGCGCTGAACCGATGTTGAAAATTAACCGCTCCGCTGTTAAAGATTGGCAGGTAGCTGCAGTATTTGATGGTGGCACCCTAAAGGCGGGAAAGAAGACAAGTGTGGTGGAGGTATCAGAAGGTGGCCTACGCCTTGTGCGCGAAGGAGCCATCTCAGCGCAGCGATTAGCTGCAATTGCGCCGAGCCTTTCTACCCCTTAACTATTAGGCTAACCCCCATGTCCGAAACCTTTTATGGCCCAGATTTCTCACTGCTCTCCAGTCAAGACCCGGATATCGCAGCAGTCCTACTTTCAGAGTTAAAGCGGCAGCAGACCAATCTGCAGTTAATCGCCTCTGAAAATTTCACTTCGCGCGCCGTCTTGGCCACTATGGGCTCGACTCTTTCCAATAAGTATGCAGAAGGCTATCCAGGCAAGCGCTATTACGGTGGCTGCGAAGAAGTTGATAAGGCCGAGATCATCGCAATTGATCGTGCAAAATCACTCTTTGGGGCAGAACATGCGAATGTCCAACCACATTCTGGAGCCAGCGCAAATATCGCCGTCTACCAAGCCTTTACCAAGCCGGGCGATACCGTATTGGCGATGTCCCTTCCCCATGGAGGACATCTAACACACGGATCCAAAGTTAACTTCTCAGGTAAGTGGTTTAACATCGTTTCATATGGTGTGCGTCAAGATAATGAGCTAATTGATTATGACGAGCTCCGCGATTTAGCTATCGCCAACAAACCCAAGATGATCTGTTCGGGTGCAACTGCCTACCCTTCACTTATTGATTTTGAAAAGGTGCGGGCAATTTGTGACGAGGTTGGCGCAATAATGTGGGTAGATGCAGCTCACTTCATTGGCCTAGTTGCAGGTAAAGCGATTCCATCTCCAGTGCCATATGCAGATGTAGTTTCATTTACAACACATAAAGTTCTGCGTGGCCCACGTGGCGGAATGATTCTTTCGAAGGCAGAGCATGCTGCCGCTATTGATAAAGCGGTCTTTCCTGGAATGCAGGGTGGGCCAATCATGTCTGCGGTAGCTGGAAAGGCGGTCGCTCTTGCAGAATGCGCCACCGCTGGTTATCAAAAGTATGCCAAGGATGTAATCGTTAATGCACAGGCGCTCTGCACTGCTCTTGAAGCAGAAGGTATGCGAGCCGTTTCTGGAGGAACACAGACGCACTTAGCGCTAATTGATATTCGCGCAACTGGCGTAAATGGCAAGGTGGCAGATGAGCGCTGTGGCGCTGCCGGTATCGTCCTAAATAAGAATTCAATTCCTTATGATCCAGAGGCGCCATCGGTAACTTCTGGTATCCGCGTTGGAACTCCGGCAACAACTACTCAAGGCATGGGAGTTCCCGAGATGAAGACCATCGCCTCTTTAATTGTTCGCGCCATCAAGACAGATGATGCAGCAGCACACGCTGCCATTAAATCTGAGGTTCATGCGCTGACAGCTGGCTTTCCTATTTACCAGGCGTAACTGGATTTAATCTCAGATGCGCGAGTACTTAGTAACCCTGCTACTTGCCGCAGCGCTCTGTTATGTCATTACTCCATTGGTACGCACCCTCGCAATAAAGGCAGGGGCAGTTGCGAACATCAGAGTCCGCGACATTCATACCACTCCAACTCCTCGCTGGGGTGGGCTAGCTATGTGGCTAGCCATGGGACTCACTTTTTTAATGGTCAATAATCTCTCTCTTGTAGGTGAATCATTTACTCGCGAGACGTTGGGAATTTTTCTCGCTGCAACTCTTTTAGTTGGCATTGGTCTACTTGACGATCGCTTTGAACTCGATGCGCTTACTAAGTTGGCCGGGCAAGCGCTCGCCGCCGGAATACTTCTGCTATTTGGTATTCAACTTCTCTGGCTACCAATTAATGGCGTGACTACTCTGCCTCCAAGTATCGGCCAACTGCTTACTGTGCTAATTGTCTTAGTGACAATTAATGCCGTTAACTTTATAGATGGCTTAGATGGGTTAGCCGCAGGAATTGTGGCAATTTCAGGAGCTTCTTTCTTCGCCTTCTCTTATCTACTTGCTGTTATTTATGGTTTTAATAGAGCAGGCGCTCCATCGCTCTTGACTGCAGTGATTATTGGGGTATGTATTGGCTTTCTTCCTCATAATGCGCACCCGGCGAGAATATTCATGGGGGATTCTGGCTCGATGTTCCTTGGATTACTGCTGGCAGCATCTGCAATTACTTTGACTGGCCAGATAGATCCAAATGCCATCTCTGCTGAAAAACTTGGCCCAACTTTATTGCCGCTCATTCTTCCCTTTGCCGTTCTAGCAATCCCACTCTTTGATCTATTTTCTGCAATCTTTCGTCGGTTGCGGGCTGGGCAATCTCCATTTACATCAGATAAGGAACACCTTCACCACAGAATCTTGCGCGCCGGAAATTCACATCTGCGCACCGCCCTAATCATGTATTTGTGGACCGCCACAATTGCCTTTCCATTAGTAGTCTCGGCCTTTGCAAATATTTGGATTGCCGCAATCGTGGCCACATTGATGCTGGTCTTCACAGTTGTCTTCTCAAAGAGCGGAGCTAGAGGCAATGTCCAAGAAATCTCAATCTAATAGCGCTGGAAATCAACTTAAAGTTATGAGGGTCATCCTCACTCCAACTCTGGTAGTTGGCGCACTCTCATTGGTCGCCGCCACTTTCTACGCCGGACTTCCTGGCTTTCTCGGCGCAGCGCTGGCGCAAGTCGTTGTCTTGATTTATGTAGGTATCCATCTTTTGGTCTCGCGCATCTCTCAAGGGCTCGATCCAGTCACCACCATGTCACTTGCCATGTTCTCCTATGTTGCCAAATTAATCGCGCTCGGCCTCTTTCTATGGTTACTGACCGTGTTTACCTCTGAAGAGACGATTGATCGACAGCTCTTTGGCCTGAGCGCGGTTGCCGCCACTTTGACTTGGCTAGGGGGCGAGGTTGCTAGTTTCCTCAAGCTGAAAACTCATCTACCATTGCCAGATGAGCGAAAACCCTAGCCCTGACCACCGCGCTGCCAGTCGGCGGGATGAGAGCGCGATGTGGACAATTGTCGGATATATGCTCTCGGGTCTGCTCTTTTGGGGTGGCGCCGGCTTCTTCGCCGATAAATTCTTCAACACCTCCTACCTAACCCTGATTGGCGTCTTGGTTGGTATGGGTGGGGCTCTCTATCTCATCTGGCTCCGCTTCGTCCGCGAATAGCGACACGCCGAAGGTTCGAAAAGGGCGAAAATCCCTCCATCAGGAGTAAAAGGGCCGTTTTGACCTTTACTACAGCCTGCCGATACCTTTCTCCTCTGCGCTTTTGGGCGCTCTCTGCCTGCCTCTATCTAAGAAATTAAATGGAAGCCAAGTGCGGTTTTGGTGCAACACACCCGACCGCGTGGGTCGGACGGTGAGCGCAAAAAACTCAGTAAACGAAACGGAGAAAAGTAGTGCCAACAATTCAGCAGCTAGTGCGTCGTGGTCGTGCAGAAAAGACTACGAAGACAAATACACCTGCGCTAAAAGGATCCCCTCAGCGTCGCGGTGTTTGCACACGTGTTTACACAACAACTCCTAAGAAGCCTAACTCTGCGCTTCGTAAAGTTGCACGTGTTCGCCTTACTAGCGGCATGGAAGTCACTGCATATATCCCAGGTGAAGGTCACAACCTGCAAGAGCACTCCATTGTTCTTGTTCGTGGTGGTCGTGTAAAAGATCTTCCTGGTGTTCGTTACAAAATTATTCGCGGATCCCTTGATACACAAGGAGTAAAGAACCGTAAGCAATCACGTTCACGTTACGGTGCTAAGAGAGAGAAGAAGGCTAGCTAATGCCACGTAAAGGTCCCGTAGTTAAGACTCCTGTAGTTGCAGATCCTGTATACAACTCACCAGTCGTTACCGCTTTGATTAACCGCGTTCTTCTTCACGGCAAGCGCTCTACAGCCGAAGCAATTGTTTACGGTGCTCTTGAAGGCACACGCAAGAAGACTGAAGTTGATCCACTGATCACACTTAAGCGCGCGCTAGATAACATCAAGCCAGCTGTTGAAGTACGTTCCCGCCGCGTTGGTGGAGCTACCTACCAGGTGCCTATTGAAGTTAAAGCTTCCCGTTCATCAACTTTGGCACTTCGCTGGCTCGTGGATTACTCCCGCGATCGTCGCGAGAAGTCAATGTCAGAGCGTCTCCAGAATGAATTAATCGATGCTGCAAATGGTCTCGGAGCTGCGGTAAAGCGTCGCGAAGATACCCACAAGATGGCGGAAGCAAATAAGGCATTTGCTCACTACCGCTGGTAATCAAGAAAAGAAATAAGAGTTAATTCAATGGCGAAAGCCATCTGAATAGTCAGACTAGAGAAACGTCGAGAAGAGGAATATAAGTGGCAACGTCAACAGTAGAGAAGATCGATCTAGCTACGGTTCGCAACATTGGAATCATGGCTCACATCGACGCGGGCAAAACCACTACTACTGAGCGCATCCTTTTCTACACAGGTATCTCTTACAAGATTGGTGAAGTGCACGAAGGTGCCGCAACGATGGACTGGATGGAGCAAGAGCAAGAGCGTGGAATTACCATCACCTCTGCAGCAACCACTTGTATGTGGAAAGACCATCTCATCAACATCATTGATACACCTGGCCACGTTGACTTTACAGTTGAGGTAGAGCGCTCATTACGTGTTCTCGATGGCGCAGTCGCAGTCTTCGATGGCGTTGCAGGTGTAGAGCCACAATCTGAAACAGTTTGGCGCCAAGCAGATCGCTACTCAGTTCCACGTATTTGTTTCATCAACAAGCTTGACCGTACAGGTGCTTCATTTGATAAGTGCGTTGGCATGATCAAGGACCGCCTCAATGCAGTGGCGCTAGTTCTACAACTTCCAATCGGTAACGAATCTGATTTTATCGGCGTCGTAGACCTAATCGCCATGAAGGCACTTGTCTGGCGCGGTGAAACCAAGAAGGGTGAGGATTACACCGTTGAAGAAATTCCAGCGGACATGCTCGATAAGTGCAAGGCTGCTCGTGCAGAAATGCTTGAAACTCTTGCCGAGAACGATGATGCGCTTATGGAGAAGTTCCTTGAAGGTGTTGAAGTTTCAGAGGAAGAGATCATCGCCGGTATCCGCCGCGCCACAATCGCTGCCAAGCTCTCTCCAGTTCTAACTGGCTCTGCCTTTAAGAACAAGGGTGTACAGCCAATGCTTGATGCGGTAACTCGCTACCTGCCATCTCCACTTGATATCGATGCCATCGTTGGTACAGATATGAACGATGCAACAATCGAGATGAAGCGTCTACCAAAGAATGATGAGCCTTTCTCAGCCCTAGCTTTCAAGATCATGACCGATCCACACCTTGGAAAGTTAACCTTTATCCGCGTTTACTCCGGTGTACTTGAGACTGGTTCAACGATTCTTAACTCAACTAAAGACCGTAAAGAGCGCATCGGAAAGATCTACCAGATGCACGCCAACAAGCGTGAAGAGCGTGACAATGTTGGAGCCGGAATGATTGTCGCTGTTATGGGTCTTAAGGACACCACAACAGGTGAGACTCTCTGTGATCCTGCAAAGCCAGTAATTCTAGAGTCAATGGATTTCCCAGCCCCAGTTATCTCTGTTGCGATCGAGCCAAAGACTAAGGGCGATCAAGAGAAGCTCGGCGTTGCGATCCAGCGTCTTTCTGAAGAAGATCCAACTTTCCACGTCAATACAGATGAAGAGACTGGCCAGACAATTATCGCTGGAATGGGCGAGCTCCACCTAGAAATCTTGGTAGATCGTATGCGCCGTGAATTTAAGGTTGAAGCAAATGTCGGTAAGCCACAAGTTGCCTACCGCGAAACTCTTCGTAAGACAGTTGCACGCCACGATTACACACATAAGAAGCAGACTGGTGGTTCTGGACAGTTTGCAAAGATTCAGATTGCTATCGAGCCACTTCCTACAGGTGAGGTTGAAGGCGGATATGAATTCGTTAATAAGGTAACTGGTGGTCGCGTTCCACGCGAGTACATCCCATCAGTTGATGCCGGATGTAAGGAAGCGATGACAGCAGGTCCGCTTGCTGGATATCCACTTACAGATGTACGAGTAACTCTTCTTGATGGCGCGTATCACGATGTTGACTCATCGGAGCTCGCTTTCAAGGTGGCTGGTATCG
>CAYXDT010000009.1:0-50693 GCA_964463845.1 uncultured Candidatus Planktophila sp. | reverse complement strand
ATGCCAGAGTTGTTTCGGTAGATCATGGGTGTGGAGCGCATAGCGAAGCGACTCTGTAGGAAGCCGAGCCAAAGAGATAGCGAAGCGACTTTCGTAAGGAGCTCTTCCCGGCTTTACGCTCAAAAATCAGGTAGCCCCAACTCGTACAGATGCGATAAATTAGCGTCCTGTCCGAAACCCCCGGCCCCTAAACGAGTAATGAAAAATTTAAGGAGTAACTGTTATGCCTACAGGTCGCGTCAAATGGTTCTCCCTCGAAAAAGGTTTTGGCTTTATCGCATCCGATGAGGGCGAAGATGTTTATCTTGCAGCTACCGCTCTTCCAGAAGGCGTTGCCACAGTTAAGCCTGGTACAAAACTTGAATTCAGCGTTATCGATTCACGTAAGGGTCCACAGGCTATGTCGATCCATATTGTCGATACCCCAGTTTCGCTGTCAGAAAATTCTCGTACCAATAACGATGATTTGGCTGCAATGATTGAAGACACCATCAAGATTTTAGATCGAGTTGGAAATGGCCTTCGTCAGGGGCGCCATCCATCAGGTCCTGAGGCAGAGCGCCTGGGTCGGGTCTTGCGCGGTATCGCCTCTCAACTAGAGGCGTAACTTTTTAAATTCCGCTGCGACGTGAGCGACGGATTGTGTAACGCACACCAATAGCGCCAAGGGCTGCGCCAACAACGCAAGCCCAAATAACCTTCGATTGCGCATCCATAGCGATCGCTACAACTCCAGCTGCCATCCAAGCGATACTTCCCAAAGTAATCAGCAAGACCACAGTCTTTGTATTGGAGGCTGGTGCTTTAGACATGGCGCAAGGCTAACTAATTTCCCAGCAGAATCAAAGCAATCAAACCAGCAAGAGTGAGAATTGTTATAAGGCGGCGAATTTTAAAGTTCATTATCTTCTAACACCTTATGCGGAACGTGGGAAGGAGCAATCTTTACAATTAGATAAGAGATAAAGATTAACACTGGCACCATTAGATAAGCACGAGAAATTCCAAATTGATCACCTAGTAATCCAAGCAAGAAAGGTGAACCACCGATTGCTAGCCCAGCAGCGGTTGAGCTACGACCAATTGCTAGGTCGGGACGATTATCGCTAAAGCCAATCATGCGCAGAGAGGCCAGCGCGAATTGATTAGATATTCCTAATCCAGCGATTAATATGCCGAGAAAACTTAACTGTAAATTATGTGAGAACCAGAGAATGGAAAATCCAGCTCCTTGGATGGCAATAAATATATTTAACTGAGTATCTAAATCCCAGCGCTTTAATATCCGCCCGCCATACCAACGCCCAAGTGCCATACCTGTGCCAAGTGCTACCACGGTAAGAGTTGAGATAGCAGGGGATGCGCCTGTGCGGTTGATGATTAGCGCCGCTGCCCAGAAAGCGATAGCGAATTCGCTGGCCAGACATGCCACATAACCAATCCAAGAGAGCCAAAAGTCGCGAGAGAGCTTTCCAGATTGTGGCCCATCTTCATGTGGAGTATGAACCTCTTGCGATTTATCGCGCACAACAAAGAAGAGAACTGCAATAAGGGGAAGTGCCAGCAGCATGCCAAAGCGCCAGAAGTCGCGGAAGTTGGTAGCGATTGATCCGACAATTAAGGTACCTGCAACATAACCACAAGAGGCGATGGCATTAGCTTGAGTTAAAGCCATGGGAGAGAGCTCTTTGTAGCGGGTGGTAATTGCGGTAATCGCATTATTGATTGTTATTGAAACTCCAAAGCCAGCAAGTAGAGCGGCTGGAATTGAGAAGAGCACCGTAGGAGATGCGACAAAGGCAATTAAACCTACTGAGAAGAATCCCAAACCAATCCAAGCTGTCATGGGACGACCAAAGCGATGTGCTAAATGTGGGTTAGCCATGCCGGCCAAGATCGAGGCGAGCCCTAGCGCGGTGCCGTGCAGCCCGGCGATAGTTAGCGATGTGCCTTGGTCTGCACGTAGCAACGGTTGTGATGGACCAAAACTTCCTAAGAAGATGTTTACACAGACAGTTTGTAGAGCTACCGTCCAGAAGTAACGATCACGTTTTATCTTTTGTGACACGCTTATAGCGCAGCAACGACGTAGTCGATAGATGCGGTGAGAGCATCGATATCAGCTGGGTCGATAGCCGGAAACATGGCGATACGTAGTTGGTTCTTACCCAACTTACGATATGGCTCAGTATCTACAATTCCATTGGCGCGTAAAGCTGCAGCAACTTGTGCGGCATCAATTGCATCATCAAAGTTGATAGTGCCAACAACTTTAGAACGTTGCGCTGGATCTGTGACAAATGGTGTTGTGTAGCTGGTCTTTTCCGCCCAACCGTAGAGACGAGAGGCAGAATCTGCACTGCGTCCTGCAGCAAAGCTCAAACCACCATTGGTGTTCATCCACTTGAGCTGCTCATCGAGCAACATCAAGGTGATAAGAGCTGGAGTGTTGTAGGTCTGATCAAGGCGAGAATTTTCAATAGCCGTCATCAAATCAAAGAAGGCTGGAATGTAGCGGCCATCTGCCTTGATCTTCTCAGCGCGGGCAATGGCAGCAGGGCTCATTAGCGCTAGCCATAGTCCACCATCGGATGCAAAAGATTTCTGTGGCGCAAAGTAGTAAGTATCAAATTCTTTCGCCTCAACTGCTAAACCACCGGCAGCGGATGTGGCATCAACTAAGACCAGGGCGCCATCTGTTCCAGCTGGGCGCTTAATATCCATGGCAACGCCTGTTGAAGTTTCATTATGTGTTAGCGCATATACATCGATACCCGCTTCAGCGCTGGCTGCTGGATGTGAACCTGGCTCTGCTTTGATGACACTCGGGTCATCTAGAAAGGGAGCATCCTTGGCGCTAGCTGCAAACTTGGATGAGAACTCACCGAAAACTAAGTGCTGAGAGCGCTTTTCAATTAGACCAAATGTGGCGATATCCCAGAATGCAGTAGAGCCACCATTACCAAGAATTACTTCATAACCGGCAGGTAGAGAGAAGAGTGAGGTCAAACCTTCACGAACACTCTTTACAACGTTCTTTACTGGCTTCTGTCTATGCGATGTTCCGATGATGTATTCACTACCGGCGGCAGTCAGAGTCGCTAGCGCTTCTGGGCGAATCTTGGAAGGGCCACAACCAAAGCGTCCATCACGTGGTTTTAAATTTTCAGGAATACGAATCTCTGTGCTCATGCGCCAAGCCTACGGGTAGTACCTATGTAGCGCCCAATCGGATGTGGTGTTAGCCCGCTCATAGCGCAGGCGATCATGTAAGCGTGAGTATCGCCCTTGCCAGAATTCAATACTTGTCGGCACAACTCGATAGCCGCCCCAATGTGGTGGGCGAGGGACAACGCTACCCTCGGGCCATTTTTCGGCAGCTCCCGCAAAACGTTGCTCCAACTCTTCTCTTGTCGCCAGGGGAGCCGATTGCGCGGATGCCCAAGCACCAATTTGTGAAGACCAAGGACGAGTTGCAAAGTAATCCGAAGATTCTTGCTCATCGATTTTTTCCGCAAATCCACTAATTGAAACTTGACGTTCCATGGCATACCAAGGAAAGAGGAGAGTAACTTGCGGATTAACTTCGATAGCTTGCGCTTTTCGTGATGAGTAATTTGAGAAGAAGGTAAAACCACCTTGTGAAATATCTTTTAGTAAAACGGTGCGAGTTGTAATCGCATCAGCGCCATTTGCATCAGCACCCAAAGTAGATAGGACCATCGCATTGGCTTCCACGATAATTGGATTCGCAGCCGCCTCCTTTAACCAGGCGGCAAAGGCGGCAAAGGGATCAGCGGGAAGGGTCGCAAGCCCTGCCTCGCCATAGGAACGGCGCATGGCTCGGATGGAATCTCTCGTTAACTCCTCATTGGTCATAGGTGTATCGAACCTCACTTCGGGTGCGAGTGCATCTTCGCACCGCGTGGTGGTCAGCACCCCCGCCAGAGGTGCAGAATTGGCCCCCGAAGAGCGATATTTCTTAGAGGAGTCCACTGTGTCTGATGATTTCAAGCCCGGTCTAGAAGGCGTAATTGCATTTGAATCTGAAATTGCAGAGCCAGATAAAGAAGGTAGCGCGCTGCGTTACCGCGGCGTTGATATCGATGACCTCGTAGGTCGCGTCTCATTCGGCAATGTCTGGGGATTACTAGTTGATGATGAATTTAATCCTGGACTTCCTAATGCTGAGCCATTCCCACTTCCTGTTCACTCAGGTGATGTTCGCGTGGATATTCAATCTGCAATTGCGATGCTAGCTCCAGCTTGGGGCTTTAAGCCACTGCTAGATATTTCAGATGAAGAAGCGCGCAGCAACCTGGCTCGTACATCGGTAATGGTGCTCTCTTACCTAGCGCAAGCCGCTCGTGGACTTTTCAATCCGATGGTTCCAGAATCAGAAGTTGATAAGGCGCATACAGTTGTTGAGCGCATGATGATTCGTTGGCGCGGTGAACCAGATCCACTTCACGTACGTGCAATCGATGCTTACTTTGTCTCTGCAGCAGAACACGGAATGAATGCCTCAACCTTTACTGGCCGCGTAATTGCATCTACTGGTGCCGATGTCTGCGCTGCCTTATCAGGTGCAATCGGCGCGATGTCAGGCCCATTACATGGTGGAGCACCTTCACGCGTATTGCATATGATTGAAGAAGTTGAGAAGACCGGAAATGCTGATGCTTATGTCAAAGGACTTCTTGATCGTAAGGAGCGCTTGATGGGATTCGGTCACCGCGTCTATCGCGCTGAAGATCCACGTGCTCGCACTCTTCGCCGTACCGCTAAAGAACTTAACGCGCCACGTTACGCAGTTGCCGAAGCGCTGGAGAAGGCAGCTCTAAAGGAACTTCGCGAGCGTCAACCAGATCGCGTTCTAGAAACGAATGTGGAGTTCTGGGCTGCCATCATCCTTGATTTCGCAGAAGTTCCTGCACCGCTCTTTACTTCGATGTTTACCGCAGCGCGCACCGCTGGTTGGTCGGCACACATTCTCGAGCAGAAGCGCACTGGTCGCTTGATCCGTCCATCTGCTCGCTATGTAGGAAAGTCTCCACGTAAGCCAGAAGATGTTAAGGGCTGGGACGGCACAGTAGAGCAGCTACATAAGTAGCAGTTATGACTGTGCGAAATATCGTCTGGTTTCGCAGAGATCTGCGAATATCAGATCACCCCGCACTAAATGCCGCCCTAGCAAATAGCGATGAAATAATCCCGCTCTTTATCTTGGATAAAGCGCAGATTGCTGAAGCAGGAGATAAATTGCTGGCCTATATGGGGCAATCTCTTCGCGCGCTAGATGAATCACTTGGTAATTGCTTACATATTATTGAAGGCGATCAGGTAGAAGTTTTAAGCGGGTTAATTAAGAAGTATGAGGTATCGGAGGTACATATCTCTGATGAGTATGAAAGATATGGCGCAGCTCGCGATGCCCGTGTAGAAGCTGCGGGTATTAAATTAATTCGTACCGGCAGCCCATATGCAGTCGCTCCGGGGCGCGTTTTAAAGCCAAGTGATGCCACGCCGTACAAGGTCTACACTCCTTTCTATCGCGCTTGGTGCGCACACGGTTGGCGCGCTCCTGCAAAGCGACCAACAAATATTCCAGCGTTAAAACCTGTTGCGAAATATCGCGCCTTTCCAGATTTTCCAACACCACAAGGTGCGCAGATAATCGCAGCTGGTGAAACAGCTGCGTTAGCGCGCTTTAAAGAGTTCTCCAAAAAAGGTTTAGCGACTTACGATGAAAGTCGAAATCTGGCAGCAATCGATGGCACCTCAAGGATGAGCACCTATTTAAAATTTGGAGAGATTCATCCACGTACTCTTTTAGCGGGGTTAGGTGAGAGCCCCGCCCATGACACATTCCGGAAAGAGATCGCGTGGCGTGAATTTTATGCCGATGTACTTTTCAATAATCCACATACCGATACCGATTATTACGCACCACAATTTAAGGCGATGCGTTATGACAAACCAGGTAAGCAATTTAAAGCTTGGTGTGAGGGCCAGACCGGCTATCCCTTTGTAGATGCGGCGATGCGACAGATGGCCCTAGAGGGCTGGATGCATAATCGCACGCGCATGGTGGTGGCCTCTTTTCTAGTTAAAGATTTACATCTGCAGTGGCAGTTAGGTGAGCGATTCTTTGCAGATAGTTTGGTTGATTACGATGTGGCATCAAATGCCCACGGCTGGCAGTGGACAGCCGGAACTGGCACAGATGCCTCTCCGTATTACCGCGTCTTTAACCCGATCGAACAAGGTAAGCGATTTGATAAAGATGGCGCCTATATTCGCAAATATGTTCCCGAGCTAGCTCATCTAAGCGCTGCTGAGATACATGAGCCTTGGCTCTATCTAGATGGATATTCAAAGGGTTACGCAGAGCGAATCGTCGACCATGCCCTTGAGCGGTTGGAATCCTTGGAAAGGCTAAAAGAGATCAAGGTCGATAAAGAAGAAGCTCCCAAGAAGAGATAGTTCTCCATTTTTGTAGATTTTTTACAGAGCGGGCGCAGATTGCGCCACCCCAGTACCTGTTCTCTTTGCTTCATACATTGCAGCATCTGCCCGCTCGAGTAAATTGGAATTACCGTCGGCATAAACATGACCGATGCTGACTCCAATCTTTACTGTGCGCCCTTCAATATGCATGGGATAGGAGAGGGTTGCCGCTAGCGCATAGGCGCTCTCTAAAGTCTGCTCGTAACTTCCTTCGATGATTACTCCGAATTCATCTCCACCTAAACGGGCGAGAACAGCGCCTGTAGGAAGTGAGCGACTAAAGCGCTGCGCCACTTGTTGCAGAACTAAATTTCCAAACTCGTGACCATATTCATCATTTACCGGTTTAAAGTTATCTAGATCTAATAGCAGAAGTGCGCCTTCACTTTTGGAAAGCTGATCGAGCTCTGCCACTAAGCGGCGCCGATTAGGTAGTCCAGTTAACTCATCTGTGCGCGCTAAAACTCTCTCCTCACCCAAGTTTCTCGCCTGCCGAATCACGATACTCATACGAATAAAGGCAAGGAAGAGCGTGGCAACCGATGGGGCAATAACAAAGATAGGAAATAGTCCAGGGCGTAGCGCAGATAAGGCAAGTAGAGCTGGGCTAATAAAGATTGAAATGGTGATGAAGATGGGATGAATGCCCACCTCCTTAACACTTGTATTAGTGAGAGACCAGAAGGCGAAAGCAATTAGTGCAATTCCCAACAGCCAACCGTTATCGCTCAACTGTCCAAATCGGTAGGTGCCATTAAGGAGTAGCCAGAGATAGAGCAGATCTGCAATTGCAAAGATTGATATTCCAAGAGATAGATAAAGAGTGCGTAGCGAAAGCCGGTAGGTAATCATTGTCGCCAGTGCAACAGTTAAAAGGAGTAGATCTCCGATCGGAAAGAGGAGCGAGAAGAATTGTTCGCTGACATTCATGATTGCCTCTGGGAAGACTTCTCGGATTGTTAGCGCGGTGGCAATTGAGGAGATTCCCAGGCCAAAGATGGCGCCATCAAGGGCTTCAATGGGGTTAAGCGCCCGACCTCTTGTTGATATTCGAGGTATGGCAACTAGTGCGCAGGGATAGAAGAGGCTATAACTTATTAAAGCAAGGGTGTTGGCTGCATCTGGAAGTGGATAGAAATCACCGTAACTATTTATGGCAGATCCGATACCCCAGAAAGTTATTGCAAGGCAGGCGGCAGCTATGGCGACAGGATCATTTGTCAGCGGAGATTGTGAAATTGAGATGACTGCAAGGACCCAAATGGCATTGTAGAGAATGAGATCAAGCCAGATTGATCTTCCAGGTGAGATGATCTTTAAGGCAAGGTGTAGCGCCAAGAAAGATGCAGGTAGCCACTTTAAGGTGCGATACATCTAGTGAATTAAATAAGTAAGGCCTCCACCTATAAATAGGGGAAGCCTTACTTATTACTTAGAAAGGGCTTTATAGGCCTCGGGTGCAGAGCAGTCTTGCTGACGCGCGTGCATCAGTGACGTTATCTTTTAGCTGATCAGGTGCGCCAAGTAGTAGCGCTTTCTTGGATTCTAAATCGCGAACCTGAGCAGTGAGTTTGGTCCGTGAACCAGCTAGAACAAGAACTGCATTGGAAAGTTTTGCGATAGCAGCAGAGATTGCAGCCTTATCAGCGGCATTTGTGGTGGCATCTCTTGTTGCTTGGAATTGCAATACCTGGGCGCGCGCTTTTTCATATGCAGCAGTTGTGCTGGCAAGAGCTGCGCTAGCAGCCTGGAATTCAGTATCAAGCTGGGCGGTCTGATCTGCAGAATTATTCAGATCAGTTTGAGCGCGAATTGCAGTTTGTACCTGTCGAGCCGCAGTTAAGCATTCAAATGAGAGCCAGGTAAGTTTTGAGTTGCGCACTAGTGGATTTTTAGCACAGCGGTACTTATTGCCAGCGACAGTTCTTGTGGAATTTGCCTTAGAACAAGCCACACCATTTATGCCCTTAGCAGCAGATGCTGCTGGAATCGCTTGCATTCCACCAAGGATTACAAAGAGCGAGACTGTGATGACAGATGCTTTGCGAAACATGAAAAACCTCCACTAGATATATGGCAATGATAGCGAGCCGATTTATGAAAATGAGCGTGGCTGGGTCTTTAGGCTATTGAATTTCATGTGAATTAGCACCGGCATACATCCTGTATGATTAGCCAATCGATGCATCCGCATCGATGTACTTCCCCCCAAAGTGCGCCAAATGGCCACTTACATGCGAGTCTTATCAAGACCCTGGTTGACCTAGCTAAAGGCTAGAGATTCAATCTAACCGAGACGCGCTTGTCGTCTCGATTGGTGTCATTTTTCATGTCTCTACAAACACGTACAACCGCGCCCGGAAAAGCTCGTCGCGCCGCAAAGGGCAAGCCCCGTCACTCAACTGCCCAGAAGGCTGCCCGCAAGGCAACCGTCGCAAAGCCAGCTGCCCGTGGCAGCGTAAAGCGCAGCGCTCCTATCAAGGAAGCGGCAAAGGCTGCGGTAAAAACTACTCGCTACTCAGATCGCGAAGTTGTTAGCAAGAAGGAAGTTCGCGTAGCCGATCGCTCCAAGTTACGCGCCCAAAGATTTCAAGAGCGCACCGCCTCTAAATCAAAAGATATTGAAGGTGCTCCAAAGGGCAATCCAAAGCAGAGCCGTGAAGAGCGCACCTTTTCAAAGAGCGCTAAGCCATTTAAGAAAAGTGGCGATCGTCCAGCTACCAAGCCACAGACTCGCGCTGCCAAGTTTGTCGCAGAACGTACCGAGCGTGCAGAGCGCCCTTTCCGACCAACACATAGCGATACCCGTCCTAGCACCCGCCGTGAAGCGGTAAAGGCGAAGATTGCGCGCACAGATGATGGTCGCCCAAATTTCATTCCGCAGAAGCGTGAAAAATATAATCCAAGTGCACCACAGTCTGCAGCCCAGCGCCGTGGCGATTCTCCGCGCACATCAACTGCCAAGCCAGCGCGTGATCGTCGCAACGATTCACCTGCATATGCTCGTGATGATCAGCGCGCAAATAAGACGCACAATAAAGCTGCAGTAGATTTTGGTGCAGATGATAATTACATCTCTGTAAATTTAGCTGATGCCAATCTGGTTGAAGCGACTCCACTTACTGAAGTAACAACTTCGTTCCGTGATTTAGGTATTGCCCCAGCGCTGGCTAATGCGTTAAGCGTGCAAGGCATTACCCATCCTTTCCCAATTCAGATTGCAACTCTCCCGGATGCTCTTGCCGGCCATGACATCTTGGGACGTGGCCAGACAGGTTCTGGAAAGACACTGGCCTTTAGCTTGGCGCTACTCACAAATATCTCTGACAAGGTAGCTCGCCCACATAAGCCATTGGCGCTGATTTTGACTCCTACTCGCGAACTTGCCCAGCAGATTGATGAAGTATTGCGTCCACTAGCGCGCGCAGTAGGACATGAATCAGTTGTTATTGCAGGTGGCATGCCTTATGCAAAGCAGATCACTGCCATGCGCAAGGCCACAGCAATTTTGGTAGCAACACCTGGTCGCCTAATTGATTTACTAAATAAGAATGAAGTTCAACTAGATCAATTACAGATCACTGTTCTTGATGAGGCCGATCAGATGGCTGATATGGGATTCCTTCCTGTTGTAAAAGAGATTCTGGATCAGGCAAATCTTGATGGACAACGTTTACTGTTCTCAGCAACGCTTGACCGCGGGGTTGATTCATTAGTTCGCCAGTACCTTAAGAATCCGAAGACGCACTCACTTCAAAATGACCGCGCCTCAGTTTCTACTATGGAGCACCATGTTCTGCAGATGCATCCAGGCGATAAAGATGACATCACCTCTCAGATTGCAGCTCGTAACGGCAAGACGATTCTCTTTGTTAAGACACAACGTGGTGCGGATCGCTTGGCAGATAAGTTAGCTAACGCTGGTGTGCCAGTTGGTGCGCTACACGGTGGAAAATCACAGGCAGTTCGTACTCGCACATTGGCGCTCTTTAAGGAGCAAGATAATTCTGCTTTGGTTGCAACCGATGTTGCAGCTCGTGGAATCCACGTAGATGGAATCTCACTTGTTGTACACGTTGATCTTCCACAAGATCACAAGGATTACCTACACCGCTCAGGTCGTACTGCGCGCGCTGGTGAATCAGGAACTGTAGTTACGCTCTCATCCTCTAAGAATCAGCGCGCCGTAACTGGCCTACTCTCACGAGCAGGCGTTACTCCAAAGTTTCATGATGTTCGCCCACTTGATGAGAAGTTAATGGTTATCACTGGCGCACAAGAGCCAACTGGTATTCCTTATATTCCACCGATTGTTGAGCGCAAGAGCCCGCAAGGTGGATCTCGTTCTGGCGGCTCTCGTTCTGGCGGCGCAAGCCGTCGTGGTGGTTCAGGCAAGAGCGGTGGATACCGTGGTGGCGCAAGCCGCCGCAGTCGCTAAGAGCTATCTCTAGCGCTGCTTCTTTCTAACGTTCATTCCGATTTGTCGCACAAATTTACGGGGAACGCTAGAGATAATTCCAACTAATAACTTGTACTGCCAACCTGGAATGCTTATCGGCTTATTAGCCAAAGCATCTTTCCAAGATTGTGCAACAAGTACATCTGAATCAAGCCACATAAATGACGGTAGCCCCTTCATCTTCATACGCCCGCGTTGGTGAAACTCTGTGCGAGTAAATCCTGGGCAGAGAGCTGAGATCTTTACGCCACTAGAAGCCAGCTCATTATTTAAGGACTCTGAAAGAACGGTCAGATAGGACTTAGCTGCGCTATATGTTCCGCCGGCGATAAAACTAGCAACGGATGAAACGTTGATTACTACTCCAGATTTGCGTTCCTTCATCTTCGGTAGCGCCACATGCATTAGGCGCATAGGAGTACGAACTAGGACATCAAACATCTGCTGTTCGGCCTCTAGTTCGCTCACAGTGAAGGCCTTATTAATTCCAAAGCCAGCATTATTAACTAGAACTTCAATATCGTAGGTAGATATGTAATCTTCTACAGCCTTGCAGCCAGCATCAGTTGCTAAATCTGCAACCAAGACAAAGGTCTGCACACCGAATTTTTCACGCAAGCCAGCAGCGCGTTCGTGTAAGCGGACCTCATCACGGGCGACCAAGGCTATGTTGTAGCCCTGTTTCGCTAGCAATCTAGTGAAACTCTCACCGATTCCAACTGTTGCACCCGTGACAAGTGCCCACTTCGACGAACTCATTAAGCGATTATGCCCTTTGTATCCTCTTCTCGGATATGCCAAGAAGAGCCATATTCGGCGACTAAATCAAGGAAAGGCTTAGGGGCAAACCACTCTGGACCATTTACACCCTCGGGTTGCCAAGTTCCGTTATGGATTAACTCCATAGCAATTACTGGATTTAAAGCAGTCTGCCAAACAACTGCTTGATCGCCGTAATTTTCCATAGACCAAGAGTTATCTACAACGTTATAGATATAGACAGCCTTTGGTTTACCAGCCTTATCAAGGCCTTTAACTAAAGTGCCAGCGCAAGTCTTGCCACGCATTCTCTTTCCAAGTGTTGCTGGATCAGGAAGTGATGCCGCCAAGAGATCGCGTGGTGAGACCTCAACGCCTTGCACGTTGATGCTCTCCTTACGGTCCATACCAAGCATATGAATTGTCTTTAGCGTTGAGATAAATTCTGAGCCAAGACCGTATTTAAACTTAACCTTCTTGGCATCGACTTTCTGTGGAATCAGAACTACCTCTTCGTGTTCAACGTTTACACATTCAACAGGTCCAATGCCTTCAGGAAAGTCAAAGACCTCAAGTTCGCTAAATGGTTCAGTTGTGTACCAACCGCGACCATCTTCCCAAACCAGTGGAGGATTTAGACATTCTTCAATAGTTGTCCAGATTGAAAATGATGGAGCAAAATCAGCTCCTTCAACAGTCAGGTTGGAACCATCAAAGACAGTGATCTCATCTAATCTAGAGAAGAGCTCATCGGATGCGTAGCGCGCGAAGATATCGCTCATCCCTGGTTCGATACCCATACCAACTACGGCATAGATTCCACGTTCACACCAATTCCAGTCGCGAGCAAATTGCTCATCACCCAACTTGACCCCTGTTTCAGAGTTCGGATAGTGAGGATGCGGGCGCGATAGCGACATCGCCATATCCATGTAATTAACATTTTCAATTTCGCATGCCAAAAAGATTGGCATTACAAAACGCGGATCTACTGCGTTAACGACAATATCGGGATTGGCCTTGCGAATGAGAGCACGGATATCCTCAAGTTCTGCAGCGTTCACCTCCGCTGCTGAGAATCTAGAGTCTTTTACCTTAGCTACGACTGCTTCTGCGCGTGACAGGTTGCGATCTGCAATGACCATTTCAGAGATAAATGATCTACGTGATGCGATATTTGCGATTGCACTGCCAACTCCGCCTGCGCCGATAACGAGCGCTTTCATGGGTGGCCTTTCATTCTTAAATTCACACGACCAGTGTTGAGCGTGTTAGTCCAAGGCTAGCCATAGAGATAACCTTTGCCAAGTTAACGCATAAAAATGAATAGGTCCCCGTAGCTCAGTGGATAGAGCAACCGCCTCCTAAGCGGTAGGTCGCAGGTTCAACTCCCGCCGGGGACACATTGAAGATTTTCACTATTTGAAATTCTTCATCAGATTCTGCCATTGCTTTTTAAGCTTTAACCTCTCACCGCGCATTTGTGTCTGAGCCATCTTGGCACGCATCTGTGTAAGCAAAGCCCTGCGCTTTTCAATCTCAGCTAAGCGAACAGATTTGGCCGCTTTCTTCTTTGCTTCAGCAAGCGCGGCTTTCTCAGCCGTAATTTTCTGCTCTTCAAGAGAAGAGAAACCGCTTGATTTGATTAATGAAATAGATCTATTGGAATTTGAAACTACAACAGGTTTCGGCTCTGTGTGAACCGCACCAGCTGTCCACGTGCTTAAAACAGCACGATCAAAGTAGTTCTGATCGACAGATAGATACTGCCCTATAAATTGATGACCATCGAGGTCGTTTACATCTTCAAGGATCAAATTCAATGCTGTTACCAAGCCAAAGGTGGCTCTATACAAATTTCTTTCTGCTTCATATTCAGAAGTAACGTTGTCGATACATGCTGAGTGAAAGTCATCTTCCGAACAAGCTGCGTACGCATCGGCTCGCCGATCTGTGATTCCCTCGTGCCATGTTATTTCTTCTACTGTTGGGAGTGGCCCAAATGATACTTCCAGACCCCCACGCGCTGTATTGATAAAAGCACCACGTAATCCTGGACTGGAATCAAAGGCTAGCAACCCTGTCTCACCATTAAAGATGTCATCTGAGAAGGCGAGATACCCATCAGAATCGACTGAAGAGCTTGCCACCCTAGATTTCACTGGATCTGCCTCAACGCCGAGACATGAGTCATCTGACGAAAAGTTATTCGCTGAGTAATCAAAACCTATGGTGCAGAAGCCATCTCCAGCCACTTCAGGGTTTTGCTCTACAAAAGAGTTCCCAATTGAGACAGAACCAAAATTGGTCTCAAGGGCG
This sequence comes from uncultured Candidatus Planktophila sp., assembly GCA_964463845.1. Taxonomy (GTDB): domain Bacteria; phylum Actinomycetota; class Actinomycetes; order Nanopelagicales; family Nanopelagicaceae; genus Planktophila. Next base: position 36,646 of record CAYXDT010000009.1, on the reverse strand, counting down.
ATAGCTGAGACGCCACCCCGAGTTCTGTAATTTACGAAAGAATTCAGTAAGAGCCAGGCATTTCCATGCAGGGCATTTCCTTGCCCTAATTCTGAAACATTTCCGCTAAATTCGGTATTTAAAATTGCGCTGAGGATATTTTCGCTCTCATTATTTTGGACATGAATGGCACCGCCGTCTTGATATGATTCATTTTCAAGAAATAGACTTTGATTAATCTGGACGCTGTCGGCATAGATTGCACCACCATCATCGCCGGCAGTGTTTTCACTAAAGTCTGAATCTAAGACTCTTACTAAGCCACTCGACCAGATAGCCCCGCCGTCTTCATAAGCGTAGTTATCCAAAAATTGTGACTCTTCAATGATTAAAACATAGTCAGAACCATCAATAGCACCTCCATCTCCATCGGTTGCGTAATTAGTCCTGAAGTCACTTGATGAAATTCGAGAAGTTGTCTCGTCACCAGAAAAGTCCTCAAACTCTTGGATATCAATTGCTCCGCCATAACCTCCAGCTGAGTTGTCCCAGAATGAACTCTGACTCACTTCAATTCGACCCTCGACCCTAATTGCGCCTCCAGCGCCGGCGGATTCGTTTCGAAGAAATTCACTCGAATCGATGGAGACGCTCACAAGTTTTGTATTATCTTCAGATACAGCAAAGATTGCACCGCCTCTGCCGTCGGCGATGTAACTGCCGTCGGCGATGAAACGAGCCTCATTGTCTTCAAAAACTGAGTCGGTGACTTCGATATCTCCAAAATGTAGGATCGCACCTCCATCAAGATGTGAGATATTTTCAGAGAAAGTCGAACCATCGACTCGGAGAAGTCCATCACCACCTTTAATCGCGCCTCCTCCTGCGTAAACGTCATCTGAAATCCCCGTTGCCACGTTCGATTGAAATACTGAGTTAGTAACAGTGATGGTCTCGCCAGAGTGCGTAGCGATGGCACCCCCAGCATCACCTGCAGTGTTACCTATGAAAGTTGACTGTTCTACGCGTATCTCGCCGCCCGCATAGATCGCACCACCGTACTCTCCAGCTGAATTATTCGTGAAAGTGGAGTTTGAGACTGTTATATCTCCTGGGGTTAGAACCGCACCGCCATCTGAGCCTGCTCCAGAGTTTTGAATAGTTGAACTTTCTATTTTTAGCATAGGAACCGTTGATGTATCTAATGTATTTTCAATCACTTCAATCGCTCTTACAGTTTCTGTCTCTTGAATCGCGCCATTCACAATTACGTTACTAATCGTCACCATCGCCGTGGCGCTTTCCGCAAAAATTTGAATCAATGATCTTGATTCTGGAGTGACGTCATATGACGTAGAAGGCCTAATTGTCACCAGATTCTGCCCTTCAGAACCCACCTGAGCTGATATTGAGATATCTTTTCGAATCTCCAGAGGTGTATTCAGAGAGATTGTTCTCGTTTCGGTCGCCCCAATAAACACAGCGCTAGTTGCGGGGTCACCGACTGCCTGTCTTAAGTTGGGACCGAATTCACTGTCTGCAAGTATTGAGTCATCATCGTCATAGCGAGTAACGCAACTCGTATTCTCGGGACACGTTGACGCCGCTGCAGTTGAAAGGTACCCAGGACCAAGCTGGGTCAAAATCCATACGCCTAGAGCAAAAGCAACCTTTTTTAACAGAGTAATTCGCTGGGTGATTAACATAGTAAAAAAATAGAGTGCCCCCTAGTTCGGCAGTTTTTTGGAGTGGGAAATCCCAACTGGAAATTAGGGTTTTCCCAACCAGAGGGGTTAAATACTTTTAACTTTTAGGCGATACTGCTCGTATGTATCTTGCGAAAGTACTTGTGTTGGAAGATGATCATTTTGCGCGGATCACGATCTCCTCTCTACTTTCATACCAAGGGTTTAGCGTTGTTGGATCAGTAGAGACAGCTGAAGAAGCGCTGACTTTGCAGAGCAAATATCTTCCCGAGGTTCTATTGGCTGATCTTGATTTAGGAGTTGGGCCAAGTGGGATTGATGTGGCTCACCGTATGCGTGAGTTGAATGCATTGCTAGGGGTAGTAATTCTTACAACTTTTACAGACCCTCGCCTTCTTGATGTTAACACGTTGAGGCCACCACGAGGATCTTTATTCTTTACCAAAGCAAAGCTCGACCAGGTGAGCACTCTGGCAACTGCGATATTGCGGGTGAAGAATCGGCCATTAGCAGCAATTAATCGAAAGACCTCTGATGAAAGTATGTCTGATGCCCAACTTCAGATTCTGAAAATGGTCTCCGAAGGCCTCACGACGGCGAAAATTGCTGAGCTGCGAGGTGTTTCAGAGAAGTCAGTCGAGGCGCACCTATCGAAGATTCATTCTCTACTGGGATTAGATAGGCGTAAGGATCTAAACCCAAGGGTGCAACTTACGCGCGCCTATATGGCGCTCACTGGCAAGGGTCGAGCTCCGGATGAGTAGCTTTAAAGAATCAAATTTTTTAGAATTGAGATTATCTCGACAGACTCTAATTCTCTTTGCTCCGATCTCTGTTGCAGCCGTTCCACTGGCCTATGCCGAAACAATGACGATAGAGATTTTCATAGATTCCCTTTTCGTTGGCTTAATCGCAACAAGCCTCACTCTTCTCTTTGGGCTTGGGTTAGATCGGATAGCAGAGAAAAACCTTTTCGGAGGTAGGGATAATCGACAGCCTTTAATTCTTTTTTCCATTCTGATTTTGCTTGGTGTCTTTAGGGGTGTTGTCATTTATCGTGGGACAGATATCTTTGAATTGCAACAGTCGATCAATCTTGTCAGCAAGATCCTTGCCTCTGTCTCGTCAACGCTTTTCTGGATATATTTATTAGCAAGTTTTGAGAATGCTTTAACGGATTTTCGGGAGACCATCAAAGACATTTGGCGACGAACAATTTTTCTTGCCTCACTTGAAAAGCATGGTAATCAAAGTGTCCATGTATCTGAAGAAGTACTGACTGAGTACAACACGCTAGTAAATAGTCTTCAAGGGATCATTTCAGTAAAGGAAGATCAGGTTCAGGATAAGAGTTATTTTTTAGCGCTATCAGGTCAACTGCGGGGAGTTATTGAAGATTCGGTACGACCTTTAAGTCATAGAATTTGGCTAAAGAATAATACTTTTATCCCTCGCTTGAATGTTGTGCGATATATAGACTTTACAACAAACAACCTGGCAAAGACCTTACTTTCAAGTGGAATTGCACTTGCGTTAATTTCATCTTTTAACCTCAATACTCAATTCGGAATTACAAGAAGTATCAGCTCGGTTGCGATTGTGCTTGGAGTATTTTTCTCATTGCACTTTGCTGGACAAAAGTTTCTGGGTCCTTTCTTCACTACAATTCTGGGGAAGATTTTTATAATTTTTGCTCCGGGCGCACTCATTTCACTCCTTCTATATGGGGCAAATAGATTTATTTTTGTGGATGACCTTGGAGCTTGGAACGCCTTCTATCTACTCTTAACTCCATTTATTCAGGTACTGGTTGGCTCTGCTATCTCTGTCAGGGCAGATTTGGTGGGCTTGGAAAGAGAGTTGAATTCGAAGTTGGAGAAGGTTCTCTCGCGAGAAGGAGGTAAAGCAGGGCTATTGGATGGAGAGTTTGCCTCGTATCTGCATAACTCAGTTCAATCGGAGCTTATGGCTTTGAGTTATCAATTAGAGAGAGATGAGCCAGATGAAAATCTTGAAGAGAAGAAAGAGGCCTTAGCTCGACTTCACTCTCGCCTCAAGAAGGGTGTCGAAGATGATTTCAATGATTTCTTCGAATCAGCCGTGGATCGGGTCTCTAGGTTAGAGAGTGCATGGCGAGGAATAGCGCAGGTGGAGATTTCAATACCTGCTGAGATTTTGCAACGAGAAGGCTTGGGTTTTCTTGTTGTCCAGGTAATCGAAGAGTCAATTTTGAATGCAGTGCGATTTTGCAAGGCACGGAAAGTCAACGCCTATGTCAAAGACCTACAGGCTAATTCTTTTACGCTAGTCGTCACAAATGATGGAACGCCCCCATCAGAAACCGGAAATGGCCTTGGCACCAAGTGGCTCGATGCACAGTTCCCTGAGAAATGGCGTAGAGAAGATTCTGCAGATGGCTCTTCTCTAATTATCCGTTTTTGATTTTTGAATTCACGCAAAGACAACGGTGCGATGACCGACAATAAAGATTCGATCTTCAGCAAATAGCTTAACCGCACGTGCTAAGACACGACGTTCGATATCGCGGCCGCGTGCGATCATCTCTTCAGGCGTTGCTGAGTGAGTAACGTGGGCAACGTCTTGTTCAATGATTGGGCCTTCATCTAAATCTGAAGTTACAAAGTGAGCGGTAGCACCGATGATCTTTACGCCGCGATCATGTGCCTGGTGGTATGGCTTAGCACCCTTAAAGCCAGGTAAGAATGAGTGATGAATATTGATGATTTTGCCGGGCATGGCGGCGCAGAATTCTGTTGAGAGAATCTGCATGTAGCGAGCGAGTACAACAAAATCAATCTTGAGTTCAGCAATCTTGGCAAGCATGACTTTCTCTTGCGCAGCCTTATTGGTAGCCGTGACTTCGAGATAGAGAAATGGAATTCCATGTGATTCAACTAGAGATTTGAGATCTTCACGGTTAGAGATCACCAGTGGAATTTCGATAGGAAGTTCGCCGAGTTCGAGTAAGTACATCAAGTCGCGCAGGCAGTGGCTCTCTTTAGTTACTAGAACTAGCGCGCGAGGCTTCTGCGCTGTTGGGCGAATGTGAAGGGCTGGCGAGAATTTTCCAAGTCCTTCGCTAAGGCTAGATTGTGCTGCGTCTAAACCTTGGGATGTTTCAAAGCGAGTGCGCATGACAAAGGTATTAGTGGTGGTGTCGGTAAATTGTTGATTCTCGATTATGTTGCCGCCACACTGGAGAACTGAAGTGGTCATGGCATGGACGATGCCTGGTTGATCTGCACATTGCAGAGAGGCGATTAGATCCATGACTAGATTCTAAAGGACTCTAGTGTTTTAGAGTAAATCGCTGCAGGCTCTTCGGCGCCCACCAATTGTTCTCACCAAATAGGCGCATAAGCGCTGGCACCAGAAGGCCGCGAATCAGCGTGGCATCCAAAATAACTGCAAGTGCAACGCCAAAGCCCATCGTCTTAATCGATGTAACACCGCTGGTAACAAAGGCTGAGAAGACTACCGCAAGAATTACTGCTGCTGCAGTAATGATGCGTGCAGATCGTTGCAATCCAAGTGCAACAGATTCGACATTTGATCTACCTTCTAAATGCTCTTCTCGAATGCGGGAAAGCAGGAATAGTTCATAATCCATTGATAACCCAAATACAACGACGGCAATTAAGATGACAATCGAGGTATCTAGGCTTCCTGTAACGGTAAAAGAACCCACCAACCATTGCAGATTGCCATCAATAAATACCCAGGTTAGTACGCCCATCGTGGCGGCGAGCGAGAGTACATTTAGAATTACAGCCTTAATCGGCAGAATAATTGATCCGGTAAAGATAAAGACCAGTAGCAAGACGCTGATAGCAATCCAGCCGAAGGCCCAAGGTAGGGTGCGAGATATTCCATCTTGTGAATCCGTGTAATCGGCTGCAACTCCACCGATAAGAGTTCCAGTAGGTGCTTTTACATCACGAAGATCATGAATCAACTTCTGTGACTCTGGCGTACGCGGCAACATTGATTGGTAGGCAACTATTCGCACATCCTCACCAATTACTTGAGGTGGCACGACTCCCACGATTCCAGGAACCTGCGAGATGCGATTGGCGTACTGGTTTAGCGCATCTACGTTACTGGCGCCATCGAAGGTGATGATTTCAATAGGAGTTCCAGTCTGACCGGGGAATCTCTCAGTTTGTAATGCGGTAGCAATCGCTGCGGAGTTTGAAGCTGGCAACATACGCGAGTCACCTTGGGAGAATGAAATATTCTGAAGAGGAGCAGCCATTATTCCAAGTGCAATAAGTGAGAGAAGTACAACTGGAACAGGTCTGCGCATAACAAAGCGTGCAGTATCAGCCCAGCGCCCATCATCTTTAGGGTTCATCGCAGATTTACGAACTGGACCTTTATTAATTCGCTTACCCATCATGGCAAGGATTGGTGGCAGACCAAAGATGGCGCCGACTACAGCGAGAGCTACAACTGAAACTCCGGCATAACCAAATGACTTCAAGAAGGGAAGTGGGAAGAAGGTGAGCGAGACCATCGTGACTAATACTGTTAAACCAGAGTAAAAGACTGTTTTTCCGGCGGTAGCCATCGTTGTAATCACCGATTCATCGACGCTCTTTCCCTTATTTAACTCCTCACGGAATCGGTTGACCATCAAAAGGGCATAGTCGATACCAAGTCCAAGCCCTAGACCAGTTGTGAGATTTAGGGAGTAGACACTGACTGCCGTGAAGAGAGAGATTAGATAGAGGATAAATAACGCGCCCAGAATGGCGGAGACGCCCACGATGAGAGGCATGGCAGAGGCGGCGAGTGCGCCAAAGACAAAGGCTAGAAGAATAAAGGTAAGTGGAATTGATATGGCTTCGGCGATCTTTAGATCATCAGAGATCTTCTTAGTGATTGCATGGCCAACTACAGCGATACCACCGGCGTAAAGTCGCAGCCCTGAAAATTCTCCATCATATTTTTCTTGGAAAAGTTTTCCTAGTTTTTCACTCTCAGGAGAGAAGGCTTCCCCTGAACCGAAGATCAAGACATAAGCCGCTTTACCATCAGCAGATTTTAAGTTGGCATCCGAACCGGAGCCCCAAAAGGAGAGCGTTCTTGTCACTCCCTTTTCTTGCGCCATCATCTTCTCCAGCGCAAGTGCTTGCTGAGCAACTGCAGGCTCAGATACATCACGATCACCCGCATCAATTACGACTACTACAGCAGGATCTTCAACCTTAAGGTCGTCTCTTAGGTATTCGTAGACTTTATATGAATCGCTATTGGGATCTGAATAGCCACCAGAATCAAGGCGAGAGAAGATCAGCGAACCAACAGCGCCAGCTAAGAGAATTCCAATTACAAAGAGGGCTACTGCAGCTTTACGGTATTTAACGAGTACGCGACCTAGATTCTCAAACATAGGCCTAATTATGGAGGAAGTGTCTATCTGACTCTAATTTGAATGAGATGATTCTCCGCATGAGCGATGTGTTTCCTGTAACAACTGAAGATGAACGCGATCCTCGTGAAGATAAAGGAGAAGAGAGTCGCCGTGAAGAAGAGATTAAAGGCGATAAGCCGCCTCACCACGAATAATTTTTAGGTAAGTTGTAGAAGTTATTCTGATTTTTCAGAAGTTGCAGCAGGCTTTACCGCTGAGTCAGTTTTATAGAAACCAGAGCCCTTAAAGACGACCCCGACGGTCGAATAGACCTTTCTGATTTCACCCTTACATTGTGGGCACTCTGTGAGAGCGGCTTCGGAAAAGGGTTGAAAGGCCTCGAAGGCATGGTCACAAGAGATGCATGCATATTGATATGTAGGCATTGTGAGACCTTTCATTTGAGAAGCGACTACCCCTAAGTCTAAAGAGGTGAGACGATAGGCGCGAATCCGAGTGGATTTAAGCCCATCTAAAGAGGAAAGAGAGAGCTAAGAATGAAGCGCACCACAATTATTTTGGTAGCACTTGCAGCGCTCCTTGCCTTCCCATCAACCTCCTTCGCAAATTCACTTGTAGCAACATCACCGATTGCTGGCGCGTCTCTGGAGAGCGCCCCAAACTCGGTCACCATAACAACAGAGTTTCCGCTCTTAGATGATGGAAATGATGTTGTAGTTACCGATCCGACAGGTGCTCGCGTTGATGATGGCGCACTAACTATTGATGGCGTCAACGCCAGTATCGGTTTGCGTCAACTGGTGAAGACTGGCATTTATACAGTCGAATATACATTTTTATCAGATAACGACCTACCCTTAATCGGAAAGTTCACCTTTAACTTTGTTGAACCCATGGTCATAGCAAGCCCAGAACCTGTTCCATCGCAGACACCAATGGAAAGTGGAAATGATTTAGGCACCACCATCTTTGTTCTAGGTCTTCTTGCTGCAGCTCTTATCGTCACGGTCGCGCTCTCGCTATATGCGCGAAAGCTATACAGAGATAGATAAAGTCTTCGCAGGTGCTGTTTTTAAATAAATCTCTCTCACAGATTTTTGCTTTTGCTCTTATTGGTCTCTTAGTCGCTATGGGATTTCTACTCCTTGAGAGAGAGGGCAAGCTCACCGCGCAATCAATTGCCCTGCGCAAGAAGGCACAACTGGCTGCTGGCCTATGGCTAATTACTAGCGCCTTGGCCGTCATTCTTACCCTTCGAAATATTTTAGGAACCTCTCTGTCAGATGCTCTAGAAGGAAACACCCTGCGCTCATTTTTAACGCAGGTCGAGTTAGGACGCTATCTAGGGATGCAATTACTTTTAGTGGCGGCGATAACTCTGCTGCTACCTTTTTTGCGCGCAGTTCTTCCAACTATCTTTATCTCACTCCTAGCAATTATCGCCTTAGTTATTCCAGTCTTTCAAAGTCACTCTGCCTCCAGTGGTTCGCATGCACTCGCTATCGGTTCTTTGGTCATTCACGTGGCTGCGCTATCTCTCTGGGTGGGCGGCATCTTCGCCATCGCCTTTATTGCACAAGGCGATCGCCGCTGGGCGCTACCCCGCTTTAGTCAGATGGCCCTTTGGGCCGCGATTGCAGTTGTGGTGAGTGGAGTTACCAATGCTTGGTCTCGCTTGAACTTTGCTGATGCTTGGTCATCTTCATATGCACGTACTGTTCTGGTGAAGATAGCGCTAACTGCGCTTTTGCTCTATCTGGGATATCGCAATAGAAAATCTTTGGAAAGTGCAGAATCAACTGGCTGGGGATTTGTAACTCGCCTAGTTGCAGTTGAGGCGCTAATTATGGGTGTGCTAACTTTTCTGGGAAGCTGGTTATCAACTTCTGAACCTCCAACAAGAGATAGTGAAATCGCAACAACTGCAGAATCACTTATCGGAATTGCTACACCGGGTGAACCGACTTTCAGAAGGATTCTCTTTACCTATGAACCAGATGCCTTAATCATCGGAATACTTCTCTTATTGGTAGCGCTATATGTAAAGGGAGTTGTGGTTCTTACTAAGCGCGGGGATAAGTGGCCGGTCGGGCGCACTGTTGCCTTTGCTTTTGCAATCTCTATCGTTGACTTTGCAACAAGTGGCGGCTTGGGTGTGTACGCCCTCTTCTCCTTTGAATATCACATGATTGCTCATATGTTGATTGGCATGGTCGCACCTATCTGTTTAGTTCTTAGTGCGCCAATTACTTTAGCTCTAAGAACTTTGCCGCAGGGGCGCACCAGTGAAGAACGCGGCGTACGTGGAACAGCGTTAGCGCTCTTACACTCTCGCTACTCGGCGATTATCACCAATCCAATCTCTGCGCTAGCGCTCTTTGATGGCTCACTCTTCCTCCTTTATTTCACAGATCTCTTTGGAAATATGATGCAATCTCACGTCGGCCATCTCTTAATGACCGGACACTTCTTCTTGGCGGGTTTTCTCTTCTTCCATGTCATCATCGGCATAGATCCAAATCCGCGCAAAGTTCCATACCTTGTGCGAATTGTTATGCTCTTTGCGGCTATGAGCATCCATGCCTTCTTCTCAATCGCCTTAATGTCTACAACCACACTGATTGATGGTGGCTACTTCGCCTCGCTAGAAACTCCATGGCTGGGGGATCTATTAGATGACCAGCGCGCCGGTGGCTCAATAGGCTGGGCGATGGGCGAGGTACCGATTATCTTGGCGCTGATTGCCACATTTATTCTTTGGATGCGCGATGATAAGCGTGAATCTAAGCGGATTGACCGCAATGAAGCGCGCTTAGCTGCTCAAGGTGAACCAGATGAGTTAGCCCAATACAATAATTATCTGAGCAAATTGCAGCAACGAAATGAAAGGCAGGGTAAGTAATGTCGTTAGAAAATCTTTACACCCTTCCTTCTGAATATAACGAGCTGCGCGAAAGTTTGCGCGCTCTCTCTGAGAAAGAGATTGCACCTCACGCACAAGCAGTTGATGCCGATCATCGCTATCCACAAGAGGCGCATGATGCGCTGGTAAAGGCGGGGCTCTTTGCAGCTCACGTACCAACTGAATTTGGTGGCGATGGTGCAGATGCGCTCGCTGCCTGCATCATCATCGAGGAAGTTGCTCGAGTATGTGGCGCTGCATCTTTAATTCCTGCGGTAAATAAATTGGGCTCTCTGCCACTGATATTAAGTGGAAGTAAGGAACAGAAGGAACGCTGGTTGCGCCCTTTAGCTAAAGGTCAAGGTTTCTCATATTGCCTCTCTGAATCTGAAGCAGGTTCTGATGCCTCAGCCCTTAAGACCAAAGCCGAGCGAAGTGGCGATGGTTGGATAATTAATGGCAGCAAAAAATGGATTTCGAATGCTGGTATCTCTGAGTTCTACACCGTAATTGCACAGACTGATCCATCACTTGGTTCAAAAGGAATTACTGCATTTGTTCTCGAAAAGTCAGATCCGGGCGTCTCATTCGGTGCACCCGAGAAGAAGATGGGCTTTCGTGGATCTCCAACTCGCGAGGTCTACTTCGACAATGTAACAATTTCAGATGATCGTCGCATCAGTGAAGTTGGCAAAGGCTTTGCACTTGCGATGGATACTCTCGATCACACCAGAATCACTATCGCGGCACAAGCTCTAGGTCTGGCCCAAGGGGCGCTAGATTTTGCAACGAAGTACTCACATGAGCGTAAGCAATTTGGCAAAGAAATCTTTGATTTCCAAGGTGTGCAATTTATGTTGGCAGATATGGCTATCGCTGTCGAAACAGCTCGCCAAATCACATATGCAGCTGCTGCCAAGAGTGAGCGTGGGGATAAGGATTTGAAATTCTTCTCAGCAGTTAGCAAGACCTATGCCACAGATGTCGCTATGAAGGTGACAACAGATGCAGTACAAATTCTTGGTGGCTATGGCTATGTTTCAGATTACCCAGTTGAGCGGATGATGCGTGATGCAAAACTTACGCAAATCTACGAAGGCACCAATCAGATTCAAAGAATTGTTATAGCCCGAAACCTGCCTTAATTCTTAGCGTTTAAATCGCAGCGTTAGATCCGGTGTTGCTGCAGCGTTTAATGGGATATCAAAGCTCTCTCTAGGTAAATCTTGCCCAGCGATTTCATCTGGATGAATTAAGCCAATCGAGAAGGCAGAAATTTTTGCTAAGGCGCGATCGTAAAATCCGCCACCTTGTCCGAGGCGGTAGCCGCTGCGATCGATGCGAAGGGCTGGAACAAAGATTAAATCGATGGCTGATAAATCAGAAAGGGCAGATCCTGTCGGCTCCTGGAGATTTTTAACTTTAGTCACTCCACTTTGAGTGCCATCCCATGGCACCCAATCTAAATTCACTCCATTAATTCTTGGAACGACAAGTATCTTTCCAGCAGCTATTACTGCTTGATTAAGGGCCCGAGTATCTGGCTCAACTCCATATGAGATATAGCTGGCGATTGTTCTCGCACTTTGAAATTCTGGAATTGCTGAAAGGTGAGCAAAGCTATGTTCGATGTAACGCTCGTTACGTTCGAGTCGATATCGGGTTCGTAGCGCTGCCTTTTCTTCGCTGATACCCATGTAAATCCCCTAGATATATCTCGTCTACAAGTAAGGTTGGTGATTATGTCAGAACGTATGCGCGTGGATGAAGTACTTACCTCTCTATTAGAGCTCTGTCATCCACTCGATCCATTTGATATGCCGCTTCTAGACGCACACGATGCCACGCTGGCAGAGGATGTTTACGCTGGTGAACGGTTGGTCATGAAGGCGGGTAGCCGAATTCGTGCGACCCAGATTGGACTCGCAGCCTCAATCGGTCGCGACCATCTGCCGACTCGTCCCCACCCGCGCGTAGTAGTAATTTCTGCCGGCCCTGGTTTAGTCGAACCAGGTATTGCGCTGAAATCCGATCAAGAGTACGAGACTAATTCTTGGCTACTAACAACTGCAGTTCGTGAAGTTGGAGCAGTTGCATATCGCGTCCATTCGATTCCAGATGATGAGGCGCAGTTGCAGAGCGTTATTGAAGACCAGTTGGTCCGCGCAGATTTAATAATTATTAGTGGAGAGCGCCACGACGACTCTTTCGATCTGATTACTCGCACGCTACAGAAGATCGGCGAAATCTCCACAGTTGATATCGCTATTGAATCAAGTGGTCGACATAATTTTGGCGTTATTGGCCCTGATAAGACCCCAGTGGTTACCTTGCCAGGAGATCCGATTGCCGCCTACATCTCATTTGAACTTCTGATTCGTCCAATGATTCGCACTATGTTGGGAACGGTAAATATTCACCGCCCATCTGTGAAGGCCAAGCTAGAGAAGGCCATCTCCTCATCCGGGGGAGATCGCTCCTATGTTCGCGCGGTATTGAGTGAAGATGGAAAGTCGGTTCTTCCACTTAGCTCACAAGATGAGCAAGCCACACTCTCTGATGCCAATTGTTTTATTGCAATACCCGAAGGTGAGACCAACCTTGCTGTAGGTGCACAAGTAACAGTTGTTGTTCTCGAGCGACGCTACCTTTAAAAATGCGGCAGGTCTTGCTCCGCGGCGATGAGATTCTGCTTCGTCCAGCTCGATATCGAGATCGCACAAAGTGGAACCAAGTTAGGCTAGAAAATCGCGAGTGGCTCTCTCCCTGGGAGGCGACTCTGCCGATACTGCCCGATGCCAGTCCAGCACATGAGCCCAATAAGAAATGGCCGGACTACTTTGAGATGGTCTGGTTACTCAAGCGCGAAGCACGTGCCGGACGCTCATATTCATTTCTAATTTGGCAGGGCGATAATTTGATTGGCCAGATAACTATGGGTGGAGTTATTTTGGGGGCGCTTCGAGGAGCCCACATTGGATATTGGATTGATCGAAACTACGCCAATCGCGGATTTACGACAGAGGCGGTGCGGGTGCTCTCTGATTTTGGCTTTCTGCAGCTTGGAATACACCGCATCGAGATAAATATTCGACCAGAGAATGCCGCCTCTTGCAAAGTTGCCGAAAAGGCGGGATTTGAGTTTGAGGGTCACCGAAAAGCATTCCTACATATTGATGGGGCTTGGCGTGATCACATCTGCTTTGTGAAGTACAACGATTTAATCAAGTAAATTTGCAGGAAATACGCTGCGTAAATCCACAGAGTTAAGCAGGGTCACCCCTAATCTTGTCCATTATGGCTTCTGGGATTATCTATCTAGCGATTATTGGCATGTGGGTTGCCTATTTTCTGCCTCGCTGGATTCATAATAAAAATGAATTTTCTGGAAAGAGCGTTGAAAGATATAAGAGCGCACTCCGAGTCGTAGCAAGTGCAACACCTGGTTCGCAATTAGGTAGTGGAGTTATCTATACCGATGTGGATCGGGCCGGTCGAGTAGCGCAACAACTTTTACGCCGCAGAATAATCTTTTCAATTATTACAACCACTCTAATACTCACAACGGTAGGTGCAATCATGCAAACTCTGGCATATATCGCAATTGCTATTCCGGTTACTGCGTTGATAATCTTTATCGCGCACACCCGCAGACAAGTTAATTCAGAGCGCATACAGCGTCGCCGAGTGGATCAGCTACATCGCACAGCTGATGGAGTTTCACATACCAATCTGGCTGATGTAATTTCCTCAAAGAGTTCACACCCTGTTGTACATAACAATGAACATTGGATTCCTCTTTCAGAGCGCGAACTATCGGGAGTCACAATTCTTCCAAAAGGTACCGCTGCGGCGCGATCAGAGTGGCAACCAAATAGCGTTCCAGTTCCTACCTATGTCAATGCCGCAAAGGCGGTACCGGCAAAGCGGGTAATTGATTTAACTGAGCCAGGTAAGTGGAGTGAAGAACAGCAGAAGCTTGAGCGAGAAGCGTTGGCTGCCGTTGCCCCATCTCGTGATGAGATATTTGATCAGCAAATTGCCGAAGAGGCGGTTGCTCGCTTGCGTCAGGCTCGCGCCGCCAACGAATAGTTGTGAGTTAAGTAGCTTTAAATCCAGCTCGGAAACCACATACGCGCTCGCCACGCATCATAAGTGATTACATCTCCGATGTAGATCGGCAAGAAATAGATAAAGTTTAAGAAAATCACTACGACCGTTAAGGCAATCAAAAATTCACCCATTTTATTGAATCGCTGAAGTAGCGCCTGGGCACAGTAAACCAGCGCCAAAATCAGGAAGGGCTGAAAAATAATTGCATAGAAGGTAAACGTAGTTCGAGACTGGTAGAAGAACCATGGCAGGTATCCAGCGGCGATACCTGTAACAATCAAAGTTAGCGCTGGATCAAAGTGTTTTGCTAGCGCACCTTTAATCCAGAAGCCAAAGGAAGTTATCACTGCGGCGCTTCCCAGCCACCAAAGTATTGGAGTTCCTAAAGCCAAGATCTCTTGTGAACATTTTGTGGCCCCACAACCATCTGGGCTCTCATAAAAGAATGAGGTAGGTCGCCCCATGATCAGCCAACTCCAAGGGTTAGCTTCGTAGGTATGTTTTTCAGTAAGTGATGTATGAAAACCCAACATCTGTTGGTGGTAATAGATAAATGAAACGAAGAGATTGTCAGAGTAGTTACGTCCCCAGCCCTTATCGCTGCTAAACCAGCCAGCCCAAGAGGTGAGATAGATAAGAGCGGGAGCCACGGCAAATTGCGCAACTCGCTCCAGTGTCGGGTGAATTAGATTTCGACCTGTGTTGTGGGTAAATGCCCGATAGATCGCAATAGCGCCGAAGGCAATTAAGAAATAGAGCGCGCTCCACTTTGTTGCCATAGCAAGGCCTAGAGCAATTCCCGTTAACCAATATTTTTTGCGCAGAAATAGGTAGGTAGCCAAGAGAATAAAGAAGGCTAGGAAGTTATCGAGCAGAGCTGTTCTTGAATGAACTAGAGCTAATCCATCGAGTGACATAAGTGCGCTGGCAAGAGCAGTCAGGTATGGATTACGGAAGAGGCGATGGGCAATTAGTGCAATCAGCAGAATCGCTAGCGATCCAAATAGCGCGGTTACAAAGCGCCATCCAAATGGCGTATCTCCGAAAATCTGGATTCCAAGTGCAATCAACCATTTACCCAGAGGTGGGTGCACAATAAATTCTGGCTCTACTCCACTTACTTCTACTCCGTAGCGCAGCAAATCACGAGCACCGTCAACGTAGTAGACCTCATCAAAAATCAACGTTTTGATACTTCCGAGATTGAACAATCTCAGCGCAAAAGCAATTACTGCAATTGCTACGGGTGCTATCGCTACAACCATTGCATAAGAATATGGGAGGATTCGCATATGCCTCTCATACTTGCTGCAACACCACTGGGCAATCCGCTGGATGCAAGTAGCAGACTCAAGGCAGCTATCGAATCTGCAGAAGTTATCGCTGCCGAAGATTCCCGCAGGTTTCATCGCCTCGCATCAGATTTAGAGGTGAAATTCACCGCGCGCATCATCTCTTTCTTTGAAGGAAATGAGAGTGATCGCACCGCTGAAATTCTCTCTCTCCTGCGCGAAGGAAGAGAAGTGCTTGTAGTAAGTGATGCTGGCATGCCAACCATTAGCGATCCAGGTTTTCGTTTGATGCGCGATGCGATTGCCGAGAACTTACCGACCATCGTGATTCCCGGGCCTAGTGCACCAACGATGGCGGTGGCGCTCTCTGGTCTACCAACTGACCGCTTTACCTTCGAAGGCTTTGCCCCAAGAGCACAAGGTGCAAGACGGGCCTTCTATGAAAAATTAAGATTTGAAGAACGCACCATGGTTATCTTTGAAGCGCCTCATCGAATTTTAGAATCCTTGCAAGATGCCGCTGAAATCTTTGGACTAGATCGGAGAGCAGCAATTTGTCGTGAAATGACAAAGACTTACGAAGAGACGGTACGTGGCTCTATCGCTGAATTAATCGCATGGGCGCAATCGAAAGAGGCGCTTGGCGAGATAACCCTGGTGGTTGCGGGAGTTTCCGTTGGAGCAGAAGGCAAGACCACGGCAGATGCGCTAGCACGAGTCCGTGAATATGAAGGCGCAGGTATGGATCGTAAGGCAGCCATTGCAACTGTTGCAGAGGAGTTCGCCCTTCCAAAGAAGTTGGTTTATGCAGCGGTAGTCGATGCGAATAAGATAGGCAGATGAAGTCCTTCTACCTAACTACGCCTATTTACTATGTAAATGATGCACCTCACATAGGTCATGCGTATACAACGGTGGCAGGTGATGTTCTTACTCGCTGGCATCGCCAACGCGGTGAATCTGTCTGGTTCTTAACTGGAACAGATGAACATGGTCAGAAAGTTATGCGCACTGCAGAAGAGAATAAGGTTGCTCCACAAGCCTGGGTCGATAAATTGGTAGCAGATGCTTGGAAACCCAACTGGGAAGCTCTAAATATTGCCAACGATGACTTTATCCGAACCACTGAACCGCGCCACACAGAGCGCGTTCAGAAGTTTCTACAATCGCTAAAGGATTCTGGCCATATCTACTCTGGAAAGTACCAAGGTCCATACTGCGTTGGTTGTGAAGAGTTTAAGTTGCCAGGGGATTTGATTGATGCCGATGGCGAGAAACTCTGTCCGATACATAGCAAGCCAGTTGAGTTAGTTGATGAGAACAATTGGTTCTTTAGGCTCTCTGAATTTACAGAAGCTTTATTAGATCATTACAAGAAAAATCCAGAAGCGTGCCAGCCAGAAAGCGCTCGTAATGAGGTAATCGCCTTTCTAGAAGGTGGCGTCTCGGATCTCTCCATCTCTCGCTCTACCTTTGATTGGGGGATTCCAGTTCCTTGGGATACCGACCAAGTGGTCTATGTCTGGTTTGATGCCTTACTTAATTACGCCACCGCAGTTGGTTTAACCGATGCTCCAGACTCTGAAGGTGGCAAGAAGTTCGCTGCAACTTGGCCAGCAGATGTTCATCTAGTTGGTAAAGATATTCTCCGCTTCCACGCAGTTATCTGGCCCGCGATGTTGATGGCGGCAGGCGTTGCAATACCAAAGAAAGTCTTTGCCCATGGTTGGCTCTTGGTTGGCGGCGAGAAGATGAGTAAATCCAAGTTAACGGGAATTGCGCCATCGGATATCACTGACCACTTTGGCGTCGATGCCTTCCGCTATTACTTCTTGCGCGCGATTCCATTTGGTAGTGATGGCTCCTTCTCTTGGGAAGATATGAGCGCTCGTTACACATCTGAGCTAGCTAATGATTTTGGAAATCTCGCCTCACGCTTAGCGGCGATGATTGAAAAGTACTGTGGTGGAAAAGTTCCGACAGTTGCTAAGGATCCAGCTTTAGCTGGTGCGCTCTCTGCCACGGTTATAAAGGCCGATTCTGCAATGGTGGCCTTAGATTTTCAGGGCGGAATTAACGCTGTGATGGATTTCTGCAAGCGGGTTAATGGTTATGTCACTGAGCAAGAGCCTTGGATCTTGGCGAAGGATCCAGCCAACCAAGGCAAGTTAGAGGAAGTTTTATATAACACTGCCGAATCACTTAGAGCGCTAGCCGTTTTATTACATCCAGTGATGCCAGCCACTACTCAAATTCTTTGGGAGTCACTTGGTGCACAGGCAACGCTTGGTGATATTGGAGCTCAGGTTATCTCCGAAGTTGCCAGATGGGGTCAGCTACCGCAGGGTGCGATAGTTACAAAGACTCCAGTCTTATTTCCACGGTTAGAAGTAAAAGAGTAAAGCTCTATGGCTGACCGCCACAATCGCGATATCGATCGCAAGCAGGCTCCACTGCCGCAGCCCCTGCCGGTTCCCACAGTTGATGCACATGCCCATATTGAAATTGTTACCAACGATGCACCAGATTCAGCAGCCGTTGCTCAAGTTTTAGATGAAGCAAAATCTGTAAATGTTGATCGCATTGTTCAGGTTGGATATTCAGCCGAACAATCGCAATGGTGTGTTGATATGGCTAATGCCTTCCCGGGGCGAGTACTCGCCGCAGTTGCTTTACATCCAAATGAAGCGCCGGTTGTTGCTGATTTGGAGGCAGATTGGAAGATTATTGCTGAACTGGCAAAAGAGCCACGAGTGCGCGCCATCGGTGAAACCGGCCTTGATTACTTTCGCACCCCACCAGAACTGCGCAAACGTCAACAAGATTCCTTTAAGTGGCATATCGATTTAGCTAAGCAAACTAAGAAGGCGCTAGTCATCCACGATCGCGATTCCCATGAGGATGTTCTCTCTATTTTGCTAGAGGTAGGAGCTCCTGAAAATACCGTCTTCCATTGTTTTTCTGGGGATGCCGAGATGGCGAAGATCTGTATTGAACGCGGCTACATCTTGTCCTTTGCC
This sequence comes from uncultured Candidatus Planktophila sp., assembly GCA_964463845.1. Classification (GTDB taxonomy): domain Bacteria; phylum Actinomycetota; class Actinomycetes; order Nanopelagicales; family Nanopelagicaceae; genus Planktophila. Next base: position 18,236 of record CAYXDT010000009.1, on the reverse strand, counting down.
GGCACGCTAACTTTTAAGAATGCGCCAGAACTTCGCGAGGCGCTAAAACTTGTACCACCTGAGCAGTTGCTAGTTGAGACAGATTCGCCATTTTTGGCACCTGCCCCACATAGAGGTGCCCTAAATACACCGGCACAAATCGCCAATATTGTGCGTGCCATGGCTTCAGAACGCGAAGAAGATGTTGCGCAATTAGCCACCACTCTTTCTGATAATGCCGAACGCATCTTTGGCTCCTTCGCATGACCTTGCTAGGTGCCGCGCAAATCCGCGAGCTAGCTGCTGCCTTAGATTTAAAACCTTCCAAATCCTTGGGCCAGAACTTTGTGCATGATGCAAATGTCTGTCGCAAAATTGTGCGGACCGCAGGGCTAGAGGCTAGCGATATTGCGCTAGAGATTGGCCCAGGCTTGGGTTCACTAACGCTTGCTATGTTGGAAGTTGCGCAATCTGTTGTGGCTGTTGAAATAGATGCCCGCCTTGCAAACCAACTTCCCATTACTGTTTCGCGCAATTGTGACCAGGCTGAGGCCTTAACCGTTATCCATGCTGATGCACTGACTTTGCAGAGTTTGCCAGTTGCACCCACTGTCTTGGTGGCAAATCTTCCCTACAACGTCTCAGTTCCAGTCTTTCTGCATCTTCTAGAAATTTTCCCCTCTCTTCGTAGCGGTGTTGTTATGGTGCAGGCAGAAGTTGCCGATCGCTTAGCGGCGAAGCCAAATTCCAAGGAGTATGGAATTCCAAGTGTTAAAGCTGCTTGGTGGGCCGATGTCACTGGAGCTGGCTCAGTTTCTAGAAATATCTTCTGGCCCCAACCCAATGTTGATTCCAAGTTAGTTGCATTTACTCGCAGACAGACTCCAGGAGATGAAGCACTGCGTAAGAAGGTATTTGCAATTATCGATCTCGCCTTTGCACAACGTCGCAAGATGCTCCGCTCTGCGCTCTCATCCATGTACGGTGGCTCTGCTGCCGCCGAGGCGGTGCTGACTAGCGCTGGAATTGACCCAACGCTGCGCGGTGAAGCTTTAGATATTGGTAGCTTCTGCGCAATTGCGAAACTTGGGTAGAGTCTTATCGTGGCCACGCAATCTGTAACAGTACGAGTACCAGCAAAGGTCAATTTGCAATTATCGGTTGGCCCCCGCGAGGCAGATGGATTCCATAATTTAGTTTCAGTTTTTCAAGCTATCTCAATCTTTGATGATGTCACACTCTCAAAATCAAAGCCCGATAGCGGAATTACCATTTCAGTAAGTGGCGAACATACCCACGGTGTGCCGGAAGATCACTCAAATCTGGCGGTTAAGGCAGTTGCTTTAGTTGCGGAAAAATTTGACTTCGCCGCCGACGTGCATATTGAGATAAAAAAATCCATCCCTGTAGCGGGTGGAATGGCCGGTGGCAGCGCCGATGCTGCAGGCGCCTTAGTCGCAATGGATGCCTTATTCCAACTAGAAATGTCGCGCGATGAGTTACATCAATTAGGTTCGCAATTAGGCAGCGATGTTCCATTTATGATCTCTGGCGGAACGGCTATTGGTCAGGGGCGGGGGGATCAACTAACCGCGGCACTTTCCCGCGGTACCTATCATTGGGTTTTAGCGCTCTCAAGTGTTGGTCTCTCCACTCCTGCTGTCTACTCTGAATGCGATCGCATGCGTTCAGAGTTAGATGTAGCTTCCCCTCACGTTTCAGATAGTTTGATGCAGGCACTCCTTGCCGCCGACCCTGAAGCAGTAGGCAGAGCACTCACCAATGATTTACAGAACGCTGCCTGTTCATTGCGTCCAGCGCTAAGTTTGGTCCTAGAGGTAGGGCGTGATTACGGTGCACTTGGTGCGATAGTTTCAGGATCAGGACCAACAGTGGCATTTTTAGTTGCTGATGAAGATGCTGGATTAGATTTAGCGGTAGCACTTACCTCAAGCGGAGTGGTTGGCAGCGTGGCTCGGGCATCTGGCCCAGTTCCTGGCGCGAAAGTTATTTAACTTTCGTCAAACTCGGTAACTAATTTACTTAATAGTTCAGCTAACTGTTCACGATCTTTGACCGAGAGCGTGGCAAGTAACTCTCTCTCGCTCTCTAACAAATCTTCCATCGCAGCATCAACAGCACGCATACCAGCGCGCGTTAGCGTGACAAGTGAGCCACGTCCATCGCTGGGATCTGGTTGGCGGGTAATTAGCTCTAACTCTTCCAAGCGATCGAGGCGATTTGTCATAGTTCCACTTGTCACCATCGTCTCTTGCATTAATTGACCAGGCGATAGTTGGTGAGGTGTGCCAGCGCGACGAAGGGCGGCGAGAACATCAAATCCCCAGTTCTCTAACTCACCAAATGCATCTCGGCGTGCGATATCAAGATGGCGTGCAATGCGGATGATGCGACTTAGTACAGATAGGGGCGATAGGTCTAAATCGGGACGTTCGCGGTGCCAAGCGGCAATGAGGCGGTCTACTTCATCGCGCTCGTGTGATTGGCTTCCCATAAGAAATGAGTTTAGTGGTCGCCAGCACTACTCAAGATAAGGGAGAATATAGGTTCCGCCATTGTGTAGTGGCTAGCACATGGGCCTTTGAAGCCCAGGGTCCAGGATCGATACCTGGTGGCGGAGCAACGTAGTGAATCCGCAAGAGGGCGAAGCGGAGCAACGTAGTGAATCCGCAAGAGGGCGAAGCGGAGCAACGAAGTGAATCCGCCAGATAGAAAGGGCGGAGCAAGTAGACTTATTACATGAGCCTTCAAACCGTGGTGATTCTCGCCGCTGGTGAGGGCACCCGAATGAAGTCCAGTACTCCGAAGGTCTTACATGCCATCGCAGGTCGCACTTTGGTTGGCCATGTTTTGCATGCAGTGAGCGCACTTTCTCCGAAAGAAGTTCGCGTAGTTGTGGGCGCTGGTCGTGAAGCGGTAGAGCAACATCTGGCAGAGATTGCACCCAACGCAACTACGATTTTTCAAGAGAAGCGTGGCGGAACTGGTCATGCCACCCAATTGGCAATTGAAGGTCTTGCCTTGAGTGGCACGATATTGATTTTGGCTGGCGATACGCCCATGCTGACTGGTGAATCTTTATCGCAACTACTCGAAGAGCATCACGCTGGTGGCTTTACCGCCTCGGTAATGACAGCGCAGCACCCTGATCCAACAGGGTATGGGCGCATTATTCGTGGTGATGATGACTCTTTACTTCGAATTGTGGAAGAGCGTGATGCAGATGCGATGCAGCGCGAAATCATTGAAGTGAACTCTGGGGTCTATGCCTTTAATGCAGAAAAACTGGCAGCAGCAATAGGTGAGTTAAAGAGCGATAACTCGCAGGGAGAGCTCTACCTAACAGATGTTATAGAAATTCTGCGCAATGGCGGTGGGAAGATAGCAGCAGTCTTAATCGATGATTTTATTGAGATTCTCGGCGTAAATGATCGGGTGCAGCTTGCCGAATCAGCCTCTTTATTACGCGATCGGATAAATGAAGATCTAATGCGCGCCGGTGTAACCATTGTGGATCCCTTAAGTACGTGGGTCGATGCCACCGCGCAGGTAGCGCAAGATGTAGTACTCCTGCCAGGTACAGCTATCGGTGGAAGGAGTTCAGTAGAAAGTGGAGCCATTATCGGACCACGGACCACCTTGTTAGATTGCACAGTTGCTGCGGGTGCGCGAATTACTGAATCGCAATGCACCGATGCGCTAATTGGTGAGCGAGCCCAGGTTGGACCATTCTCATATCTGCGTCCCGGAACAAAGTTATTGGCCGATAGCAAAGTCGGAGCATATGTCGAGATGAAGAATGCCACTTTAGGTCAAGGTTCGAAGGTGCCACATCTATCTTATGTTGGAGATGCCGTTATCGGTGAGGGCAGCAATATTGGAGCTGCCACAATCTTCGTTAATTACGATGGTGTTGAAAAGCACTACACCGTGGTGGGCGATCATGTTCGCATCGGTAGCGATTCCATGTTGGTCGCCCCAGTAACAATTGGTGATGGCGCATATACGGCGGCAGGATCGGTAATTACTGAAGATGTTCCGCCCGGTGCTATTGGTGTCGGTAGGTCAAAGCAACGAAATGTACTAGGTTGGGTTCTGCGCAAGCGTCCTGGCAGTAAATCGGCTGAGGCGGCTTCGCGTCACAGTAACGACGAGCAGAAAGGCTAACTTCCTTGAGCGAGATCCGTTTATCCTCAGAGAAAAGATTGCGTCTCTTTTCCGGCCGCGGGTTTCCAGAGTTAGCAGAAGAAGTTGCCACAGAGCTAGGAATTCCAATCACACCAACATCAGCATATGACTTTGCTAATGGTGAAATATTTGTTCGCTTTGAAGAGTCAGTTCGTGGTTGCGATGCATTTGTTATTCAGTCACATGCGGCGCCCGTTAATAAGCAGATCATGGAACAGTTGATTATGGTCGATGCGTTAAAGCGCGCCTCTGCTAAGCGAATTACCGTTGTTGCACCTTTCTATGGGTATGCCCGCCAAGATAAGAAGCACCGTGGGCGCGAACCAATCTCTGCTCGCTTGATGGCTGATCTTTACAAGACTGCTGGCGCTGATCGTTTGATGGTTGTAGATCTACATACCTCGCAGATTCAAGGTTTCTTTGATGGCCCAGTAGATCACCTCTTCGCACTTCCGATGCTAGCTAACTATGTGGGCAGCAAGGTTGATCGTTCAAAACTTACGATCGTCTCACCAGATTCTGGCCGCGTACGCGTTGCAGAACGTTGGTCAGAGCTTCTCGGCGGTTGCCCAATCGCATTTATTCATAAGACTCGGGATCCACTAGTTCCAAATGAAGCCGTTACTGGCCGAGTTGTCGGAGATGTGCAGGGACGAACCTGTGTAGTTATTGATGACATGATCGATACTGCAGGAACAATTACAAAGGCTGTAGATGCGCTCTTTGAAGGCGGCGCAAAAGATGTCATCGTTGCCGCAACCCACGCAGTCTTTTCAGGGCCAGCAGTTGAGCGCTTGAAGGCCTGCCGAGCTGTTGAAATCGTAGTGACCAATTCACTGCCGATTGATGAAGATAAGCGCTTTGACAAGTTAACTGTGCTGACAATTGCCCCACTTCTTGGCCGCGCCATCCGCGAGGTCTTTGAAGATGGCTCCGTCACAAGCCTTTTTGACGGCCACAGCTAACTCACGCTAACCTTTGCCTCGTTCCGGCGAGGGTGAAATTTATCCGTAATCGACGGCGTAGGTATCAACTCCTGCTGGAACTTCATGCAAGCAAAGTGAAGTAACCGATAACAGGGAGTTTTAAAATGGCAGAAGTATCAATCAAGGCAAGTACTCGCACCGAATTCGGTAAGGGTGCCTCACGTCGCGCACGTGTTGCCGGCCAGGTCCCAGCTGTTATCTACGGCCATGGCGAGAAGCCAGTCCACATCACTCTTCCAGCTCGTGAACTTGGCGTTGCTCTAAAGGAGTCAAACGTTCTTCTTAATATTGATATTGATGGAAAGTCAGAGCTGACCCTTCCTAAGTCAGTTGTTCGCCATCCACTAAAGCAGATCCTTGAGCATATCGATCTAGTACTTGTCCGCCGCGGCGAGAAGGTGACAGTCTCTGTCCCAATCCACACCGAAGGAAAGCACGATCCAGATGGAATCCTTGAGACTCAGCACAATGCAATTGAAATTGAAGCAGAGGCCACATCGATTCCTAAGTTCTTGGTTCTAAATATCGAAGGTATGGTCGCTGGCACATCTAAGTACGCTTCAGATGTAGTTCTTCCTGCTGGAACAACTTTGGTCAGCCCAGCCAACACAATCATTGTTCACCTCTCAGAGCGCTCAACTGCTGTTGAAGAGGTTCCAGTAGCAGCTGCTGCAACAGATGCAGCAGCTCCTGCAGCAGATGCGGATAAGAAGGAGTAACTCTCCTATCTTTAACTTCTAATACTTGTGAGAAGTTAAGAATAAGATGTCGCTATGACGTGGTTGGTAGTGGGGCTTGGTAATCCAGGCGATCAATACGCTGCCACCCGTCATAACGTTGGTCAGATGGTTATCGATCAGCTACTTAATCGCCATAAATTAAAACTATCTAGCCACAAATCCCGCTGCGATATTGCAGCCTATAAATTTGGGGCCGATAGCGATCCCCATTCAGTCATTCTGGCTAAGTCGAAAAGTTATATGAATGAGACTGGTGGGCCAATTAAGGCGCTCGCCTCTTTCTACTCTATAGAACCTAGCAAAATTATTGTTCTACACGATGAGTTAGATATTCCATTTGCTGCTATTCGAAGCAAGCTAGCTGGTGGCGATAATGGCCACAATGGGTTGAAATCTCTTACAGGGGCCTTTGATACTCCAGAATATTTTCGAATCCGCTTAGGTATTGGGCGTCCAATGGGGCAACAAGATCCAGCTGACTTTGTCTTAAAACAATTTAGTAAAGAAGAGAAGAAGGATTTAGCTGAATTTATTGAACGTGGCGCAGATTGTGTTGAGTTCCTAATTGAAAAAGGGTTAGACCTAACTCAGTCGAAATTTAACTCTTAAATTTAAGGCCCTCAACCGGTATTGCGTAGGCCCGCTGCAACACCATTAATTGTCAGAAGTAGCGCTCGGATTAAAGTCGGATCTGCTGCTTCGCCTTGTTCTCGAACGCGCTGCAACAAGGTGACCTGCAAAAGTTGCAGGGGAGCAAGATAGGTATCGCGCACCTGCAGGGTGCGCGCTAAAACAGCTTGATCGGCCAAAAGTGAGCTCTTATTTGTTAACTTTAGAATTTCAGCAACTGTTAATTCAAATTCAGCAGATATCGTTTCAAAGAAGTGGTGTAGCTCAGCTGGAACAAGTGTCTGTACATATCGCTTTGCAGTAACTAAATCTGTTTTGGCTAGCGTCATTTCAACATTACTTATAAAGGTGGCGAAGAAGTGCCACTCCTTCAACATCTGCTGTAAATCAGCGCTCTTACCGGCTTCGCGTGCCGCCTTGAGTCCGGAGCCAACTCCAAACCAACCGGGGACGATCTGGCGTGATTGTGTCCAACCAAATACCCATGGAATTGCACGTAGTGAATCAAGACCACCTGCGGCATCAGGTCTACGGGATGGACGTGAACCGAGGAAGAGATTTCCCAGTTGTTCTACAGGCGTTGAGGCGTAGAAATAGGCAGGAAGATCAGGATGATCAATAAGTGAGCGATAAGCAGTAAAGGAGCTATCACTTATCAAATTCATGCATTCGTTCCACTTTTGCAGGTCATCAGAACTCTGTCTTGGTCCGCGATTGAGAATCGTTGCTTCAAGGGAAGCGGCAAGAGTTAACTCAACATTTTCGCGAGCCAGTGCAGGGAGTGCGTACTTATCAGAGATTACCTCCCCTTGTTCAGTCATCTTTATCTGACCATCAACTGATCCCCAAGGAAGTGCAACTAGGGCGTCGTAGGTAGGTCCACCACCGCGACCAACTGAACCGCCGCGACCGTGGAAGAGACGCAACTTAACGCCATGGCGTTTGGCAACATCGCGCAATTTGCGTTGCGCTCTATGAATTTCCCACTGTGAGGTTGCTATACCAGCATCCTTATTTGAATCTGAATATCCCAACATAACTTCTTGCAAATCTCCACGAAGTTTTACCAACTCGCGATAGGCCGGATTGCTTAACAACTTCTCTAAAATCTCACCAGCTGCGCGAAGTTCAGCGACAGTTTCAAGAAGAGGCGCAAAACCTATCTTGGCAACGCCGGTAGAGAGATTGACCAGCCCCGCCTGCTTGCCGAGTACGGTGGCTGCGATCAAATCATCGGCACCTTTTGTCATAGAAACGATATAAGTTTCGATGACTTCTGGCCCAAAACGTTCAATCAAATCTGTAATTGCAACGAAGGTATTAAGAGTCTTTTGAGCTGGTGCATCCAGTGCATTAACGTCAAAGTTTTTATCAGATGCCAAATGCTCCGTCAGAAGAGCAAACTTCTCATCGTGGGAGAGCTTTATATAGTTGCCGCCGATTAATTGATTTAGCGCAATATGGTGGGCATCAGAGTGCTCGCGAATATCCAAAGTGGCATGAGTTAGACCAAAGGCCGCAACCGTGCGGATGGTTCGCTCCAGGAGGCCAGTAGCAAGTAGTTCGCCGCGATGTGCAAAGAGCGAGTCGCGCATCAAGATTAGATCAGCTAATAGCTCCGAAGTATCTTTGTAGTCACGACCTGGTACATGAGGACCGCGTACTGCGTGACGCTCGCGAGTAAATGCCAGACGGTGCGCGATAGCTGTGGCCTTTAATCGGTATGGCTCCTGCACATTTAGGCGTAAGAAACGTCCTTCAAACTCTGGAATATTCTTTAGATCATTGTCAACGGATGCGCTTAGCTCAGGAGTAGCACCAGCGATACGAGTTGAAACTGAAAGCATCTGGCGCAAGCGGTTCATTGCAGCCAACGTGGTGCGAATTGCATGGTTAACCTGCAGCATCACCGCATCTTCAGTAATGGCGGGAGTGATATTTGGATTACCGTCGCGGTCTCCACCAATCCAGGTTCCAAATGTGAGGGGACGGGCAGTAACAGGTAGCTCTACCTTTAAGCGCTTTAGCTCGCGAGCAAAGTCATTTAAAACTTCAGGAACTGTATTGGCTGAAAGATCATCTAGGTAATACAACGCATTCATCGCTTCATCTAGCGGTTCTGGTCGATCGAGGCGAAGTTCATCGGTCTGCCAGAGCAGATCCACAGTCTCAGCAAGTCGTTCATCTTGTGTAACAGAGTGCGGTGAATCAAGTAAGAGGGCAATCTCACCCAATTTATTCAAGATAGAGCGTCGAGCTGCTTCAGTGGGATGCGCGGTAAAAACTGGACGGACATTCATCTCGAGTATCCATTTATTTAAATCTTCTTGCGAAATTTCATGTCCGGCAACAGGATTTTCTATCGCATCAACAATCTTGTCGATAGCGCGAGTAATCCATGATCCGCCACGCATACGCACTTCTGCCAAAATTCTGGAACGGTGTACCTGTTCTGCCACATTAGCTAGGTGGAAGTAGGTACTAAAAGCTCTTACCAATTGCACGGATTCTGCAACGCTTAGCGATTCTAAAACTTCAACCCCGCTACCTTCGCGAACACTTCTGCGCACACCCTCAACCATGTCGAGAAGTTGCTGTCCTTCTTGTCTAACAAGAGATTGACCAAGGAGATCGCCTAAGCGGCGAACGTCAGCGCGAAGCGTGGCATCGTCAGATTCGACGAGGCTCTTGGTCTCATTTAAATTGCCCTGCTTGGCCTGCGTCACATGAGAATTATCGCAGGTATAAAAGGGTCGCTAGACTGTATTTAACGCAGCCCCCCTTCTTTTGAAGAGGGGCCAATGGTGTTTTCTAGAGGGGAGTCAGGGTTGATGAAAGGAGTTATCTCCGCGCTACACGCTGATTCTGAGATTGTTGCCGCTCTTGCAGAGCCAAAAATCATTGCTCCATCGCCCATCTACCCATTTCTGATTGCAATGAGGGCTGAGAAGAAGCCACTCTTAGTTGTTACAAGCTCATCGCGATCTGCTGAAGATATAGCTGAGACTTTGCAGAGCCTGCACCCGCTGGTTTTGGAGTTTCCGGCTTGGGAGACCTTGCCTCACGAGCGGCTAAGTCCACGTAGCGACACTGTGGCACAACGAATTCAAACTTTATATGCGCTAAAAGAATTATCTGCTGATAACCCAATTGTGGTTGCTCCAATTCGGGCAGTTATTCATCGCTTTCTAGCTTCACTAGCAAAAGAGCCACTCTGGACTCTAGAGCTTGGGCAAGAGGTCGGCTTAACAGATTTGATTGCCCATCTAACTCACTTAGCCTTTACGCGAACTGACTTGGTTGAAAAGCGTGGTGAGTTTGCAGTACGTGGTGGAATTGTCGATCTCTTTCTTCCACTTGCTGCACATCCAATCCGGATTGATTTCTTCGGTGATGAGATTGAAGAGATACGTTTCTTTGAGGTAGCTAATCAGCGCACTACGGAACCCGTAATCGGAAAGGTAGCAATCTTGCCTTGCCGAGAGCTACTTTTAAGTGATGAGATTTGCCAGCGTGCGCAATCTTTAAAGGAAGAGTATCCGAGCGCTCTTGAGCTACTAGATAAAATTGCGCAAGGCATGACTGTTGATGCCATGGAATCCCTAATCCCACTCTTATCTGATGAGTTCGAAACAATGTTAGAGCGCATGCCTAAAGGCACAGAGGTAATTTTTATCGACGCAGAGCGAATCCGTTCCAGAACTGCCGATTTGTTGGAGACCAATGAGGAATTTCTCGCCGCATCTTGGTCTAGCGCAGCTATAGGTGGTGATTCTCCTCTGCCAGTTGTTGAAGATACCTACCTAACTTGGGATGCACTACAGAACGAGCTTTTAAAGAACGAAGTAGTAAGCCATCACTACAACCCATTCGGTAGCGATCTTGATGAGCAGGCCCATTTTCTAGATATCTCCGCTATTTATCCGATGCGTGGCAACGTAGAGGCGCTCTGCGAACTTTTGCGTGATGGCTTGGCCGCGCAGCTAAGTGTGGTCTTTTCGACAATTGGTCACGGAATGGCAGAACGCTATGCCGGAATCTTTAGAGGTGCAGATCTGCCAGTGAAGATGGCAGATAAAGTTGAAGCAGCTCCAAGTAAGGGCGTTATTCACATTACCCAATCGACTATTGCACATGGCTTTAAGAGCGAACAGGCTGAGATTCTCTTCGTTACCGAACGCGACTTATCTGGCAGTAAGACCAGTGGTAAAGATGTGCGCCTACCAACAAAACGCAAGCAGGCTATCGATCCCCTTGAGTTACGTACCGGTGATTTTGTTGTGCATGAGCAACATGGAATCGGACGTTATGTTGAATTGATTCAACGCACCGTTGCATCAGTTACTCGTGAATATTTAGTTATTGAGTATGCCCCCGCTAAGCGTGGACAACCGAGTGATCGCATCTTTGTACCGACAGATACCTTGGAACAGGTAAGTAAATATGTTGGTGGTGAGGCCCCGACAGTTCACCGCATTGGTAGTGGCGAGTGGCAGAAAGCTAAGGGACGGGCCCGCAAGGCGGTGCGACAGATTGCGGGCGAGTTGATTCGCTTATATGCCGCTCGTACCAGCGCACCAGGATTTGCCTTCTCACCGGATACTCCATGGCAGCGCGAGTTAGAAGATGCTTTTTCATATATTGAAACACCAGATCAACTGTCAACTATTGAAGATGTGAAACGAGATATGGAACGCCCCTATCCGATGGATCGCATTATTTGTGGCGACGTAGGTTATGGAAAAACTGAGATTGCAATTCGTGCCGCCTTTAAAGCGGTGCAAGATGGCAAACAGGTTGCCATACTTGTTCCAACCACTCTTCTTGTGCAGCAGCATTCAAAAACTTTTGCAGAAAGATACGCGGGCTTTCCCATAAAGGTAGCTGGTTTATCTCGCTTCAATACCGTTAAAGAGGGCAAAGAGATTTTGGCGCAGTTAGCGGCAGGAGCAATAGATGTTGTGGTCGGCACTCACCGTTTACTTTCACAGGATGTGCAATTTAAAGATTTAGGTCTTGTTGTAGTTGATGAAGAGCAACGTTTTGGCGTAGAGCAGAAAGAGTCTCTCAAAAAGATGCGCACAACCGTCGATGTCTTGGCGATGTCTGCTACCCCTATTCCACGCACACTTGAGATGGCAGTAACTGGAATCCGTGAGATGTCCACTATTACAACGCCACCAGAGGAGCGCCATCCCATACTTACCTATGTCGGACCCTCAGATGATGCGCAGATTAAGGCTGCTATTCATCGTGAACTACTTCGCGATGGTCAGATCTTTTATCTACATAATCGGGTTGAATCAATCGATCGGGCAGCAGCCAAACTTCAAGAGTTGGTGCCGGAGGCGCGCATCCGTATCGCACATGGCCAGATGGGTGAATCTGCTTTAGAGGATGTCATTCTGGCATTTTGGAATCGTGATTTCGATATCTTGGTCTGCACCACAATTGTGGAGAGCGGACTTGATATCGCTAATGCCAATACTTTGATTGTGGAACGAGCCGATAACTTTGGACTCTCGCAGTTGCACCAACTACGGGGTCGCGTTGGTCGTGGCCGAGAGCGCGCTTACGCCTACTTTCTCTATCCATCAGATCAGCCACTCACTGAGGTCGCCCTCGATCGCTTAAAGACAATTGCTACAAATACAGATTTAGGTTCTGGAATGCGCGTGGCCTTGAAAGATTTAGAGATTCGCGGCGCAGGAAATTTATTGGGTGGAGAGCAATCAGGACATATTGCTGATGTGGGTTTTGATTTATATATGCGTATGGTCGGTGAAGCGGTTCAAGATTACAAAGAAGGTTTTATTGAAAGCGAAGAGAAGAACCACGAGTGCAAGGTAGAGCTAGCGGTCAATGCCCACTTGGCAGAGAGTTATGTGCCAGGAGAGCGTTTGCGCCTTGATCTTTACCGGCGTCTGGCAGATGTTAGAAATGCCGAGGATGTGGAATCAATTCGAGAAGAGTTGGTGGATCGCTTTGGCGAACTTCCGCAAGAGGCGCAATCGCTTTTAAAGGTCGCAGAGCTACGAGCCTTTGCTAAATCGCTCGGAATTACCGAGGTGGTCGCAGCTGGAAAGTACTTACGGATCTCCCCACTTCCATTACCTGAATCAAAACAACTCCGGCTAAATAGATTATTTCCCGGTTCTTTATATAAGGGCGCTACAGATACTGTGATGATCACAATTCCCCGTGCGGCAGCTTGGACTCCAAGTGCGCAGGGTTCGGCGCTAATGGTGGATACTTCTCTTCTGGAATGGGCTACAAAATCCCTCCTCGAATTAACGAAAGCGAGCACCACGTGAAGAAGACCCTGGCACTACTTGGAGTGATCTCCCTTCTGGTGCTGACTGGATGTAGCAAACTCGATTCTGCCGCGACTATTGGCGATACTTCAATCTCACAAGCTCAAGCGCAAGGTGTTATTGATGAGATATTGGAAGAGCGGACCAAGCTTGATACCTCACAGATGCAGTTGATATCTGGAGAAGCGCTCAACCGGGGCGAGCTTCGCTTTAGCATCATCTCTATTCTCTTCGATGAGATTTTAAAAGAGTTGAAGCTGACTATTACCAATACTGAAATTGCCCAAAGGCGCGCAGAACTTATCGCCCAAATTGGTGGTGAAGAGCAGCTTCCAAGAAGTTTAGTTGCAGCAAATATCGCTCCAACCAATTTTGACTCATATATCCGCGCCATCTTGGCCTCAGATAAAGTCTCATTCGAACTAGCCGAGTCAGGAGTTCCACCTGAAGAAATTTCTGCTCGCATCGGTCAGCTAATAACTGCAAAAGCCAAGGAGCTAAATGTCACCGTTAACCCACGCTATGGAGTTTGGGATTTTGATAGCGGAGATATCGTGGCGAAAGACTCTGCCGGCTCTGCAGTAGTTCCTTACGGCCAGTAAGAAGTAAAGGTATGGCTGGTTCACAACTACTTCGCCTTACCGAGGTAATGGATCGGCTTCGCTCGCCGGGTGGGTGTGCATGGGATGCTGAGCAGACACATGAATCCCTAATCAAATATCTTCTTGAAGAGTCGTACGAATTTATTGATGCTATTGAAAGTGACGATCGCATCGGAATGCGTGAAGAGCTAGGTGATGTGTTACTACAAGTTTATTTCCACTCTCGTATCGCACAAGATCATCCAACAGATCCATTCTCAATCGAAGATGTGGCAAAGGCGATTGCAGATAAGTTAATTAGCCGTCATCCACATGTTTTTTCTGATGTGAAGGTAAGCGGGACGGATGAGATTATTGAAAACTGGGAGGCGATTAAGGCGCGCGAAAAGGGACGCACTTCGGCCGTTGAAGGAATCGCTATGTCACAGCCGGCACTTGCGCTGGTATCTAAAATTATTTACCGCGCAGAAAAATTCAATACGCCACTTGATGTAACGTCATATTCAGCTACCGAAAGAGCTACCGAAGAGTCAGTTGGCGAGGCGCTGGCATCTGTAATCGCATGGGCATATGCCAATGGCATCGACCCTGAAAGCGCCCTGCGCGCCAAGGCGCGTGAGATGGTGAGCCAGATAATCAAGGCGGAGCAACAGCCTTAAGCGCACGATAGACTTAGGCAATAACGTGTTCATCGTTGAGCGCTACAACTATCGTTTTTGTTACAACTTAAGGTTTAGGGGAAGCTGCCATGGCAATCATTGATGCAATCTACGCTCGCGAAATTCTAGATTCACGCGGAAATCCAACTGTTGAGGTTGAGGTTCAATTAGAAGATGGCACTCAGGCACGTGCTGCTGTTCCAAGCGGTGCATCTACCGGTGCATTTGAAGCAGCTGAACTTCGCGATGGCGATAAGAATCGCTACCTAGGTAAGGGAGTAGAGAAGGCAGTTGCCTTTGTTAACGACGAAATTGCTCCAGTAATTGAAGGTTACGACTCACAAGATCAGCGGCTAATTGATTCAGAGATGATTGCACTAGATGGCACGCCAAATAAATCACGTCTTGGTGCAAATTCAATTCTTGGAGTATCACTTGCAGTTGCTAAAGCTTCAGCTGACTCTTCCGATCTATCTCTCTTTCGCTATGTGGGCGGCCCAAACGCGCACGTCTTGCCAGTTCCAATGATGAATATCCTTAATGGTGGCGCACATGCTGATACCAATGTGGATATTCAAGAGTTCATGATCGCTCCAATTGGCGCGCAATCATTCCGCGAATCACTTCGTTGGGGAGCTGAGATTTACCACGCCCTCAAGGCAGTTCTAAAGAAGCGTGGCCTTGCCACCTCCGTTGGCGATGAAGGCGGCTTTGCCCCAAATCTAGAGAGCAATCGCGCAGCTCTTGATTTAATCATTGAGGCAATTACTGCAGCTGGGTTTAAGCCAGGTAAAGAGATAGCTCTTGCTATGGATGTTGCTGCAACAGAATTTCATGAGAATGGAAAGTATAAATTTGAAGGCTCTCTTCGCACCTCTGAAGAGATGATTGCCTATTACGCCGAGTTAGTTAGCGCCTATCCAATCGTCTCTATTGAAGACCCTCTTAATGAAGAAGATTGGGCGGGCTGGAAGTCAATGACTGCCTCCCTTGGCTCAAAGATTCAGATTGTGGGCGATGATTTATTTGTTACCAACCCGGTGCGTCTAGCTAAGGGAATCGAGAGCGATACCGCTAATGCGTTATTGGTAAAGGTCAATCAAATTGGCACACTTACTGAGACACTTGATGCAGTAGACCTTGCTCACCGTGCAAATTACCGCAGCATGATGTCGCACCGTTCTGGTGAGACTGAAGACACCACAATTGCAGACCTCGCAGTTGCTACCAATTGCGGCCAGATTAAGACGGGAGCTCCTTCACGTACAGAGCGTGTTGCTAAATACAACCAGTTACTACGTATCGAAGAGGAACTCTCTGATGGCGCGGTCTATGCAGGGCGTCAGGCCTTCCCTCGCTTTAAGGGATAACTTTTATGGCGCGCAGATCCTCGGTTAAGAAGAAGAGTTATCGCTCTCGTAACCTTAACTTCAATCGCAACCAAGGATCTGGTCGCACCTTTGCCATAGCTGCAATCTTCTTTATGTTGGCGCTATTTCTCGCCCCACCCATTAAAAATTATTTTGTTCAACGTGCTCAAATTAGTGCGCTACAAGCTCAGCTATCTGATGACTATGCAGCGCTCAGAGAAGCTCGTCGTGAGTTAACTCTTTGGCAAGATCCAGAGTATGTAAAGTCACAAGCGCGCGAGCGACTTCACTTTGTCCTTCCTGGAGAGCGGCAATACATCGTCACTGGTGGCACAACTGAAGGATCCCAAGTTGAAGAAAGTAATGATGTAGTTGATAACTTACCTGAAGGCCAACCTTGGTACTCCCGGATGATCGCCTCAATTACTGAAGCTGGCAAGCAGTGAACATTGAAAATTTCTTCAATTCCGAAATAGAGAGCTCCTCGCAATCGCGCAGCGCATCCCAGGCAGATTTGAACACCATTGAAAACCAATTAGGGCGAACACCTCGCGATGTCCACGCTATCTCTTACCGCTGCCCTTGTGGAAAGCCGGCAGTTGTCGAAACTCCACCACGTTTATCTAACGGTGAACCTTTTCCAACCTTTTACTACGCCACCTGCCCACGTCTAACAGCTGCCATCTCTACCCTTGAAACCACTGGAATGATGGAAGAGATGACCAAGCGCTTAGAAAGTGATGCTGAGCTATCCGGTGCATATGCGGCAGCCCACGATGATTACATCGCCGCACGATCTGCGCTTCAAATTGATGTTCCAGAAGTTGAAGGAATCTCTGCCGGTGGCATGCCCAACCGCGTTAAATGTTTACACTCACTTATCGCACATTCACTATCTGCTGGCCCTGGCGTTAACCCACTAGGTGATGAGGCCCTGGCCGAACTTTCTGATTGGTGGAAGCACATCTCATGCGAGTAGCAGCTATCGATTGTGGAACTAACTCCATTCGCCTTTTAATTGCCGATGTTGACGGAGCTAACTTTCGTGAGATTGTCCGCGACATGGAAATTGTCCGACTAGGACAGGGCGTCGATAAGACTGGGCAATTTCACCCAGATGCTATTGCCCGTACTTTGGCAGCAGTTGATAAATTCGCACTCGCCATCGCCGCAAAGGGCGTCGAAAAGATTCGCTTCTGTGCCACTAGCGCCACCCGCGATGCCACCAACCGAGATCTCTTTATCAATGGCGTCAAAGAGCGCTTAGGGATTGAACCAGAGGTAATTCCCGGCGAGGTAGAAGCGGCGCTCTCATTTCAAGGCGCCACCAAAGATTTTAATAAGACCCAGGGCCCCTTCTTAGTAGTTGATATTGGTGGAGGCTCAACTGAATTTGTCTTCGGGACCGATAAAGTTGAATTCGCTAAGAGTGTAAATATCGGCTGCGTTCGCATGTCAGAACGCCACTTCACCGGAGGCGATGCCGACCCAGGCCAGATTGCAGCAGCTATTGAAGATATCGATGAAGCAATCGCACAAGCAGCAAAGATTGTTCCAATTAAAGATGCACAAACTCTTATTGCAGTTGCAGGAACAGCCACCACAGTTGCCGCGGCAGCGCTTGAACTTGCTACCTATGATCGCTACGCCATTCACCTTTCTCGCATCTCTGCTGAGAAAGTTCATGCCGCTTCAAAGCGCTTTCTATCGATGAAGCGCGAAGATCGTGAAGCGCTCGGTTATATGCATCCCGGTCGTGTAGATGTAATTGGCGCTGGCTCTCTCGTGCTCTCTCGCATCATGTTGGCAACGGGGGCCACAGAATTTGTAGCCTCCGAATCAGATATTCTCGACGGAATGGCTTGGTCGCTTGTATAAGTCGCTAGAACTTCTTGATAAGGCAATCATTAAATGCCACAAATGTCCCCGCCTTGTGCAATGGCGTGAAGAGGTTGCGGTAACCAAGAGAAAAGCTTACGAGGATGAAAAGTACTGGGGTAAAGCTGTACCAGGTTTTGGTTCAACCAAACCAAAGATGCTCATAATCGGTCTTGCACCAGGTGCACACGGCGCCAACCGCACAGGGCGAATCTTTACTGGAGATTCATCAGGTGATTGGTTGTATGGATCTCTACACCGCATCGGTATCGCCAAGATTCCTACATCAACTGCACGCGATGATGGCCAAGAGCTACTTGAAACTCGTATCTCTATGGCAGTACGTTGCGCCCCACCAGAAAATAAACCAACAACCCAAGAGCGTGATACCTGCGCACCCTTTCTTGCCAATGAGCTTTCTCTAACATCTGCCACAACACGAGCCTTTGTAGCGCTCGGCAACTTTGGTTGGCAGGTTTTAATCAAAGCGTTAAAAGATGCGGGCCATAAAGTTCCAGCTGGAAAGTTTGGACATGGCGCCACCCTGAAATACATACACGAAGGCAATAACTACTTAATCCTTGGCTGCTATCACCCAAGTCAGCAAAACACATTTACCGGCAAACTCACCAAGCCAATGCTGGATTCGGTATTGAAAAAAGGCGCTAAGTTCGCGGGAATTCTCTAACTTTTCACCTAGAACTCTTGACGCAGTAGTATTCGCTATCTATTGGCCCCCGTAGTCCAATGGCAGAGACAGAGGACTTAAAATCCTTCCAGTATCGGTTCGAGTCCGATCGGGGGCACTGAAACAAACCCTGTATTCGAAGCAACAGCAGGGTCACTTGGTTAATCTAAATCTCTTCAAT
>CAYXDT010000008.1:21624-53174 GCA_964463845.1 uncultured Candidatus Planktophila sp. | reverse complement strand
GCAGGTCACAAGCATTTCTCAACTTCTACGCTCGGGTAAATGTGGAAATATTCTGCAATTGCCGTACGTTATGAAGTGTACGGAGAGCCCTTCTCCGGACATATATAAGGAGAAATTAATGCGCAGTTCTAACCCAGTCCTTACCGGCCGCGGTTTCGCTCGTATCAACCCAGATGCACTCGGTAATCGCGGTACTGATACCCGCGACCTCAACACACTTGAGAGCCGCCCAACATCTGCACCGATGTCAATTGACGATGTCGTCATCAAGACTGCGGGACTGTTTGCTGTCCTCGTCGTAGTCGGCGCATATGCATGGCAGGCGAATAATCCAGCCTTTGCTCTCGTTGGATTTATCGGTGGATTTATCCTTGCGATGATTAACTCATTTTCTAAGAAGGTTCGTCCGCCACTTGTAATTGCATACGCAGCTGCACAAGGACTTGCACTTGGCACAATCAGCGCGATGTTTGAAGCACAGTACGAAGGCATTGTGAGCCAAGCAGTTCTTGGTACAGCATGTGCATTCGGTGGCGTACTTCTTGCTTACCGCAGCGGAAAGATTCGTGTAACACCTAAGTTCACTCGCATCATGATGGGCGCCCTAATGGGTTACCTTGCATTTGCACTTGTAACGCTCTTTACAGGGCGTCCTACAGGTGGACTTGGATTCCTAATTGCAGTAGCTGCAGTTGGTCTAGCCACGATGTTTATCGTCCTTGACCTTGATCAGATCGTAAAGGCAGTTGCAGCACGTGTGCCACAAGAAGAGTCATGGCGTATGGCCTTTGGCTTGATGGTGACACTTGTCTGGCTCTACCTAGAAGTTTTGAGACTTATCTCAATTCTTCGCAACAATGAGTAACTAAATTAGCCAATCATTTACTTGATTGCCCGAGATGCGAACTCCGCGTCTCGGGCAATTTTGTTGAAACTAGCACTGCAAATGCCATAAGGGCCGCTGTCACAAAGAATGCTGGGCGATAGCCATAACTATCGACGATAGCTCCAAGCGCAATTGGTGCAATCATTGCGCCAGCATCTCCAGCCATCTGGAAGAGGCCGATAACTTGGCCGCCTTTACCTTCCAAAACATCGCCGACAATTGCATATGGGGTAGTTGATAGGAAGGCGCCACCAAAGCCCACAATTACGCTGGCGGCAAGGAACATTAAAGGTTCAGTGGTGAAGGCCAGAGCTAGGGCAAAGAGTGTAAGTAGAGATGTGCCAAAGACGGCTGAGTACTTGCGGCCGTTTACGTCAGAGAGCTTTCCAGCTTTCATTAGGAAGGCTCCTTGAATAATTGTTGAGATAGTAAATCCAAGTCCCATAAAGCTTGCCGTGACTTTTATATCTTCAACCATAAATAGTGGCAGGACAGATCGGGCCATACCGAAGAGCACCCAAGCAGTACAGAAGGAAATCACTAGCGCGATTCGGTAAGGCTTTAGAGCAAGTGCTGATCGCAAGGTGATGTTTTCACTCTCTTGCTTGGCAGTTGGTTTTGCAGCCAGAGTGGAGTTACGAAGCAGGAAGGCACCAGATGCGCTGGCGATAACTAATAGGAATCCGTAGATTAAAAGTGGGGCGCGTAGTGAGATTACAGAGAGCGCGCCACCGAGAACAGGTCCGGCCATCATGCCGATTAGGAAAGAGCCGTTGTAGAGAGATTGGGCGCGTGCGCGATGATCATCATCGACGGCGCGGAGCAAGATAGAGCCAGCGGCAACTGAGAACATTGATGAGCCAAGTCCGCCAACGGCGCGAAAAACTAAGAGTTGCTCATAACTTTGTGCGAGCCCTGCGGCAAAAGAGGTAAGTGCAACAAAACCAATACCGAATGAGTAAATCAGCCTCTCACCAAAGTGATCGACCATCTTTCCGGAGATTAGCCCTGAAGCGAAGCGGGCGAAGGCAAAGGCAGAGACGATTGCACCAACTTGTGCATTACTTACCTCAAAGGAGCGAGCGAAAAGTGGAATAGTTGGTGCGATGATTCCAAATCCAACTGCAACAAAGAAAGAGGCAAAAACCAGCACTCCAACCTCTCGCTGGAATTGCGCGAAAGGGTTACTGAATTTCAGTTTCATAGGATCCAAAATCTTTATGAGTGCACCAAGGAATTGGTACTTTTTTACTCGCAGGAGGTAAGTTTACTCTGTGAAATCTGTTATCGCCGAAGAGCTAGTTAAGACCTATGACAAGGGCAAAGTTAAGGCCCTTGATAATTTGAGCCTGGATGTTGAAGAAGGCACTGTATTAGGCGTACTTGGCCCCAACGGAGCAGGAAAGACAACTACCGTTCGTATATTGACGACTTTACTGCGCCCAGATTCTGGAAGAGCTAGCGTTGCTGGAATTGATGTCATTAAGCATCCAGAGAAGGTTCGCCAGATTATTGGCCTTTCCGGGCAATATGCCGCTGTCGATGAGATTTTAACTGGCTATGACAATTTAGTGATGTTTGGCCAGCTCTATCACTTGGGTAAGAAGCAATCGATTATTCGTGCCAATGAACTGCTAGAGCGATTCTCTTTAACTGAATCAGCGAAGCGACCAATTAAAACTTACTCCGGAGGTATGCGCCGCCGCTTAGACCTGGCTGCATCCTTGATTGTTAAGCCAAAGGTGTTATTTCTTGATGAACCAACTACTGGTCTTGATCCACGTGGTCGGCAAGAGATGTGGGGAGTTATTCAGGAGTTGGTTAAGGGTGGCGTAACACTGCTACTTACAACACAGTATTTGGAAGAGGCTGATCAGTTAGCTGATGAAATTGCCGTTATTGATAATGGGAGAGTTATAGCCCGTGGCACATCAGATGTATTGAAGAAGCAGGTTGGTGGAGAGCGCCTAGAAGTTGTAGTTGAGGAAGTTCATATCGCTAAGGCGCGAGAAATAATTGAGAAAGTAAGCGGCCACAGCGCCTCTGTAGATGAGGGGTTGCGCCTAATTGCCTCACCTGTGTCAACTGGATCAGCGGCCCTCTTTGAGGTTTTAAAGGCCTTAGATGCAGCTGGAATTGCAGCCCTTGATGTGGGTTTGAAACGACCATCTTTAGATGATGTCTTCCTATCTCTTACCGGCCATGTGGCTGAAGTGAAAGTTGCCGAAGACCAATCAGCTTTGGCTGGTTCTAAGCGGAAGAAGGAGAAGTCACGATGAGTGCATTTCAGGACACGATGGTTATCACCCAACGTCAGCTGCGCCTCTTAACTCGCGTACCTGAAGTTTTAATCTTCTCAACTATCCAACCAATCATGTTTGTCCTCCTCTTTAGATATGTCTTTGGTGGTTCCATCGATTCGGGCCAACCAGGTGGCTATGTACAGCTATTAATGCCCGGCATCTTTGTGCAGACAGTTGCCTTTACCTTGGCGGGAACTGCCGCCGGATTAGCTGAAGATATGAAGAAAGGGTTAATCGATCGCTTTAGATCTCTACCTATTTCGCAATCAGCTCTGGTTTTAGGCCGCACATTGGGCGATTCACTTCTAAATATCGTTGTTCTTGCTGCGATGGGAATTACGGGGCTACTGGTTGGATGGCGACCATCGGGTGGGTTACTCAACACGATGCTCGGTTTCCTCTTCTTACTTGGCTTTGGTTATGCCTTGTCATGGGTAGGAATCTTTGTTGGACTTTCTGCTAAAGATGCCCGCGTTGTTCAGAATGTCAGCTTCCTTGTTACCTTCCCGCTGACATTTCTCTCAAATGCTTTTGCGCCAACAACTGGCATGCCACGTCCGCTGCAGTACTTTGCAGAGTGGAACCCAGTTTCAACGATGGTGGCAGCATGCCGCGAACTATTTGGCTTAGAGAATCAATTCGGTGCTACAGCGGGCTCATTCCCTAGCGAAAATCCGCTGATTACATCAATCTTTTATATGTTCCTGATTATGGCGATATTTATTCCACTCAGCGTGCGTAAATATAAGAGAGTCTCTAATTAAGAGTAGAACTCAGCGGCCAGAATCTCGACCTTAATCTCTTTACCATTTGGCGCGTTGTAAGAAACGGTTGCGCCAATTTCAGCGCCGAGTACTGCTGCTCCTAGTGGAGATTTTTCGGAGTAGACATCTAAATCGCCAGAAGATATTTCGCGAGAACCTAAGAGAAACTTCATCTCATCTCCAGCAATTTTGGCGGTGACCACCATGCCGGCTCCTACCTTGCCATCTGCGCTAGCCGGAGGCGTTCCGATGTGAGCACTTTCTAGCATCTGCTTAAGTTGGCGAATGCGCGCCTCCATCTTGCCTTGCTCATCACGAGCGGCGTGGTAACCACCGTTCTCCTTTAAATCTCCTTCAGCGCGCGCAGCTTCAATTTTGGCGGTGATCTCTTTGCGACCAGGACCTTCGAGGTGCGCCAGTTCCGCAGAGAGGCGATCTGCTGCCTCTTGGGTAAGCCAAGTCTGCTGTGAACTCATGTATAAATGTTATTGGATTGGTAAGTATTAGAGAATTCGGCAGCCTGAGATACCCACATTTACCGCATCTGCGCGGCTGGGTACGGTCACAATCACTTCTTGATAGTTGTCTCCAGCTGGAATTAACTCTTCTACTTGGCCGACCACATTCTTATCAAAATCTCGTGCGGTAAGAGTGCAGATAACTTCGGCAGTGCCATCGCGACGTTCGATAGAGAATCTAACTGTGGGATTTCGCAGATCTGAATTTTCAAAGGAGATTAACTGCTCTGAAAGTTCTGGGCGCGAATGGTGCAGACCTGCCCAGAGCAGCCAACCGCCACCGATAACCAGGGCGGCGACGGCATATTGCACCCAGCTTCTGTGAGGGCGGATGCCATACCGATCGTTGTAATCGAATTGGCTCTCATTGGAAGTCATGGGAGAATTCTCTCATGGCCAGAGATGTTGAAGTAGGTGTAGTTGGTTCGCTGACGATGATCGTGCTCTTCTCATCGGTCTTCTTCCTCTTGCGCAATTTCTATAAGCGCTTCAACCGCATGCAGAGCCGTGGAGATATTTCTCAGGAGAATGAAGGCAGCAATTAAGAAGCTGCTGCAAATCCTCTCTGTCTTAATTCTTGCTGCTATTTTTCTTGGACTTGGGCTCTGGCAATTAGATCGAGCGCGAGAGCTTCAGGCGGCTGAGAAGATTCCAGTTGATACCCGCATCTATCCGATAAGTGAGCTCGCCTCGGCTCAAGGGGCAATTTCAGGATTGAGTGTTGGCAAGTTTGTAAAAACCACAGGACGTTACCTAGAGATTTATAAGGCCCCTAATCAGAAAGATGGCAATGGCCAAATCTCTGATTGGGAAGTTGGATTACTTTCGCAACCAAATGAGAGCGCCATCCTGGTGGTGCGTGGTCTTTGGAGCCAGCGCAGTCAGGGCGCTCCGATTGGGCAAGAGTTAGAGATCACTGGCAGCTTGGCGCCTCGCCAATTTGATAATCGTGCAGCAATTGCTGATGGCCAACTGGCACGTATTGATAGCAGCCTCCTAGTTGCAACTACCTCAGTACAGCTCTTTGACGGATTTATTATTGCGACAGAAGAGATTTCAAATCAGCAGAGCAGCAATCGCACCAAGATCACACCTCCTGAATTGACCCCTTCTACCGGCGGCTATTACTGGCAACATATCTCCTACGTCGTTGTCTGGTGGTTTATGGTCCTATTGGTTCTCTGGGCCCCCTTCTACCGCCGCCGCGAGAAGAAAATCTAGGCGATGGCTTAGGCTTGCTCCATGGCGAAACCAGAGCAGGCACCAAAGAATCCGAAGGCTCCTAAGTCAAATAGCGCTGCCTTGCTCCGCTTTCGCGTGATGGCAGTTCTCTGCGGTGTAAATCTGCTCCTGCTTATCTTGGGCTATATGCCAGCTAAATATCTCTTTGATGCGATCGAGAGTAATAAGTGGTTAATCGTAATTCCGATAGCCCATGGTTATCTCTATATCGTCTACATCTTGACCGCTCTCCAGCTGGGCGTGCAGAAGCGGATGCCCTTTGTAAATATCGTTGGCCTGGTCTTAGCAGGGACTCTGCCAGTTGCCTCATTTGTGGCCGAGCGCCGAATGGTGGCGAAGTACAGCTAGATTAACTTCGCATTACATCTTTCTAGTTAATGGCGTGTCGCACTAAAAGTCCCAATCCAAGGTTCTATCTTTTACGAGTCAGAAGTTCCCTCCGCCCTGCGCACTCGTGCACACTGATAAAACTAAAGAAAATGGTTTGGCCTTGGCTACTTCGAAGAAGAGCAATTCCGCCCGTAAAACCTATGTTCTAGATACCTCAGTATTGCTAGCAGATCCCGGTGCACTTAAACGCTTCGAAGAGCATGAAGTAATCATTCCTATCGCAGTAATTGGCGAACTGGAAACTAAACGCGATCATCCCGAATTAGGCTACTTTGCCCGCGCCGCACTTCGCGCTCTCGATGATTTAAGAGTCGAACATGGCCGCCTAGATTCACCGCTGACCGTCACTCCCGAGGGTGGCACCCTCTCCGTAGAACTAAACCACACAGATTTAAGCACCCTGCCATATGGATTCTTACGTGATGGCACCAATGATTCACGTATCTTGGCGATTGCTAAAAATTTAATGTCCGATGGCAAGCAGGTAGTACTGGTAACAAAAGATCTGCCACTGCGCGTAAAGGCCTCCTCCGTCGGAGTGGAGGCGCAGGAGTATCTCGCTGAATTGGTATCAGCTAGCGGTTGGACTGGAATTGAAGAGCTTTCGGTGGGACATAACACTATCGATGAGCTCTATGCCGCAGATCGCGTAGATCATGAGGCAGCGCACCTGCATCCGGTTCATACCGGAATAGTTCTCCACTCTGAAAAGGGGAGCGCGTTGGCTCGAGTAACTGCAGATAAGCGGTTGCAGTTGGTGCGTGGTGATCGCCAAGCCTTTGGACTTCATGGCCGATCTGCAGAACAGCGCATCGCCCTTGACCTCTTACTCGATGACAGCATCGGCATCATCTCGCTCGGCGGTCGGGCCGGCACTGGTAAATCTGCGCTCGCTCTCTGTGCTGGCCTAGAGGCGGTGATGGAGAAGCGCCTCCACAAGAAGGTCGTGATCTTCCGCCCGCTCTACCCCGTTGGCGGGCAGGAGCTGGGATACCTGCCGGGCAGTGAGGGCGAGAAGATGTCGCCCTGGGCGCAAGCGGTCTTCGATACCTTGGGAGCTCTAGTTAGTCAGGCGGTTATCGATGAGGTTATTGACCGCGGGCTAATTGAAGTTCTGCCACTTACCCATATCCGCGGCCGCTCTCTCCACGACGCTTTCGTCATCGTCGATGAGGCGCAGTCGCTAGAACGCGGCGTCTTGCTCACCGTTCTCTCCCGCATCGGCCAAGGCTCACGAGTTGTGATGACCCATGATGTGGCCCAGCGCGATAACTTGCGCGTTGGCCGCCATGATGGAGTGGTCGCCGTGGTCGAAACGCTTAAGGGCCATCCGCTCTTTGCCCATGTAACCCTGACTAGATCTGAGAGATCACCGATTGCAGCTCTAGTCACCGAGATGCTGGAAGGCCCCGTCAGCTAGTAGTCGGTTAGAGCCGCCGCGCCCCCGTGGAAAAGGGGCTCTTTAAATCTCACAGTCACATTTCGGACATTTTAGACTTTGCCCTAGCTGACCTGCCCTTTTACCCATCCACAAGTGATGTGAATCCTGAGAATTTTCGACTCACGCAGGGAAAGATTTGCAGCAGACCCCATCCCTTGTAACTCTTAAGCCCTTCCCCCCCCACCCATGGGCCTCAGTTGAGGCCTCTTGAGCAGCGCACGAGAAAAGGAGTAGCAGATGGCAATCCAGAATATCCGTGATTTCTTCAGCGCTCTCTCGCGCCTGCAGTTAAGCGCCAAGGCCCGTCCAGCTCTCTGGACGATCGTCGCCTCGATGCTCTTTATCGCAACGGCCCAGACCACCGCATACGGTCTCGACTTTCCAATGACTACCCGCCTGGCCCTGCCAGAGTCGAAGAATCTAAAGGTCGGTGGCAACCTGCCATCAGCGGCTCTGGTTTCTCAGATGTCCGAGATGGCCTTAGTCGCCCACCTCAGTAACCAGGTTGAGACAGCACGAACCCCACGTGGCGCAAAGCGCGTTACCAAGGCGATTATGTCTACCCAATATTCATGGGGCGATCGCGAATACTCCTGTCTAAATAATCTTTGGACCAAGGAGAGCAATTGGAATTACAAGGCGCGCAACCCTCGTACAGGAGCGCACGGAATTCCGCAGGCTTATCCAGCAGAGAAGATGTCAGTAGTCGGAACAGATTGGCGAACCAATCCAGTAACTCAACTTCGTTGGGGTCTGCGCTATATCGATGTTCGCTATGACACTCCATGTAAGGCGTGGAGTAAATTTAAACGTAGTAACTGGTATTAAATTTCAGGCTTTTTGCCAATTGTAAGCGGCCGCATAGTCTCTTGAAAGAAATCATTTCCCTTATCGTCAACGACGATAAATGCTGGAAAATCTACGACATCAATCTTCCAGACCGCTTCCATTCCGAGATCTTCAAAATCAAGAACTTCCACCTTTTTTATGCAATCTTGCGCCAAGCGCGCTGCTGGTCCACCGATAGAACCAAGATAGAAGCCACCATGCTTTGCGCAGGCATCGGTGACAGCTTTTGAGCGATTGCCTTTAGCAAGCATCACAAAAGATCCGCCATTGGCTTGGAAGTAATCGACGTATGAGTCCATGCGTCCAGCAGTTGTTGGACCAAATGAACCAGATGCCATACCAGTTGGAGTTTTGGCAGGGCCTGCATAATAAACAGCATAATTTTTCATGTAATCCGGCATTGGTTTACCGGCATCAATCATCTCTTTAATGCGAGCATGAGCAATATCGCGCGCAACCACAATCGTTCCAGTTAGTGAAACACGAGTCTTTACTGGGTGTTTAGAGAGCTCGGCACGAATCTCAGCCATCGGTTGGTTGAGATTGATAGAAACAACTTTCTCATCTAAATGCTCATCAGTTGTTTCAGGTAAGAAGTGAGCTGGCTCGGTCTCTAATTGTTCAAGGAATATGCCATCTTTAGTGATCTTCGCCTTTGCCTGGCGATCGGCAGAACATGAGACAGCGATAGCGATTGGTAAGGATGCGCCATGGCGCGGCAGGCGTACGACGCGGACATCGTGACAGAAGTACTTTCCGCCAAACTGTGCGCCAATTCCTAGCTTCTGAGTTAGCGCAAAGACCTCTGCCTCGAGCGCCAAATCGCGGAAACCATGGCCAGTTGCAGCATCTCCTTGCGTAGGCAAGTTATCGAGGTAATGCGTGCTCGCTAATTTGGCAGTCTTTACAGTGTGCTCAGCGCTAGTTCCGCCAATAACAATCGCTAAGTGATACGGAGGGCAGGCTGCAGTTCCGATAGAACGTAACTTCTCATCAAGCCAATTGATAAAAGAAGTTGGGTTAAGGACAGCCTTAGTCTCTTGATATAAGAATGACTTATTGGCGCTGCCACCACCTTTTGCGATAAACATGAAGTTGTACTCATCTTGGTGATCGCTATCTGCATAAATCTCAATTTGGGCAGGCAGGTTATTGCCCGTGTTCTTCTCTTCCCAGGTTGTTACAGGTGCCATCTGCGAATATCGCAGATTTAGCTTTGTATATGCATCGTAAACACCCTGCGAAAGTGCAACTTCATCTTTGGCGACAGTCAGCACATACTGACCCTTCTTACCCATGATGAGCGCAGTTCCTGTGTCTTGGCACATTGGCAAGATACCGCCAGCTGCGATGTTGGCATTTTTAAGTAAATCAAGGGCGACAAAGCGATCATTGGCGGAAGCTTCCGGATCCTTAAGAATCTTCGCTAACTGCTCCAGATGTTCGCTGCGCAGGTAATGTGAAATATCGTGGATGGCAGTCTCGGTTAAGAGAGTCAGCGCTTCAGGTTCAACTTGAAGAAACTCTTTATCGCCTAGCTTTACAACGCTCACACCTTTGCGGGATATCAGGCGATATTTAGTGGTGTCTTCTCCTATCGGCAGAAGATCAGAGTAAGAGAAATTAGGAGACATTATTCAGCGCCCTTTTTTGCAGCATCAATCTTCTTCTTCGCTCCGTCCAACCACTCCTGGCAGATCTTGGCTAACTCTTCACCACGTTCCCAGAGCTTTAGTGATTCTTCAAGAGTGGCGCTGCCATCTTCAAGGGATTCCACAATTTCGGCAAGCTCTTCGCGGGCTTGCTCGTATGAGAGCTTCTTCTCGCTTGCAGCCATGGGAACAATCTACTCTCAATCGTTCTCTGCTGTGACAGTGGCGCCGGTCTCGCCTTTAGCCACACGGATACGTAGAGCAGTACCTATCTTTAATTTGGTGGCATCGCGCAGAATCTTTCCATCGGTTAACTGCACCACCGCATAGCCACGGTCCATCGTTGATTGTGGCGAGAGCGAACGTAGGTGATCACGTACGCCCTTTAACTCCTTCTTTTCGATTTCAAGAATGGAGGAAAAGCCGCGTAGCGCACGGTCGCGCAGAGCCTTTAATTCATCTCGCCTGGTGGTGACCATAACGATTGGGTCTTTCATGACTGGGCGATTACGCAGCTGGGCTATCTGGTTAATCTCATACTCAATAGTCGCGCAGATATGGCGATAGATACGATCACGAATTTTCTCGATATCGCTAATCTCTTGCGCAATATCTGGAACAACTCGCTTGGCTGCATCCGTTGGGGTGGATGCGCGGTAGTCGGCGACTAGATCAAGCAGTGGTGAATCTTTCTCATGACCGATAGCGCTTACAATCGCAGTTGTACATTCGGCTACCAATCGCACGAGTGATTCATCGCTAAAGGGCAGGAGATCTTCAAAAGATCCTCCGCCACGAGTAATGATGATGACATCAACTAATGGGTCAGCTTCTAGCTCTCGTAGCGCTTGTGAAACCTCGACTACCGCCGCAGCGCCTTGCACCGCAACTTCGCGAACTTCAAATTCAACTGCTGGCCAACGGCGGCGGGCATTTTCAATAACATCTTTCTCGGCATCGGTATTTCGTCCGCAGATCAAGCCAACGGTGCGGGGTAGACGGGGAAGTGCAATCTTACGATCGGCGCTGAAGAGACCTTCCAACGCCAGCTTCTCTTTCAGCGCCTCTAAGCGCGCCAGTAACTCACCGACACCAACTTGGCGAATCTCTTTCGCCGAAAGTGTGAGCGAACCATTTTTAGTAAACCAAGATGGCTTGGCATGAATTACTACTCGCGCATTAGCTGGTAGCGGTTGCGCCGATGCCAAAACAGTTTTGTAACACATCACCGAGATACTCATATCTGCCGATGTATCGCGCAGCCGCAAAAAGGCCATGCCACCGCTGCGCTCATTTAACTCTGAAATCTCGCCCTCAATCCAGATGGGCCCCAGCCGATCGATGTACTCCTTAATTGCTTCAGAGACGACCCTTACAGGTGCTGGGGATTCGCTAGAAGTTTCGAACATGGCGAGAGCCTAATAGACTCGCCCACATGAGCAAGAGAGTTCTATTAGCTGCACCGCGTGGGTATTGCGCCGGCGTTGACCGCGCAGTTGTGGCTGTTGAAAAGTCACTCGAACTCTACGGAGCTCCTGTCTATGTCCGTAAAGAGATTGTTCACAATAAGCATGTGGTCTCAACGCTCGAGCAACGTGGCGTTATCTTTGTCAACGAGACCGATGAAGTCCCGGAAGGTGCAACTGTTGTCTTCTCAGCACATGGTGTCTCACCGGCAGTCCACGAGGCAGCGGCCGCTCGCAATTTAAAGACTATTGATGCCACCTGTCCGCTGGTGACCAAAGTTCATAACGAGGTAAAGCGCTTTGCCAATGAGGAGACTGAAATTTTATTAATCGGCCACAATGGCCATGAAGAGGTTGAAGGAACTGCTGGCGAGGCGCCGGGCAAGGTGCGAATTGTTGATGGACTCGATGAAGCTCGCACCGTCCAACCAACTCCTGGAAAGAAGTTGGTCTGGCTTACTCAGACCACTCTCTCTGTCGATGAGACTATGCAATCAGTGGCAATTTTAAAGGAGCGTTTTCCAGATATCGCTAATCCACCATCTGATGACATCTGTTACGCCACCCAGAATCGCCAAGAGGCGATCAAGGCAATTGCACCTCAGGCAGATTTAGTAATTGTGGTCGGTTCAACTAACTCATCAAACTCTGTGCGCTTGGTAGAAGTAGCACTTGAATATGGCGCTAAAGCTGCCTATCTCGTTGACTATGCGGCTGAGGTAAAAGATGAATGGTTTGAGAAGGCTGAAACTATCGGCGTTACCAGTGGAGCATCAGTGCCTGAAATCTTGGTCGATGACTTACTAAAGCATCTGCATTCACTCGGTTACCACGATGTTCAAGAGGTACGAGCAACGGAGGAGACTCTCCTCTTTGCGCTCCCAAAAGAGTTGAGAGCAGATTTAAAGAGCGCTAAGTAGCTCGCGATAAGCGCTTGGAAGGACGGTTCTTCGCCTTTTCGTTGAGAAACATAAACCAGCTATAGAGCGCGCTGATAAGCAGGTAGGGCGCAACGCTGGCAAGGGCGGCAATAAAATCAACTAAGACCTTTGACGGGCTGAAGCCATTGCTAAGAATTGTGGCGGCAAGTGCAACTGCGGCAAAGGCTAGAGGTGGCGTAACGGCTGTGACATAACGGGTGCCATTTCTACCGAATGCGATACCGCCGTAAGTTACAAGGCAGATTACTAATCCAGAGACGATGCCGGCTCCTGATCTAATCCAAATCTCTAGACCGGCAAGGAGTGCGATAAAGAATACTTGTAAGGTAACAACGCCCTCTTTCTTAAGGCCAGGTCCTGAAAAAGGTGGTTTCTTAGCGCTCATCTCTATCTGCCTCCACAACTTCTACATCTATATAGCTATCTTCATCTTCAACTTCAGAGTTTTGAAGTTCGCGCACATTGGCCGGCGCCTCAGGGTATTCAATCGCTAATTTATCTTTATCGCCACTTACCCCCAGCTTGTGAATGCGACGAGCAGGTGAGAGGACTGTCTTTTCAGCAGTTGGAACTAGATCTTCATAAGCCTTTGAGGTCGTGTTAATAGCCTTTCCAACGGCGACAATCTTGGTGTGCAGAAGTGTGAGATTTTTTAAGAATGTGCCGGCCACCTTTGTGATGTCATCAGCGTTGGCCGCTAATTGGCTGCGGGTAAAGATATGGCCAACTGTGCGCAGTAGCGCCATCATCGAAGTAGGAGTTGCCAGAGTTACCCCGACCTTAAAGGATTTTTCTAGGAGCGCCGGATCTATACGAAGTGATTCAGCGAGGAGCGTTTCGAAGGGAAGGAAGAGGACAACAAAATCTGGTGAGCCCTGTGATTTGTGATAGCCACGTTTGGCGAGTGAGTCGACATGCTTAAGTAAATCTTTGGTATGCGAGGCAAGTAGTTGATCGCGCTCTGCCTGATCTTCACTTCCGAAGGCTTCCAGAAATCGATCGAAGGGAAATTTGGAGTCGATAAATAGCTTGGAGCCACCAGGCATAGCGACGGTGATATCAGGAATTCCTGATGAGTCAGCATCGGTAGTCGAGCGCTGTGCTTGATACTCATGCCCTTCACGTAAGCCCGCTTGTTCAAGAAGTAGTTGTAACTGCGCCTCACCAAACTTGCCGCGAGTTTGCGAGCTAGAGAGCGCTCCGGCAATTTTTTTAGTTTCATCGAAGAAAGAGGTCGAAGCTTTACGCATCTCATCAATAGTGCCAACGAGTTGAGTTTCAGAGGCAATTCTTTTTTCAGCAGCTTCTTGTGCTTGTAGGCGCATCCGTTCGACAGAGCTCTTCATCTCCTCCATCTGTGTTGCAATCTTGGTATCGCTTTCGGATTTTAATTCAGCAGCCTTTAAGCGATCTTCAGATGCACGAAGTAAGACTTTGACATCATTTAACTCTTGCGCAATTTTTTCAGATGAGCCACCACCTGCTGCGCCCTTAATCTTTGAAATCCAAATACCGAGGGCGAGCCCAATAAATAGGCCGATAATCAGAGTTATTAAGGTCACGAGTGCGCTGGACATGGGGCAATCGTGGCAGGAGGCGCTGACAATCCCGCGTAGGCTGTCCTACTTATGAGCCTCTCAATTGGAATCGTCGGCCTTCCCAATGTGGGAAAGTCGACCCTTTTTAACGCTCTGACCAAGAACAATGTCTTAGCCGCTAACTATCCCTTTGCCACCATCGAGCCCAATGTCGGCGTCGTTGGCGTGCCAGATGAGCGCTTAGCCAAGCTAGCCCAACTCTTCTCCTCTGAGAAGCAGCTGCCGGCAGCGCTCTCCTTTGTTGATATCGCTGGAATAGTGAAGGGGGCTTCCGAAGGAGCCGGCCTTGGAAATAAATTCTTAGCCAATATTCGCGAGACCGATGCCATCTGCCAAGTAATCCGCGTCTTTAGCGATAACGATGTGGTGCATGTGGATGGGCGTATCGATCCATCGAGTGATATCGAAACCATTAATACCGAACTAGCGCTCGCTGATCTGCAGACTATTGAAAAGGCGCTACCTCGACTCGAGAAAGAGGCGCGGGTTGCCAAAGAGAAGGCGCCGATATTAGCTGCCGTAAAAGAGGCCAATGATTGGCTGCAATCGGGAAAGCCGCTTTCACAATCAAAGATCGATCGCGAGCTTCTACACGAGCTTCATTTACTAACTGCCAAACCATTCCTTTATGTCTTTAATGTTGATGCTGCCGAGCTAGCTGATGAAGAGTTACGTGCCAAGTTATCTGCGCTAGTGGCTCCTGCCGAAGCTATCTTCCTCGATGCTAAGACCGAGGCAGAGTTAGCTGAACTTCCAGATGAAGATGCGCTCGAACTATTACAAGCAATTGGATTGAAAGAACCAGGTCTTGCAACGCTAGCGCGCGTTGGCTTTGCCACTCTTGGGCTGCAAACTTATCTAACAGCTGGACCAAAAGAGGCGCGCGCTTGGACCATTCATAAAGGCGATACTGCGCCGATGGCGGCTGGCGTAATACATACAGATTTCCAAAAAGGTTTCATTAAAGCTGAAATCGTCTCTTTTGCCGACTTGGTGGAAGCGGGCACTATGGCTGAGGCGAAAGCTAAAGGCAAAGTGCGTATGGAAGGCAAGGAATACATCATGCAAGACGGAGACGTAGTGGAGTTCAGATTCAATGTCTAATAACCCTAAATCAAATAGCCAATCGCTAAATACTGCCCGTGCCCGCCTTAATCAGGCGCACCTTAAGGATTTGCCAAGGAAGACTCGCGATAACTTGCGTAACGTTGCCATCATCGCGCACGTTGACCATGGCAAGACCACTCTCGTTGATGCGATGTTGTGGCAATCCGGCGCCTTTGCAGCTCATAAGAAGCAAGAAGAAGGCCAAGATCGCATGATGGATTCGATGGATCTAGAGCGCGAAAAGGGCATCACGATTCTTGCTAAGAACACTGCAGTAAAGCGTGGCGACACAATTATTAACATCATCGATACTCCGGGCCACGCCGATTTTGGTGGTGAGGTAGAGCGCGGTCTTGAGATGGTCGATGGCGTTATCTTGTTAGTTGATGCATCAGAAGGTCCACTGCCACAGACTCGTTTCGTACTTCGTAAAGCGTTGCAGAAGAATCTTCCAGTTATCTTGCTAATTAATAAAGTTGATCGTCCCGATTCACGTATTGCAGAAGTTGTAGATGAGGCCTACGCCCTCTTCTTAGATCTTGATGCAAATGAAGAGCAGATTGAATTCCCAGTTGTCTACGCATCTGCCAAGGCAGGTCGCGCCTCACTTACTCGTCCAGCCGATGGTGGAATGCCAGTGGAAGAGAATTTAGATGTTCTCTTTGACACGATCTTCTCTGCAATTCCAGCACCGGTTTATCACGAAGGCGCACCTCTTCAAGCACATGTAACAAACCTCGACTCTTCTCCATTCCTTGGACGTCTTGCGCTCTGCCGCGTTCACGAAGGTGTTATTAAAAAGGGGCAGACTGTCTCTTGGATGAAGACTGATGGAACTGTAGAAAGAGTAAAGGTCTCTGAACTTCTTATGACTGAAGCGCTCGAACGCGTGCCAGCACTGGAAGCAGGTCCAGGTGACATCATCGCGGTCGCTGGTATTGAGACAATCACTTTGGGTGAGACGTTGGCAGATCTAGAAAATTCTCACGCCCTTCCACTTATTACAGTTGATGAACCATCTATCTCGATGACTATTGGTATCAATACATCTCCACTTGCAGGTAAGAGCGGCAAGATGCTTACTGCGCGCCAAGTTAAGGATCGCCTTGATAAGGAGCTCATCGGTAACGTATCTCTTCGCGTTCTAAACACTGAGCGCCCAGATACATGGGAAGTTCAGGGTCGTGGCGAACTTCAGCTTGCTGTTCTAGTTGAAATCATGAAGCGCGAAAGCTTTGAGTTAACAGTTGGTAAGCCACAGGTTGTTACCAAGATGATTGATGGAAAACTTCATGAACCAATGGAGCGACTATCTATTGATGCTCCTGAAGATTACTTAGGTGTTCTTACTCAGTTGATGGCCCTTCGTAAGGGACGCATGGAACAGATGGTTAACCATGGCACTGGCTGGATTCGCCTTGATTACAAGGTTCCTTCCCGTGGCTTGATTGGTTTCCGTACCGAGTTCCTTACTGAAACTCGCGGAACTGGACTACTGCACCATGTCTTTGATTCTTACGAACCTTGGTTCGGAGAACTTCGTACTCGCGGCACAGGATCTCTTGTCTCAGATCGTATGGGCTCTGTGACTTCTTATGCCCTTGCCGGAATTCAAGAGCGCGGTTCTATCTTCGTAGAACCAGGTGATGAAGTCTATGAAGGCATGGTTATCGGTGAGAACTCACGATCTGATGATATGGATGTCAACTGTGTTCGTGAAAAGAAGCTCACCAACATGCGTGCATCAGGCACAGATGATTCTGAAAAGTTGATTCCACCTAAGAAGCTCAATATGGAAGGCGCTCTCGAATTCTGTCGTGAAGATGAATGCGTTGAAGTAACTCCAGCTGTTGTTCGTATTCGCAAGGTGACTCTCGATGGCGCAGAACGCGCGCGAGCCACATCACGTGCAAAGAAGAATAACCAGAGCTAATGCGTAAGTTTGGCCTTGTTCTGCTCAGTGGCGCGCTAGCGCTCACCACTCCCGCAGCGCAAGGACATTCAGCCCTTGTCACTTCCACGCCAAAGAGTGGCGCAGTGGTAAAAACTTTCCCAAAAACTTTTAAATTGACATTTAATGAAGAAATTTTGAAGTTACCTGGCAAAGAGCCATCACGTGTGCAGTTAATTGCACCAAACCGTATGCGAATTTCACTCGGCAAGGTCGCCATTGTCAGGGAAGTGCTCACAGTTCCAATGAATAAATCTTCAGTAAAGGCGGGAAAATATCGCCTCACCTATCGCGTTGTCTCAAACGATGGCCATGTTATTAATGGCGCAATCTCCTTTACCTACAAGCCATAAGGCGCCGATAAGGGTTTTTAGTGCGAATCACGCCCGTTGTCAGAGCCTTAGGGTTGAATACGAACTGTGAGTAAGCCTGGTTCGCCTCTTCGCTTGGTGCGGACCCCTTTAGCTGCGCCTACCTATAATTTTTCAGCTGAACAAATAACGGCTATCGCACATCGCAATAGCCCGCTAATCATCACCGGAGCCACAGGTGCCGGAAAGACCACCACAATTATTGAGGCAGCGCTCTCTCGCATTAACGAGGGCGCAAACCCTGATTCAATTTTAATTTTGACCTATGGTCGCGAAAGAGCTTCAGAGATTCGCGATGCCATTGTTACGCGATCTGCCCAGACCGCCTTCGAACCTTTGGCTCGCACCTTTCACTCCTTGGCATATTCGATATTAAAGATGCGCACATCAGATCACTATCGCGAAATAGTTCTCTTATCAGGCGCCGAACAAGAGAGCTTTATTGCTCAGCTTCTAAGTGGTGATATCGCAGATGGTTATCAACAGTGGCATCCAGATTTACGACGAACCCCAGAGAGTTTGGGCGAACCGCTAGAGACACAAGGGTTTATTCGCGAGTTACGCGACTTGATTATGCGGGCCAACGAACGAGGCATCACACCAGATGCGTTAGCAGAACGTGGCCATCAGCTAGGGGAGAAGTATTGGCAAGGCGCAGCTCACTTCTGGAAGCGTTACTTAGGCGCTATGACGCTGCAAGAAGTACTGGCCGGAGATGCCAAGGTGCGAATCGATCCATCTGAAATTATCAATAGCGCCAATAATTACCTGGGAAAAAATCCAGAACTTCTTGATCAATTACGGAGCCGTTTTAAAACAATTATCGTTGATGAGTTTCAAGAGAGTGACCCAGCACAACGCACCCTCTTAAAGTTATTAGCAGGAGATGACCTAATAATTGTGGCCGACCCAGCATCGGCCGTAGGTCGCTTCCGTGGCGCCGACCCCGAGGGTGTGCCAGCAGCGCTGGATTACTATCGCGAAAAAGGCGCTACAGAGATTACCTTTACTGAAAATTTTCGTAGTAAGCCCAATACTGTAACTGCGCGCTTAGCTTCTGAATCCGAACAAGGCCATTACATCGCCCATCACTTTAAGCGCGCCCACCTCATGCAAGGCGTTCCATATTCAGATATGGCCGTTATCTTGAGATCTGGTGGACCGACAGCTTCGGCAATTCGCCGCGCCTTTGCACAGGCTGGAATACCTGTTGCTGGCGATCTCGAGGCGCTTGCTGAAAACGCAGCTATCGCACCATTCTTGCTACTAGCAAGAGTGGCAACAGGTGCACAGCCTTTGAACTTAGATGTTGCAGAGCAACTTTTAAAGTGTGAATTTGGGGGAGCCTCATCAGTTTCCTTAAGGCGCACCCGGGCAGCACTTCTAGCAGCGCGCGATGAGTTAACTGATCAGAGAAGTGGTACTCAATTAATCCTCGATGCCATCATCACAGGTGAAGTAGCTATTGAAGATTCTGCCGAACTATTGCGCATTCACAACCTATTAACTCTGGCAAAGCGAGCCATCGCAAAGAAGAGTGCAACTATTCATGATTTGCTCTGGGCTATTTGGGATAACGCAGAAAATAGTGAGGGAGAAAAGTTAAGCGCTAGCTGGCGTGCGTCTGCCCTTCGTGGTGGTGCGCGGGGAGCCGCAGCTGATCGTGATCTCGATGCGATGATTCAACTCTTTGATTCAGCAGCGCGCCATATCGAACGTTTTCCCGGCGCACAGCCAGATCTATTTCTGCGCGAGGTAGCGCAAGAGCGCATCGTTACCGACTTGATTACAGCGCGGGGAGTTCGTCCAGATGTAGTTGAGATCTTGACTGTGCATTCAGCGAAGGGGCGGGAGTGGCCTTATGTCGCAGTTGCTGGCGTACAAGAAGGAGCTTGGCCTAATCTGAAGCAGCGCAGTTCTCTATTGGGTGCTGAACGATTGGTCGAACGGGTACGACACGGAGACGAGATGGCGCAGTTAACGCTGGCCACAATTGCTGCAACTTCACTGGCAGAAGATGAGGCTCGTCTTTTTCATGTAGCAACCACTCGCGCGACAGATTCTCTGCTGGTTACTGCAATTTCACGAGAAGATGATCTCCCTTCAATCTTCTTTGAGGATTTTGCCTCCCTTCACGCCAGCAGTACAGAGATAACGCACCTACCGCGGGCGCTGACTGCTCCCTCTCTAGTCGCAACGCTACGCCACGAAGTCAATCGCGCTCAGGATCCGATTGCTGCAGCCATATTGCAGCAATTAGCTACGAAGAATATTGCCTTAGCAGATCCCGCAAATTGGCTTGGGGCTACTGATATTTCATCAAGTGCAAATATTGTCGATGCAAATTCGCAAGTTCCGGTTTCGCCATCAGCGGCAGAGAGTTTCACAGATTGTGAATTGAAATGGTTCCTGGAACGAAGTGGTGGCACAAATGGAGATTCCACAGCGCAATTATTAGGTTCTGTTATCCATGAATTTGCCCGTCTCAAAGTGGAAGAGCCTGGAATTACGGATGAGGTATTACAAGAGAAGTTGTTGGCAGCTTGGCCTCTTATAGATGAGAGTCAGGGGTGGATTAGCCAAGCTTCCTTAAAGCGAGCACGGAAGATGTTGGAGAGATTTGCGCAATATCACCGCGAAAGCACTCGCACTGTTGCTGGCGTTGAACTTACCTTCACAATCAATGTAGGACGGGCGCTAATCAAAGGTAGTGTAGATCGCATTGAAGTCGATAGTGATGGCAAGTATTACATTATTGATTTTAAGACCGGTAAGAACGTTATCTCCAAAAATGATGCGGCAGAAAATCTTCAGCTAGCCTGCTATCAACTAGGGGTTATTCTCGATGGCTTTGCCGGAAAGTTAAGCGGTACAGAGGTAAGTGGCTCTGAGCTTGTCTTTCTTGCAAATA
The DNA here is from genome assembly GCA_964463845.1 of uncultured Candidatus Planktophila sp. GTDB lineage: Bacteria > Actinomycetota > Actinomycetes > Nanopelagicales > Nanopelagicaceae > Planktophila. Next base: position 32,784 of record CAYXDT010000008.1, on the reverse strand, counting down.
AGGCGGTCAAGGTAACTACTCGCGAACGTGCTCCAATTGATGTCGCGCAGGTCGAGGGTGAATTAACCGCCATTGCCGAGGGCATGGGTGGTGCCACCTTTATCGCCCGCAAGAGTGATCTCTGCAACCGTTGCAATTTAAAGCCTTCCTGTCCGCTCCATTTAGAGGGAAGGGCGGTGCATCAATGAGAGAGCTTTATACCCCTGATGATGTAGCCAGGATGATTATGCAGATTGATTCTGATTTCTATCTGCCAAGTGATGAACAACGTCCCATAATTTCAATTCACGATAATCCACTTGAACCTGCAGTTGTAATTGCAGGTGCTGGATCTGGCAAGACCGAAACTATGGCAGCGCGCGTGGTTTATTTAGTGGCCAATGAAATTATGCGCCCTGATCAGATCCTGGGACTGACCTTTACCCGTAAGGCGGCAGGTGAGCTCAATGCCCGTATCCGTAAGCGTCTGCGGCAATTTCAATTAGCGCAGGATAAGAACGGTATTGCGCGCACCTTTAATAGCCTTGAAACAGCTGTTACCACCTACCACTCATATGCGGGCCGGCTACTAAACGAACATGCCATTCGTTATGGCATTGATGCAGAGGTGCAGCCACTTGGCGAGGCAGCGCTCTGGATGTCGGCAAATTCATTGGTGCGAAATTGGGATGATTCACTCTTCACAACAGAGGATGCAGTTAGCACTGTTGTCAAAGATCTTTTGGGATTAACTGCAATGGTCCTAGAACATCGCGTAGACCTTAGCCAGATACGGGCTGCAGATGAGAGCGTATTAGAACAACTCTCGCAGATGAGTGGCGCAACTAATGAAGAGACTAGACGCGTAGCTAAAGTTTTAAATCAACGGAGCAACATGCTCTCTATGGTGGAATCATTTATTGAATCACGCCGTAAATCAGGTGAGCTCTCCTATGATGATCAAATTGCACTTGCATCTGATATCGCCTTTAACTTTCCCGATGTTGGTGCGCTAGAGCGAGCTAAATACCCAGTTGTCTTACTCGATGAGTATCAAGATACCTCTCAATCTCAAGTGCGCATGCTCTCCTCCCTTTTCGGTGGTGGACATGCTGTTATGGCAGTTGGAGATCCCTGCCAATCAATCTATACCTGGCGCGGTGCATCATCTGGAACAATCGGTGCCTTCAGTAACAATTTTCCAAAAGCTGCCGGCGCTACTGGCAAGCAGGTCTATGAGCTACTCACCACCTATCGCAATGATGAGGTAATACTTACTCTGGCAAATGAAATATCAGAAAGTGTCCGTCTCTTAGAGGCGCTACCGGTAGCACCCCTTAAGGCGCGAAAAGGCGCTGGCAAGGGAGATTTAACTTGTGGCGCCTTTGAAGATTTGGCATCCGAGAGCGCTGCTATCGCCGAATACTTCAGCCCCCTTTGGAATGATCCTGCTCGCCTTGATCCTAAAGCGCGAGTACCTAAAACTTTTGCTGTTTTAGTGCGCAAGAGAGCGCAGATTCAATATATCCAGAGCGCTCTGGCTAACGCAGGCATACCATCTGAAGTCCTTGGTTTAGGGGGCTTGGTTCATGTTCCAGAGGTGGCCGATATTGTCGCCACCTTAAAGATTCTTAACGATCCCGATTCTGGCGCCTCGCTAATGCGCCATCTAACTGGCCCGCGCATTAACTTAGGAGCGGCCGATATTGCAGCTCTGGGCCGCTTTGCGCGATCACGTTCAGAGAAGTTAAAGATAGATAGTCGCAGCATTGTTAAAAATATTGTGGCAGGTAATCCTGATTCAGCAGAAGCTGATGATCAATTTATCGGCAGTTTGATTGATGCCTTAGATGAAATTGAGAAGAGCGATAAGCGCACCTTCACTGAAATTGGCTACCTTCGTTTGCTTAATTTTGCAGCCGATTTACGGAGATTACGTTCCCGCGCTGCTGGTCCAATTACCGATTTAATAGTTGAAATCGAACGGTATTTAAATCTAGAGGCAGAGGTAATTTTGCGTGATGGTGGCAATCGGGGTCGCCGCCACTTAGATCGTTTTATGGATGAGGCAGCTAAATTTACGCGCAGTGGCGGCTCACTCACCTCATTCTTACAGTGGCTAGATATCGCTAGTGAAGAAGAGAGTGGTTTGAAAGCCGGCACCCCTGATGTTGATGCCAATGTAGTTCAGATACTAACTGTGCATATGGCCAAGGGTGCCGAGTGGGATGTAGTGGCAGTTCCAGGTTTAGCAAAGGGAACATTTCCAGGAGCTAGTAAAACCGATCCTGACAATTGGATTACTAATGAAAGACATATTCCATTTGCTCTTCGCGGCGATGGTGCTCATCTTCCACATTTCACATGGGGCGCAGCAACTACCCATGCCCAAGCCAAAGTAGCTATTGAAAACTTCGCCGCCGAATGCGTCTCTTATAAAGAGCGTGAAGAGATCCGTCTTGGTTACGTTGCTATGACGCGAGCTCGCACACACCTCTTCTGCTCTACCTCTTATTGGCGCGATGGGGTAAAACCAGTGCCAGCCTCTGTCTTATTTGAAAAGGTTCTAAAGGTGGCACAGCAGCTGGGCAATGTCTTGCAAGGGCCAGAGGCCCCGGCAGATAACGATAGAAATCCTGCCGAGAATATTGAGGTCACAACGACCTGGCCACAAGATCGTCTGGGGGCAGCCCGCGCAAAGTTTGAAGGCAGCGTTGCTTTAGTGCGATCTGCGCCAGCGCTAGATCTAGGCTCTGAACTAACCGGATTATCAGCAGATGCCCAAGGTTGGGCAGAGGATGCACAAGCGATTATTGCCGAGTACGAAGAGTTCCGTTCTGGTACCCGCGCAGTATCACTACCTCCAAGGCTTTCTACCTCAACATTAATGTCGCTACATAAAGATAGCGCAGCTCTGGCCGAGACAATTCGCAGACCTATGCCGCGAGCTATGGATGAGTTTTCATATCGCGGCACCGCTTTTCACTTGTGGATTGAAAACCATTTTAATTCCAAAACTCTCTTTGATGATGAAGACTTTGATTTACTTACTCCTCTTGCTGAAGATCAGAAGCTCAGTGAATTAAAAGATAAATGGCTCGCCTCTGAATGGGCACAACGTTCACCATTTGCAGTCGAAGTTCCCTTTGAAACAGTTATTGCAGGAACTCTTGTGCGCGGGCGAATCGATGCCGTTTACAAGACTGAAACAGGTTTTGAGGTAATTGATTGGAAGACCGGGTCTAAAGTCCTCGATGACTCGGCAGCAATTCAATTAGCTATCTATCGATTGGCTTGGGCCAAGTTGCAAGCGATTCCTGTGGAATCTGTAACCGCTGCATTTGTCTATGTTGGTATAAATAAAACAGACCGACGAGTGAACCTCTTTTCAGAGGCCCAACTCATCGATCTGTTAACTTTAGATATAGCTACTTCTTAAGATCGAAGCGGTCAAGGTTCATTACCTTGTCCCATGCAGCAACAAAATCTTCTGCAAACTTCTTTTCAGCATCTGCACTTGCATAAACTTCTGCGAGTGCGCGTAGTTCAGAATTTGAGCCAATCACCAAGTCAGCGCGGGAAGCTGTCCAGGTGACCTTGCCACTCTTGCGATCACGCGCCTCGAAGAGCTGAGCATCTGCTGACTTTGCGCTCCACTCGTACTTGATATCGAGGATATTGGTAAAGAAGTCGTTATTAAGGGACTCCTTCTTCTTTGTTAGAACTCCAATAGCGGAACCATCGTAATTAGCACCGAGGCTACGTAGCCCACCGATTAATACAACTAACTCTGGAGGAGTCAGGGTAAGAAGAGCAGCCTTATCAATTAGCGGAATCTCAGCTGGACGATCATCAGCGGCGCTGCGGTAGTTACGGAAGCCATCAGCAGTTGGTTCTAGAACTGCAAAAGATGCGACATCAGTCTGCTCTTGTGTGGCATCGGTACGACCTGGCTTAAAGGGCACCTTTACCTTAACGCCAGATTTCTTGGCAGCAAGTTCAATACCAACACAACCGGCTAAGACGATCAGATCTGCAAGTGAGACCTTCTTATCTGACTTCTTATTAAAGTTACTCTGCACATTTTCCAACACAGCAAGTACCTTCTTGAGCTCCTTAGGATTGTTGGCTTCCCAGCTGCGTTGTGGTTCAAGGCGAATACGTGCACCGTTTGCACCACCGCGCTTATCAGTACCGCGGAAGGATGAGGCAGATGCCCATGCAGTTGTCACCATCTGTGAAACGCTCAGACCGCTTGCAGCAATGCGCTTCTTAAGAAGTTCAATCTCACTCTTTCCAATAACTTTCTTGGCGCGAGCTGGAAGTGGATCCTGCCAAATCAACTGTTCTTTAGGAACAAGAGGACCTAGGTAGCGAGCGATTGGACCCATATCGCGGTGGGTGAGTTTGAACCAGGCACGCGCAAAGGCATCTGCAAAGGCATCGAGATCTTCAGCAAAGCGACGTGAAACCTTTTCATAGGCTGGATCCATACGCATCGCCAAATCTGTTGTGAACATAACTGGCGCATGAGTCTTACCTGCAATGTGTGCATCAGGAACTGACTTCGCAGCTGATTCATCAGTTGGAATCCACTGGGTAGCTCCTGCTGGAGATTTAGTCTGCTTCCACTCGTATTTAAAGAGCGTCTTAAAGTAGGTGTTATCCCACTTAGTTGGTGTTGGAGTCCAAGCACCCTCTAGGCCGCTAGAGATTGTCTCTGCGCCATTTCCTTTACCCAAGGAATTCTTCCAACCAAGGCCCATCTCTTCAATCGGTGCACCCTCTGGCTCTGGTCCAACATATTTGCCAGGGTCTGCGGCGCCATGCGCCTTACCAAAGGTATGACCGCCGGCAATAAGGGCCACAGTCTCTTCATCATTCATAGCCATGCGCGCAAATGTTTCGCGAATATCCTTGGCAGATGCGAGAACATCAGGATTTCCATCTGGTCCTTCTGGGTTTACATAGATCAAACCCATCTGAACTGCAGCAAGTGGGTTCTCTAATTCACGATCACCGGAGTAACGCTCATTGGTAAGCCACTCTGCCTCTTTACCCCAGTAAGTATTGTCAGGCTCCCAGACATCAACGCGACCGCCACCAAAACCAAATGTTTTAAGCCCCATCGAATCGAGAGCGCAATTTCCGGCCAGAATCATTAGATCTGCCCAAGATAACTTCTTTCCATACTTCTGCTTGATTGGCCATAAGAGACGACGCGCCTTATCAAGATTGACGTTATCTGGCCAACTGTTTAAAGGTGCAAAGCGTTGCAAGCCAGCTCCGCCACCACCGCGTCCATCAGATGTGCGATAGGTACCTGCGCTATGCCATGCCATTCGAATAAAGAATGGTCCGTAATGGCCATAATCTGCTGGCCACCACTCTTGCGAGCTCTTCATTAACTCTTCAATATCTCTTTGAACGTGCTTGATATTGAGTTTGGAGAATTCGGCGGCGTAATCAAAGCCGTCGCCCATTGGATCGGAAACAGGAGAGTTCTGTCGAAGGACTGAGATATCTAACTGGTTAGGCCACCAGTCAGTGTTGTAGGTACCTTCGCGATTGAGCTTGCTACCGGTATTTACTGAGTATGGGCACTTGGCATCTGTAGTCATACCCCTAGGTTAATGGCTCTATGGCAAAGTGCTAATTGAGAAGTTGCGCAGAGATAGGAAGATGGTCACTTATCCCAGTTTTTGAGATAGGTAGCCCCTGAAAACCACCTGAGAGCTCACCTTGAGTGAGTAGATAATCAAATTGAATCTTGGCTCCCCAACTTGGATAAGTGTTAGCACTCACCAGAGATTTCCAGGAAGAGAAGGCGACGGGCAGATTCTTTGGCAAATTGAAATCACCGAGAATTAGCGGCTTGGTATTTGTCTGCTGCGCTATCGATAGCGCCCAACGCTTAAGGCGAGCTAACTGAATCAAATTAAAGATGGGCACAAATGAGAGATGGGTATTTACAACGGTCCAGCCATTTTCTAAAACTGCGGCAAGTGCTAAACGTGGTTCATCTTTTACATAGATAAAACGGGGGCGACCTTTACCTGTCTCATCACCGGGAACGACAAGCGGTAGACCGAGTGGTGAATTTCCTAAATCCAGGCGGTGCCAACTGATAACTGGAATCTTAGAAACTATGCCGATGCCATAACACTCATGAGTTAACTCTTGATGAGTAGATGTGTTAGTAATAATTTCTGGTTCATCACTATTGCGCTTGCGCCAACTCTCACCCGGTGTGCCGATAACACTCGGACCCATTGCCCAATTGCGGGCGCCAATTCCTTCTGCAATATCGCGAATCTGTGCACGTGCGCCAGATCTTGGTAGAAAGTGGTCGAGCTCCTGAAAGCCATATACATCAGAGCCAATCTCTTGCACCGCAGCGGCAAGCGCGACGCCATCCTTTGCGCCCTCGCCTACAGGGGGGATGGCCATGCCATGTAAGAGATTCCACGAGGTGATGCGCACATGGCAAGACTAGTAACCTTCGACCATGTCTGCGATAAATCAAGGCCCATCTCTAATTGATCGCGCTGGAGATCTGCGGACCAATCCTGAGACCTTAGAACTTCTTTGGCAGCGCGCCCAAATAATTCATCTCCTAGATGGGCGAATTGCAGCGAAGGGTTCTGATCTAGCCTTTTTCTCTGCTGTCGATATTACAAAATTTTCAGCAAGTAATGAGTTCACAGCTGGTGATCGCTACTTCTTAGGTCTTGATCCAGTAACACGCAACCCATTTTTTGCTTGGGATACTCATTTTGCCATTGCTGGCAGCGAGGATGAACAGAGTGAGATATTTGAAAAATTTGGCTTCTCCACAGTCCGTGAATTAGCCGCCACTTTATCTGAGCAAGAGATGGAGGTGGGATTGCATGCCATTGCACTTAGCAATTGGCATCGCGCTCATCCCATGTGTCCTAAATGTGGTGGTGCGACAAGAGTTGATTTAGGTGGAGCAGCGCGACTTTGTGAAGTTGATAAATCACAACATCACCCCCGGACAGATTCGGCAGTAATTGTCTTGATTAAAGATCGCAACGATCGAATCTTGTTGGGCCATCAACCAATCTGGCCAGAAGGTCGATACTCCACATTTGCAGGATTTTTAGAGCCAGGTGAAACCTTTGAGCAATGTGTGGCGCGAGAAGTGTTGGAGGAGTCAGGAGTCTCTCTGACAGAGATTACCTACCTTGGATCACAACCTTGGCCCTTTCCAGCGAGCATCATGATCGCCTTTGAAGCAGTTACCGATAATCCCGAAGCAGCTCGCGGTGATGGAGAAGAGATCACCGATGTGCAGTGGTTTACTCGAAAGCAGTTGCTAGATGCAGCAGGAGATGGCTCGCTCTTGCTTCCTCCTACAATTTCAGTGGCGCGCAAAATGATTGAAGGATGGCTAGGAGAGCCCGCACCCGGTGGCCAAACATGGCGATAACTTTGCGCCATTTATCTGGAGTCAGAACATGGCGTTAGAAGATGAGATCCTCGCCGCCCTTGATCCCGATCAACGTGCAGTTGCGCTAGCTACTCGCGGCCCTGTCTGTGTAATCGCTGGAGCTGGCACAGGAAAGACTCGCGCCATAACTCATCGCATCGCATATGCCGCAGCAATCGGAGTTATGGATCCAGCAAAGGTTTTAGCACTTACCTTTACCTCAAAAGCTGCGGGTGAGATGCGCGCTCGTCTTCGCACACTTGGAGTCCCAACAGTTGCAGCGCGCACCATCCACGCAGCAGCGCTAAAGCAGTTGCTCTACTTCTGGCCGACGGTCTTTGGAGGACGTACGCCAGATTTAGTTACAACCAAGACTGGCTTTCTCACCGAATCAATTAATCGTGCTGGTTTGTCAGATGCGCTACGCGCCACCAACCGTGAATTAATGCGTGATATCGCCTCTGAAATTGAGTGGGCCAAGGTTTCGCAGATAGCTCCTACGGATTACATCGACGAGATTAGCCGGCGCTTACAGAAGCCACGAGTAATGCCAGAGCAGATGGTGCAGATTTACACCGCATATGAAGCCATCAAGAAAGAAGAGCTGGCGATTGATTTTGAAGATGTGCTCTTACTTTGTGCTGCCATGCTCGAGCAGGAGCGTGAAGTACGTGAGCGAGTACATGATCAGTATCGCCACTTTACAATTGATGAGTATCAAGATGTTTCACCTGTGCAACAACGTTTGATTAATGCCTGGCTCGGTACGCGCCAAGATATCTGCGTTGTAGGAGATCCTGCGCAGACCATTTATTCATTTGCGGGTGCGACGCCAGTATTCCTAAATTCATTTACACAACGCTTTCCTGACGCTGAAGTAATTCGCTTGAGCACGGGATACCGCTCCACCCCAGAGATAACCCTTGCGGCAAATGCCTTGCTCCGTCACGGAAATATGGGGCAGGAGCTGGTAGCCCAGAATGAACATGGCGCAAAACCTACGGTTGCCGCCTATAGCGATGAGAGCGCTGAGATTTCGGGAACGCTGGCGCAGTTGACTACCTTGTTGGAATCTGGAGTCGCTCCCCATGAAATCGCCATCTTGGCCCGAACAAATTCACAACTTAAGGCAGCAGAGCGCCAGATGTTAAAAGTTAATCTGCCCTATCAAGTGCGCAGTACAGAACGCTTCTTTGATCGCCGCGAAGTTCGTGATTTTCTCTCTCAGGTAAGGAAAGCATCTGTTATTCCTGCACCAGGTGAAGGCTGGATTGATGAGCTGCGCACCTTGGCGCAGCCATATCTAACAGGTGAAACTATCGACGGCATCGCCGCCTTACTGCATCTTGCGCGTGAGTTAGATAGCGATGAGAACTTTAATCCGAAATCTCTGCGCGGCTATCTGCGTGAAGTTGAAGATAGGGTGCAGCAAAATAATCCGCCAACCATGCCAGTCATCACGCTAGCTACCTTGCATGCTGCAAAAGGGCTGGAATGGGAGCGAGTCTTTCTCATTGGCGCATCCGATGGGCAGCTGCCCCTCACCGGAGCCGCCCTTGATGAAGAACGGCGCCTCTTCTACGTTGGAATTACTCGAGCCAAATCTGATTTACACATCTCCTACCGAGCCAACCCCAGCCCATTCCTGCGTGAATCTGGGTTACTCGCCAGTTCATAGCACCGTTTTTAATTAGGTTGCCAGATCGCTGACCCTTCCCGTACCCTTAACTCAATATCGCTAACTATGGCGATCTACCGATAGGCGAAGGAGTTGAGATGAATTCAATATTCACATCAACTGTTACAGCAGGCGTTCGCGCTGCTGTGCCTTCTGCTGCTCATTCAACCTCAACCACCAAGCGCTCTCATAAGCGAGCAGCTTGGCCCACAGCTCCAAAGTCAGCGTTTTACGCCAACTTTTATGCAGTGGTTGAGGCCACAGGAGATCTAATCGGCTAAACCCGTATAGACCCACAAGGGCCTCAAATCCACAAAGGATTTGAAGGTCCTTTTTTTATTACCAAAGAAGCAAGCGGAACGAGAGAGAAAGAAACCGATCGAGAGAGAGAAGAGGTGAGGACTATGACAGTTCTCTTCAGTGAACTACAGGTACCAGGTTGGGCGCAGACCGGCGAGAAGATTGGCTTAAACGATGTGACATACACATTCGATGACGCCAAGGCCGTAGTGCTGCCTTGCCATGTGGCAGATCCTGAGCTCTTCTTCTCTGATAGCGATCAAGGGATTGCAGAGGCGAAGGCGCTCTGTGGTGGCTGCCCAGTGCGTAACAAGTGTTTAGATGGCGCCTTATCTCGCCTAGAACCTTGTGGAGTTTGGGGCGGTCAGCTAATTGAAGATGGGGTGATCATCGAACGTAAGCGTCGCGCTGGTCGACCACCGCGTCAGGTGATTGCCGCAATGCGTATGCCCGAGGAGCTTTAATACTGATTAAAGGTGCAACCGCAGAGTGGATGGCGGGTTAGCGCCACCACCTGCGGCTGCCGCATCTTCTGGTAATCGATGGAAATCATGAAACCGGTGGCTTGCTTGGCGCCTTCATCGGTGAAAGTCAGGAGCATCGATGCTGCTAGCGCGGCAATTAAATGTGCAGCTACCGTTGGAAAATCAGGCAACTCTCCAGAGTTAAGGGCGCTGCTAGCGAGCAAACCACTTTGATCGGCGAGAGAGAGTTCGGCACAACGCTGGCAAGGGCTACTTCCTGGAGTAACTAGTGGGCCAATTTGTGCGCTCTTTCCGATGGGAGACGGAATATAGAGAAAGGGTTGTCCGCTACTCATCCAGTGGGGAATTTTATGTGCATCTAAATTGCCACAGAGCACAATTAAATCTGGTGTGGAGCGCTCATCTAGATAGTTTAAGTTTTTATCAAGAGGAAAGAGAGAGTAATCGCGCCGCCTATCTTCTTGCTCCTTATTAAAATCAAAGCCAATATCAGCGGATTTAAATCCGGAGATTGCGATATCGAGATCTCCTATAGCGCCTTGTCTGCCACGAGATTCTGTGGAATATCTAACTTGAGTAACCCCACTCGCTAGCAATATCGGGTAAAGCAGAGTCGCTACTCGATTTGCACCAGTTATCTCGACTAAAAACTTCTCACGATTTTGCAGAGTTGCAACTCCACCATCTGTGGCGCCACTAACCCAGGTGCTCTGCGAAAGTTCGGGGGAGATACGATTCTTTAGTTGTAGTAAGGCGCCATCCACAAAACCCTTCTCCTGCTTCTTGGCTCTTGCTGGAATCTGGGAGATGTATCTAGGTGAGAGCGCCAATTTTCCAGGATGCAGATCTAGCAGCTCTTGCTGGTGAAGTGCGTTAATCATCGTCGAAGTTAATTCAGGGTTGTATGCTTGAGCAGACTTTAAATCTCCTTGCAAGAGCGCGAGCGCAACGCTCTTTGCCTCTGGAGTTGTTATCGCGATTGCGTTATTGACGCTACCAAGTAGATATTGATTGGGGGTAGCGGTGGCAAATAGATGGGTACCTACTTTTAATCTTGGAAAATTCTCATCTCTCATAGTGCCGGAAATTATTGGCCAAGTGCTCGCTCTCGATATCTGCACCAACGTTCAAACTGTGTGCAACCAAGGCATAGGTAAACTGAGAGATCTTCTGTGCAGACCCTCGGTGTATAAAGCTTGGGTGTATAAAGCTTGGGTATATAAAGCTTGGGTAGATAAAGGTTGGGTAGATAAAGCTTGGGTAGA
>CAYXDT010000008.1:0-21524 GCA_964463845.1 uncultured Candidatus Planktophila sp. | reverse complement strand
TTGGGTAGATAAAGCTTGGGTAGAAAAGAGATAACCCCCGCCCAGTTGGGCGAGGGTTATCTCTACGTATAGTTAGGTGAAAGTTATTCTGGCTTCTTGCCGAGAATGCGATTTACCTTGGTGCCACAGACTGGGCAGATGCCCTGGGCCATGCGACGACCAGAGTCTGAGATCTTTACAGTTCCCTCGAAATCACGCTTCTCTTTGCACTTAACGCAGTAAGCGTCACCCTTGTATGTCTCTACTGTCATTTTTTCCTCCGATCGACACATGCGCTTGGCGCTCATGCGTACTGGTTAGAACGATACCCCTGCTCACGCTCAAAATCTCGTTTCCACACGGGAAGTTCTAGCTATATCTACCCCTTCTGACCCAGCTTTTTAAGCTCAACTGGCGCTAGAAGCGACCTTTCAGCCGCCTCAAAGCCGTCGAGATAGGCGCTGGCCAGCTCGGACTCCTCAAAGCGGGAGAGAATTTCAGCGAACTCGCTCCCGTGGTCGAAGATATGAAGATGGATCGCCTCGTGGAAGAGGACGTAATCGAGGGCATATTTTGGGGCCAATTTGAGGCGATCAGAGATGCGAATTGTCCGATCCACCCCAGTACAGGAGCCCCAACGCTCACGCATGGGGCGCCAATTTACGCAAGAGGGGCGGGCGCTTATCTCTGGGGCAAGTTCAGTTAGTAATTGATCGATTCGCTCGGCTAAATCCGCTTCGCCAGGGGTTACGGCGGACTCTTGGCTACGAATCTTGGCAATCATTTCAGGAACTATCGCCTTCTCATCGGCCTTACTCAGGCGAGCTGGGATAGAGATGACAATTCGCCCACCTTGGCGATAGGCGGAGATGCTCTTTTTGCGGCGCTTTGAGCGGATGACAAGGATTTCACCCTCATCTATCCCGGGAAGGGTGAGTTCTACAAATTCGCCGAACTCTCCACCATTGCTTGAGGTCATTGTGCAAAATGTATTAGAGAAAGGTAGAAATAGTTGAGGAAAGAAGAGTAATTGACAGAAAAAAAATTCTGTGTCTACCTCATATTTATTTGATTCTCACTAAAAATCGTCGTACTTTTCGCATACGAAGTCCTCGGATAACCGTTTGAAATCAGCAAGGGGAAGGCTGATTTCAAAATGTGCGCCCGGGGACTTCGCTTTTTTATGGCGCTAATTGAGCCCCATTAATTCAGACCACTGAGGTCATCTGGAATCAGGGTTGAAGAGAGAAATGCCTCTGGCTCAAGTAACTCTTGTGCATTTGGCAATATGCCGCTCCAGATTCGATCACGGGTTGCAATGTCGCGGGCTTCGCGAATCTTCTGCCAGAAAGCGCTCGCCTCGCGCGCTAACTTTGGCGAGACCTCAAGACCTAAGAGTGATTTAAATAGTTGTTGCGATGGAGCGTTGGTGGCGCGCTGTCTGCGATACATCTCGCGCAATTGGGTAAGCGCAGGCAAGCGATCGCCAGCAGCGAGTGCGCTTACTTCATCTGCCCAACCATCTACCAGGGCAAGAACTGTTTCGAGCTTTGAGAGAGCTGCGCGTTGTTCAGGAGTCTCCTCGGGTGTGAAGATGCCATTGTTAAGTGCAATATTTAAGGAGTTCATATCTGTTGCAGTACTTGGATCAAAGTTCTGCATGGCATCTTCAGCCTGACGTTGAATTGCCTCTAAATCAATATGGATACCACGGCCATAATCAACAATGGCGCTGCGGATATAGGAAACTATCCAAGGATTATGTTGAAAGAGGCGGGCAATTGCTGCTTCGCGAAGGGCATGGAAGAGATAGATCTCAGATTTAGGAATCTCCAGATCTACGCTCCATTTCTCGATATTTTCTGGAATTAGAACTGGGCGCGCAGGCGTTAGGAGCGGTAGCGATAGGTCGTGTGCGCCAGTTGCTGTAGCTGAGATTCCGCCGATGGCCTGCCCCAGCTGTGTGGCAATCATTGAACCAATAAAGCTGCGAAGTAGGCCAGCGATTGCTCCCATAGGAGCTGCCACCGCTTCGCTGTTATCGGAATCTTGCACTTGTTCACGCATCGCTTGATCAAGGAGCCCAGTGATGGCTTGGGCCAGGCCGGTAGCAAGTGGCTCCATGGTTGCCTGCCAGCCGGGCAGGGTTAAATCTGCCCAATCTAGCCGGCTGAGCGCACGCGGGCTGGTTGAAGACTGGTTGGTTGAAGATTGGCTGGTTGTAACAAGGGTGGCGGGAAAGAGAGTTGCCTCATTTAGCCAGAGCTCTGCAATCTCAAATGAATTTTCGACAACAGTTACATCCTTAGTTCCAATCGGCTGGGAACCATGTGTCTGTACAAATTTCTTTGCAATATCTCTAACAATTTTATTTGGGAGCGCTTCATTGGTCGCAGCTGTAAAGGCTGCAAAGGGATTTATAAATCCAGCTGGGCTAGCTCCCGCGCCCAGGTTGACGCCAAGCTCTTCAAATTGCTTCTGAATCTGCTCCTGCATCTGACGCATCATCTCTGCAAAATCTTCTGGCACCTGGCCATCCTTATCTGACTTATCGCGATCGTCATCGCCCTCGCTATCGGGAGTAAACCCAAAAGGTGACATTAGAGACTCCTTCGAAAGATTAGGTAGGCTAACTGCGAATTGGAACTTTTAGAGTTTAATTCTATCTAGGGACTATAACGCGCGCTCTTCGCACTTTCTTCCCCAGGGAGAGAACTTTTTGCTTAGGGGCTAGGATGGGTAAATGAGTTCCTATCTGGCCGGCAGCAGCGCATTTGAGGCGCTTATCTGGTGGGTAGTTCCTGTCGGGGCGCTACTCGGGGCGATCGGATATGTAATTTGGATTGCAAAATTTAAAGGTAAATTTGAAGCGGAAACAACTCGCTCGGTCACACAATTCCAAAGATTCCAAAACTCTTTCCGCGAAGGCGGCGCAGAAGATAAAGAGCGCTAAGCGCTCTACTTATAGACTCGTATGAATCTTCGCTTCCTGCCGATGCCAAAGCTTCTGCGGGCCTTCTTTTTGGCGCTCTTTCTAATTCCCTTAATTGCTCCAGTAAATTTTGTTGTAATCCAGCCAGGTGCCGGAACCCCACTCTTTCCGAAAGTCCTCAAATTAGATAAGCAGGTTGGGGAGACCTTTAAGCCAAATGGGCAGATGTATCTACTCTCTATCTGGGTCTCTAACCCCGATGCCAATGTTTTGGGCGCTGAAGTATTGACCTGTTGGGCCAGGGCTGATTGTGTAGTTGTTCCGCGATCGACTATCTATGAGCGAGATACTGATACCAAGCGCGAGCTACGTGAATCTAAGAAGACGATGAAGGTCTCACAGAACACAGCAGTGCTTGCTGCCAAGAAAGTTCTGGCTGCCCAATATCCAGAAGTGGATATTTCAGGTCTGGCTAACTCATCCCTCACAGTTACTCTTGCAAATACTGGTGGGCCAAGTGGTGGCTTGATCTTTGCGTTAGGCATTATCGAACTTTTAACTGAAGAAGATATTTTGCAAGGGCGAAAAGTCTCTGCTTCAGGAACCATCTCTGAATCAGGGGCGGTCGGTTCGATTGGTGGGATTTCTGAGAAGATAATTGCCGCCAAGAAGGCCGGCTCAACCTTGCTCTTTGCAGCTCGCGATAATTGCGATGATTTACCCTCTCGTGTGAGCGGTATCTCCGTTGTCGCCGTCGATACCCTGCAAGAGGCTCTTAAATACCTGCAAACGAATGCCGCGGGCGGGCAAAAGAGCCCCGCTCCTCGCGGAGAGATTGTGGGTTGCACTAACCTACGAGCATGAATAAAAACAGAACTCCGCTCATAATCACTGGCGCCATCATCTTTGCAATCGGCGCAGCCATTGTCTCACTTGGCGGTTATTACATTGATTGGCTTTGGTTTGAATCAGTCGGGTTCACTAGCGTCTGGTCAACAGTTCTCTTCACGCGGATACAACTATTTTTAATCGTTGGACTTCTTACCGCAGCGCTTCTATCTGTAAATATATATATTGCATATAAGCGCCGCCCACTTTATGTACCAATGAATATAGAAGTAAATGGAGTCGAAAGACTTCGCGCACAGATTGAGCCAGTTCGCCGTTGGGTATTTCTTGGCATAACAGCTGCAGTTGTCTACTTTGCCGGTACATCTGGAATGGTCTTCTGGAAAGAGTGGCTGCAATTCCGCAATGCAACCGACTTTGGTGTAACTGATCCACAATTTAATTTAGATATCTCATTCTTCGCCTTCAAGCTTCCTATGTATGAAGCTCTGATTGGTTGGGGAATTTCCACACTAGTTCTAGCAGCCCTTGCCAGCGCCTTTGTTCATTACATGTATGGTGGAATTCGCACCGATGTGCAGACCGATCGCACCACAGTCGCAGCACGTGTACAGATCTCAGTTCTACTTGGCCTCATTGTCTTGCTTAAAGCGGTGGCATATTGGTTTGATCGCTACGCGCTTGCTCTTCAAGAAGGTCGTTTAATTACCGGTCTTACCTTTAGTGATGTCAATGCGCTATTGCCGGCAAAGGCGATTCTCTCTGCCATCGCAGTTGTCTGCTCACTTCTCTTCTTTGCAAATATCATTCGCCGCTCTTGGCTTTTACCTGCAGCTGGAACAGCTCTCTTGGTGATCTCATCAGTTTTAATCGCTGGTGTTTATCCTGCGGCGATTCAGCAGTTCCAGGTCAAGCCATCTGAATCCTCGAAGGAGGCGCCGTATATTCAGCGCAATATCGATGCTACTCGCGCTGCCTATGATTTAGCTGGCGTTGAAGTACGCGATTACAACGCAAAAATATCAACAACTTCAGGACAACTCGCTAAGGATGCAGCAACCATTGCAAATATCCGCTTGATGGATCCAAATGTTCTAACTGCCACCTTCAATCAGTTGCAGCAGATTAAGCCTTACTACACATTCCCAGAATCCCTTGATATTGATCGTTACACCATTGATGGAGTTTCGCGCGATGTAGTCGTTGCTCTGCGCGAATTAAATATCGAAGGTAGCCCAAGTCGAAATTGGATTAATGATCACCTTGTATATACCCATGGGTTTGGCTTTGTCGCAGCCTTTGGAAATACCGTAGATGCCGATGGAAAGCCCAGCTTCTTAGTTGGAGATCTTCCTCCGACTGATGGGCTAGGTGAATTCCAGCCACGCGTCTACTTTGGCGAAAATTTCCCCAACTACTCAATTGTTGGTGGGCAGAAGACCGATAACCCAGTCGAATTCGATTATCCAGATGATGCATCTCCAAATGGACAGCGTAACTACACCTATACAGGTGAGGGTGGCGTACCAGTAGGCAGCCTGCTCAATAAGTTGCTCTTTGCAATTAATTACGGTGAGCAGAGAATTGTTCTCTCTAACTTGATCAATGCAGATTCGAAGATTATTTATAACCGCCTGCCGCGTGAGCGCGTTGAGAAGGTGGCACCTTGGATGACTTTGGATGGAGATCCATATCCAGCAATCGTTGATGGAAAGATAACTTGGATTATCGATGGTTACACAACCAGCTCTGGTTATCCTTATTCACGATCCACCGCTCTAGCCGATGCGACAGAGGATGCTTTATCTAATCGCTCAGTTAACTACATCCGTAACTCTGTCAAAGCGACAGTCGATGCCTATGACGGAACGGTTACCTTGTATCAGTGGGATGAGAAAGATCCAGTACTTAAGACCTGGATGAAGGCCTTCCCAGGAACAGTTAAAGCAAAGAGTGAAATGTCCAAGGAACTCTTGGAACATGTGCGCTATCCAGAAGATATGTTCCGCGTACAACGTGATGTCTTGAGCTCTTACCATGTACAAAGCGCTGCGGCTTATTACGGTGGACAGGATTTCTGGCGCGTGCCACGTGACCCATCTACCTTCGGAGCAAACGCTGGAGCGCAACCTCCTTACTACATGTCCTTACAGATGCCAGGATCTGATAAATCAACCTTCTCGTTAACGACTCCATTTGTACCTCGTGGTGGCCGTGAGAACCTCTCCGCCTTTGCTGCAGTAAATGCAACTGCCGGTCCTGATTACGGAAAGATAACAGTTCTGCAGTTGCCGCGTAGTACCAACATTCCAGGACCTTCACAGGTTGCTTCAAACTTTGAAGCAAAACCTGAAGTTGCTAACACTCTCTCGCTCTTGCGACAAGGTGGTGCAGATGTTGTCCTGGGCAGCTTGTTGACCTTACCCGTCGGTGATGGACTGCTTTATGTGCAACCAGTTTATGTAAGAGCGACTGCTAATACCGCGGCCTATCCACTCTTACAGAAGGTGCTTGTCTCATTTGGAGATGTGATTGGTTTTGATGATTCGCTAAAGGGCGCCCTCGATCAGGTATTCGGTGGCAACTCCGGTACATCATCAACATCGCAAAATCCAACTGCAACTACAGATGATGAGAATGCAGATCTTGCAAGTGCGCTGCGAAGTGCACGACAAGCAATCTCTGATGGCAATGCAGCTCTTGCAAAGGGAGACTTTGCCGCCTTTGGTCGTGCACAGGATCGACTAAAAGCAGCAATTGCTGCAGCAGTCGCTGCGCAAGCGCGTCAGTAATTACTGCGCTGCTCACCTAGCGGTTTAGCGGATTTGGTGAAGTCGAGTTCACTCGCCTACACTTACCTTTCCGACGCGGGGTGGAGCAGCTCGGTAGCTCGCTGGGCTCATAACCCAGAGGTCGTAGGTTCAAATCCTGCCCCCGCTACCAATTTAAGGATAAGAGAAGGCGCTCATTTTGGGCGCCTTCTCTTGTATCCAAACTCTCTAAAATTTACGTTATATGGCCGATACGATTAAGCGTGGTTGAGAGCAATCGAATAAGTAAGAGCGCGGGCTACGCCTTACATGTAATGACCGCCAGTGGCGCTGTCGCTGGACTCTTGGCGCTACAAGCGGTAATCGATAACAATATTCGGGGCGCCCTTATTTGGCTGGTGATCTGCTTAGTTCTAGATGGACTAGATGGCCCAATGGCGCGAAAGATCGATGTAGTTCTACATGCTCCACGTGTAGATGGCTTTACCTTAGATCTAATAGTTGATTACTTAACCTGCGTCGTCGTACCTGTAGCTCTCCTAATTCGTTTGGAGCTATTGCCGGAAGAGTTCCAATCGCTAATTGCAGGTCTAATTCTGCTCATCTCTGCGCTCTGGTTTGCTCGGACAGATATCGAGACTGAAGATCATTGGTTTAACGGCTTTCCTGCTGTCTGGAATTTAGCGGTTCCGACATTTCTTGTCTTGGAGCTTTCAGAGAACACAGTAGCGATCGTTAGCTTAATTCTCTGTTTTTCACAATTGACTAATATCAAGTTCCCACATTTAGTGCGAGTAAGAGCCTTTAGAAAAGTCACCCTGCCTCTAGCTATGCTCTATATTGGAAATCTTTTCTATCTCTCTTGGGGATATTCCAACGTTGATGGAATAAGTGATCAACCAATTGCTATGGCGATAATCTTGCTCTTTCCGGCCTACATAGCTGTTTTATCAGCTATTCGCACATTTAAGCGAAGCGATCCTGAGGAAAGTGCTTAACGGATACGTAGTGAGTTTGTTACTACGAAGAGACTACTAACTGCCATCGCCGCTGCTGCATAGAGCGGTGACATAAAACCAAGGGCGGCAATTGGTATTCCAACTGTGTTGTAGGCAAAGGCCCAACCTAAATTTACCTTTATAGTATTAAGTGTCTTCTGCGATAGATCTAGCGACTCTATAACCCCACCAAGTGCCGGTCGCATCAAGGTGATATCTGCAGTGGCAATAGCAGTATCGGTCCCTGTACCCATAGCGATACTGAGATTAGCCTGCGCTAGAGCAGCTGCATCGTTTACTCCATCGCCAATCATCAAAACTTTCTTACCATCTGCTTGTAATTGCTCCACCTTTGCCAACTTATCTGCAGGAGATGCGCTTGCAATAGTTGATTGTGGGCTAATGCCAACCAAAGAGGCCACAGTGGAAGCGCTCTCCAAATTATCTCCGGTGAGCAGCCAACTCTCTACCCCACGGTTCTTTAGCGCTGCAATTGTGGATCTGGCATCTTCTTTAACTGGCGCAGCAACTGAAAATACTGCGATGGCAACACCATCCCATGCCAGTACAGCTACCGCATGTGATTGCGCCTCTGCTTCGGTGATTGCAGAAGCTATCTCAGGGTGAAATGCCACGGTGCTATGAGCAATGGATGTGGGAGAACCGATAATTACAACGGGAGATTTCTCTCCGATCTTTACTCGTCCAGCTATTCCAATTCCAGGAGTCTGAGTGAAATCGGTGACAGGTAATTGATCTGCGCCACGAGCCAGACAATGTGCCGTAATCGCTTGTGCAACTGGGTGATCACTTTGACTCTCTAAGGCAAGGGCGGTTGCCAAAATCTTCTTCTCATCTAGATAGGGCTTCCAAGATTCTCCGAGAACGCTTTGCGCGGCAACGGGAATTACCGCGCTCTGTAGCAACATCTGTGCATCGGTAAGAGTTCCAGTTTTATCAAAGATAGCTATATCAATCGCTCGCGATGCCTCCAGAACACGCGGTTGGCGAATCACAATGCCGCGCAGCGCACCGCGACCAGATGCAACTAAGAGGGCAACAGGGGTGGCCAACCCCAGAGCGCACGGACAGGCGATAACTAAGACAGTAATAGCCGTTGAAATCGAAAAGGTGAGGCTCTCTTCAAAGAGGTAATACCAGCTGGCAAAGGTAGCGATGGCAATAAGTGTTACAACTGGGACAAATATCGCAGAGATGCGATCTGCTAAAGCCTGAATAGGCGCCTTTGCTCCTTGCGCCGTTACGACCATTGCAGTGATTCGGGCTAACTCAGTATCACTTCCGACTCTTGTTGCACGAACAATTAATCGACCATTTTTATTTAACGCAGAGCCGATAACGCTCATGCCCGGTGCTATTTCAATCGGGTTTGATTCACCGGTAATCATGGAGTTATCGATTGAGCTGACTCCTGAGATGACAATTCCATCTGTGGCTACGCGCGAGCCAGGCTTTACAATGAAATGATCACCAATTTCTAGTTGAGAGATTGGAACTAATACCTCAACTCCATTTCGAAGTAGCGCCACCTCTTTCTCTCCAAGTGAGAGCAAGGTGGAGAGCGCACTTGCCGCGCTGCGCTTTGCCTTGGTCTCTAGGTAGCGCCCGAGAATAACGAAGAAAAGTACTCCTGCAGCTACTTCGGTATAGACATCCCCGACATTGTTATAGGTGGCATAAATCGACCAACCATATGCACTCAATGAACCGAGCGAAATCAACGTATCCATAGTCGGATGGGTGATATTACGAATCGCCGCGCGATGAATTGGCAGGGCAACAATGAGTACAAGCGGTGCGCTAATAGCAATTACTAACCAAGAGACAAAGTGATGATCAGCATGCGGCGGTAGCGCAATCTGATATTGGCTAAAGATATCAATTAGCCACGAATTAATCGGCTCGTGCCAACCCATCACCATTGAAAGCAGAATGGATGGAATAGCAAAGATAGTGGCAAAGCCAAGGGCACGCGCCGCCCCCTTGCGATGTAAGGCCGGATCGGCTTGATCAGTTAGCAGAGTTGCGGTGTAACCAGCTGACTTAATCTGCTTGATAATCAAATCAGTGGTGATATTTGGGGGTGCGAGAATATGGACAGTCTCAGATGCAAAATTCACAGATGCTTTAACGCCAGCGATTTCATGTAGGGCGCGCTCAATTGAATTTACACAAGAGGAACAGGTCATCCCAGAGATGGAGTAGGTCTGGGCTATCAAAGTTTTAACGCCGTAACTGTGTAGGAATGCAGGGCAGCATTTGTCGAAAGGCCGCTACCTCCGAGTGAGCCAACTGCGCCTTCAATATTGGTAAAGCTTCCGCCTGCTTCACGCACGATTATGTCGAGTGCGGCCATATCCCAAAGAGCCAGAGAGGGTTCAGCGGCAATCTCAAGGGCGCCTTCTGCCACCAACATATGTGACCAGAAATCACCATGTGCGCGGGTGCGCCAAGCTTTTGCCAGAAGAGATTGGAATTTCTCTAAGCGCGGTCCCCACCCTATGAAGTCAGAGTAGGAGATTGAGGCATCTGCAATATCTGAGATAGCTGAGACCTTAATCTGCTTTGGAGATTGATTATTTACAGTGACAAATGCACCACCACCTTTGTGGGCATGCCAGCGACGAAATAGTGCAGGCGCGCTTACTACGCCAACAATTACCTCTTCATTGCCATCTGCACTCTTCTCAATTAAGGCAATTAAGGTTGCCCAAGTGGGTACTCCACGCACGAAATTCTTTGTGCCATCGATCGGATCAATAACCCAATATCTATCGCGTTCTATACCTTCATTGCCAAACTCTTCACCAACTATGCCATCGGTAGGGCGATTTGCATGCAAGAGCGCTCGGATGGAATTTTCTGCAGCTTTATCGGCATCCGTAACAGGAGTGTTATCTGGCTTAGTTGTGATTTTCAAATCTAACGATTGATAGCGAGCCAATGTAATTGCATCGGCTGCATCAGCTAAGTGATGAGCTAGTGCGAGATCTTCTTCGCGACTTCTCTCCATAGCCTGAGTCTAACGCTCCTCATCGGCAGCTTTTACTTCTAAAAGTGATTGCAGGCTGGTGACCCTACGCAACCTTTCCTCTCGTTCAGAGGCGCTAGATTCAATCCAAGCGTTAAGGGCGCATCCGACTTCACTATGAGAGCAGTTCGGCATACAACCTTGAATAACCTCATAGATATCTGGAAAAGATTGGATTACCCGTTCTTTATTTAAGTGGGAGAGACCAAAAGCTCTAATTCCGGGCGTATCAATAATCCAGCCACCACCTGAAAGCGGCAGAGCTATTGCACTCGATGAGGTGTGACGACCGCGCCCAGTAACGACATTGACGATACCTGTTACACGAGCGGCGCTCTTTACTAGGTCATTAATCAAGGTGGATTTACCAACGCCAGAGTGCCCAACTAAGACGGAGATTTTATCTTCCAGCAATGAATGCACTAGTTCAATATCTGCATCTCTCGATTGTAATTGAGAAGAGGTAGAGATAATTTTTACTCCCAGAGCTTGATAATGCTCAAAGAAATCGGGGATAGGAGCTAAATCAATCTTTGTCACCAGAATAATTGGCTCAATTGACTCATGAAATGCACTCACTAAGAATCTATCTATCAGGCCACGACGTGGCTCTGGATTGGTAGAGGCCACAACAATTAGCAGCTGATCAATATTGGCCACAATGGTGCGTTCTACTCGCGCGGCATCATCAACGGTTCTACTTAATGAATTTTTCCGCTCATTAACGGTCACTATTCGCGCCAAGCTGCCTTCTATGCCTGTTAAATCTCCAACCACTTCTACTAGATCACCGACTACGACAGATTTAGGCCCTAATTCGCGGGCCTTCATGGCAGTTATTACAGTTCCATCATCTGTGACGCAGGTAGTGCGTCCCCGGTCTACCGTTGTTACAAAAGCGGTTACTGAATCAGAATGAGCTGGGCGATCTTTGCTTCTGCGACGTGTGGTTCG
This sequence comes from uncultured Candidatus Planktophila sp., assembly GCA_964463845.1. GTDB lineage: Bacteria > Actinomycetota > Actinomycetes > Nanopelagicales > Nanopelagicaceae > Planktophila. Next base: position 9,989 of record CAYXDT010000008.1, on the reverse strand, counting down.
GCTAGGGCGAATGCGCGCATCTGATTCGTCGTACTCGCGTGGACTCATAGCACCAAGCTATTCCAGAGCCCTGGAAAATCTGGCAGGGTCTTTCGTGTGGTCGCTACATTCTCAACTTCGATACCAGGTACTACTAATCCAATAACTGCACCGGCAGTAGCTAAGCGGTGATCTTCATAGGTGTGAAATATTCCCGCGTGCAAAGGGGCAGGCGTGATGTGAAGTGAGGTTTCATCTTCACGAACCTGGCCACCGAGTGAGTTAATTTCACGAGTAAGAGCTGCTAATCGATCTGTCTCATGAAGGCGCAGATGTCCGATTCCCCTTAAATGGGAAGTTGAATTAGCTAGAGCGGCCAACGCTGCAATAGCTGGGGTTAGCTCGCCAACATCATGGAGATCTATATCTATCCCATGAATACTCTCTCCACCGGTAAGTTCTAAACCATCATCAGTAAATTCAACTTGCGCTCCCATACGCGTAAAGATTTCGCGTAATTGATCGCCAGGTTGCGTCGTATCTTTCGGCCAATCAGCAATTGTGATCTGCCCACCACAGACCATCGCGATTGAGAGAAATGGCGCGGCGTTAGATAAATCTGGTTCGATTACTAGATTACGCCCTTGCAACTTTCCAGGCTCTACCTGCCAACTCTGCGCGGATTCATCAACAGTCACCGTGGCGCCGAAGTCACGCAACATCTGCACCGTCATCTCGATGTGAGGAAGTGATGGAAGTTGGGCGCCCTGATGTCTAACGGTGATGCCCTTTTGCATACTTGGCCCGACCAATAAGAGCGCCGAGAGAAATTGACTAGAAGCACTGGCATCAACTGTGATGGTTCCACCTGGAATAGCGCCGGCTCCCTTAATCACCATGGGCAGGCTATATCTACCACCATGGTTTATTTCTATTCCCAACTCTTCTAAGGCTTTAATTACTGGTGCTAGGGGGCGTTCATAAGAACGGGGATCTCCATCGAAGGAGATCTCACCGGTAGCAAGGGCGGCCAGAGGTGGAAGAAAGCGCATAACGGTTCCGGCATTTCCAACATCAATTCTGGCTGGACCACGAAGCGCGCCGGGTGTGATCTTCCATTGGCTTTCATCACCCGTAATTCCGATACCCAAAGCTTTAAGGCCAGCTACCGCTAACTCGGTATCGCGAGAGATTAAAGGTCTAATCAAAGTTGATTCAGAGATGGCTTGGGCAGCTAGAACTAGTGCGCGATTGGTAACTGATTTAGAGCCGGGGATGGTCACGCGCGCATTTACTGACTTTTGACCGCGAAAGGGCGCCGGCCAGTTACTTTGCGCATTGCTCATGAGTTAAGTCTATCGCTATCACCACTGCCTTAGGATTCGAGTTATGTGTGGCAGATATGCGCAAAACCTTGGCGCAGATGAGATTGTGCAATCCTTCTCTCTAGATGGCTCGACGCTAGATAAGTCACTTCCATTAAATTGGAATATTGCGCCAACAAACGAGATTTACATTATTAAGAATGAAGCAAATTCTCTGATTCTTGACTCCGCATCTTGGGGAGTAATTGCTCCATGGCAAAAGAGCTTGAGCGATGCTCGTGCTTCACAATCGCATGCTATAAATGCACGCAGTGAATCAATTCATGAGAAACCAACATTTAGACATGCCTTCCGCATGACCCGGTGTTTGATTCCAGCAACAGGCTATTACGAGTGGGCAACAGCGCTGGGAATTTATCCACCGAAGCAACCCTTCTTCATCTCTCGTAATGATGGAAAACAACTTTCAATCGCCGGAATATGGAGTAGCTGGAAGAGTGAGAAAGGAGAAGTAATTGATTCTGCTGCAATTATCACTCGCGAAGCGGTGGGTGAATTAGCAACTATCCACCATCGTTCTCCAGTTTTTATGCCGCAGGAGCGTTGGGAGCAATGGCTTGATCCAGAGAATCGCGATATCAATCGCCTCTTAAAGTTGATGCAGGTTGCCGACCCTGACTCCGGAATATCGGCTAGACCAGTTTCACCCCGAGTTAACCTAGTTGCGAACAATGGGGCTGAGTTAATTGAGCCTATTGAGCTGGGTGCGCCAGAGACGCTCTTTTAATTTAGGGGCTAGCCACGCTAGTGATATAGCCTTCTCGTAATGAGTGCAAAAGATTTGGTTCTGGAGAGCGCCGCCGATCGCACAGTTCGGTTTGAGCGCGATGCCCTCGTATTTACCAATCAACTCTATGCCGCCGCTCTTCGCTATACCAAGAATCCAGAAGATGCCAGAGATCTTGTACAAGATACTTATCTCAAAGCTTTCGCCTCATTCCATCAATTTGAAGAAGGCACCAATCTCCGCGCCTGGCTCTATCGAGTCCTCACAACCACCTTCATTAATTCATATCGCAAAGGGCAACGTCAGCCACAAATTTCTCAAGCAGAGCTAGAAGATTGGCAGTTGGAGCAGGCGCAATCACACACCAGCAATCTGGGAAAGTCTGCCGAGGTTGAGGCGCTAGAAAAGTTGCCTGATAGTGATATTAAGAGGGCGTTACAAGAAATTCCAGAGGAGTTTCGCATAGTGGTCTATCTCGCAGATGTTGAGGGATTCTCCTATAAAGAGATTGCCGAAATAGTTGATGTACCGGCTGGCACTGTTATGTCGCGCCTACATCGCGGACGTAAGCAATTGCGCGAAAAATTAGCTGATTATGCAAAAGAACTTGGTTACACAGTTGCTACCTCTGAGAAGAAGGAGGATAGCGAATGAGTCACGATGACTTTAATGGCTACAATTTGAATCAAATAGGTGGGCAAATCAATTGCGGTGAAGTACTTGCCTCCATAATCTTTATCATTGAGGGACAGCTGCAGGAGATGGCAGAGGCTGCCGCCATCACCAACCATATGTCTACCTGCGCTGCCTGCACTGCAGAGATCGAGCACGAACGTGCCATGCAACTACTTCTACAAGAGACTCTTCGTCGCACCTGTTGCGAGGAGGCACCAGAGGAGTTGCATCAGAGTATCCATGCACAATTACGTGCCCAGTTAGGCGGCGCCGCCACGACTGAAGTTGTCACCCAGGTTCGTATGCGAGAGATTTCCATTGAAATTGATGAATTCGGAAATGTTGAACGCCACGAAATTGAGATTGAGCAGACCCATATCCAGCACTTTATAGAAGACGAGGACTAATCTAGAAAGCATGAGACCAGCTGAAGAAGTCCTTGGCACAGTGGGATTTTCAGTTATGACTGTTCGTCCAGGAGATACCTGCGTAACGATGGGCGTCTCCGATCTTCCGGTTGCAGCACCTGCAGTATTTCTCTCCCTTATGGAGAGCGCTTGTGTTGCGGCGCTCTCTGAATTTTTAGAGCTAGGTGAGACAACTTTTTTAACTCACTCGGCTATTGAGATTGTGGGCTCAGCAACTGTTGGAGTTGAGATAAGAGGAAATGCCCGCGTCATTAATGTGGCTGGGCGTGAGCTAACTTTTGAGTGTGATGTCTATGATGGAGAACGCCACCTGGCACAGGCGGAGATAAAGCGAGCGACAGTGGAGCGATTATCTTTCCTCGCCCGCACTGCCGCTCAATCTTTAATAAGTTAAAGCACCCTTATTTAAAAACGTTTTTTAGCCACTTATCTTTTTGAATTGATTGCGCTTAGAGAGATTTACGCCTTCTTGGTCTCCCAGAAAATTTCTGCAATCTCATCAATCTTGGCAATGAGTTGATCTGCCACCTTTATATCTTGAGTGCCCTTTGTTCCGGCAGCTCCTGCCAACTTTGTAGCATCATTAAAGAGTGAGTGCAGTTGTGGGTACTTCTCAAAGTGTGGCGCCTTAAAGTAATCGGTCCAGAGTACCCAAAGGTGCTCTTTAACCTGATGAGAACGTTCTTCCTTAATGGAGACTGAACGTGAGCGAAAATCCGCATCTGGATTGGCAGCGTACTTCTCCATGCAAGCTTTAACAGAGAGCGCTTCGATTCTGGCTTGTGCTGGATCGTAGACCCCACAAGGCAGATCGCAATGGGCGTGGACAGTAATTTTTGGTGTAAATAAATTTCTCATAAGCGTGAGAGTACTGCAGCTCGAGTGAAATCGCACCTAGAAATTTAACTTGATTAAGAAGTTTCACCGAAGGTAGCTTTCTTTAGCACCTAAGATTCGCCTTGTGTTTAAGTATGCAACGATGGTTGTCGAGGGTAGCTCTATGGAGCCCACCTATCGCGCAGGAGATTGGCTCGTCGGTTGCTGGGCGACGTATCAAATCAAAGGCCAGCCAGAAGCTAAAGGCCTGTTACGCCACAGAGTTAAGGTCGGCGACATAGTGGTTGTGGAACGTGAAGAGCAGCCAGGTATCTTCTATGTAAAGCGAGTAAAAGAGGCGCAGGTTACAAGTGGGGGAGTTGCGCAAGTATTTGTAGAAAGCGATAACCCGAGCGGAACAGATTCTCGTCAGTGGGGTTGGTTGCCGATTACTTCTGTAAAAGCGCGAATTAAATATCGCCTTAAGCGAGTGAGGTAAGTTTTTCGCGCACTGCAATTACAGAGGGATTTGTAAGTGATGAGCCATCTGAGAAGAGCAGCGTTGGAACTACCCGGTTTCCACCATTGACTTTCTCCACGAAGGGAGCAAATTCAATCTCCTCTTCCACATTTACCTCGCGGAATTTGATTCCTGCCTCATCTAATTGGCGCTTAAGGCGCTTGCAGTAACCGCACCAGTCGGTACTGAACATGACAAAGTCACTGCCGCTAATTCCTAGGGCTTGAACTTCAGTTGTTGGAGGAGTCATCTTTACCTTGTGAAGGCTTCCACTAGTAGAGCCTTTGCTTCATCCTCGTGAAGATGATGATTTCCAGTTGCAGGTGATGCTGATGCGCGACGAGAGATGCGACGTAAGACGCGCTCATCAACTGCCGTTCCACCAATAACTTGAGTTGTACTCATCGCAATATGTGGCCAAGGACCTTGATTTGCTGGCTCATCTTGTACCCATAACAAATTCGCATTTGGGTGCTTCTTCGCTTCAACCTCCATCTGCGCAATCGGCAGTGGATAGAGCCGTTCGACGCGCACGATTGCGGTGCTGCTGTCATTTAATCGAGCTCGCTCTGCCACAAGATCGTGATAAATCTTGCCAGAGCAGAAGATTAAGCGAGAGGCATTTTGTACTTCAGTATCGCCGATTACTGGCAAGAAAGTTCCTGAAGTGAAATCACTCATTGCAGATGCTGCAGCCTTGAGGCGCAACATTGATTTAGGTGTAAAGACAACCATTGGGCGACGCTTTGGATTTGCTGCATGGAATCGCAGTAGGTGGAAGTAGGAAGCTGGTGTAGATGGTTGTGCGACAGTCATATTCTTCTCAGCACATAAAGCCAAGAAACGTTCGATACGCGCAGATGAGTGATCTGGCCCTTGACCTTCATAACCATGTGGCAGCAAGAGCACTACAGAAGAACGCTCACCCCACTTCTGGAGTGCAGATGAGATGAACTCATCGATGATGGTCTGGGCGCCATTAGCAAAGTCGCCGAATTGTCCTTCCCAAAGAACCAAGGCTTCTGCTCTTTCAACAGAGTAGCCATACTCAAAGCCCATCGCGGCATACTCACTTAGGAGTGAATCCACGACAAAGAATTGATTAGCATCTGAAATAAGTGAGCGAAGTGGCGTCCACTCGCTGCCATTTTCTTTATCAATAATTACAGCATGGCGGTTAGAGAAGGTACCGCGCCGAGAATCTTGACCAGCCAAACGGACCGGACGCCCCTCTTTGAGAAGTGAACCAAATGCCAACATCTCTCCAGTTGACCAATCGATAGTGCCGTCATTAATTGATTGTGCACGTTTTTGGAGTTGAGGTAGAAGTTTTGGATGGACGTTAAATCCTTCTGGAATGGCAATCTGCGTCGCTGCAATCTCGCGAATCAAGCTTTCCGATATAAATGTTGGTACATCTTCTGATTTTGGAACAACTGGAGGCACAAAATTTGGATCATGCTCTTCTTGGTAATTAGCAACAGAGGCGAATACTTCTTCGAGTTGATTCTGGTAATCGGTAGCAATCTCATCGGCCTCTTCTGGCGTGATATCGCCACGTCCAACGAGTGCTTCAGAGTAAAGGGTGCGAGTTGAGCGCTTTGCATCAATTAGCTTGTACATGAGTGGCTGAGTAAAGCTTGGCTCGTCGCCCTCGTTATGGCCACGGCGGCGGTAGCAGACCATATCTATCACCACATCTTTATTAAATTCTTGTCGATAAGCAAAGGCTAGATGTGCAACACGAACACATGCCTCAGGGTCATCACCATTTACATGAAAGACAGGCGCTTCAATTAACTTCGCAATATCTGTTGAATAGCGTGAGGAGCGTGAAGAAGCTGGCGATGTTGTAAAGCCAACTTGGTTATTGATAACGATATGAATAGTTCCACCTGTGCGATAGCCAGGTAGTTGTGAGAGTTGCAGCGTCTCAGCATTAACGCCTTGGCCAGCAAATGAGGCATCACCGTGGAGCAAAATTGGTAGAACTGTGTAAGAACCCTTGGTATTTAAGCGATCCTGCTTAGCGCGGACGATTCCTTCTAGTACTGGGTTCACCGCTTCCAAGTGAGAAGGATTAGCGGCAAGATAAATCTTGGTAGTCGCACCAGATTCTGCAGTAAATACCCCGGAATTACCTAAGTGGTACTTAACATCTCCGGAACCGTGAACTTCATTTTCTGCATAGTGGCCCTGGAACTCTTGGAAGATTTGGCCGACAGATTTTCCGGCAATATTAGCCAACATATTTAAGCGTCCGCGGTGTGGCATACCTATGCAAACTTCATCTAGCCCAGCTTCAGCTGCTGATGAGACGATGGCATCAGTTAGTGGGATTACTGATTCGCCACCTTCGAGAGAGAATCTCTTCTGCCCCACAAACTTAGTTTGTAAGAATGATTCAAATGCTTCGGCGCTATTTAGTTTGCGCAAAATACGTAACTGCTCTTCGCGGGCTGGCTTTGGTGCACCAACTTCCATGTGCTCTGCCATCCATTTACGTTCTGCCGGATCTGAAATATGCATATATTCCACACCGATGGAGCGACAGTATGAATCACGAAGAATTCCGAGAATCTTACGAAGAGGCAAAAAGTTCTTTCCGCCAAAACCTCCCGTTGCAAATTCACGATCGAGATCCCAAAGCGTCAGTCCATGCGTTACGACATCAAGGTCTGGATGGGTGCGTTGTACATAAACCAGTGGATCAATATCTGCCATCAGATGGCCCCAGGTGCGATATGCCTGAATTAGCTGTTGAACACGCGCTGTCTTATCAATCTCATCATCTTTAGTGAAAGCAAAGTCAGTTGCCCAGCGGATTGGCTCGTAAGGAATACGGAGCGCGGTAAACATTTCATCGTAAAAATGATCTGCGCCCAAAAGTAGTTCATGGATGCGACGTAGGAAATCTCCTGATTGGGCACCTTGAATAACACGGTGGTCGTAGGTGCTAGTTAGCGTGATTACCTTACTTATTGCCATACGGGCCAAAGTCGCCTCACTTGCACCCTGGAACTCTGCCGGATAATCCATCGCACCAACACCGATGATTAAACCTTGTCCTTGCACTAGGCGCGGGACTGAGTGAACGGTGCCGATAGTTCCTGGATTTGTCAGCGAGACGGTAGTGCCTGCGTAATCTTCAACAGTTAAGGTGCCACCACGAGCCTTCTTTACAATCTCTTCGTAGGCGACCCAAAATTGTCCAAAATCAAGCCCTTCACAACCCTTAATGGAGGGGACTAATAGTTGGCGTGTGCCATCTGGTTTAGCCAAATCGATCGCAATACCGAGATTTATATGTTCTGGTTTTCCGAGAGCAGGCTTGCCATCTAGCTCTCCAAAGAAGGCATTCATCTCAGGCATTGCGCGGAGCGCCTTAATCATGGCGTAGGCAATTATGTGAGTAAAGGAGACCTTTCCACCGCGTGTGCGCTTAAGGTGGTTATTAATTACGATGCGATTATCAATCATGAGCTTTGCTGGAATTGCACGCACTGAAGTCGCAGTTGGAACCGTCAATGAAGATTCCATACTCTGCACAACGCGGGCGCTTACTCCACGAATTGGTTCAAGAGTCGATGCACTTGGTGTGGCTAAAGTTGGAATTGGTTTTGCAACTGGCTGCGCTGGCATCGCCGGCGTTGTGGCAACGTTACGAACAACTGGTTGCGCAGGTGCTGCTTCAACTGGCGCCGACACTTGTTGAATTGGTGCAGTTTGCGGCAGAGAACCTACTGATGATGCTGCTGCTGCTTGAGCCGGAACCCCGGCCACCGAAATGCTCTGACTAGCTGGGGGATTGATAGAAATATTTGGAGGAGTTACTGGTTTAGGCGTTGGAGGAGTTCCTCCACGAGGCGGTGTAGCAAGGGATGAAGCAGCATTTTGAGGAGCTGCAGATCCTGAAAGTGGTTGTGGGTTATTCTGGAAGTGAGTTACCCATTCGGTAGGTACTGATGTTGGGTCTGCTTGGTATCGCTCGTACATCTCTTCGACGAGCCAATCATTTGCTCCGAAGTCTTGACCTGATTGCGACACTGAGCGCTCCTTTGCAATCTCACGGCGTACCTGCGGGCTAAGACTATCGGCTGTGGGCGCTTGATAAAAAAGGCGTCAGGGGAGCACTTGCGCGAGATTGGGCACATTTGCGCCTAAGGCTGCACCATATTTTCATCATCGAGGGCTCATTTTTTACGGCAGCGGCTTGAAGGTGCTTTCAACTGCATTTCTTGAGAGAGTTTGCGGCATGGAGTCAGAGTTAAACCGCCCGCTGGCCAATGACTCATTAGTGAGCCGCCCCTTGGCCATCGTCACAGGAGGCAGTCGCGGTCTCGGCCTGGCCACAGCGAAAGCTCTCTCCTTGGCAGGCTTTGACTTAGCGCTCATCGCCAAAGATGAGCAGCGCCTACAGCTGGCTGCGCAAGAGATTCGTGATGCGTATAAGCATCAAAATGGTGAGCAGCCGCTACATATTTCTACCTTTACTTGTGATCTCCAAGAACCAATCCAAGTTCGTGAGTGCATTGCCGCTATTGCGCAGAGTCTGCCTACTCCAGAAATTCTGATGCTGGCTCATGGAGTAATGAGTGAGAAGATGTCGAAGACTTTGCGCACTGATGATGCAGAGTGGCGGCGCGTCATGGCGATTAATTTAGATTCAGTATTTCAACTTGTTAACGGTATCGCACCTGCCATGGCTGATGCTCGCAAAGGACGAATCATTATCTACTCCGCATGCTTGGGTCGTATGTCAGGACCAGGTAATGCAGGAGGACTTGCGCCATATCGAATTAGTAAAGCTGGCGTAAATGCACTCGTTCGAAATTTGGCGCACGAAACTGGGCTAGGCGCTCGCGGATTATTAGTAGATGCCATCTGCCCAAATCACTCACGCACAGATATGGGTGGAGCTGATGCACCACGTTCTGCCGAAGAAGGTGCAGCTACTGCAATCTGGTTAGCCACTCGACCATTTAACACAGCCGGCTTGACTGATCAAGATAAGTTAACGGGAGTTCTTTGGGAGGATTTCGAAGTAGTTCCTTGGTGATGCTTATCCGCATCAATTAGCTAGTGATGCTTATCCGCATCAAGTATTAGGAGTTCTCTTCCTTTGATATAGCTAGAGAGAGATAAATAATCGGTAGCGCCAAAGATAAAATGATTATCGCTCCGATATAGAACTGACCCTGTATTTGATAGTAAGCAACTCCCAGCGCGATTAAATTAGCTAGCAGAGCTGGAGAACGACCATAGTTTTTACCTCTAGCAAAGCCACGAGCGGCAAAGAAGAGCCCGGCAGAACCCATTGCTGCAAAACCAATCTCCCCCAGAAGCGGAGCTAACTCCTCACCTTCATGGGTAAAGCTAAAGACGATTAGCCATAACCCTAGGGCAAGCACGATGCCAGCTTCGATATAGAGCAGGGTTGCCACAGTAGAGCGCTTAGA
>CAYXDT010000007.1:0-77896 GCA_964463845.1 uncultured Candidatus Planktophila sp. | reverse complement strand
GAGAGCGCCCAAAGCACACAGAGCACGATGCCAATGGCAGAAGTGACCATAGTTAGAGTAATTACTTCACCAAGTAAGAGGGCAGACCAGCCAAGGGTCATGATTGCTTGCAGCTGTTGAACTTGTGATCCATGGGCTACGCCGAAATCTTGTAGCCCACGGTACCAAGCGAAGAATCCTAGATACATGGAGGAAAGTCCTATTCCTAGCATGCCAAAGATGGCATCGGCTCTGATTTCGTATTGGTCACTTGTAGCTAGATAGACGGTGATTGCCCCTGGAATGGCAATTGGTAGCGAAATCACCACTACCCAAGAGATAACTTGCCAGCCTGGGAGGTAATTTGTTAGGCCAGCACCCTCGACATAGCAGTAAGAAGAGGCGATCACGGCGCCAACAATTATCAGATCGGTTAATAAATCTGCGCTGGAGGTGCCACCGCGACTAATTGAGAAGAAGATCAGCAGCGCTGTTCCAAGAGTTGAAGCAACCCAAAATGAAGTCCCTGGATGTTTCTTATTCTTAATCACGGCGATGATGGCGGTGACCAAGGGCATGACGGCGGCAATTACTGAGACATGTGAAGAGGTAGTGCGTTGTAACGCGATAGCTATGAGAATTGGCCAACCAAAGACTGCGCCTAGCGCTGTGAATGCAGTTGGGCGCCAGAGATGTCGGGGAAGGGCTGGTACGCGCAGAGCGAGCATCAGTGGAATCGCTATAAAGGCAGCAATTATCGGGCGAGCAAAGGCAGTGAAGAATGGATCAAAGCTGCGCAACGCCATTTTGGTAAAGGGGAGAGAAAGCGAGAAGGCAAAGACTCCAATAAAGGCAAAGATCAGCCCATTGCGCTGTGTTTTTGTAAGGGATAGCGCCATGGTTAAAGCTAGTTAAGGTTAACTTTTACTGCTTTACCTGTCCGTGCAGATTCGTGCGCAGCATCTGCCAAAATCAAAGCGGCGCGACCGTCATCATAGGTAGAGCCAAGGACTTTGCCAGAATTAATTCCTTCGACAAATAGGGCAAGCTCATTGCGATACGAGGCGGCATATCTTTCAAGGAAGAAATCCATATATGGCTCTCCAGCTGCAGTGGCTGAGCTATTGGAGAGCGTGACGGTACTGCCACTTACATTATTGATTTGTAGCATTCCCTTATCGCCAAAGACTTCAATTCTCTGATCGTAGCCATATGAGGAGTGGCGGGAGTTAATAATTGTAATGATTTCATTATTGGAGCCCTTCATGAGAACGCTGACATTGTCGAAATCGCCCTCTTCCTTAATGTAGTCACAGAAACTATTGGCGCCAAAGGCGGTAACTTCGACGATATTTGGGACAAAATTACGTGCCATATCAAAATCGTGAATTGTCATATCGCGGAATATTCCACCAGAAATTGCTATGTATGCCTGTGGAGCAGGTCCTGGGTCGCGACTAGTCATAACAACTTGTTCAATCTTTCCAATCTCACCTTTAGTAACTTGTGCTTTAACTGCCTTAAAGTGTGGATCCTGGCGACGATTAAAACCTAGAGAAATATTTGTCTTAGCGGAATTAGCGGCAGCGCGAAACTCTTCTACATTTTTAATATCAAGATCAATCGGCTTCTCGCATAACGCATGCACGCCAGCCTTAATTGATTCGCGCAATAGTGGAATATGAGTTGGCGTAGGTGAGCCAATGATTACTGCATCAATTTCACCAGAATTTATTACCGCTACAGGATCTGTGGCGACCTTGCCCCCAAAGTCAGCTGTAACGCGCTTGGCGCTCTCCTCAATTGGATCTACAACATAGGCCAGCTCCAACCCAGGGCTGTCATTAACGCTTCCAGCATGAACATAGCCGATGCGTCCGGCACCAATGATTGCAATTCTTAACTTTTGAGTCATGAGATGAGCCTATTCCGTAATTTGAGATAAGTGGAAGTTATTTGTAGCGAGTACCAATTTGATCACCGATTGCGATGGCGGTCTTAATATTTGAGAGCGAATCCTGATGTGTGTAGAGCGGCGCTTCAAGCAGACCCTGTTCAACATATTGCGCAAAGGCGTGAATCTGATGGACCAGACCTAAATGCTCGGGAAGGCCTAAATCATCTACCCAAGTCGTGCTCTCGGCATTAAATGAGGGGCCGTGAAGAGTTATTGAAGTTGGCGTAAAGAATGGGGTGCCAAAGGTAATTGCCCCCTTCGTTCCAGATACTCCCGCCCAATGAGGAAGTGTGGTGCGTGCAGAAAGGACAAAGGTAGAGCGGGCCCCGCTGGCATAGCGCATAAAGGCGTGAGTCTCTTCATCAATCTGGTTGTGATGGAGTTGACCAAAGGCGTGAATCTCATTTGGGACCCCGAGGAATTGCTGAGAGAAAGCAATCGGGTAGATACCCATATCGATAATTGGATTTCCGCCACCAATGGTGAACAGGCGCGGAACCTCTAGATTTGCCTGGCAGAAGTTTGAGATAACTAGTTCGATATCTCCGAGAGTTCCATCGGCAACTAATTGCCGGGCAATATCCATCTGCGGCAAGAACCGTGTCCACATCGCCTCAACGGCTAGAACTTGCTTTGCTTTGGCTGCTGCATAAATCTGCTGCGCTTCTGAATAATCCATAGTAATTGGCTTCTCAATCAGAAGATGTTTGCCAGCGTTAATGGCAATTAAGGCAACCTCTAATCGATCAGAGGGCAGAGTTCCAAGATAGATAGCATCAATATCTTCGCGCGCAGCTAACTCCTCATAAGAGGTATGAAAAGAGGGCAGTTGCCATTTCTGAGCGAAGGCTTCAGCCTTCCCTGGCGTGCGTGAGGCCACTGCCACAAACTCTTGGTTGGAATTTTTCTGTGCGGTATTAACCATGGCATCTGAAATCCAGCCCGCGCCAAAGATTCCCCAACGCAGTGGCTTGGAATCTTTGGCTTGAAATATATGCGGCTTTGGCAGAGTTTTCATTAATTCTCCTTAATTATCTGGATTCGGAACAGTTACATCGCGAACGAATGACTCAAGATCATTAACTGATTGCAGAAAGCCCCGTAGCGTACGTAAGGTGGCGCCAAAGTTGGTGAATTCATCTACCTGCAAGCCGTTGACGTCATACATCTTTCTAAACTCTGGGAAGTTCTCTAGCAGCGGATCAAGGATGCGCGCCTCAATAGGTTCGTTAACGCTATTAAGGTTCGGAGTAATACCCATTTCATTGATCTTTACCTGCCATGCGTAAGGAGGTGAAATTACAGAGTCGCCGCCTAGAATCTCAGACCAGTGCATGTGATTACGGAATGCTGCTGATAATAAGCGAGTGCGATATCCGCGCTCGGTATAGACCTTGTGCGCATTTCTAAAGACGGCAACGCCAGCCCATTCGAGAATCTCTGGATCTACCTTTGCACCAATCTGCGCAGCGCCTACCTTTACCCAATCATCAACTCGCCCCACCATGATGGTGCAGACCGGCCCCATCTGAGAGATATCTAGCCCTTCTGCCTCGCGACGCTTTAAGCCACGTTCGACCGCTTCTGCCACAGCCACGGTCTGTGCCACAGAGAAGGAGACTGTGGCATTTATAGAGACACCTTGATAGGTGGCTTCTTCAAAGGCCGCTATCGCCTCCGTTGTCACAGGAATTTTTACAATCATATTTTTAGCAAGGCCAGCGAACTCGACAGCTTGGGCAGCTAGCGCTTTGGCATCGCGAAAGTTACGGGGATCGGTCTGGATAGATAGACGCCCATTGCGACCGTTCTGCTTTTCAAACTCTGGCTCAAATAACTTGGCCGCATTTATAGATAGCTCTTTCACCATCGCCCAACCAATTTGATCATCGGTAGCCGTTGGGTTTGCCTTTGAGTACTCCTTGATTCGAGTGCTCCAGTGCTCGTTATCTGCCTTTAGGGCACTGAGTGCAATAACTGGATTACAAGTTGCTCCAACAATTCCCCAGGAGAGCGCATCTTTGAGCTCCTTTGGATCGGCTGAGTCATTCCACAAAACAGTGGGTGAGTTTTTCTTCATATTGAGAAACGGTGACTCGGTCATAACTACTCCTTAAAGTATTTGAAAAAGTTGGGTATTACTTGACTCGTGCTGCGCGGGTGGCAGCCAAGATATGTTCACGCGTTCGTTGGGCTATCGCAAATGGCATATCAACTGGGCAGCCATACATATCTTGTTCGATGATGGCAAAAATTTCAGGGTTGATTTCCAAAGCGCGCTCGATAATTGGCGCGAATTTTGGTACACCTTCAAAACCGGGCTCAGTCATGACGCCCTTTGAAACCGCTTCAACAAAGGGGAGATCATTTTTAAGGGTTTCGGCGAGGATATCTGGATGAACTTGTTTCAAGTGAAGATAGCCAATTCTCTCTGGATAGGCGTTCATCATCTTGAGGTTATCGCCAAGGTAATAGGCGAAGTGTCCGGTATCTAGACAGAGATTGGAGTACTTCGCATCAGTCTCTTGCAGGTAACGCTCCACCTCTTGATAGGTACCAATGTGGCTATCGGCATGTGAGTGAAATTGTTGGTGAATGCCAAACTCTTCTAGAAGCGCTTTACCAAGCTTGTTATGGCCAGCAGCTAACAACTTCCACTGCTCATTGGAAAGGGTACGTGGTTCACGCGCCTGACCAGTCTTATCATCGCGCCATAAATCAGGGATAACTACCAAATGCTCAACACCTAATTTTGAAACCAGGGTGGCAACTGCCAGCGCCTGATCCCAAGCGCGTTGCCATTGGCTCTCATCCTCTTTGTGGAAACCGGTGAAGACCGTTCCAGCTGTCATCTTTAGATTGCGCTTGCCTAACTCATCTTCCAACTGTGCCGGATCTGTAGGCAGGTAACCATACGGTCCAAGTTCGATCCAGTGATATCCAGCTGCAACTGCCTCATCTAGGAAGCGATCCCACGGCACCTGGTGTGGCTCACTCGGAAACCAGACTCCCCAAGAATCAGGTGCGGTGCCGACGCGAATTTGCTGAGTCATTACTGGTTTCCCCTATCGTTTATCTTTTTCGCCATTACCGAGTAATGGTCGCTGTTTCTTGATCTCTTCCTTGTACTTCTTAAAGGCTTCCTGCGTGCTGGCCAGGGTAGAAACAGATGCAATTGGAACATCCCACCAACCTTCACCGCTCGGTGAGTAAAGCAGAGGATCGCTATTGATGTGAATGAGCGTAGCTACCTCAGAGGCCTTCGCCTTGGATACAGCTGCCTGTAAATCTGCAATCGCGCTCGGGCTCTCTTGAATTGAAATGACATCTATCCCAAGACTGGCGGCATTGGCAGCTAAATCAACAGGTAGTTTTTTACCGCTCTCAAAGTTATTGCCGGGCGCATCATGAAAACGGTATTGAGTTCCAAATCTTTGCGAGCCGGTATCTTCTGAGAGATGGCCAATTGAGGCAAAGCCATGGTTCTGGATTAGTACAAAGATTACCTTTAGCCCTTCTGCAACAGCTGAAACAATTTCCGTATGCATCATTAGATAGGAACCATCGCCGACCATCACAATCGGCATACCGCCAGCACGCGCTACGCCCAACCCGGCGGCAATCTCGTATCCCATACAAGAGAAGGCATATTCAACGTGGTAACCAAGAGGCGAACGCACCCGCCAGAGTTTGTGAAGATCTCCGGGCAAAGATCCTGCTGCACAGATAACGGTGTCAGTGGCATCGGATGCTGATTGCACTGCGCTAATGATCTCGCTCTGGCTGGGAAGCGCGCGCTTTTGATCGATAAAGGCGCTATCTACTACAGCATCCCATTCACCCTTCTCTTTTGTAGTGCGCGTTGCGTATTCAGCTGAAACCTGGAAGGCAGAGAGAAGGGAAGTCAGCTCTCTCAGCGTTTCGCGAGCATCGGCGACAACTGGGAGTGCGCTGCCATGTTTGAAGGCATCAAAGGAGGCGATATTGATATTTACAAAGCGCACCTTCTCATTCTGGAAGGCGCTTCGGCTGGAAGTTGTGAAATCGCTATAGCGTGTGCCGATACCAATTACTAAATCAGCCTCCATGGCTAGGCGATTTGCTGCAGTCGTGCCAGTTGCACCAATGGAACCTAAGTTTTGGGGGTGATCCCAATTAAGAGAGCCAACCCCTGCTTGTGATGTGGCTACAGGAATCTTTGTTGCAGCCACGAAATCTTGCAGCGCTTGGTGCGCATCGGAGTAGATAACGCCACCACCGGCAACAATCAACGGTTGTTGCGCCGATGAAATAACGCGCGCTACCTCTTTCAGTAGAGCTGCTTCAGCGCGAGGGCGACGGATATGCCATTCGCGATCTGCTAAAAATTCTTCAGGAACTTCAATTACTTCTGCCTGCACATCTTCAGGAAGGGCGATGGTGACAGCGCCAGTTTCTATCGGATCTGTGAGCACGCGCATCGCTCCTAGTAGAGATGAAAATAATTGTTCAGGGCGGTGAACGCGATCAAAGTAGCGCGAGAGTGGCTTAAAGGCATCGTTAACAGAGAGTGATGCATCATGCGGTGCTTCTAGCTGTTGTAGAACTGGATCAGATGCACGATTGGCAAAGGTATCCGAAGGCAGTAAGAGAACCGGTAAGCGATTTGTCGTGGCCACTGCTGCGCCAGTTAACATATTTGTCGCCCCAGGACCTACCGATGCGGTGCAGGCAAAGGTTGCGCGACGGCGCTTCATGCGGGCAAAGGCAGTTGATTCGTGGACCATCGCTTGTTCATTGCGTGCCTGGTAGTAAGGCATCAGAGTTGGATTATCGACTGAAAATTGTTTTAGCGCCTGTCCGATACCTGCCACATTTCCATGGCCAAAGATTCCAAAGATTCCAGGAATAGTACGTTCGCGATAGTTGCCGTCGACTGTGTATTGATGCGCCAAGAATTCAACTACTGCTTGACCAACTGTCATTTTTCTTAACGCCATATCAAGACCTCATCTATTCGCCGTAGGGCAATCTTGGGTCAGGAGCCTGTGATTTCCAAGCCTCGCGTAGCCAAGCTTGATCCGGATGATCTGTTGCATTCCAAGCCCGTTCTGGGTCGGGGCCAGCCATAACATTGAAGAAGTACAGGTCATATCCAGGGCCGGCAGCGGCCGGTCCGTGCCAACCATACGGAACCAAGGCCACATCGCCAGATCGAATCTCTTCTGCAACATCGTAGGGACGTGCATCGGATGAAAATCCGCGGAAGTAACCAAATGGTGATGAGTTATTTGGCGCTGCGGCCGAACGGGTAACGGCAGATTCAAAGTAGTAAATCTCTTCCAGCGTTGATTCTTTTCCGGGAATATGGCAATCATGTTTATGCGATGGCGCACCCGACCAATTACCAGCTGGCACTATTACTTCACAGACCAGCAGGCGATCAGCATCGAGAGTATCTGGCATTCCTAAATTATGAACTTGGCGGCTTTCACGTCCGGCACCGCGTAGCGTTATCTGCACCTTATCTTTAGAAGTGAATTGAACAGGATGGTCGACAGTTGCTGGCGCCTCACCAACTGCAATACGCGCATCTCCAGTTATAGATACCTCAGTCTGCCTGGGCAGGTAGATGTAATCACTGCTGCCATGAAAGACCGAGGCTCGCCCTTGCAAAATCTGCTCTTGGCTTTCTTGCCCTGCTAGTTTGTAGTTAACGCTAATTTGGGCGCCAGCTAATATAAATATGATGCGCTCATTGCTATCTGCTGAGATAGATAGAGATTTGCTAGGTGTTACCTGACCGACTCGCAATCCGGTGTACTTCCAGCCTGCAGTAGGGGGATTAAGGGCATCGATATGGATATCCCAATCCAGTCCCCTTAACTCACCTTTACGAAAGTACCATTTCTGGTTCTGCGATGACATGACCTGCCTTAGTTCTGCGGAAAGCCCAGATTGATTCCACCATGGCTTGGGTCTAACCAGCGAGAGGTAATCGCTTTGCCGCGTGTAAAGAAGTGCACTCCTTCAACGCCGTGTGCTTTGGTATCGCCAAAGAGTGATTGCTTCCAACCACCGAATGAGTAGTAAGCAACTGGCACCGGAATCGGAACATTGATTCCGACCATGCCAACTTCAATCTCATTCTGGAAGCGACGTGCGGCTCCACCATCATTGGTAAAGATGGCAGTTCCATTACCGAAGGCACCGCTATTTATTAGCTTTACGCCATCGTCGTAGCTCTTTACGCGCACGATAGAGAGCACGGGACCAAAGATCTCTTCGGTATAGACCTTAGAGGTGGTTGGCACCTTATCGACCAGGGTAGGCCCTAGCCAGAAACCGCCAGCTTCGCCATCGACTGCAGGATTGCGACCATCGACAACAATTGTTGCACCATCTTTTTCGGCAATCTCAATGTAGGAAGCGACCTTATCGCGATGTTCTTTTGTAACAAGGGGACCCATATCGCAACCGCGGCGACCATCACCGGTACGAAGTTTGCTCATGCGTTCGACAATCTTAGGAATTAATTGGTCGGCAACCGGTTCTACTGCAACCACGACCGAGATCGCCATGCAGCGCTCGCCGGCGCTACCGAAGCCAGCATTAATCGCAGAATCGGCAACTAGCTCAAGATCGGCATCAGGCAGGACCAACATATGGTTCTTGGCTCCGCCTAAGGCTTGCACGCGCTTTCCGGTGCGGGAGGCGTTCTCGTAGATGTACTGGGCGATTGGCGTTGATCCAACGAAGGAGATTGACTCAACGTCTGGGCTATTTAATAGACCATCTACTGACTCTTTATCTCCGTGAAGAACGTTGAAGACGCCATCAGGCAGGCCAGCATCTTTCCAGAGCTGGGCAATCCACATAGATGCAGTTGGATCTTTTTCGGAAGGCTTAAGGACCACAGTATTTCCCGCTGCGATTGCAATCGGATAGAACCACATCGGCACCATAGCTGGGAAGTTAAAGGGGCTGATGATTCCAACTACACCAAGAGGTTGGCGCGTTGAGTAGACATCTACGCCAGTTGAAACGTTTTCGGAGTAGAAACCTTTTAGCAGGTGTGGAATACCAGTTGCAAATTCAACAACTTCTTGCCCGCGGGTAATTTCACCAAGGGCATCAGATAAAACCTTGCCGTGTTCGCTGGTGATGATTTCAGCTAATTCACCTTTGCGAGAATTTAAGAGTTCGCGAAAATTAAAGATTATCTGCTGGCGCTTAGCTAAAGATTCATCGCGCCACTTTGGAAAAGCGCTCTTTGCCGCAGCGATGGCTGCGCTGATTTCAGCTTGATTAGCTAGGGCGACTCGCTTACTTTCAGAGCCAAGAGCCGGATCATAGACAGGTGCAGTTCTACCTGATTTACTGACAAATTCAGCGCCATTAATCCAATGATTTACCGTTGTGCTCATGATTTCCCCCTAGTAGCCAGATAGTTAGTCTAGAGGTTGAGTTGCCCAGCACATAAGTGGTGGTTAAACTTCATACCAGGTAGCGCGGTTAGGAAGACCTTGACCACGTTCTTATCCGCGCCAGTCAGGGGAAGTTAATAATGGATGTCTCGCTCTTAGTTTGGTCTGTCACAGTCGGGGCAATTTTAACTCTGATTGTCGTTGACCTCTTTACCGTCAGCGCCCATCCCCACGATGTGAAGTTTAAAGAGGCTGCAAGTTGGTCAATCTTTTATATCGCAATTGCCATTGGCTTTGGTATCTGGGTCTGGTCAAATTACGGAAGCGTATATGGCACCGAATACTTCACTGCCTATCTTGTCGAGAAATCCCTTTCGGTTGATAACCTCTTCGTCTTTGTGATTATTTTGGCGCAATTTGCAGTGCCATCGATCTATCACCAAAGAGTCCTCTTAATTGGCGTCATGCTGGCGCTAGTCCTGCGTACCATCTTTATCGCACTCGGAGCTGCTGCCCTAGCCGCCTTCTCATTCACCTTCGTGCTCTTTGGAGCGCTATTGATCTGGACCGGTATTGGTCTCTTCAAGCACTGGGATGAAGATCCAGAGCCAAAGGATAATTTTGCAATCAAACTGCTTCGCAGGCGTTTGACGATAATTGATGAGTATCACGGCACAAAGTTATTTATCCGCCAGAATGGTAAGCGCGTGGCAACTCCCATGTTCCTGGTAATGATTGCCATTGGATCAACAGATTTACTCTTTGCGCTTGACTCAATTCCAGCAACCTTTGGTGTTACTTCAGAGACCTTCTTGGTATTTGCCGCCAACGCATTTGCCCTCCTAGGCTTGCGCGCCCTTTACTTCCTGGTTAAGGGTCTGCTCGATCGCTTGATCTACTTATCTCTCGGGCTATCGTTCATCTTGGTCTTTATCGGAATTAAGTTGATTCTGACCTTCCTTCACGAAGAATTCACCTCAATCCCCAAGATTGACACCCTCGTGAGCCTTGGAGTTATCGGTACTATTCTCTTAATATCCACGATTGCTAGCTTGATTAAGAGCAAGATGGACCCAACTGCAAGAGCCACCGCAGGACGTATTACAGGAGATGATGACGACGATGAAGGCGAAGATAAGTAAGACCTGGAATCTAATTCCAAAGTCGGTACGTAAGACGATTGTCTTAGTTACCGGCTCCACACTTATCCTGCTCGGTTCACTTCTCGTTGTTCTGCCCGGTCCATTTACCTTGCCACTAATTATTTTGGGGCTAGCAATTTTGGCGGTGGAATTTGCCTGGGCGCAGCGCACCCTCGATCGCGTAAAGGCTCAAGGCGCAAAGATAAACCCTAAGAAATTCTTTAAGAAGTAATATCTTTCTTAGCAAATTTATTTATAGCAAGGGCGTAGAAGAGAATTCCGGTAATTGCGCAGTAAGAGGCGCCCCTAATCATCTCTGACCAATCTATGGTGGTGGAGAGCGCATCAAACCAGGTGAAGGCATAGTGAACCGGTAACCAATCGCGCACCGAACCAAGCGCTGTTATGGCATCTAGAATGCTAAGCAGAATCGATATTCCAACTGCGACTCCAACTGCGCCAAGCGGTGCATCCGTACGTACGCTCAGGTAAAAAGCTAGACCAGCTACGAAGAGTAAAGAGATAGCTAAATAGCCAGTCATGATCGATAGCCGCCCAATAGCTACGGAATTTTCAAAGGTCGCCCCAAGTGGAGTCTGAAGCGGCGCCATTCCGAAAGCGATGGCACCAACTAGCCATGAGGAGAGTGGTACTAATAGAACGGCAAGGAGTGAGAGGGTCAGGCTGACCTTCATCTTTTGAATCAAGAGCCGGGTACGTGGCACAGGAGAGGCAAGTAGATATCGCAACGTTGACCAGGAAGCTTCACTTGCCACAGTGTCACCATTAAAGAGAGCGATAACTGTTACCAATAGAAATGGGGTTGAAAAGTACAACATAGTGGTTGTGAAGTTTGCCGCTCCTAAAGTGGCTAAACCAATTAAATCTGTGGTTCCTGAACCTAATTGTGTCGGCCCCCCACTATTTCCAGAAGGTCCAAACTTAACTGCCACGGCTACAAGAATTGGAAGAGAGAGTACGAAACCGTAGGCAAATACGGTGCGCTTGCGCTTTAGCTGGCGATATAGCTCAACACGGTATGGAAGAGTTTTTCCCGCTTGATAACTCATTTAACTTCCTTCCCGATCACTAAATCATCACCGATAAGTTCGAGGAAAATCTCTTCCAAAGAGCGCGCCTGAGGATTCTTGGTAAGAATCTTCTTCATCGGTCCAAAGGCAATTAGATGACCACGATGCATCAGCACAACGTGCGAACAGGTCTGTTGCACCTCGGCCAATAAGTGTGAGGAGACAATTACGGTACGACCAGTCTTAGCGTAATCCTTAAGCACTAAGCGCATCTCTGCGATCTGTTGTGGGTCCAATCCATTGGTCGGTTCATCTAGTACAAGCAGATCTGGCATACCTAGCATCGCTTGCGCAATAGCTAAACGCTGTCTCATGCCTTGGCTATATGAACGGACCTTCTTATCAAGTGCGGTACCTAATTTGGTGATAGCGATAACCTCATCTAGATACTTCTCGCCAGTGCGGCCAATAGATTTCCAATATAGATCTATATTCTCTCGACCCGTTAAATGTGGCAGGAAGCCAGGGCCTTCGACAAAGCTACCCAAATTAGCTAAAGCAGGAGATCCGGGATAGACCGCCTTGCCATCCATATAAATTGCGCCCTCTGTTGGATAGATAAGCCCCATCAACATTCGTAGCGTTGTGGTCTTTCCTGCCCCATTTGGACCAAGTAGTCCAACAACTTGGCCACGGCTTACTGTGAAGGATAAGTTGTCGACAGCCTTATAACCATCTTTATAAACCTTAGAGAGGTTCTCTACCTGGACTAGGAAATCTTCTTCCTTAATTTCATCTGAATGTTGCGGCCGGCGCAGGTATATAAAGGCGATGGCTAGTATCAAGGCAAGTAAGGCCAGGAATGGCCAGAGCCAGAGCGCCCCACCACCGGTAACAGATTGAACATCCATTACGGAATATTCCAAAGGAGAAAGGGCGGTAACTGAGTAAAAAGCAGGAGATTTTGGAAGCTCGTAACCTTGATCTGTGCTGGAAATTCCGATCGCTAAAGAATCACCTACAGCTGCATCGAGAATTACCGATGGAAGTTCGACGGTTATGTCACGGCCATCTTCTGGAATATTTGAAATCTTTATCGGGGCGACGATTCCATTTGGCTGATTGATAGCGCCACTTGGTGTTCTGCTAACTAGTGAGAAGAAGAGGGTGGCCTCGCCTGTAGTACTAGTTACACGGACCTTGATGCGAGAAGGGCCGACTACAGAGATGGGGCTCTGTAATTTAGCGCTCTCTAAAAATCCACTCTGGCCAGGCACAAATGCTGGGCTAAAGCCGGCGATGCTAGAGGCAAAGGTTGCCGCCAAACTGCCCGCTGAACCAATTCCTGGAAGGGCAGAAATTGCGCTGGGAATTCCACCAACGGGATAAGACATAGCAGCAGGCTGCGGCAAGAGTTCAAGTTGCTTGAGCGTTGCCATATCTGGAGTGGTTGCTGAGAAGAAGCCCTTTGGAATTACCGTGGAATCTTGTAGCGATATTGAGCCATTTGTCTTTGTAAATTGAAAGGCAGGAATTGAAATATCTTTACCGTTCAAATGCTTATCAAACCAGTTGCGATACTGATCGAGTAGATATTTATCCTCATTTGTTCCACCATCGTGGCCACCTGCGTGCCAGATCAGAGATAGCGGTAATTCCTGCTGGATCTTCTTAAGAGCGGTAAATGTTTTGAGACTCTCATTTAGCGGAAAGAGTGAATCTGATTGTCCCTGGCTAATCATGGTTGGAACTGAAATTTGTGAAAGTACGGAGCTAGGCGAGACTGAGTTCAGCAGTGCAATTTCGGAGGCCGTTGGCTTGCCATTTAAAACTGAGTTCTTGTAAGCGCTACACCATGCGTCAACTAGCGCACCACACTCACCAAGATAGCCACTTTGAAGAGTGGCAAGGGCGAAGAAGGTGCCTGTCCAAATTTTCTTAAAGGGGCCTGGTTCAGTCAGTTCTGGAGAAGATTGCGGAAAGAGCGCCTGATTTAAGTTATTCCAGGTGATATCTGCAATCGCGGCATCTACTCGTTGATCTACTGCGGCCGTCAAGAGCGCGGCAGCGCCACCATAGGAAGCTCCTACTATTCCAACGACTGGATCTCTTCCACTCTCTTTGCGTACCTCTTTACGTTTGGCGACGTAGGTAATTAACTTTTGAATATCAGCAATCTCGCCCCGAGCGGCATTCATCGAAATTTGACCAGTTGATTTTCCAAAGCCGCGCGCTGTCCATGTGAGAACAACGTAACCATTTTTACGGTAGTACTGCGCAGATTCGGCTACGGCATCTTTTGAACTGCCAAAACCGTGCGCCAGCAAGATAGCGGGTGCAGGAGTTTTCTCGGGAAGGTAGAGCGAGGTATCGATAAAGACACCCGGTGAGGTCTCGATAGATTTCTCAATAAATTCTGCAGCAAGCACCGGTGTTGGATTAAGGGTCAAAAGCGAGAAAACTAGTAAAGCGACCCGAATCTTCATTGCACCACAATATTGGCTATCTCACTCTGACGCATAGTTAAAGGTTAGGTATTCTCTTCACATGAAGGTAAAAACTATTGTGGGGCTTGTCACGGTCTTAGTCTTGGGGTTATTAGTTGCACCCCCAGCAAGTGCTGTGAAATCAAAGTTTTATACCGCGAAGATGGTCAAGGCACATCTGCCTTCGGCTCCGAATAATGGCACCGATGATTATCGCTGCTTCCTTTTAGACCCTAAGGTGACTGAAGATTCTATTATTAAATCTGTTGAATTTATACCGCAGAAGAAAGCTTATGTTCACCATGCGATTATGTTCCGTGTAACTGCCGCAGATCTAAAAGAGGCAGAGGCAGTTGATAAGAACGGCAAGGGATGGCCGTGCTTTGGTGGATCTGGACTGGGATCGATGTTCTCATCCTTCTTAACATCACCATGGTTGAGTTCATGGGCGCCAGGCCGCGGTAAGGATGTCTCACCAAAAGGTTATGGCGTTCCCTTTAAGAAAGGGGAGAAGCTAGTTCTGCAAGTTCATTACAACTTACTAGCAGCCCATGGTGGTCACCTAAAGACAGATCAATCAAAGATTATTATCGAAGCGATCCCAGCCCGTGGTGCGAAGGTAAAGCAGTTACAACTTGAACTATTTGCCGCTCCTGTTGAATTGGCCTGTCCACCCGGAGTAAAAGGTCCGCTCTGCGATCGGCGAAACTCACTTTTAGATTTAGCATCTCGTACCAGCGCAGCTAGTGCATTTGAGGCAGCCGGAATAAATGTGCTCTGCAAGAATGACCCTTTCAATCCAAAGCCATCGCTGATTTCGCGTTGCGACAAAGTTATGGATAAGAACCTAACCGTGGTTGCAGCAGCTCCACATATGCACCTATTAGGAAGAAGCCTCAAGTTAATTCTTAATCCAGGTACGCCAAGTGAGAAGATCCTGCTCAATCGCCAGAATTATGATTTCGATGACCAATCTTCTACAGTTTTGAAAAAACCAGTCGCTGTAAAGCCAGGTGACATAATCCGCGTTGAGTGCACCTTTGATCCGACGCTTCGTCAAAAGCTGCCGGCGCTACGTGATTTAGAGCCGCGCTATGTGACTTGGGGAGAAGGCTCATCCGATGAGATGTGCCTTGGGGTAATCGCAGCTACCGAGTAGGTAAGTTACTCAGGAATATCGGCTAATTGGATTCGGTATTGGCGCTTTCCAGATTCCAGCACATATGAATCGTAGAGTTTTCGTGCTGTTGTATTGTCTTCATCAGTGTTCCAATAAAGCCTAGAACACTTCATTTCTAGGGCATAACTCTTCACATATTCAATGAGCGCTCTACCTACGCCAGAGCCACGCACCGCCGAATCAACGAAGAGGTCTTCTAAATAACAGTGGCCATTGGGAGACCAGGTGGAGTTCTGCAGGTTGTAGGTAGTAAAGCCAACAATCTCTCCATTAACTTCTGCAATTGCACATTTCATATTAAATTCTGAATCAAGAATTCGCTCCCACGTGCGCTCTGTCTGAGCCATTGGAACGGCAGTCTTATAGAAATCCAGGTAACCCTGCCAAAGGGTTAACCAACGAGATTTATCACCGGCTACAGCGGGCCGAACTAGTGCGCTCATGTTAGTGAGAAAGATGGATATTCATCTGTGACGAGCAAAATTGCATATCCATAGAGGCGGTTCCAGAACTTAATAGTCCCTAGAACGATATCTAAGGCCCACTTTGGGTAGGTTCCTGTTGATGAAGTAATTATCCAAGCCAAGAATGTGGCAATTAGAGCTACAACTGCATAGATAAGTCCGACAATCACCAGAGGTATTGATAGCAACCATTTCACAAGTGGGAGGATGCGGTTTAACTTACGCCCACCATCAATATCGGGCAGCAAGATTGCGATATTTGGGTTGCGTTCAATGGATGGGTAGTCATCAGTTAAAAGAAGTAGATAGGCGGCGACTCTGGTTTCCAGCTCTAAAAATGCATGATTAAAGGAGAGCAGGTAGCTGGGATAAATTCCCCGTACTACTAAGGCCAGGACTGTTGGGAGAAAGATCAGACCAGTAATCCAAGGGTTATCCATACTTGCTGCGAAAGAGGCAACGAAGATGAAGGCAGGAGCTACCAAAATTCCCCGCCAGAAAACGGTCTTACGATCTCTATTTTCGAGTTGGAAGTTGATGATTGTCTCTACTTGATTAGCCATAGCCCAACCTTACTAGCGCGCGCTACCCTAGTGTGATGAGCGCGCGCGAGATTGCTGTAGTTTCTGGTGCAAGTAGTGGAATCGGTGCCGCCACCGCCCAATTGCTGGCCGATAGCGGTTATCAAGTTATTGCTGCAGCCCGCAGAGTTGAGCAGTTAACGACGATGGCAGAAGGTCGCTCTGCAATAGAAGTAATGGAACTTGATGTGACAAGTGCAGAGAGCGTGACTGCGATGACGGATAAGTTGAAGGGAAGAGCGGTTGCAGTTCTAATTAACTGTGCTGGCGGTGCCTTCGACTTTGCAGAAGTCACAGAGTCAGATCCAGAAATCTGGAAGAAAACCTTTGATGTAAATGTGGTTGGTTCAGTTCGGATGGTTAAGGCGCTAACTCCGCTGATGCTGGCACATGGTCGTGGACATATTGTTCTTATCTCATCCACTGCGGGTCATCGCGCCTACGAAAATGGCGGCAGTTATGTGGCAGCTAAGTTTGCTGAAACTTCGCTGGCCGAGACGCTGCGCCTAGAACTAAATGGCCAGCCAATTAGAGTCACTGAGATCGCCCCTGGCATGGTCAAGACAGATGAATTTGCGAAGGTGCGTTTTGCAGGAGATGTCACACGTGCTGCAAAAGTTTATGAAGGTGTGACACGACCGCTAACTGCGGCAGATGTTGCAGAGTCAATTCGCTGGTCTGTGATGTTGCCTGACCACTTTAATGTTGATTCGATGGTAATTCGTCCATTAGCGCAAGCGGCGCAACATAAGGTCTATCGCCAACCTCTTTAGCGCGCTTTACTTCACAACTCTGTAAGTGGCCAAGGTGGCATCTGTTGCATACGCGATTCGTACACCGGCGCTACGTGATGCTGACAGCCCATTTACAATTTCAGCAGTAAGTATTTCACCTGGTGCGACCACAGCAACGCCCGGTGGATATGGAGCGATTAGATCCGCCGAGATTCTTCCGATTGCGCTCGCCGCAGCAACCAGCTCAGTTTCAGCAAAGTATGCCTCGCGCATAGATGTGGCACGTTGAGGAGTAATTGACCAGCTCAGCGCTGTGGCGCTAGAGCGCGGCTCGCGCTGATGTTTTTTTAATATGGGAATTAGCGATTGGCTTAAGTAGTTAAAGTCCTCTTTAGAGTCAGCCATCGTCGCTAAAAAGACGATGGTATCGCGATCGGCCATCTCAACTCGTATGCCCTTCGCCTGCAGATCTGCCTCAATTTCAACTCCAGAGGCACCTAATTGCTGAACTCGCAATACCACCTTGGTGGGGTCAAATCTCTGGTCGGGAAAATCAGATGCGTTCAAGAAGATAGGAAGAGTGAACTCTTGCTGTACTTGGTCTTTAAATCGATTGATATTTTCAAGAAGTGCACCGATTAGCTCTTCACCTCTGGTTTGTAAAAGTGCGCGCACTCCATCAATCGAAGCTAAAGGGGCACCAGCTGGAGATGTTGTATGGGTGGTCTCAAAACTCTGCTCTAAACGTTGCGCACTTAAAAAAGTAGTACGGGCTAAGAGCAAGGCAGATGCGCTGTAACCAGGTAACGCTTTATGGGTGCTAGTGATTAGAGCATCTGCACCTAATTGGAAGGCATGTGCTGGTAGAGCTGGATGAAAACCAAAGTGGCCACCCCATGCAGCATCGAGAGCGACTGGAATATTTTTTGCATGCGCCATCTCGATTAGCCCAGGCAAATCAGAGATAGTTCCGAGATAACCAGGTTCAGTTAGGAACACAGCTATGGGATTCTGTTTTAGCGCTGTCTGTAACTCAGCGCTTGATATCCCAAGTGGAACCCCGGTGGCAGAATCTATTTCAGGAACCATCCAGATTGGTTCTAATCCAGCCAGAACTAAAGCGCTTAAGACCGAGCGATGGGCCGTTCTGGAGATAGCGACCTTATCTCCAGGTTGCCCAAGGGCAAAGATTAAAGCTTGATTGGCATGGGTAGAGCCACCGGTAGAAAAGCGGGCGTAGTCGCATCCCCAAAATTTGGCAGCTAACAACTCTGCCGCCTTGAGAGTTTGATTTGTCAGTTTGATTTCATCGAGCCCGCCGTATAACGGAATATCTGAATCAACAATTGCTCCCAGGTCAGGATCGAGCGCGCCAGCCTGCTGTTTGTGGCCAGGAATAGTAAATGGAGTATGTGCCTTCTCGAAGTACGAGAGGTAGGCATCTAGTAAAGGTGCGCCATCTCGCAGAGAGTTCATGTGGCAAGCCTAACTTGTACCCAGTAGTACTCAGGGCGTGCGAAGAGAATTCTGGGCTTAGAATTAAGCCATGACGGTAATGGAGAATTCGCTGGATTTAATCCCTCAATCACGCCTTCTGGTTACAGAGATTCCAGGACCGCTATCGACTGCTGCAATTAAGAGACGTAATGACGCGGTATCTGCCGGGTTAGGTACTGCAATACCAATCGTCGTTAAGCGTGCCCAAGATGCCATTATTGAAGATCTCGATGGTAATCGCATAATTGATTTAGGCGCTGGCATTGGGGTTGTAAATGTAGGTAATGCTGCTCCACGCGTTGTCAGAGCGGTGCAAGAAGCGGTCGCTGCCTTTACGCATACCAACTTCACCACCGCTCCTTATATGGGCTACATCGAAGTATGTGAAGCGCTTAATCGTCTAACTCCTGGAGACTTTAAAAAGAAATCAATCTTGCAGAACTCTGGCGCTGAAGCTGTTGAGAATGCCATCAAAATTGCGCGTCACTACACAAAGCGCGCCGCAATTGTTGTCTTTGAGCACGCCTATCACGGCCGCACCAATTTAACGATGGCGTTAACTGCTAAGAACATTCCTTACAAAGATGGCTTTGGTCCCTTCGCCAATGAGATTTATCGTATGCCGTTGCCATATGCCTATCGTTGGATGGGAAACCCTGAAACCATTACTCAAGATGCACTCGATATAGTCACGCACAAAATCGAAAAAGAGATTGGTGCCGGCAATGTTGCAGCAATTATTATCGAGCCAGTTATTGGTGAGGGTGGATTTATAGTTCCACCAAATGGCTTTATGCCAGGCTTACAAGAGTTTGCCACAAAACACGGAATCGTCTTTATCGCCGATGAGGTGCAATCAGGATTTGCCCGCACTGGAAAGCTCTTTGCCGTAGAACACGAAGGCATGGCCCCAGACATGATTATTACTGCCAAAGGCATCGCAGGTGGCCTGCCGCTCTCTGCCGTGACAGCGCGAGCAGAAATTATGGATTCATCCCATGTTGGTGGCCTCGGTGGCACCTATGGTGGAAATCCCATTGCCTGTGCTGCAGCGCTTGCTGCGATTGAAACTATTGAAGAAGAGAAGTTAGTCGATCGCGCTGCACATATCGGCACGATTTTATTTGAAACTTTAAATGCTCTAAAAGCGCAATACCCAATCATTGGCGATGTCCGTGGACGTGGCGCAATGGTGGCGATCGAATTGGTAAAGCCAGGAAGTAAAGATCCAAATCCAGAAGCTATGGCTAAGGTAATTAAGTACTGCCAGAGCAAGGGCGTACTGATTTTGACCGCCGGAACTTATGGCAATGTCATTCGCTTCTTGCCACCTCTGGTCATTACCGATGAGCTGCTAAAGGATGCGCTCTCGGTGCTGGCCGAGGGTTTTGCTCGCCTCTAGAATTTGAAGATAACCACCCCAAATCACCCCTAAGAGGGTGATTTACCCTTTTAATTTAAGGGTTAATACCTCACCCTAACCCCATGACTCCAAAAAAGGGTGAGGTTAATATCGATTTTGAGGTATCACCTCGGGCCACCCTTTCACGAACTCTCATCCCAATTCTTCCCCCAAACTTTTTATCTCGTAGACATCTCTTTCATCTGCTGGATAACCCGGCATCGGGCACCACGATTGTTATTGCTCCAGCCGGATATGGAAAAACCACTCTCGTTGCAGAATGGGCGCAGACAGAGCGAGAGCGAGTCATCTGGTTAACCCTTACTGAGCGCGATTCATTATCAGATATGTCGATTCTGTTTATTCAGGCAACTAGGAATTTGATTCCTGGATTTGCCCCGTGGTTTGACCAGGAACCAACGATGCGGCCAGTTGAAATCGTGCGGCGGTGGGGCAATGATCTTATTGCTACAGGCAAGAACTATATATTCGTAATTGATAACTTAAGAGAACATACGGCGCGAGATGTTGATATCGCAGTTAAATTGGTAGAACAATTTCCACAGAATGTGCAATTTGTTTCGATTCGTCGCGACTCAATTGAGAATGTCTATGCCACCTTTTCATCTCGAGGTCCATTGAGAGTAGTTGGAGCTCAAGAACTTATCTTCACAAGCCACGAGGTAGATAGTCTTGCCCATCTACACGGCATAGATTCAACTTTGAATGAGGTAAATGAGCATCTTAAGTCTGCTAATGGTTGGCCATCTGCAGTATCGATGCTTCTCTATAAAATTGCGAAAAATGGAGCGAAGATAGATTTTGAGGAGATTATGTCTTCGCAATCAGAACCACTTCGATCCCTAGCCACATCTGTCGTTGAGGATTTGAACCCTAGTCTGCATAACACGCTGGTATCTCTCTCAATTATTCCTGAATTTAGCCACGATCAAGCCCGCGTAATTCTGGATGATAGCTATTCGTACGATCTCATTAATCAGATAGCGTTTGAAGGCAATTTCTTTACTAAAACAGGTGATCCAGAATCAACTTTTGAGTTTTCAAAATTAATGAGAGAAACTTTACTTGTTAAGTTACGCGCCGATAAGTATAAGAAATTAAGTTTGCACGCCAAATTATTGGCATTTCACGAGAATCGAAATGAGCCCAATCTTGCGTTGGAACACGCCTTTCTCGCAGAAGATTTTGAAAAAGTGGGAGATCTCTTTCCTGATGGAGCGCGCCTCATGTTGGCCCGAGGTGAGGGAAGAGAGCTCCTGCGCTGGTCGGAGTTTGCAGGCGATACCTCTATAGATGGCTTGCTAAAGCGGGGAACTGTTGAGCTATCTGCATATCTAGCTAATCGAGATTATCGTGCTGCTAATAATCTAATTGATCGCATGCTCTTTGACGCTAAGGGTAGCGCGCTAGAAGGTTTCATCAAGCAGATTGCTTTTGGAGCCAGAGCTTACCTAGATATCGTTTCTGGTCGCTTTGATGATTTTGATAAGAGCTTTAAATCTGCCATGCAGCCTCAGGATGGGCCTCTTATGTTGGGCGTGGATGAGCAGATTGCTTTAATTCGTTTAGCGGCCGTGAGAGCTTTTAATTTGGACGATTCTAAAGCGTTGACACAATTACTTAATCAAGCAAATAGCATTGCAATGGCCTCTCGAATTCCACAAACCCAAGCGCTCCTTACATCAATAAAAGCTATGTCACTTTTTCAAGCCGGTGATTACCGTCATGCCTACGAAATGGCGCAACAGCAGTATTCCCAATCACAGAAGCAAGGCTATGTTGGCTTCTTTGGGGCCTTGGAATCAATCTTTGTAATCGCGCGCTGTCTCTGGGAATTTTCAAGAGAGCAAGAGTCAATTGCTCAATTCAAAGAGTTAAGAGATCTATCAGAGCAGTGGAGACAATGGCATTGGTACTTTGTCGCAGAGGGCTATCTTGCGCGCGACTTGGCAGTAAAGGGGGACGCCCTAGGAGCACTTGACGCTATTCGGAAGGCTCGCGAGTTGCTCTCTTCGCTGGAGTATCAAGGCGAGTTATCAGTCATTATTGATCTAAGTGAACTCTTTATAAAAAATGACTTGAAGGATCATCTCTCTACCGATGAGATGTATGAGACGCTGCTTAATCAAAATTTCATAAAAAATATGCGTTTATCTGTTGGGGGGCGTTTGGGACACGAACTCAGCGCAGCTGAAATTGCTACGCTGCCATCAACGACTCCACGGGAAAAGATTAGAAAGTATTTGGCAGAGGCAGCCGCTGTCCTGGATAAAGAGAGCCAGGCTTTAAAGATTTTGCGTAGCGCGCTCGAGATTGGGGCAAGGGTTGGGGCAAAGGAAACTTTCCTTCGACAGCCTCCAGAGATTGGATATCTGATTATAAAAATTGCCGGACAGTACCCATCTGTCTATCTTGAGGAACTTGCCGCCAGCGTCACTGATCGCATCAAGCGAGAGAGTATTCAGGCTTCACCATTTTCAACCCCTTTAACTAAGCGGGAGATTGAAGTCCTGCGACATCTATCCACGGATCGACCAATCAGCGCCATTGCGGCCACCTTGCATATCTCGATAAATACCATGAAGACTCACCTAAAGAACCTCTATCGCAAGATGGGAGCCGAGAATCGAATTGAGGCGGTAGAGAAGGCGAAGGCTAATTTTCTCCTTTAGCCATACAAAATTTATCTAATCGCGTGCTTGGCCTGATTTGTGCGCATAGCGGCCGTGGAAATCAGCCTTCATATCCGCGAAATTTTCATCGATAATTGATTGACGTATTTGATCTACCAAGCGCACGATAAATCTCTCATTATGAATCGTAGCTAAAGTTCCAGCGAGCATCTCCTTGCCACGGAAGAGGTGGCAGAGATAGGCCCGGGTGTAATTGGTGCAGGTATAACAATCGCACTCATCATCAATCGGGTTGAAATCACGGATATATGGCTGGTTTGAGATATTAAAGCGCCCAGTCATTGTGTAGACCGAACTAGTGCGGGCTATTCGTGAGGCTAATACACAATCAAAGGTATCGACTCCATTTTCGATGGCGGTAAAGAAATCTTCGGGCGCTCCAATCCCCAGTAGATGCTTTGGTTTATCTTCCGGAAGGACAGAATTTACCCAACCAACAATGGTGCCAAGTGAATCCTTATCTAGCGCACCACCAATTCCAAAGCCATCGAAAGAGATTCCAGATGAGGACATTGTTCCGAGGTCATGGGCTGCCTTCTTGCGCAGATCTTCATACTGGGCGCCTTGAATAACCCCAAAAAGCGCCTGATATGGCTTACTTACGCGCTCATCGGTGAGCCGCTTATGTTCATCGAGGCAGCGAATCGCCCAATCGTAGGTGCGTGACATCGCACGCTCTTGGTATTGGCGAGTGTTGTGAAGAGTTGTGCACTCATCAAAGGCGAAAATAATGTCGGCGCCTAATTTATGTTGAATCTGCATCGAAACTTCTGAGGTGAAGCGATGCATGGAACCATCTAGATGGCTCTTAAAGGTGACGCCTTCATCATCTACATGGGCTAACCGCTCTTTATTTTTGGCAATCACTTGGTCAGAGCGAAAAGTTTGGGCATCCATAGCCAAAACCTTCTTAAAGCCAACTCCAAGTGAGAGGACTTGAAAACCACCACTGTCGGTAAAGGTGGGTTTATGCCAATTCATAAATTGACCGAGACCGCCCGCTTCATCTAAGACATCGGGTCCAGGCTGCAGGTAGAGATGGTAGGCATTGGCTAGTAGCGCTTGCGCACCAAGATCCTCCATCGCCTCTGGCAGAACGGTTTTGACATTAGCTTTGGTGCCAACGGGGATAAAGGCAGGAGTCTGAATATCGCCATGTGGAGTCTTGATTGTTCCAGCACGCGCCAATCCAGTCTCACCAGATTTATTTATCTCAAATGAGAAACCTTTGGAGTTATTCACATCTACCAAATCCGCACTCGCTCATCTGGGGCTAGCCAGAGAGCATCTTTTTCAGTCACATTAAAGGCGTCATAGAACTCTTGAACATTACGCACAATTTGGTTGCAACGAAATTCATCGGGAGAGTGTGGGTCAATGGCAATCCGGCGGCGTACCTCTTCAGGGCGATTCTTATTTCGCCAAGAGTGGGCATATGAAAGAAAGAAACGTTGATCACCAGTTAAGCCATCAATAACAGGGCTCTGCGCTCCGTTAAGGGCCAATTGGTATGCCTTATATGCAATTCCTAAGCCGCCCAAGTCTCCAATATTTTCACCTAAGGTGAAGGCGCCATTGACGTGAATATCTGGGGTGCTCTCTGGAGATAGAGCATCAAATTGCTTAACTAAGACGCTGGTAAGGGATTCGAATTTGCGGCGATCCTCATCGCTCCACCAATCGACCATATTTCCATCGCCATCATATTTCGAACCTTGGTCATCAAAGCCATGGCCAATCTCATGGCCAATTACCGCCCCAATTCCACCGTAATTAGCAGCCATATCGGCGTTTAAATCAAAGAAGGGAGGCTGCAAGATGGCAGCTGGAAAGACAATCTCGTTCGCGAGTGGGTTGTAGTAGGCGTTAACAGTCTGGGGGGTCATATGCCACTCATCGCGATCGACGGGAGCTCCAATCTTGGCGATGGCGTAGGCGTGATCAAAGGCTGCGATGCGCCAGAGATTTCCAATTAGATCATCGGCTGAGATTTCTAGGCTTGAGTAATCGCGCCACTTATCGGGATAGCCAATCTTGGGGGTGAATTTCTTTAACTTCTCCAACGCCTTCTCTTTTGTCGAAGGCGACATCCAGGGTAGATCAATGATGCTA
Source organism: uncultured Candidatus Planktophila sp. (assembly GCA_964463845.1). GTDB lineage: Bacteria > Actinomycetota > Actinomycetes > Nanopelagicales > Nanopelagicaceae > Planktophila. Next base: position 53,211 of record CAYXDT010000007.1, on the reverse strand, counting down.
ATGCGATAGGCCTCAAGGAGGTTATCGACTAAGAGCTGCATCTGCGATTTAGCGGTAGCGGAGAAGTATTTCTCTACATAGATCTTGCCGAGCGCCTCACCGAGCGCGCCCTGAGTAAGGGAGACTCCTCGCTTCCAGCGGTCGCGAATCTGTGGAGTGCCAGAGAGGGTCTTGGCATAGAAATCAAAGTTTTGTAGAACTATCTCATCGGTTAGATAGGCCGCGCTAGCTGATACCAAATTAAGTTTTAACCAAGAGATCCAAGAGCTGCGGTTACTGGAAAAGTCGCCAAGCAGTTCTGAGACTGATTGGAAGAAGGAGGGCTCACAGACAACTACGCTCTCAAAGGCTTTAAGAGGGACTTGTGCATGAGTAGCCCAGGTATCAAATAAGAATTGTGGGGCAAGGGCTTCCAGCTCTGCGCGACTAAATTTGTTATAGGTCAAGGTGGCATCGCGATCTTTTACCTGATCCCAATGATGCGTTGCGATGAGCGTCTCTAGAGCCAGTACTTCAGTGGCAACGCGCGCACCGTCACTGATGCCAACCAAGGCGCACATCTTCTCAACATGGGCTAAGAAGGCGGTGCGAATTTGCGCAAATTGCTCTTCGCGGTAATAGGACTCATCGGGAAGAGAGAGCCCAGCCTGACCGAGGTACAAGATATTGGTATTGGAATCCATAGCATCGGGGTAGATGGCAGCTCCAAAGATTCCGCCAATTCCCCGCATCTCTAGGCTGGCCATCACCGAGATAAATTCCGTCAAAGTGGTAACCCCATCGATTCGCTCGAGGTCGGCAGTAATTGGGGTAAGGCCGCGGGCTGCGATGGCTGCAGTATCCATAAATGATTTATAAAGGTCGCCAATTTTCTGCGCCTCACCAGAACCTGTGGAGCTCTCAATAATTTCGCGGACCTGCGCCTCGGCGGCATCGTGTAATTTGCGGAAGATGCCATCACTAGAGCGATCTGCCGGCATCTCGTAGCTATCAATCCACTTGCCGTTGTAGTGGCGGAAGAGATCATCCTGCGGGCGTACTAAGGGGTTGAGGGAGGAGATATCTATGCCGGAGGTAAGCGCGCTCATGGTTTCCATTTCATCGTTTAAGAAAAGTAGTTGAAGATTCAACATATTCTACTTCTGTCGTACACTTGCCGATATGGCAGGGCAAAACGCTACAACACCACGCTGGTTAAGCGCTGCCGAAATGAAGGCTTGGCGCCGATACATCATCGCCAGCCGCCGTCTTCTGGAGGCGCTCGATTCAGATTTGGGTAGCCACGAACTCTCGATGTCAGATTATGAAGTTCTAGCCCAATTAAGTGATGCCCCAGATCGCCGGATGAGGATGAGCGAGTTAGCTGATGTGGCGATGCTTTCGCGCTCGCGGCTATCGCACCGGATTAAGGTTATGGAGCAGGCCGGCTGGGTAGAGCGGCAAGCCTGCCCAATAGATAAACGAGGCTCCTTCGCCGTCATGACAAATAAGGGATGGAAGGCGATTGTGGCAGCTGCCCCTGATCATGTGGCCAGTGTGCGTAGCCGATTTATCGACCATCTATCGAAGGCAGATCAAGAAGTCCTTGCAGAAATTTTCGAGAGGGTAACGCTTTCATTAAAGGCAGATCCGCCGCCAGAGAAATAGTTAAAAATAAAAAACCCCGCCGATTTCTCGGCGGGGTTTTTTATAAGAAGTGAATTACTTAGCCTTCTTAGCAGCCTTCTTGCGACGCTTCTTTGGAGCTGCAGCTGTTGCTGCTGCCTTCTTGCGACGCTTTGGAGCAGCCTTCTTAGCAGCTGGCTTAGCAGCTGCCTTCTTGCGGCGCTTCTTTGGAGCAGCTGTTGCTTTCGCTGCTGCCTTCTTACGACGCTTTGGAGCAGCCTTCTTAGCAGCTGCCTTCTTGCGACGCTTTGGAGCGGCCTTCTTTGCTGCTGGCTTAGCAGCGGCCTTCTTCTTGCGCTTTGGAGCAGCCTTCTTCGCTGCTGCCTTCTTACGACGCTTTGGTGCAGCTGCCTTTACAGCAGCCTTCTTACGACGCTTTGGAGCTGCTGTCTTAGCAGCTGCCTTCTTGCGCTTCTTTGGAGCAGATTTCTTAGCTGCAGCCATGTGTTTATCTCCTAATCGGAAGGGTTCGGATCCGTCACCCAAACCTGTTTCGTGGATAAGTGTGACGGAATATAGAAAAAAATGCCACTACATAGTGAGAAAAAATGCAGTGCGTGTCGCTAATTATTTTTTCGATTTTTATATGCTGTTGCGAGTTTTCATCTGAAAAAAATTAACAGAATTCTTTAAAAATCTGGCAGAGAGTTGGATTTTTTGCCAAATTTCATAATTTCGGCAAATTTTCCCGAAATATTCGCCCCTGAGCGGGAAAATCGACGAATTTAGCCCCGATTTTAAAGAATTTGGCGGGGAAAATTGCCGTTTTTTTAGTGAAAAGTCTCTTTCTCTGTCGGAAATGTTCCGGCCCGTACCTCATCTGCAAACTCGGCAGTAGCGGCCAACAATTCGCCCCGCAGATTGCGATAGGCCTTCGCTAATTTCGGAGGGTTCTTAGTTAGGCCAGCCATATCTGTCCAAACCAGAACTTGGGCATCGCAATCCCTACCCGCACCGATACCAATTGTCGGAATGGTTAGGGCCGCCGTAATTCGGGCCGCCAATTCCTCTGGAACTAACTCCAGAACAATGGCAAAGGCCCCCGCCTTTTCCAAAGCAATCGCAGCCTCCAAGATGGAATCGCCATCGGTACGACCCTGTACTCGATAGCCACCTAATTGATGAAGTGATTGCGGGGTAAGGCCGAGATGGCCCATAACTGGAATACCGGCCGCCGTTAACTTTTCAACACTTGCCAGATGTGCGCCTTCAAGTTTTACCGCCATCGCACCCGACTCCTTAAAGAAGCGAGTAGCTGTAGCGAGCGCCTGTTCTGGAGATGATTCATATGATCCAAAGGGAAGATCGGCGATCACCATGGCGCGCTTTGAACCGCGCACTACCGCCCGAGTTAGCGGGATTAATTGATCAACTGTGACTGGGATGGTGTTCTCTTCACCGAGAAAATTATTACCTGCGCTATCGCCAACCAGCAGTACCGGTATGCCGGCCTCATCGAAGATCGCCGCCGTCATCTCCTCGTAACTAGTGAGCATCGCCCATTTTTCGCCGCGCTCTTTAGCCGAACGTAGGTCGAGGATGGTGATGCGGCGGTGCGTGGCTCCGCCATAAAGGGTGGTGGTACTCATAATTAACTCCTGCCTCGAAGCTGCGTTCGCAGTCCCCGGGTCGAATCCAATGCTACTCCCGATACTCCAGACGACGGTAACCTTGAACTATGAAGTTACGAGTAGCGCTAGCGCAGGTCAATCCCACTGTGGGTGACCTTGTTGGTAACGCTGCCTTAATCAAGGATGGGGTTGCAGCGGCCGCCTCGCAAGGTGCGCAGATTGCAATCTTTCCTGAGATGGTTCTGACCGGATATCCAGTTGAAGATTTAGCCCTGCGCCCATCCTTTCAGCAGGCTAGCCGCACCGCGCTCGCAAAGCTTGCTACCGAGATTGATCCCACCATCGTTGCCATTGTCGGATATCTAGACCAAGTAGTGACAAGTGATGGCGCCGGAAAGCCACAGAATAAGGTTGCCGTTATCGCAGGCGGTCAAGTTATGGCGCGCTATGCCAAATGCCATCTACCTAACTATGGAGTCTTTGACGAATATCGAAATTTTGCGCCGGGTGATCAAACCTTGGTGGTGCGTATCCACGGGGTCGATGTGGGAATCGCAATCTGCGAAGATCTTTGGATTGACGGTGGCATCACAGCTCAGCTGGCCGCTCGCAATCCCGGGTTGGTCATTGTTCCAAATGGATCTCCCTACGAACGCAATAAAGATGACGTCAGACTTTCGCTCGTAACTGAACGCGCTCGCCAGGCGGCGGCGCCGCTGGTCTACGTAAATATGACCGGTGGGCAGGATGATTTGGTCTTTGATGGAGATAGCATCGTAGTCAACGCTGCAGGTGAGGTCATTGCGCGTGCTCCGCAGTTCGAAGATGGAATTATGTTGGTTGATATAGATGTGGCAACACACACCTCAACACCGGATATCACTATCTCTGAGGACGCGGTAACTCTCGAGCGAACTTTGGTTCCAGGGATTGCTCAGCGATTGGGAGATGAAGAAGAGATTTGGAACGCCATCGTTGTGGGCTTGCGCGACTATGTGGCTAAGAATGGATTCACCTCCGTTCTGGTTGGCCTCTCTGGCGGAATTGATTCAGCCCTTGTTGCAGCCCTGGCCGTAGATGCTCTTGGCCCAGATCGGGTTCATGGGGTTGGCATGCCAAGTAAGTATTCCTCTGAGCATTCCCTCAGCGATGCCCATCTCTTGGCGGCCAACACCGGCCTGGGATTTAGAGTCATTGAGATTCAGAAGATGGTTGATGGCTTTATCAAAGAGCTCTCCCTTACAGGTTTAGCTGAAGAGAATGTGCAAGCACGTGTGCGCGGCACAACGTTAATGGGGCTTTCCAATCAAGAGGGCCATCTGGTCTTGGCAACTGGCAATAAATCAGAGTTGGCCTGCGGGTACTCCACTCTCTATGGAGATGCAGTCGGCGGCTATGCGCCCATCAAAGATATTTACAAGACCGATGTCTGGGCGCTATCTCGTTGGCGTAATCAAGTAGCGCTAGCGGCGGGGGAGACTCCTCCTATTCCAGAGAATTCAATTACCAAGGAGCCATCGGCTGAACTGCGCCCTGATCAGAAGGATTCAGATTCACTTCCTGAATATGAAATTCTTGATCAACTCTTAAAGGCTTATGTAGATGATGATTTGGGGAGCGATGCCTTGATTGCAGCCGGCTTTGATAAAGATTTAGTGATGCGCGTTATCGGCCTGGTTGACCGCGCTGAGTACAAGCGCCGGCAGTACCCGCCAGGCACCAAGGTCTCAAAGCGGGCCTTTGGTAAAGATAGGCGCCTACCAATGACTAGTAAATGGCGGGAAATCTAGTTTTGTAACACTGCCGTAACTTCGCTTTGGCACTATTGACCTCATGTCCCCAGCAGATAACATCAGCAAGCAGCAAGAGTTTGTCCTTCGCACAATTGAAGAGCGCGATATTCGATTTATCCGTCTCTGGTTTACCGATGTCCTTGGCTATTTAAAGTCGGTGGCAATTGCACCTGCTGAGTTAGCAAATGCCTTTGAAGAGGGTATTGGCTTTGATGGATCAGCTATTGAAGGATTTGCTCGCCAATCTGAATCAGATATGTTGGCTAAACCAGATCCGGCCACCTTTACCATCCTGCCTTGGCGCGCTGAAGCGCAGGGCGCTGCTCGTATGTTCTGTGACATTACTTTGCCAAATGGCCAACCATCGCCTGCAGATCCACGCAATGTCTTGCGCCGAACTTTAGATAAAGCGGCCAAGATGGGCTATACCTGTTACACCCACCCAGAGATTGAATTCTTCCTCTTTAAGTCACAACCGGAGAAAGGTGTAGCGCCTGTTCCAGTGGATCAAGGTGGCTACTTTGATCACACGCCAGCAGTTGTTGGACATGACTTCCGCCGCCAAGCAATTACCTTGTTGGAAGCGATGGGCGTCTCTGTTGAATTTAGCCATCATGAAGGTGCACCTGGGCAGCAGGAGATTGATCTGCGCTATGCCGATGCCTTGAGCACTGCCGATAACATCATGACTTTCCGCCATGTAATTAAAGAGGTCGCTTTAAATCAAGGTTTCTACGCCTCCTTTATGCCTAAACCATTTACCGAACATCCGGGCTCTGGAATGCATACCCACGTCTCACTCTTTGAAGGAGAGAAGAATGCTTTCTATGATGCCAGCGCAGAGTTAAATCTCTCTACAACAGGTCGGCAATTTATCGCTGGCATCCTAAAACATGCCGCGGAAATTACTGCGATCACAAATCAATGGGTAAATTCCTATAAGCGTTTACAAGGCGGAGGGGAAGCACCTTCCATTATCAACTGGGGCCACAATGATCGGGGCGCGCTAGTTCGCATCCCGATGTACAAGCCAAATAAAGAGAATTCCACGCGGATCGAACTGCGCTCACCGGATGCAGCATGCAACCCTTATCTGGCATATGCAGTGATGTTGGCGGCTGGCCTCAAAGGCATTGAAAGCAAGTACATCTTGGAGCCATCTTCGGATAAGGCGCTCCTACCTTCAAATCTGGAGGAGGCCATCTTGGTAATGGAGAAGAGTGAGTTAGTTCGCGAAACCTTGGGCGAACATGTCTTCGAGTACTTCCTGCGCAATAAGCGGGCTGAGTGGCAGGACTATCGTCGTCAGGTCAGTGCCTACGAATTAGATCGATATTTACCCGTCTTGTAGCGCAAATTTTCCAAGAGGCGCCAGTAACCTTTAGCTATGGCTAAAGAGATAAATGTAAAGAAGATTCGTAACTACAACCTAGTTGCCGGCGCCCTCCATTTTGTTCAGATGGTAGTTGTCTTGGTCCTGGCCACCGACTTCACCCTGCCGATTGCCGCGCGCTATATGGCAGGTCCTCCAGGAAGCGTCTTTGCTGAACCAATTACCTTGCTCGAAGCTCCCATCGGCCTCACCGTTGCCATCTTCTTGGGACTATCTGCCTTCTTCCACTTCTTAGTCGCTAGCCCACAATTCTTTGGCCGCTATAGCGCAGGTCTTGCTGCGCAAAGAAATTACTTCCGCTGGGTCGAGTACTCACTTAGCTCATCAGTAATGATTGTTTTGATCGCACTTATTACCGGCGTCTCTGATGTCGTTGCGCTGATTGCGCTCTTTGGTGTCAACGCCTCCATGATTCTCTTTGGTTGGTTGCAAGAGAAGTATGAGCAACCAGGTAATGGTGGTTGGTTGCCATTTATCTTCGGCTGCATCACGGGCGCAGTCCCTTGGATTGGGCTGCTCTTCTACATCCTGGCTATCGGCGGCCCAGGAGATACCAAAGCGCCCGCCTTTGTTTATGGAATCGTGCTCTCCATCTTTATCCTCTTTAATACCTTTGCAGTTGTGCAGTATCTGCAATATAAGAAGGTGGGCAAGTGGTCTGATTACTTACGAGGCGAGAAGACCTATATAACCCTCTCACTCGTCGCAAAATCAGCTCTGGCCTGGCAGATCTTTGCTGGTACCTTGATTCCGCCTCAATAAGCCACCTTGATTAGGTAAGCACGGTCGGGCTATCCTGTAACCCTTATGAAGCTCCGCGGACTCCTCCTAATCCGCCGTAGCGAGGCCTAATAGACCGGTCTCCTCGCTGCGGGGTTTGGTGTTGCCGGTTAACACTCTCGGCCAACCAAAGACTCTAGGAGAATTTAAATGAACTTCCCGCAACAGAAGCCTTCGCCGATGCCAGTGCATCGTTACTCACCATTTATCCCCGTTGAATTAGCAGATCGCACCTGGCCCAATAAGAAGATCACCAAGACACCACAGTGGTGTTCGGTTGATCTACGAGATGGCAACCAGGCGCTAATTGATCCGATGGATACCCCACGCAAGTTAGCTATGTTTAAGCTACTTGTGGCGATGGGCTACAAAGAGATTGAGGTGGGATTCCCATCAGCATCACAAACTGACTTTGACTTCGTACGTAAGATTATCGATGAAGATTTGATTCCAGATGATGTAGTAATTCAGGTTCTGACCCAAGCGCGCGAGCCGCTCATTAGACGTACCTACGAGTCAGTCAAGGGCGCTAAGCAGGCAATTATCCATCTCTATAACTCCACCTCAACTCTGCAACGTCGGGTGGTCTTTGGTCTAGATAAGGATGGAATCAAGAAGATTGCTACCGATGGAGCGCAGCTGTGTCTAGATTTAATGGCAACTGTTCCTGAGACCAAGATTTCTTTTGAATACTCACCAGAGTCTTATACCGGCACTGAATTAGAGTTTGCAGTGGAAGTCTGCAATGCGGTAAATGATATTTGGAAGCCGACCCCACAATGGAAGACCATCATGAATTTGCCGGCAACTGTTGAGATGGCTACTCCAAATGTTTACGCCGATTCCATTGAGTGGATGTGTCGTAACCTTAAAAATCGGGAGAGCGTAATTGTCTCACTTCACCCACATAACGATCGCGGAACAGGTGTAGCGGCTGCTGAACTTGGTTACCTAGCTGGTGCCGATCGCATAGAAGGCACACTCTTTGGTAATGGCGAGCGCACTGGAAATGTCTGCTTAGTTACATTGGGAATGAACTTGGTCTCACATGGAATTGATCCACATATTGATTTCAGCGATATCGATGAGATTCGTCGCACCGTGGAATATGGCAATCAATTACGTGTGCCAGAGCGACATCCCTATGGTGGAGATCTAGTTTTCACCGCCTTTTCGGGTTCGCACCAAGATGCCATTAAAAAGGGCTTCGAACATTTAGAACGTGATGCCAAGGCAGCTGGAAAAGATGTCGATGATCACACCTGGGCTGTGCCATATCTACCAATTGATCCAAAAGATATCGGCAGAACTTACGAAGCGGTTATTCGCGTTAATTCGCAATCTGGCAAAGGTGGCGTTGCCTACCTAATGAAGAATGAGTACCACCTTGATCTACCGCGTCGCCATCAAATTGAATTTTCCAAGATTGTGCAGACTAAGACAGATAGCGAAGGTGGCGAAATCACACCTGAAGCGCTTTGGAAAATCTTTCAAGATGAGTACCTACCGACAGAATCAGCTCAGAAAGAGTTGGTGCAATGGGGCAGATTCCGTCTCAAGGGAGCCTCACAGAACTCAGTCATGGGTGAAGATGTCCAGCTATCTGTGACGCTAACTGACCGAGGAGAAGCGGTAGAGCTATCAGGTACTGGGAATGGTCCAATCGCTGCCTTCTGTAATATTTTGCAGAGTTATGGCGTAGATGTTCGGGTGCTAGATTTTCACGAGCATGCGCTCTCATCTGGTGGAGATGCAACCGCTGCCGCATACCTTGAGTGTGCGATTGCAGGAGATGTCTTCTGGGGAGTCGGAATCGACCCAAATACAACGACTGCCTCTCTTAAGGCCGTCGTGTCTGCAATCAATCGCGCCATTCGCTAACTAGCGTACGCAGTATGTCTGCGCCTCGTTCCTCGCTCTATCGGGATGAAGCCATCATTTTGCGTACCCAGAAGCTTGGCGAAGCAGATCGAATCATCACCTTACTTACCAAAGAACATGGGCGAATTCGCGGGGTTGCAAAGGGCGTGCGCCGCACGATGTCAAAATTTGGGGCTCGTCTGGAACCAGGTAGCCACGTTGATATCCAGATGCACGCCGGTAAAACTTTTGACACGATTACCCAGGTTGAAGCGATTATGAATTATGGTGAAGCGCTCACCGATGATTATCAACGGTGGACAATCGCCCATGCCATTCTTGAAACGGCAGAGCGATTTACGCAACAAGAGCAAGAGCCGGCTCCACAAGAGTTTCAATTAGTAGTTGGCGGCATGCGCGCCTTAGCTGAAAATCGTTACGACTCAAGTTTGATCCTTGATGCGTTTCTACTTCGCTCACTATCAATCGGTGGCTATGAACCATCTATGACAACCTGTTCAAGATGTGAAAAACCGGGGCCACATCGATATTTCTCTCTTGTTGGTGGCGGCTCAGTCTGTATGGATTGTCGACCATCAGCATCTGCAACTGCATCAGCTGAAGCGCTCACCCTCATGCAAGCGCTACTGGCAGGTGATTGGGAGACGGCTGAAAAATGCGAGCTGCGATATCGCCGTGAGGCTAGTGGTTTAGTTACCGCTTATCTACAATGGCACCTGGAACGAGGGTTGCGCAGTCTGCCCATGGTTGAAAGGGCTTAATAGAGAGTAGTTATGGCTAAACAGATTGAGATTCCGCAACATATCGCCATTGTTATGGATGGCAATGGGCGTTGGGCGAAGGAACGTGGATTAGCACGGACCGCCGGCCATGAAGCAGGTGAGAAGGTGCTCTTCGATATCGTCGAAGCAGCTATTGAATTTGGTGTCAAAGAGGTAAGCGCCTACGCCTTCTCAACTGAGAATTGGAAACGTAGCCCAGAAGAGGTTAAGTTTTTAATGGGCTACAGCCGCGAAATGTTACGCCGCCGCCGCGATTGCCTTAACGAGATGGGCGTAAAAATTCAATGGCTAGGTAGACCACAAAGGCTTTGGAAGTCAGTTATTGCTGAGCTAGAAGAGGCAGAAGAGTTAACTAAGAAGAATAAGAAGCTCACCTTAAATATGTGTGTGAACTATGGTGGTCGAGCCGAGATTGTTGATGCTGCTACTGAGCTGGCTCGCGATGTTAAGCGCGGTAAAGTTAAAGTTGACTCAATAACTGAAAAGACGTTAGAGAAGTATTTGTATTCGCCTAAAATGCGCGATGTAGATATGTTCTTGCGCTCCTCTGGCGAACAGCGCACCAGTAATTTTCTACCTTGGCAATCTTCCTATGCTGAACTTGTCTTTATGGATGTTCTTTGGCCGGATATGACGCCAGCGCTGCTTTGGAAAGCGATTGAAGAGTATTCGGGGCGCGATCGCAGGTTTGGTAAGGCTTAATTGAGCTTGACGTAGCTTGCGTTCAGAGCAGCGGCCGTGAAGATCCAGATTTGGTAGGGGATGAGCGCGATTCCAACCTTGATCGATTGCGAGAATGTAATTGCCAGTAACGGAATTGTAAGAATTGCTGTTGTGAAGAGCGAGAGAGTCGCACCTCTTAGGTCATGGACTTCATAAAACAGGTATGACCAGCGCAGCGCAGCGATGACGCTAACGGCGAATAGGCCGAGTGCGGTTGCAACAAGGGCAGGGGATGCCTTGCTAGCAATAACCCAGAGCGCAATTCCAATGACGATGAAGTTGTAGGGCCAGATCAGTCCAAAGATGAAGCCAGGTGGTTGCCATGAAGGTTGGTTAAGTGATTGATACCAGCCATCTTGGCGGTTCCAATAGTTTGAACCACCGGCATAAATCACAACGAAGGCGATACCAATAACGGCGCTGATAGTTCTCCAAGCGGTCATGAGGTTAGTGTGCCAGCCTTAACACTTGCTACATAGACCAAAGATTTCTGCCGTATGACCGACCTCTCGAAAACCGTGCTCCTCAGCCATGACTTTGGCCCATTTTTCAATTGCTCCACCTTCAATCTCAACAGTTTCACCACACCCCTTGCAAACTAAGTGATGATGGTGAGCCTCGCCGCACAATCGATAGATGGCCTCACCATCGTCACGGCGCAGCACATCAACAATCTTGTCGTTAACCAGACTCTGTAGAGCGCGATACACGGTAGTAAGCCCAATGCTTTCACCCTCGCGTTGCATGAGGCGGTAGACCTCTTGCGCGCTGGCGAAACCACCGGCCCGCTCTAGAGTGCTTAGAACACGCGGATTAGAGCGAGACATTAATCGGTATGAGCTTCCTCATCAGAGTGCCCATCTTTATGACCATGATCGTCTTTATGGCCATGATCGTCTTTATGGCCATGGCCGTCATCTTCACTGTGCTCTTCATCCGTGTGCTCTTCATGTATCTCAGTACCAGTGCCATGGTTATGAACTCCACCGCTGTGAAGGTAGCTAACTAGCCCCCACATGACGAGTACGCCAAGTATTGTTGCCAAGATAGTCAGGCGAGATGAATGGCGAGAATGAGCTTCCGGCAGAATATGGGAAGTCGCTAGGTAGATGACAATTCCAGAGAAGACGGCCAAATAGATGGCAATTAAGTTATCTCCAAGGACCAGACTTGCTCCAAGCGCTGCACCGCTTACTCGAGCGATTGCATCTACACCAAGTAACCAGATGCCTTTCTTTCCCCACTTGCCACTCTTTATTAAAAATGTAACTGTATTCAATCCATCGCTAAAGGCGTGAACTAATAGTGCGATAAAGACAGCAATACCTAATTCGGAGCTGACCTTAAAAGCCACACCAAGTGCTAGACCATCAAGAAATACATGTCCACCCATAGCAAGAGCGCCAAGGGAGCCGGCGACATTTGAAGAGTGCTTATGGTCATCTCCATACTCTGAATCTGCAGGTTCATGCGAACCAAATAGCTGTTCATAGAAGTGAAGCAGAAGGAATCCTGCGATGAGTGCGACAGAGACCGTTGGTGCACCGAATAACTCACCAGAGCCGAGCTTAAAAACTTCCGGCAGAAGATCGAAGGCAACCAATCCAAGAAGTAGGCCGGCAGAGAGGCCAAGAACTAAATGAAGTCGATCCTTTGCCTTAATGGCGAGGAATCCACCTGCAGTTGTGGCTAGTGCGGTGACGGCTGCGAGGACTATGGCTGTATTCATGGAGGCGAAGATAGCACAAATGAAAATGATTTTCATTACCATCGGTGACCGCCTACGCTGCTCCACATGATCGCAATCGCCCGCTTTGAACTGCCCCTCAAAGAGGGAGGGGATTTTCGCCTTGAGCTGGAAAGGGTTAGGCAGGTTCTCTCTGAAGCGGCTGGGTTTAAGTCAGGCTATGTGGGCCAGAACCTGGACGAGCCAACTCTCTGGGTTCTTACTACCGAATGGGAGAACGTTGGCTCATATCGAAGAGCTTTAAGTTCAACGCGAGCAAAGTTAGAAGCGATTCCAGTTCTTGCGCGCGCGATCGATGAGCCCGGGGCGTACGAGTAATTAGCGCGTACGAGTAAACTTATCCTTCGTGAGCAACGCCCGTTGCTCTTCGCCGACAGCCAGCCGGATGGAGCAAAGTAATGGCCGTAGACCGTTTAGAAAATATCGTTTCACTATCAAAGCGTCGTGGATTTGTATTTCCCTCCTCTGAAATTTATGGAGGCCTGCGCGCTTCTTGGGATTACGGTCCCCTCGGAGTTGAACTTAAGAACAATGTAAAGCGCCAGTGGTGGAAGTCCATGGTTATGGGCCGGGAAGATATTGTCGGAATCGACTCATCTGTAATTTTGGCGCGTGAAGTCTGGGAAGCATCCGGACACGTTGCAACATTTAGCGATCCGTTGACGGAGTGCACCTCTTGTAACAAGCGCTATCGCGCAGACCACCTAGAAGAAGCTTATGAAGCAAAGCATGGCAAGAAGTTGGCCAGCCTGACAGATATGAACTGCCCGGCTTGCGGAAATAAGGGGCAGTTCACAACGCCAAAACAATTCTCCGGTCTGCTGAAGACATTCCTTGGACCAGTTGAAGATGAGTCAGGGCTGGCCTATCTTCGTCCAGAAACTGCGCAGGGAATCTTTATCAACTTTGATCAGGTACTGACTACTTCACGTAAAAAACCACCATTTGGTATCGGCCAAATCGGAAAATCATTCCGTAATGAAATTACGCCAGGAAACTTTATCTTCCGTACTCGTGAATTTGAGCAAATGGAGATGGAGTTCTTTGTAGTGCCTGGCACTGATGAAGAGTGGCATCAATACTGGATTGACACGCGCCTGGCTTGGTATATCGATTTGGGTATCAATCCAGATCGCCTCCGCATCTATGATCATCCGAAAGAGAAGCTTTCGCATTATTCAAAGCGAACTGCCGATATTGAGTATAAATTTGAATTCGCCGGAACCGAATGGGGCGAGCTGGAAGGTATCGCTAATCGCACCGACTTTGACCTTAAGGCCCACTCTGCGGCTTCTGGCAAAGATCTTTCTTACTTTGATCAAGAGAAGAACGAACGTTGGACTCCGTATGTCATAGAACCTGCAGCAGGCGTTGATCGTTGCACGCTGACATTTATGATGGATGCATATACCGAAGATGAAGCGCCAAATGCGAAAGGCGAGATGGAGAAGCGCGCTGTTATGAAGCTAGACCATCGCCTGGCGCCGGTAAAGGCTGCCGTTCTGCCACTTTCTCGCAATGCAGATCTCTCACCAAAGGCGCGCGATTTGGCAGCTCAATTGCGTAAGAATTGGAATATAGATTTTGATGATTCTGGTGCGATTGGTCGCCGCTACCGCCGCCAAGATGAAATCGGAACTCCTTATTGCATAACCATTGACTTTGAATCGCTAGAAGATCATGCAGTGACAATTCGTGATCGTGACACGATGGCGCAAGAGCGCATCGCTATTGATCAGGTAGAGGCATGGTTAGCGCCACGTCTACTCGGCTGCTAGCGCCGCTGCCACTCCCGCTCAAAGATGGAGTTCATTTAATTGATCCACCGGTAGTTCTGGCACCAATGGCTGGAATAACCAACGCCCCATTTCGCATGCTCTGTCGTGAACAGGGCGCGGGTCTCTTTGTCTCTGAGATGGTTACCGCCCGCGCACTTTTAGAACGCATCCCTGAAACGCTACGCATGATTGAACCAGGTGCTGGTGAATGGCCGCGTTCGGTGCAGTTGTATAGCGTTGATCCACACCACATGGCAGAAGCGGTGAAGATGATCGGGCGAGAGAATTTAGCTGACCATATCGATATGAACTTCGGCTGCCCCGTACCAAAAGTTACTCGCAAAGGTGGCGGCGCAGCGCTGCCCTTTAAGCGCAACCTATTTCGTGAAATCGTAAAGGCGGCAGTTGATAACGCTAAGCCCTATGGAATTCCTGTCACGGTAAAGATGCGAATTGGAATTGATACAGACCACCATACATATTTGGAAGCGGCTAAATCTGCCGCAGATTTAGGAGTGGCCTGGGTAGCCCTTCATGCGCGCACTGCGCAGCAGATGTATGAAGGAAAAGCTGATTGGTCGGCCATTAAGAATTTGGTCGAACATCTAAAACCAACTGGTGTTCCAGTACTTGGAAATGGTGATATCTGGTCAGGTAGCGATGGTGCCGCCATGGTGGCTCAAACTGGTTGCGCTGGAGTTGTGGTTGGACGTGGCTGTCTTGGCCGACCTTGGTTATTTGCAGATTTAGTTGAGACATTTAATGGAGGGCAGAAGAAAGTTCTCCCTACCCTGCATCAGGTGCGCGAAGTCATGTACCGGCATGGCGAGTTAATCGTTGAATACTTTGAATCGGAGGATCGTGGCTGCCGTGATTTACGTAAACATATGGCCTGGTATCTCAAAGGCTTCCGTGTGCCATCAGAGCTGCGTCGCCAATTCGGCATGATTGGTTCATTGGGAGAGTTTAGGCGCCTCCTTGATCAATTAGATGATCAGCCATATCCGGTTGATGTTGCTGAAAAACCTCGCGGTCGCACCAGTAGCGGTCGCCCACCCACCCTTCCCGATGGTTGGCTCAATGATCCAGATGAGTTAATTCATTTAGATGCTGAAGATATGTTCTCGGGTGGTTAATGTTTAAATTAATTCGCAGAGCTATCTCATTTCTACTAGCTCTCATAATTATCATTCCAGGCTATGCACTCTTTGCTACCTGGAAAGCCGCTAACTATCCAGAAGAAAATTTAAGCGCTGCCGCGATTGTGATTCCTGGGGCTGCACAGTTAAATGGAAAACCGGGCGAGGTATTGCTAGCTCGTCTGCAAGAAGCTAAACGTCTCTATCGCGATGGCGCGGCACCGCTAATCATTACTGTTGGCGCGGGCGCTCCAGGGGATCGCACAACTGAAGCTGCTGCAGGACGATATTGGTTAACCCGAAATGGTCTACCAAAATCTGCAGTTGTGGCGTTAGCAACTGGACGCGATACCCGACGACAGACGCAGGCCTATGTTAAAGAGCTACAAAGTCGCAACCTATCTTCGGTAATTGTTGCTACAGATCCATACCACTGCCGACGCAGCATCACTATGGCAAAAGATTTAGAGATTAGCGCCACCTGTTCACCTGTCCAAAGTGGTCCAAATAAATTAAGTAGCTCTCGCTCACGCTACCTAATTCGCGAGGCAGGTGCCTATCTCTCTTACATCACTTTAGGGCGCCGTGGTATTCACATCTCAGATCATTTAGATAATGGTGCAATCACACTTGGCTCCAGACTTGTAAGGTAGGGCCATGACTGAAAGCGTTGCGGGCTATAGCCTAGAAGATCAAGAGCGCTTCTTAGATGAACCGGCAAAGCGTCCGGGGCGTACAGAGTTTGTCCGCGATCGCGCGCGGGTTATCCACTCCGCCTCCCTCCGCCGTTTAGCGGCAAAGACGCAAGTTGCCGTCCCTTGGGAGAATGATTTTCAAAGAACCAGGCTTTCACATTCTTTGGAGTGTGCACAGATTGGGCGCGAATTAGGTGAATCGCTAGGAGCTGATCCAGATTTACTGGAGACTGCCTGTCTTTCACATGATCTAGGGCATCCACCATTTGGTCACAATGGCGAAGAGGCGCTAGCTGCTGTTGCCAAATCTTGTGGGGGATTTGAGGGAAATGCGCAATCATTTAGATTACTCACGCGCATTGAAGCTAAGACAGTTGATGAAAAGGGTAAGAGCGTTGGTTTAAATTTAACGCGCGCATCTCTTGATGCAGCAACTAAATATCCGTGGGCGCGCGATGTTAATGCTCGTAAGTTTGGTGTCTACGATGATGATTTAGATATTTTCACTTGGGTACGAGCGGGCGCCCCAGATGGCAGACAATGTATTGAAGCGCAGATTATGGATTGGTCAGATGATTGCGCATATTCAGTACATGATTTAGAGGATGCCATCTTTGCTGGTCAAATCTCGGTATCTACCTTTGAGGCCGATCTACCTGGCTTGCATGCAGAGATGATGAGTAGTTATGGAAGTGATGCCACCGCTCAAGAAGCTGAAGCTGCCTTATCGCGCTTACAAAAGTTATCTTGCTGGCCTAAGAATTTCGATCGCAGCCACCGCTCTCTAGCCAGACTCAAGGATTCAACTTCACAGTTAATCGGACGCTTTGTTCTTTCAGCCGAAGTAGCTACTCGTCAAACCTATGGCGATGGCCCACTGACTCGCTATAACGCCAATCTGGAAATTCCAAGAGAACAGCAAGTGGAGGTTGACTTCCTAAAAGCTATTGCAGGTTTCTATCTAATCAGTGCAGCGGCCTCGCAAGCACGTTATGCCAAGCAACAGACTTTGATTCATGAACTAGTCGAGATGCTCTATGCCGCAGCGCCCGCTGAGCTAGACCCCATCTTTGAAGATGATTGGAAGGTCGCGGCAAATGATGAAGAGCGCCTGCGCGTTGTAATAGACCAGATCGCTAGCCTGACCGACCCAGGGGCTTACGCACTACATGCTTACCTTTCAAAGCGTCGCTAAGGTAGGAACATGAGCGGACGGATTAAGGCAGATGACATCGTCTATGTGCGCGAGCACGCCCATATTGATGAAGTTGTTACCGCCGCAGGTGTTGCCCTAAAGAGCGCTGGTGGCGGCCAAAAGAAGGGTCTTTGCCCATTCCATGATGAGAAATCGCCCTCTTTTCATGTAACTCCATCTAAGAATTACTACCACTGCTTTGGATGTGGCGTTGGTGGTGATGTTATTGATTTTATGATGAAGACAGAACATTTAAGTTTCACTGAAACTATCGAGCGGCTCGCCTCCCAGATTGGTTACACCCTGCGATATGAAGAAGGTGGACCACAACAACCAACTTCAAAACGCTCTCGCCTATATTCAGCTCATCTAGAGGCGGCAAAGTTTTATCGAGAGCTTTTAAATACCTCACCGGATGCCGCTCATGCGCGCGATCTTCTTACTAAGCGTGGCTTTGATAAGTCAGCTTGCGACAACTTTGGAGTTGGATACGCCCCTAATGGATGGGATTTATTGACGAAACATCTACGTGCAGCTGGGTACACCATTGAAGAGTTGGAAGAGGCGGGACTTTCCAAGATGGGAGATCGTGGCCCAATTGATAAATTCCGCAATCGCATCATGTGGCCGATTAAAGATATTTCGGGTGAGATTGTAGGTTTCGGGGCACGCAAATTGGCAAGTGATGAAGAAGACCAAGGGCCTAAGTATTTAAATACCTCAGAGACGCCGATCTATAAAAAATCTCAAGTGCTTTATGGGTTAGATATGGCTAAGAAAGATATCGCCAAGAATCGCCAGGTAGTAGTTGTTGAGGGGTATACCGATGTTATGGCCTGCCATCTAGCGGGAATCACAACGGCGGTTGCCACCTGCGGTACCGCCTTTGGTGATGACCATATTCGAATTATTCGCCGCCTTTTAATGGATGCCGACACCTTCCGTGGTGAAGTTATCTTTACCTTTGATGGAGATGCTGCTGGCCAGAAAGCTGCAATGAAGGCCTTTGGCGATGATCAGAAGTTTGTAACTCAGACCTTTGTTGCTGTTGAACCAGATGGCTTAGATCCCTCCGATCTACGACAAGAGAAGGGGGATTTAGCGCTCCGCGATTTAATTGCTAAGCGAGTTCCTCTCTTTGAATTTGCGATCAGAACAGAGCTGAAGAAACATAATTTAGAGACGGCAGAAGGTCGCGTTAATGCGCTGAACACTGCAGCTCCACTTGTTGCCGCAATTCGCGATAAATCACTTCGCCCAGAATATATAAAGTTACTCTCAGGCTGGCTTGGCACAGAAGTTGAGGTTGTCACGGGGGCGGTTAATACGGCTCTAAAGAAAGTCTCTCAAAGAGTTTCCGAAGTAGCTCCTGCAGATGAAGCAGCTGATAGCGCAGAGACAGATAGAGCTTGGCGCCCCAATCCAAATGAACCAACTTTGATGCTGGAGCGAGAAGTACTTAAGGCAAAGTTACAGATGCCAGCGCTAGCTATCGATTGGAAGATAATTGAAGAGGGCGCCTTTACTCATCCGGCCTACCGTGAGCTACGTCGCGTAATTGACTCTTTTGGCGTGGAGCCAGTTCTGCTCGAAAGCGTTAGCGATGAACGGATGCGCCAATTGTTTACTGAGCTATCAGTTGAACCCGTTCGCACCGATGGTGCGGTATCTGAAAGATATGTTTCTAGCATCATTGCTCGGCTGCGCGAAGTATTGGTCAGTCGCAAGATTGCAGATTTAAAATCAAGTTTACAAAGATTAAATCCGGTAGAGAATGAAGCCCAATACAACGCATCTTTTGCAGAGTTGGTCGCCCTAGAGACCCAGAAGCGCGGGTTGCACGAGCTCTCGATAAGTTCGCTTTAATAGCCCTTATCGAAGCCATTTTGGCAGGTAAATCTAGGTGCGGTAGAGTTTGACCTCTTACATTCCCTGATAGCTCAACGGCAGAGCAGTCGACTGTTAATCGACAGGTTCTTGGTTCGAATCCAAGTCAGGGAGCCAGCTGGCTCTTAACGGCAATTCTCGTTCACACAGGAGAATGTGGGCAATGTACACAGGAGAATGTAAGGAAAGACTGTAATAATGAGGGTTATGAAGATTACCAAATCTCACTCAACGGCAATTGTTGCAGCCTTTCTATCTGGCGCTGTTATTGCTGGCTCTATCGCAACAGCATCCAATACCTCACAAACCGGTGGCATCAAAGCCTGCGTTGATAAACGCACTCAAGCGATTTTCCTTTCACCCAATGGCACCTGTGCTTCTAGCCGTACCTTGGTTGAAATCGGCGGCAACGGCATGAATACCAAAGCGATCTCTTCTCTTGTAACTCCTTCCGTCGTATCAATCTCTGTTGTAACTAATTCAGGTTCTGGTTCTGGCTCTGGTTGGGTCTATCGATCAAATTCAACTTCATCTTTTATCGTTACCAATAACCATGTGATTAACTCGGCAGTTAATTCTGGAACAATCAGAGTTGAGCTCACAAATGGCGATCAATTTACTGCGCGCATCTTGGGGCGCGATCCAGGGTATGACATTGCAGTATTGCAAATTCAAAAGAGTAATCTTCCAGAACTTGTTTTAGGTGATTCTTCCAAAGTAAGCGTAGGCGATCCAGTTCTCGCCGTTGGCTCACCCCTTGGTTTGGCAAGTACAGTTACTAGCGGAATCATCTCAGCGCTTAACCGACCAGTATCTGCTGGAAATCTAGATGCACAATCTTATGTAAATGCTATTCAGACAGATGCAGCTATTAATCCCGGTAATTCAGGTGGTGCGCTAATTGATGCACAAGGAAGAATTGTTGGTGTTAACTCAGCCATTGCCACCCTTTCATCCGGTGGAGCTAGCGGCAGCATCGGATTAGGTTTTGCTATTCCAATTAATGAGGCAAAGCGTGTTATAGATGAGATTATTGCAACTGGAAAATCTACGCGCCCAGTGCTCGGAGTCTTCTTCGATAACTCCTACACAGCAGGTGGTGCCAGAATTTTGCGCTTGAGCCCTAATGAAGGAGCTGAAAGAGCGGGTATTCCAATCGGTGCGATTATTCGCAGTATCGAAGGTATAAAGATTGCCAATGCAGATTCTGCAATTGTGCGTATCCGCTCCTTCATTCCTGGGGCGACGGTATCTGTAGTCGCTGACCTTCCAACAGGGGGCAGCCGTACCTTTAGAGTTACTTTAGGTTCAGCACCTTCACTGTAGCCAGTAATGGAACAACTGCTCTAGAGAAATTACTCTAGATTAATTCCTCAGGAAATTAATCGGGCGGTTGCACCGGCGCTGGGTAGGGATGTAAAGAAGCGTGGGCGCTTAAAAGTTGCTGATGCAAAGGCGTTCTCGACTGCCTTCTTGGCGCCCTCGATGTCAGCTACCTTTAAAAGTGCGATTGCGCTGCCACCGAATCCGCCACCGACCATGCGTGCGCCAATGGAGCCGGCTCCTAGTGCGGCGCTAACTGCCAGATCCAACTCTGGGCAAGAGACGGTGTAATCATCGCGAAGTGATTCATGAGATTGGCTAATTAGTTTTCCTAAAGCCATAAAGTCTGAATTACGTAAGGCCACAACTGCTTCATGCACTCGGGCAATCTCAGTAACAGCATGGCGGGCGCGAAGAAATTCACTTTCGCTCAACAGTTCGCGCTTAGCGTTAAGTTCTTCAAGAGAGAGGTGGCGCAGCGATGGAATTCCTAGTTTGGCTACGACGGATTCGCAAGAGGCGCGACGCTCGGCATATCCGCCATCAATTAAGGCATGGTGCGCTTGTGTATCAATTATCAAGAGTTCTAGCCCGGCTTCAGCGACGTTAAAGGGAATCTGTTCAGTACTTAGATCGCGACAATCTAATAAAAGTGCTGATCCAGCTTGTGCCATCAGTGAAATTGATTGATCCATAATTCCACAGGGCACGCCAACATAATCATTTTCGGCTCTCTGTGCTATTCGGGCTAGCTCCGGTAGTGAAAATTTCTTCTCAAAGAGGAGATTTAGGGCTGTGGCTACTGCACATTCGAGAGCAGCAGATGATGAGAGACCAGCTCCGGCAGGCACATGACCATCAATCAAGATATCGAGGCCGGAATCAATCTCCATGCTCCAGATAACTCCTAGAACATATCTCTCCCAATCACCCTTGCTGCCAGGTTTAACATCTGAGATATCGATAGAGAAGATCTTGCCACGCCGTTGGTTGGAGGCGATGCGCACCAAGCCATCGCTACGTCTTCCGATAGCTGCAAAGGTTCGGTCGGCGATAGCGAAGGGTAGGACAAAACCTTCGCTGTAATCAATATGTTCACCAATTAAATTAACTCTTCCGGGAGCTTCACCAATTACATCTGGCTTTCGGCCGTAGAGAGATTCAAAGCCACGAATCATTGGACTCATAAGTTTAGAGCTTTACATCTTTTAATTGCTGTGCAGATTGTTCGGGCTTCATATCCATAATGAAGGCGCCCATGGCAGATTCAGACCCTGCTAAATACTTTAACTTTCCAGGCGCACGGCGAACGCTGGTGATTTGCCAATGAAGTCGTAGCAAATCGCGGCCGATGCGCACAGGTGCCTGATGCCAAGCGGCGATATATGCCATATCAATTCCGAATACCCCATCTAATCGCTGCATAACCTCAATTGCGATGGCTGGGAATGAATCACGTGCTGCAGGTGCCAGCTCGGTTAAATCTGCAACTGGTTGCAAGGGAGCGATATGAATTTCAAAGGGGTAGCGGGAGGCATATGGCGTGTAAGCCAACCAATGTTCGTTGCGGGCGATGATACGCACTTCATCACGAAGTTCACGTGCAACAACGTCATCAAAGAGTACTCGTCCGGTTTTGGCATGGTGCGCGCGAGCCACCTCTAACATCTTGGAAACGCGTGGTGGTAGATATGAGTAGGCATAAATCTGTCCATGTGGATGGGCCAGAGTTACACCAATCTCTTCACCACGATTCTCAAAGGGCGCTACATGTGCAATATAAGGGAGCTCTGAAATCTCGCGAGTTCGATCTATCCAGGCTTCTAGTAAGGTGCGAACTCGTTGTGGTGATAAAGATTTAAATGCGCCGCCATGATCTGCGGTGAAGCAGATAACTTCACATTTGCCAGCTGCTACTCCTTCATCGGTATCTGATCCAACTAGATCAGGTAAGGCAAAGTCGCCATCTGGTGGACGCAAAGAGGGGGAGCGATTATCAAATACAACTACCTCAAAATCACTCTCTGGTATCTCGGTAAGGAGTTCACCAGTTGTCGGACAGAGTGGACATAGCTCTTTTGGAGGAAGAAAGATTCTGCCTTGGCGATGGGCAGCCATAGCGACCCATTCATTTACTAGTGGGTCAAGGCGTAGCTCTCCGATACCGGGTTGCTCTTCGGCGGGACGGGAATCCTTAACGGTGCGGGATTGGCCAGCGGTATCGTAGTAACGAATAGTGCGACCATCATTCATCGTGCGACTTGTGCGCACTACACCAGCAGAAAGTTCAACAATCTCATCCATAGTGCGCTAACCCTATCGCCTGATATCTATATCTAGGCTAACTTCATTTGGGGATATCTATCTCTTGAATTATGCCCAGTTAAGAGTGCGCTCGATCGCCTTCTTCCAACCGGCATATCCACTTGCCCGCTCTGCCTCTGTTGAAGTGGAGTGCCAACGTCGAGATTGTTGCCACTGTTTGGTTAGCTCATCAGTACTCCTCCAGAAACCAATTGCCAGACCGGCGGCATAGGCCGCTCCTAGCGCAGTAGTTTCAGTTATTAGCGGTCGAGTTATATCAATTCCCATGATGTCAGCCTGCATCTGCATACAGAGTGAGTTGGAAGTTATTCCACCATCTACCCGCATCTCTTTCATAGGCACGCCACTATCGGCAACCATGGCATCCATAACATCACGCGTTTGATAACAGATTGCTTCAAGGGCAGCACGCGCTAAGTGAGCCTTCGTTGCAGCGCGGGTTAATCCCACAATCACGCCTCTAGCATCACTTCGCCAATAAGGCGCAAAGAGTCCGGAGAACGCTGGAACAAAGTAGACCCCTGCTGTATCTCTTACAGATGAAGCAAGGCCTTCAGTTTCAGCAGCGCTTGTAATAATTCCTAATTGATCTCGTAGCCATTGAATCGCTGAACCGGTTACCGCAACTGAACCTTCTAGAGCATACATAGCTGGCTGATCACCAAATTTGTAGCAGACCGTGGAGAGAAGTCCATTCTTTGATCGGACAATCTCAGTTCCGGTATTTAGAAGGGCAAAGTTTCCTGTGCCATAAGTTGTCTTTGACTCACCGCGCTCAAAACATACCTGTCCCACCATGGCAGCATGCTGATCGCCAAGAATTCCTGATATCGGAACAGCGCTACCTAAAGGTCCATGGGGATCAGTTAGCGCATAAATTTCGGAGGAGGAGCGAATCTCGGGTAGAACTTCTTCGGGAATTGCAAAAGCTTTAAGTAACTCACTATCCCAAGCTAAGGTCTCGAGATTCATCAATAGCGTTCGGCTGGCATTTGTAACATCGGTTAAATGAACTCCATTGCGTACTCCACCAGATAAATTCCAGAGTAGCCAAGAATCGATAGTCCCAAATCGCGCAGTGCCAGCCGCAATAGCTGCCTTTACATCTGGCGCGTTTTGAATTAGCCAATTCATCTTGCTGCCAGAGAAGTAAGGGGCGATAGCTAGTCCAGTTTTAAAGGTAATACGCTCCTTTAGATCTTTATCAAAGGTGGCTAGAAAATCTGCCGTCCGGGTATCTTGCCAAACTATGGCGTTGTGAAGTGGCCTACCTGTTGTCACATCCCAGGCGACGGTAGTTTCACGCTGATTTGTGATACCGATGGCAGCTAAATCTGACCCCAAAATATTGGCCTGCTTGAGAGCTCCAATAATTACCTCTTGCGCCCGCTCCCAAATTTCTGCTGCATCGTGCTCTACCCAACCTGCTTGGGGCAGTATCTGGCGATGCTCTAATTGATGTTGGCCTACAACTTTGCCTGCGCTATCAAAGATCATGAAGCGCGTGCTACTAGTTCCCTGGTCCAAACTTCCAATGTATGCCATATAGTTAAGACTACTAAGAGTAAAAAGAATTGGGTATCTTTAAAAGAATGTTTACCTCGCAGCTCAATCCGCAACAGCGCGCTAGCGCGCTTGCGACGCTGGCTGCTGATGAGTTCGATATCTTGGTAATCGGCGGGGGCGTAAATGGAGTTGGCGTAGCGCTAGATGCCGTTACCCGAGGGCTCAAAGTAGCGCTCGTTGAATCGGCAGATTACGCCGCTGGTACCTCTAGCCGCTCTAGTAAGTTGATTCATGGTGGGCTACGTTATCTAGAGCAGTACGATTTTAAATTAGTTCGTGAGGCGCTACACGAGCGAGAGTTAATGGTCTCCACACAATGCCCACACCTGGTCAAGCCAGTGAGCTTTCTCTATCCACTAACCGAAAAGGTAAAAGAACGTACCTATGTTGGCGCAGGTCTTGCGCTATATGACGCACTTCGCGGATTTAAGCGCTCTCTGCCATCGCATAAACATTTAACTGGCAAGACAATTGCCAATATCTCACCATCTCTGCGTCAAGATATTATTACTGGAGCTATTCGCTACTTTGATGCGCAAGTTGATGATGCGCGCCACACCATGATGATTGGACGGACCGCAGCCCGCCACGGCGCCGTTATGGCCACCGGTGTCCGTGTCGAAAATTTACTGCGAAACGGTAAGAAGGTTATTGGAGTAGAGGCTACCGATCTAATAACTGGGAAGAATTTAGAGATAAAGGCCAAGGCGACAATTATGTGCGCCGGTGTCTGGAGCGATGAGTTACATAAGAAATTTGGAATTACTCCAGGCTACTCAGTTGCTATGTCAAAGGGTGTTCATATTGTTGTGCCAGGCGACGCTATCCACTCCAAAGATGGAATTATCTTAAAGACACCTGTCTCGGTTCTCTTCTTAATTCCTTGGGGTGATAAGTGGATTGTCGGTACAACAGATACTCCATATGAAGGAGATCGGGCCAATCCGATGGCAACTCCTGAAGATATTCAATATATTCTCGATCAAGCGAATCGAGTGCTAGAACCACAATTGCAAGCTGCCGATATCTTGGGTGTCTTTGCCGGACTCCGCCCATTAGTTGCAAATAATGCAAAATCAGCGACCACAAAGCTCTCTCGTGAACATACTGTAGATCGCCCAGCTCCTGGATTTGTCAGCTTAGCTGGAGGTAAGTACACGACATATCGCGTAATGGCTAAGGATGCAGTTGATTTGGCAGTTTTAGATTTACGACGCCTGGTAAATGATTCGGTAACCGAGAAGTTGCCACTAATCGGCGCAGATGGATTCTTCGCCTTGCAACAGCAGATTACAAAGTTGGCACAAGATGCCTCTCTATCTGAAGAGACCATTAGCCATCTGCTAAATAGGTATGGCTCACTAATTGAGGAGATTCTGCAGATTATTCAGCTTAACCCAGAGCTGGCAGAGCGAGTAACTCCAGATCTTCCTTACTTGAAGGCGGAGATTCTCCATGCTGCATCCCATGAAGGAGCGCTATCTGTTGAGGATGTCTTGCTGCGCAGAACGCGTATCTCATTCGAGGCAGGCGATAGCGGCGCATCTATTGCATCTGCAGTTGCTGCCATAATTGCACCGGTACTTAATTGGAGCGCGGCCGACCAGAAGAGGTCAGTGGCCGCATTTATTGAGCTAATAACCGGTGAAGAGCTAGCCCTTCGTGAAGTAGTTAATTCTTAATCTGATTTTTACAGCTATCAAAAGAAGGCTTCTTGGTTGGCTTCGGAGCTGGCTTTACGGCAAGAGGTGGGCCTTGAGCAATCTCTAGATTTAGTGGAGTTCGCACCTGTTCATGCGTACCGGTCTCATCTACAAAGCCAACTTCGCCAAGCCAGATACCAGCTGGAAGTCCTGCGATTGATAACTTCCAGAGTCCGGAACTTTCCCGTTCCACAGTTTGAGTGACATTTGGCGTCTGTAAATTCTCTGCAGTGAAGTAGTAGCGCACAGTGCCAGTAACTACCGGCGCACCATTGGGACGCTTTACCTCGACGTTGATAACTGCCCGTTTATTGGTATTAGATGCCGAGAAAGATGAGATGGTGATTGTTGAACTTTCACCCCGTGGCATTAAATCTGCCGGCTCTGGAGTCCATGTGCCAGTTAGGAGAGCTAAAAACTTCTCACTTCCTCCTCGGAAGACATTTAAATCTAAGCGATGGCCAGGCACTCCATATTTAGGAGCGATTCCACATGAGGTGTACTGCCATAGCGTCCAGTTAGCTGCGCATTCGGAGGTGGTCCACGAATGAACAAAACAACCGCCCGGCTTTACATTGGGACGCGATTCGGGAAGATCTGGATCTATTGTGTACTGAGCGATCCAGAGTGGATAGGAGGAGAGTTCCTTATCACGATTTAAAGCGCTCTCAAGAAATGAGGGACTTGAGTATAGAAAGGGGGTCTTGCCGGTCTTCTCCTTTAAAGTTTTTAAGAAGACCTTGCTCCATAAAGTGGCCGCCCTTCTGGTGGCATTCTTTACACAGGCGCCAGTTGAACTCCATTGGATACAGCGGTTCTCTAAATCTAGAGCGTACGGCAGATCCATCTCGTTATATCCACCTAAAGAGCTCAGCCTCCAAATAACTTTCTGGGCTTGCCCTTTGGCATCACGAGTAATGGCATCTGGTGTGCTCACATTTGGCAAAAGTGCATAATGATAGAAACCGGTATAAATACCGGCAGCCTGTGCTGCATCACGATCCATCGTTACATATTTAAGTGCTAACCGATCGGCGTCATAGCGCGTATCTGATGCTTTAATCATGACAAAGCGCAGCCCTGCTTTATGCATCTTCTTAAAGTTAATAGGCTTGTCATTTGGATGTTGCCAGCGACTTACATCCGCGCCATGAATCATGCCGCCTGGCCCTACCGTGGTTAGGTCTTTAGCAGATGCTGCTGGAGTAAAGGCGAAGATTAAGGTGAGTGAGAGAAGGTAGAGAGCGATCTTTCTCATTTTTCAACAACAACCATACTTTCACCAAAGATGTCGTAAATTGCCGATTGCAATAGTGAGCGATGGCGCAATCTAGCCTCTTGGTAGTCATGACCGGTAGCTAATTTATTGGCATCCCTAAAATCCAGAGTTAGGCGACCATTTTCAAAGGATTCTAGACGAGCATCAAAGTAGGCAATCCAAACGATTCGATCACGGCTTTCAACTAAATCTAGGACCTCATTCCAGCGCTTACGAATATCAGGAAGCGTTAGATGTGAGGGCATAGGCAGACTTTACCCCAACCTATCTAGGAGTTAAGAGAGTTAGTGCCGAGGGGCACCTAACCATTTGAAGTACTCACCCGCCAGGATAACTCTGAGATTTCTACTTCTATCGGGTGAGATAGATAGATGTGCTGCAATACGCGCAATAATCTGCTCGACCGACTTTTCAGATACATATCTGACGCGAGCTATTTCAGAGTTACTTAAGCCCTGTGCGACCAATCGCAGAGTTTCAATCTGAACATCTGTGAAATCGTTGAGAACTGTGATGAAGGAGCGCGCATGGATTGCCGCGTGAATGCTAATCCAATTCATCTCCGAACCATCACGGGCGGCAGTGATACTTTCAGAGAGCGCAAAGGTGATAATTGAGAGGTCTGCAACGGAACGTTTCAATATTATCTTGCTGCCACGAGGGATATTTTTCTCAAGTAACCCAAAGAGGCGAAGGTCAGGACAAGAGGTCAAAATGACTATACCTAGCTCAGGATTTACATTACGGAAACGCTGCAATAAACCGATCGCCTCCTCGCCAGAGAATTGCAGGTCTATGAGAACAATCTCTGGCTCAAGGGAGCGAAAGAGATTCTCGGCAATCAGCATATTTGCCGCCTCGCCAACGATATTGGTGCTGTGTAAGCGAAGTGAGGCAGATATCGTCGCCAGTTCAAAAGCATCATCATTAATTAGGAGAACTCTTGCCGGATTGGCCAATGTTTTTGCCATACAAAAATAATAAATCGCTTTAGGCGAAAATGGAATAGCGGGGATTTCCCTAGACTTTCCCGTCTAGCTTTAAGCGATTAACTTCTGAATAACCTGAGGAATGAATTCGATAATTCGCGCAGCGCTGATTGGCCCACCTGCAGAAGCGGCTAAGGCCGCTCGGTTGTGAATGAAGGCACCGGCGGCTGCGATATCTGCCAGACGTTCTGGTTGATTGAGAATTTCGATGTAATTGGTAGTTACGAGTGCGCCAATAATTCCGGCTAGTACATCGCCACTTCCTGCAGTTGCCAGCCAGGGAGTGGCAATTGGAAGTGTCACTACTCGTTCGCCATCTGCAACGACGGTTTGGCTGCCTTTTAGTAGAACAATGACGCCAAGTACTTCTGAACTCTTTACAGCCCATTTAGCTGGATCTGCTTCAATTGCTTCAGCGCTAACTGCAATATCTTTTGATTTCAAAAGGCGCGCTAACTCACCTGCATGAGGGGTTATCAGGGTTGGCTGATTTAACTTCCCGGCCCACTGAAGTGCTCCAGCATCGAGAATTGTTGGGACGCTCTGCCGTTTCATCAAGGTAAACCAACGATGGCGCAGCCAGGTAGAGAGATGGCTGTAGCGCTCTTGCGATATTCCAGGACCTGCTAGCCAAGCGGTTACAGGCCCAGGTTGCACCACAACTTCTGGGCAGGCATGAAGAACTAGGTGAGCTAACCCGGAGGAGCTATGAAATCGAACCATGCCGATTCCAGTTGCTAAAGCAGCTGATGTAGTTAGTACTGCAGCTCCTGGATATTGCGCTGAACCGGCAATTACGCCAAGGGTTCCGCGTGAATATTTATGGTCTAAAACTGAAGGTGTAACTATGGCAAGTGCTGCATCACGAGCAGTAAAAGTCTTCAGACGCTTTGTTGTCATGAAGCCATCTTACGCTTCGAATTTATACCCTAATCCACGGATAGTCTGAATTAAGACCGGATTAGCGGGATCAACTTCAATCTTTGAGCGCAGACGCTTGATATGAACATCTAAAGTTTTGGTATCTCCGTAGTAATCGCCACCCCAGACGCGATCAATTAACTGGCCACGGGTAAGAACGCGACCAGCGTTACGGAGAAGAAATTCTAGGAGCTCAAATTCTTTAAGGGGGAGTGCGATGTTGACGCCATTAACGCTAACTTGGTGACGCTCAATATCCATACGAATGCCGGCAATGTCGTGCAAAGCAGAGCTATCACCCGTATCAGAATCTTCGTTGGTCCTTCGCCGCAGTACCGCCTTTATGCGCGCTACCAATTCTCGTGAGGAGTAGGGCTTAGTTACATAATCATCTGCGCCAAGTTCTAGGCCAACGACCTTATCTATCTCCGAGTCTTTTGCCGTCAGCATAATAATTGGCACTTGCGAGGTAGCGCGGATGGTGCGGCAGACATCAATTCCAGAGATTTCAGGAATCATCAAATCCAGCAAAACTAAATCAAAGTTCTCACTCTTAAATGCTTCTAGTCCTTGTTTACCAGTCTCGGCAATCTTGGTGGAGTAACCCTCTTTCTCAAGGAGGAAGCTAAGCGCCTCGGAGAAGGAGATTTCATCTTCAATAATTAAAATCTTAACCATTATCGCTATCTCCTGTATTTGTATAAATTGGAAGTCTTATTGCAAATGTGGAACCAACATTCGGAGAGCTCCACACTTTTACCTCTCCGCCATGATTGGAAGCCACATGTTTAACGATGGAAAGTCCAAGGCCTGTGCCACCGGTCTCACGAGAACGAGCTGGATCGACGCGATAGAAGCGCTCAAAAATTCGATCTTGGTCTGCTTCTGGAATGCCAATTCCCTGATCGGCCACTGAAATTTGCACGATTCCGGAGTCGATAGCTGAAGTTACCGAGACCTTTGTATTTTCGGGTGAGTAATTAATTGCATTCTCAATTAGGTTATGAATGGCCATGGTGATTTGTTCGGAGTCTCCTAGGACAAGCGCGTCAGGAAAATCTCCGTATGAAATCTGAATCTTTCGAGCCTGCGCAATTGTCTGACATTGATCAACAGCTACCTGGGTAATGTCATTGATACTTACCTCGGCTGCGACAGAGAGTGGATCAGAGTCCTGAAGTCGGGAGAGATTGATAATCTCTTGCACCAGGTCCGTTAGACGCCTAGCCTCGTGCTGCATGCGGGTTGCAAACTTTGTAACCGCCTCTGGATCATCTTTCGCTGATAGGACAGCCTCGCTCAGTAGCGAAAGTGCCCCAATGGGAGTCTTTAGCTCGTGCGAGATATTTGCGACAAAGTCACGGCGAACTTCATGAACTCTCTGGGCCTCTGATTCATCACTAATCAGAATCAATATGTAATCAAAGTCCTGTAGTTTTACAACCTTCAAAGTTAACTCACGCACGCCCTCACCAATTGGCCCACGGGCTATATCTAACTTTCCTAGATGAGGATTTGCAGTTCGGCGTACAGCTCGCACAATTGCAAGTATCTCTGGCGTTAGCTGACCGCTTTCACGTAAAACATTTAAATTCTCTACGCCATTAGAGGCAAGGAGCGGCAAGTCGTTATCACCAATAAGGATGACATCTTCATCAAACTCATTTACTAGGTAGAAGAGGAGATCAGGAAGGACAGCTTCACCATGATTGGGACGGTCTTTCCGGAACCACATGTGTCAAGGGTAATGGGCGGGTAGCCGTGTTTACCTTCCGTTCATCCTTATGATTTCCAATATTCACCCATATCCCCTACTTTTGAGCCATGGCCCTTATCCGTTCAGTCTTCCAAGAAGAGTTAGACGGCGTCTCGGAATCATTAGTTGATTTAACCAAGATGGTTGCAGACTCGATGCATAAGGCAACGGAGGCTTTAATAAATGCCAACTTGGCCCTCGCCGAAGAAGTTATCTCTTCAGATGAGAAAATTGATGATTACCAACATGATCTAGATTCGCGGATCATCGACATTATTGCCCGCCAACAACCTGTGGCAACAGATCTAAGGGCGCTCGTTACGGCCTTACGTATGAGCGCTGATTTAGAGCGTATGGGGGATTTAGCCCACCATGTTGCAAAAGTTGCGCGCCTGCGCCACCCAAATTCAGCGGTTCCAAATGAGTTAAAGAGTGTGATTTCGCAGATGGGCGTCGTAGCCGAAGCTATTGCCCGCAAGGTGGGAACGGTGATTGAGACTCGAAACACTCTGCTCGCCCTGGAAGTTGAGGAAGATGATGATGAGATGGATAAGTTGCACCGTGACTGCATCTCAGCCCTGACTGGAACAGCTTGGGATAAGGGTGTTGATATGGCAATTGACCTAACTCTTCTCGGACGATACTACGAGCGATATGCCGACCATGCCGTATCTGTCGCACGCCGCGTCTACTTCCTAGTGACTGGTTCCTACGCAGCGCTTTAAAAATCCTTTCAATCTATCTTCTAAAACCTCTTTAAAGCTCAAAATCGAGTGAAGATAGTTAGACTGCCCAGATGCGATTGGGAGTTCTAGATGTTGGTTCTAACACTATCCATCTCCAAGTTGTCGATGCCCACCTAGGGGCCCCTCCTCTGCCTAATTCATCGCACAAATCCTTGATAAAACTGACAGAGTATTTAGATAGCGATGGTGCAATCACAAGCACTGGGATCGAACGCATCACCGAAGCCATTAAGAAGAATTTAGATGATGCGAGCCACTTAAATATCGACGAACTTTTATCATTTGCCACCTCCGCGATTCGAGAGGCGGTAAATTCAGATGAGGTCATAGCTCATGTAAATGCAACTTGCGGAATTGATTTACAGGTCTTATCTGGTGAGGAAGAGGCGCGGTTTACCTTCTTAGCGGCCAGACGTTGGCTGGGGTGGTCTGCTGGAGATCTCTTAGTACTTGATATTGGTGGAGGTTCTCTTGAAATCGCGCGTGGCAGTGAAGAAAATCCGGCATTTAAGAAGTCTATGCAGTTAGGTGCTGGTCGGCTCACTAGGACATTTTTGAAGGGAGATCCCTTCTCAGAAAAGTCGCTCGCCGCCCTTGATCTCTTTATTGAATCAGAGGTAAGAACCTTAGTAGAACCGCTAGAAAGTTTTGATAAAGGTATCGCAACTGGCACCAGTAAAACCTTTAGAACTCTGGCAAAGATTGCGCAGAACCAATCACCTAAGTCAGGGCCTCACCTGACTTTGGATGTACTGGAAGAGTTTCTGCCAAAGTTACAGAGATTAACCCTGGAAGAGCGCCAGAACCTTCCCGGAGTATCTACTGAGCGGGCACAGCAGATTGTTGCTGGCGCCATGGTTGCGCGCCACCTGATGCGAGAGTTAAAACTCAAGGAGATTCGAATCTGCCCATGGGCCCTCCGCGAGGGAGTGGTCCTACATCGTCTAGATTGGATTGAGCGCTAATTAGTAGCGCTGTAAAAATCTAGACCAACAATTTCGCCATTAACACGGTGAACTACCCAAGCATCACCTGGCTCAAGCTTTATAAGATCACGATTCTTCAACTTTGTATTAAGAATGCCCCGTAACATGGTGGGAATCACTGGGTTATGGCTACAGATGAGGATGTTCTTCTGGTCTTGCTTTAGCGCATTCGCAAAGGTGATAGCTCTCTGCGGATCTAACTCGAAGTTAGCTTCATTTAGATTTGGGATTGCTACCGGCACAATCCGTCTAGCATCTGCCAGCGGAGCTACCGTTTGCAGACAGCGCAGGTAATCAGAGGTATAGATCTCATCAATAGCGAAGGGAGCAAATCGATTTACTAGCTGGTGAGCCTGTGCCTGACCAACATCTTCCAACGGACGGAGCGAATCATCTTCATCCCAATCCCCACGTTCCAGCGCCTTGGTATGGCGGAGAATTATCAAGGTATCGGTATTGGGCGCCTGGCTAATAAAGTTTTCTAAAACTTTCGCATCAGATGAGTGGGTCAGCATCTTTATGGCATCAGTCGGTGAGAGCCACTGCAATTGGTCTACCTCTTCATTTGCCACAAATTCAATAAGGGGATTAAGAGATTGGGCCGCCCAGTAAAGAACCCTTTTGATCTGACCATTATCTTCATATTCAATCGAATCTAATTGACGAGTAAATCGTGCACGGATACCGGTCTCTTCGAAGAGCTCTCGATAAGCACACTCAAGGGCTGATTCCCCATCTTCAATCTTCCCCTTAGGAAGTGACCAATCGCCATATCTCGGGCGATGAATTAGCGCTATCTCAATTTCATTATGTCTCTTCTGGCGCCAGAGGACTGCACCTGCAGCACGAATCATGCTCTGTTATGTCTATCTACGAAGTTATCTTGAAAGTTAACTAATTGCGCCCCGGAAGCATCGCTTACATTTCTCTGCCAGGTATGGTCTTCATTTAACTTCCAAGTAGAGTATAAATCTGAGAATGATTCATCCAGAATTGCATGTAAACGCGCCTTATGTTTATCTGCTTCTATGCGGACTAGAGCCTCAACGCGACGATCTAAATTACGGTGCATAATGTCTGCACTACCGATGAAGTACTCATCTTCTCCACCATTATGGAAGTAGTAAATGCGAGAATGCTCCAAGAAGCGACCCAGAATTGATCGCACCTTAATATTTTCACGACGCGCCTGGTTGGAGAATTTAATGGCGCAGATACCTCGCACCACAATCTCAATCTTTACACCTGCGTCAGCGGCTTCATAAATTGCGGCAATTATCTCTTCATCTAGAAGCGAGTTAATCTTAAAGCGAATCCATGATGGCTTGCCATCTAGATGGTTCTTTATCTCCCGCCGAATCTTTGCAATTAAACTCTTGCGTAAACTGTGGGGTGCGACCAAGATGCGCGAATACTCATACTTTGTCGAGTAACCAGATAGTTCATTAAAGAGCCTAGAAAGATCATCTCCAAGAACTGGATCAGAGCTCAAGATTCCAAGGTCATCGTAGAAGCGCGCAGTCTTTGGGTTGTAATTTCCAGTTCCCACATGGCAGTACCTGCGCAGGGTCTCACCTTCCTCACGCACTACTAGAGATAACTTGGCATGTGTCTTGAGCCCCATTAGGCCGTAGACGACGTGCACACCTACCTCTTCTAATTTGCGCGCCCAGCGCACATTCGCCATCTCATCAAAGCGCGCTCGAATCTCGATAACTGCCAATACCTGCTTACCCGCTTCGGCAGCTTCAATTAACGCCTCCACGATTGGGGAGTCTCCTGAGGTGCGGTAAAGGGTCTGCTTTATAGCAAGAACATGAGGATCGCGTGCTGCAGATTCTAGAAATTGCACCACTGATGAGGTGAATGATTGATATGGATGATGGAGCAAGATTTCACCCTTGCGAATAGCGGCGAAGAAAGTCTCGGGTGCTTCAGCATTCACATCACGTAGCTCGGGAGCGACCTCACTTCTAAATGGTGCGTATTTCAGATGCGGTAAATCAAGGTCCGCTATCTGATTCAGGCTGCGCAGATCTAGTGGAGAGTCATACTGGATAACATCGTGGGGTTCGATTCCGAGTTCATCCATTAACTCATTTAAAACAGCTCGGTTTATAACCTTATCTACCTCGAGGCGTACCGGTGGACCAAAGCGACGGCGCGTTAGCTCCTTCTCCATGCTCTCCAGTAGATCTTCGCTGTCATCTTCATCTAGATCAAGATCTTGATTTCGAGTTACACGGAAGAAGAAATGGTCTTTTAGTTGCACGCCTGGAAAGAGCTCAGATAGATGTTCAGCAATCAACTCATCGAGAAGTACAAATCGCATCTTAGATATATCGCTGGTGCGTACAAAGCGGGGGAGATTGGAAGGAACTTTTACTCGAGCGAAAGAAATATCTTGATCCTCAGCAGACTCGATATTCACACCAATATTTAAGGAGAGCCCTGAAATGTAGGGAAAAGGATGAGAGGGATCAACAACTAGTGGAGTCAGAACTGGAAAGACTCGGGAATTGTAGTAATCCTTAAGATTTGCTCGCTCTGTTTCGCTGAGATCTGCAATCTTTGCAAATTCAATACCAGCTTTTGCTAATTCGGGAACCAACTCATCACGGAAACGCTCGGCCTGCACATTAACCATCTTCTGAGTTTGGGCAAGCACTAGTTCTAATAATTCAGTGGGTGCATATCCAGCGCTATTAACAGTAGTGCTTCCACGTTCAATCTTTGCTTTTAGAGAGGCCACTCGCACCATAAAGAACTCATCCAGGTTGGATGAGAAGATTGCTAAAAATCGCAACCGCTCAAGTAGAGGAATTGTTGGGTCAGCAGAGAGCTCTAATACGCGAGTATCAAAATCGAGCCAACTTAACTCACGATCTTGATACTCACTTTGCAAACTCTTCACCCGCTAAGAATGTCGTACAAAGGTGAATTCTAGGTAACTGGGGCGTGAACCCAGTAGTGAAAATGCTCTTATCTGCCCTCAAAGGCGATACGCAGGCCAAAGCCAATTAAGGCAGTTCCAGAGAGGCGTTCAATGACCTTCTGGACCTTTGGATTCTTTAAAGAGGCACGTGCAAATCCCGCCCCAAGGATTAGAAGTGAGAACCAGGTAAATGTTAAAACGTTATGAATTGTGGCCAGAATAAATCCGCCAAGAAGAGCTGGAAGCTCTGTTGGAAGAAATTGCGGCAAGACAGCTACGTAGAAGACGCCATTTTTAGGATTACTTAAAGTGATAAATAGCGCACGTAGGAATGATTTCCAAAATGTTAATTTATTTTCAGAGCGAGCTTGAATACTTTCATGTGTGATGTGGCGAGAATCTAGCCACATCTTGACTCCCAAATAAATTAGATAGAGCGCACCTGCCCACTTTAGTGTGGTGTAAGCGATATCTGATGCCAATAGCAATGCGCTAATTCCAAGTGCTGCAGCGATTCCCCAGATCCAAACCCCGCCAAGAATTCCAAAGAGAGTAGCAAAGCCTCTGCTTTTTCCATTTATAGTTACTGCGCGCAGAACCTGTGCGGTATCAATACCGGGCATGAGAGTTAATAGGCCGGCCAATACTGCAAACCCGGCAAAGTTCTCCAACATAAATCACATCCTACTCAGGATAGGCTCTACCCAGGATTATTCATGGGTGAGGCGGTGATTTCAGTGCAGGCAGTAAAGACAGAGGATTACCACACAGGTGGTGAACCATTCCGAATCGTTTCATCTCTTCCCTTTGATATTGCTGGCGCTACTGTGGCCGAACGGCGCATAACTGCTATGAATACTCCAGAGGTAGATGGCTTACGCAGGCTCTTATGTTTTGAGCCACGCGGCCATGCTGATATGTATGGCTGCTTTATTACTCCGCCGAATGATTCGGGTGCAGACTTCGGCGCCCTCTTCTGGCATAAGGATGGCTTCTCAACAGCCTGTGGTCACGGCACTATCGCACTAGGAGTTTGGGCGATTGAAACCGGTCTTGTTGCCCGTGATGCAAGTGGCATAACTGAGGTCACTATCGATGTACCTTCCGGGCGAGTAATTGCCCGAGTACATGCAACAGATGCACAGATCACCAGTGTTGATTTTATAAATGTAGCCAGTTACTTGATGCATAAAGATGTTCTAGTTAAGACCTCTTTAGGAGAGGTATCTGTCGATATCTCATTCGGTGGTGCAATTTATGCTCAATTAGATGCTGCGCAGGTGAATCTCACGGTGACCCCAGAGAATTTCGCTGCAGTTATTGCAATTGGGCGAGAGATTAAATGGCTCCTTAACGATAGTAAATATGCCATTCATCCCAGCGATTCTCGCCTGAGTGGAATTTACGGCACGATTGTTTATGAAAAGCTTGCGCAAAGTCCTAAAGGTGTTAAGAGCCAGCGCAACGCGACGATTTTTGCAGATGGTGAACTAGATCGCTCTCCATGTGGCTCTGGAACTTGTGCCCGCTTAGCAACGCTTGTTGCACGAGAAGAAATCTCTCTAAATGAGCCGCTGCTGCACAGCTCCATCGTGGGGTCAGAGTTCATCGGCATTGCTCTATCTGCAGTTGAAGAAGATGGCTATCAAGGCATCGCACCGCAGGTTTCAGGGATGGCGTATAAGACTGGTGAGAGTACTTTTACTATCGACCCATATGATCCATTAGTTCCGGGCTTTGTACTGCGATGAATCCTAGATTTATATCTGCCCAGGAGATTGCGCAGAATTTTTCGCCAGCAGATGCCGTCTCTGCAGTCATCACGGCGTTACAGGCAGGGCTAGATCCAGCAAAAGATCTACCTCGCTCGATTCTTCCAATTGAAAAAGGTGAACTCTTATTGATGCCAGCAACCTCTTCTGCAGGCTCTGGCATAAAGGTCTTGACAATTGCACCGGAGAACGCAGCTCTTGGCCAACCACGCATTCAGGGACTCTACTTTCTATTTGATCCAATAACTCTTGCAACGACAACAATCATGGATGGAGCAGCGATAACTACGCTGCGCACCCCCGCTATCTCAATTGCGGCAATTAGTTCCGCACTCAATGAGCTAGAGAGCGATATCTCTCTGGTCATCTTTGGTTCTGGCCCTCAGGGAATTGCCCATGTGCAGACTATCGCCGCAATCTTGGGAGAAAAATCTGCGATAAGCGAGGTCACCTTTATTGTTCGCGATATCGAAAAAGCTCGATTGCAGATACCAAGTAAAGTTCTCTTAGGTATATCTGATTCCGCATCACTAGAAATTGTCGAACTCTCATCTGTAACCGCACAAACCGCTCTGCGTAAGGCAGATATCGTTGTTGCGGCAACAACTGCTACAACTCCTCTCTTTGATTCGCAGCTCTTAAAGGAGTCAGTCATAGCTATTGCAGTTGGCTCTCACGATAAGGCGGTTCGTGAACTTGATTCGGCTCTAATGGGACGCTCTCAAGTGATTGTTGAGACCCGCGCTAGTGCGCTACGTGAAGGTGGAGATGTCATCATGGCTATCGCCGAAGGGGCGCTAGCTGCTGCTTCGCTTTTGGAGATGGCAGATGTAGTTTGTGGGAGAGTGAAGTTAAGGCGCGAGAGAGCAATTGTCTTTAAGAGCTCTGGAATGTCCTGGGAAGATCTAGTAATCGCGCGTGCGATAGCAGCAAAGGTTGAACCTGCTTAGAGCAGATTAGGAATCTTCTGCTCTGCAGCTAGATTTGCTCGCCTAAAGACCAGAGTTACTCCTGTTGAGATAATCACGATAAAGAGTGAGTAGAGCGCTGGCACGAGAAGAATCTGGTCTAAGCCTGGATTGTCGATATAGACAGCCACAATTACCGCAATTGCCAGAGGACCGTTATTGATTCCAGTCTCAAGCGCAATAGTTCGCGCATTCATTGGATGTAGTCGCAATAGTTTAGAGATGTAGTACGCAACCGTTATGCCAGTAAGACCAAGTCCAATTGCAACCACATATGTAGGCCACTCAGTAGTCAGTAGTAGCTCCCAATTTCTTGGAACCCAGATAGCGATTAGGAATGGAATGAACAAGAGACCGACAACGCTGCCAACAAGTTCTAGTACTGCGCCAATATTTGAACTGAACTTACGTATCAGCATTCCTAGTGCAACAGGGATAATCAGCCCAACGATAACTATCGCTAGCTCTCCAAATTCAAGACTTAGCGACTCATCAAGGCCGAGGAAATTCGAGTAAACAAATAGCGCCGCCGGGGTCATTAGGAAGGCCCAGAGAGTTGAATTCACGGTCATGGTGACGCTGAGCGCCAAATTTCCCTTTGAAAAATAGGTAAATAAATTAGAGGTAGTGCCAGCCGGCACGCTTCCCATAATCAGCGCACCTAGCGCAACCAACAAGACATCTTCAGTATCTGAGAATGGAATTAAGACGGAGACGATCAAGAGATAGGCGGTCAGCGGCATTATGCCGAATTGAGTTATCCAGCCGATGAAGAGCCCCCAAGGTCGACGTAGCGCCAAACCAAAATCCTTAGGTGTTAATCCTGCTCCAAGACCAAACATGATTATCAAAATGAATATGCGCAACAAGGTCTGCTCAAAGTCATTTACGACTGTAGCCTCGTTTGCAATCTCTTCAGAGAGAATTGAAATTCTGCTCATCACTAAGCCCCCTTGTTAGAGTTGTTTTTAGATGTGGCAATTGCCTGATCACGTAGAGTGCGGCGAAGAATCTTGCCAATCGGACTCTTTGGCAGTTCGTCGACAAAGATAATCTCCTTAGGGATCTTGTAGGCAGTCATATTGGTTCGGCAGTGGGCGATTAGCTCATCTGCGCTAGGAGCTGGGGTAGAGGCCTTTACATATGCCTGAACTCGTTCGCCAGTTTTATCATCTGGAACACCAATTACACCGACTTCAAGCACTCCAGGAACTGCTGCAATATGTTCCTCGATCTCATTTGGATAGACATTAAAACCATTTACCAGAATCATGTCTTTCAAACGATCAACAATTTTGAAGTATCCATCTGCATCCATTTGTGCGATATCACCGGTGTGGAGCCAGCCATTTTTGAGAGTCTTCGCTGTCTCCTCTGGCTTCTGCCAGTAGCCCTGCATTATCTGAGGCCCACGAGCGATGATTTCTCCTGATTCACCAATGGCAACTTCGTTACCGCTCTCATCTACACATTTGACCTCAGTCGATGGCACTGGAATTCCAATAGATCCATCTTTAGCCAGACCTGTAAGAAGATTAAAGGTTAGAACCGGTGATGACTCTGTTAGCCCATATCCCTCGACTATTGGAGTTCCAGTTAATTCACGCCAGCGCTCGGCAACGGATGCTTGGAGCGCCATACCACCAGCGGCTGAAGCATGAAGGTATTTAGGAGGAGCATCCTGGAACCAACGTTCATTGAGAAGTGCGTTAAAGAGAGTGTTGACGCCACTTAGCCAGGTGATTTTGTAATTATCAAATGCGCGTCGCAAATTACTTGGTGGTCGAGGTGAAGGAACTAAAATATTTCTAGCTCCGTTGTAATAAAAGCCCAGCAAATTAACTGTGAATGCAAAGATGTGATAAAGCGGCAGAGCGGTGAGAACAATCTCTTTCCCAGCTCGCATACCTGTTCCTGAGTGGGCAATCATCTGCAAGGTATTGGTTACTAAGTTACCGTGGCTGAGCATTGCGCCCTTAGAAACTCCGGTAGTGCCACCCGTGTACTGCAGAGCAGCCAAGCTCTCGGCCTTTAGCGATGCTGAGTAACTGGCAACCTTCTCTTTTGAGTACTTTGCTTTTCCTGATGTCAGCGTTGCTGCAAATTTGGTGTGCGCAACGACAATCTTCGGCAAGCTTCTGCTCCAAATTTTCTGAACTGCGCGGACTATGCCACCAACAACTGGCGGAAAGAACTCGGAAATCTTTACCGTGATAACGTTTTTAATATTGGTATTTGCCATAACTTCTGGCAGGCAATCTGCAAACATATCGATTATCACCAAAGTCGTAGCGCCCGAGTCACTAAATTGGTGAATCAATTCATTTGCCGTATATAGAGGATTGGTATTTACCAGAACACAACCAGCCTTAAATACACCAAAGGCGACGATTGGATAGCTCAAACAATTTGGCATCTGTACTGCAACTCTGTCGCCGGCAGATAAGCCAAGTTCCTCACGAAGATAACTGGCGAAGTGGTCAGAGAGTTGATCTACCTGGCCATAGGTAAGAGATCCATTCATGCCATTAGGCATCACCTGTGTAAAGGCGGTGGTCTTTTCATACTGAGTTGATGCAAACCTTAGGAGTTCGGGCAGATTGGCAAATGGAACAGGTGGAAGTTCTTTTGGAACATCACTTGGATAGTGAGCTAGCCACGGATAGTTACTCATCTTTGCCTCTCCTAAACTCCCCAGCTATGCGCAACTTCCGCTACTGGACTCGATGGCGAGAAGCATAACTACCAAAGTTACGTTAGAGAAGAACACTCGAATGGCTTAATGCACACGGCGGGAGCCGCAAAAGTGCGTTAAAAGTGCCTAGCCATCAAATATCCTAGAAAGCATGAGCCCCATTGATTTTGGTTTAGTTGTTGCTGGATTGGCACTTCTAATTGCCGGTGGTGAAGCGCTCGTTCGAGGCGCTGGAACTATTGCCTCACGTGCGGGTATTTCACCTCTAGTAATCGGCCTTGTAGTTGTGTCGGCAGCGACTTCTGCTCCAGAGCTTGCAGTGACAGTTGGCGCGGTAGCTAGTGGTGAGCCAGATTTAGCAATCGGAAATGTCGTTGGCAGTAACATCGTTAATGTTCTTTTTATTCTTGGGCTCTCTGCAGTATTTAGCCCACTCGTGATTAAGCGCCAACTGGTGAGATTCGATATGCCGGTGATGGTCGGTATCTCAATTCTCTTCCTAGCTCTTAGCCTGGATGGTCGCATCGGCGTGCTGGATGGACTCTTACTATTTGGTGCGCTGGTAGTTCATACAATTATTAGCATTGTCGTCGGTCGTAGAGAAGTTCGATCACCAGATTCCAAACCAGATGAGATGCCACTAAATAGTAAGCCGGTATCACTTTGGCTGGCAACGCTTTTGCTAATTGCAGGTATTGGCCTTTTAGTCCTGGGCGCTCGATTCTTGGTCACAGGAGCAGTAAATATCGCAACTGGGTTAGGTGTTAGTGGTCTTGTAATTGGACTGACAGTTGTCGCAATAGGTACTTCGCTACCTGAATTGGCAACCTCATTAATTGCGATTCGCCGTGGCGAAACAGATATGGCAGTCGGAAATATAGTCGGAAGTAATATTTTTAATATTGGTGTAGTGATTGGTCTTCCTGCACTCTTCTTTGGTGAAGGAATTCCAGTTGCAGCTGCTGCAATTTCCATCGATATACCTTTGATGGTCGCCGCCGCTCTTGCTCTAGTGCCACTTGCATTTACCGGCTTTGTCGTTGCGCGCTGGGAAGGCGGGTTATTCGTGGGGCTCTACGCGGCTTACACCCTGTACTTAGTTCTTGCATCAACGCAGCACGATGCCGCCACAGGATTCACCACGATCATGCTTTGGTTCGTGCTTCCACTAGTAGCAATGACTCTGGTGGCGGTTACCTCTTATGAAATTGGGCTGACAAAAGGCAAGAAAGCGAAAACTTAACCTGCAGTCAAGAGCTCTTCCTATTACGTGGCGCGGGTAGATAAGAGTTAACGGAGGTTGTTACCTTAGTTCAACTTCAAATGTACTTAAGCGGTCTC
The DNA here is from genome assembly GCA_964463845.1 of uncultured Candidatus Planktophila sp. Lineage (GTDB taxonomy): Bacteria > Actinomycetota > Actinomycetes > Nanopelagicales > Nanopelagicaceae > Planktophila. Next base: position 10,877 of record CAYXDT010000007.1, on the reverse strand, counting down.
AAATCATCTGAGATTTCGTAGTGCCAGGAATAATCAAGAATTGCTAGTGGATGATCTGCATCCCCTGGCTGGGGAACCCAAATCCCTGTAGCGCCATCAAATTCTTTATTGGAGAGAATATGGTGATGGATTTCGCCATCCATCAAGAACCACTCCTCCCAATTAACGCCACTTGCTTCGACCTTTTTTGGGAAACAATGCAGAACGCCACTAGGTATTTCAGAGTGTGGCCAGATTTCCCAAGTGGCATCGTCATAAGGGTCGACGCTCAATTGAGATTTATTTACCGCCTCGATGAAATATTTATCAAAATCAACACCAAGGCTTGCTAGGAATTCAGGCAGACCCATTGCTAGCCAATTTCTCTTGGCTGCAGCCTTCCAACCTACATCTGATTGCATTTCCACGGTTTTAATATATCGGTGCCTGGACGGAGTCTAAGTAAATCTAGAGTGAGGCGGGTCGGGCTCGAACCGACGACGACCGAATTATGAGTTCGGGGCTCTAACCAACTGAGCTACCGCCTCGTCGTGAGGAAGTTTATGGCACTTGAACGAATTACTCTATTTCGCGCCCTTCTTACGCGGGCCGGTAGATGATCTGATTACTAGCTCAGGTTTAATCTTTACATTCTTTGGCTGAAACCTCTTACCCTTGTTCTCAATGCGGTTTATCAAAAGCTCGAATCCTGTGCGCCCCATGAGATAGAGAGGCTCTTTAAGTGAGGTTAAATCAGCAATTTTAAGGTGGGCAAGAGTTGAATCATCACAACCCAATACAGAAATGTCTTCGGGTACTCGAATCTTGGCTTCGCGAAGTCGAGCGAGGACTCCCATGGCAATCAAATCATTGGCAGCGTAGATAGCTGTCGGCAAGACTTTTTCTTTGAGAATATCTCCCGTCCGCACATAACCTGATTCTTGTGACCATGTACCTTGAAAAACTTTTGCTTGTTGTGAAAGGCCACGCTTCTTCATTTCATTAAGAAAAGACTTTGCACGAATCGCTGGACCTTCATCCGTTCCACCAGAGATATGCCAAATTCTTTTGTGTCCTAAATCAGTAAGGTGATCAAGAATTTTTGCAGCTCCATCTTGTTCATCAGTTACAACTACGTCAAAATCCCTAGTCAAAATTGATGGAGTATGGCCAATTAGAATAATGGGGGAGTTTCTAGCGGCAGCTTGAAGTTCTTCAGGACTCGTACGAAGTGTGGAGCAGATAATTCCGTCAACCATTTGGCTACGTATAATCTTTAGGGTTTCGAGTTGACGCGATCGAATCTTCTCGGGCTTCTGGTTCATCTCATCAGATTCGAAGCCACTGTTGCCAATCAGAAGTTTGTAGTCGTGCTCAGAAGCAGCACTTTCAACGCCGTAGAAAATTCCACCGTAATATGGATTGTGAATATCTGTGAGAACTATTCCAATCGTCTTGGTAACGGCTGATTTAAGGCGACGTGCCGACTCGTTGGGCTGATACCCCAATTTATCGGCAGCTTTCAGGACAGCCGCCTTGCTCACCGCACTTACCTTGGGGGAGTCTTGAAAAACGAGTGAAGCTAACGATCGAGAAACATTGGCCACGCGAGCTACATCGTTGAGGGTAGGCGAGCGCTTCATGGCATCACGTTATCAAAATGTTACCCAATAATCTCAGAGTAATCCTTGACCAAATCTTTGAGATGCTGTTGGGTGCAATCATTGGAACGTTCCAACGAAACTGGACAGGGGCACCACATGAAAGCGGTTGAGGTCTTCGAAGGGGCGCTCAAAGTCTTTCTACGCCGTGTGTTGGAACGTTCCAAAGCACTTTACGCAGAGAAGGTCTCCCATGGCTCTTAGAAGGGAATCGGGGAAAATCTTTCGCCGCGATAGACAGGGCTGGTTTGCTTTCTGGCTGCTTCTGCCGACCCTGATTGGCTTTTCACTATTTTACTTGTATCCAACCATTCGTGGAGTAATGCTCAGTTTCACGGACACGATTGATCTTGGCTCACCTGGAAGTAATGTCGGTTTTGAGAACTATCTCAAGGTCTTCGAAGATCCTATTTTTTGGAATGCCATTAGGGTGACGCTGCAGTATGTGGTCATCAATATTGTTTCACAGACTATTCTCGCATTAGGGCTTGCAGTAGCCATAGATCGACTTACAACGTCGACATGGATTCGTATAGCTCTATTAATGCCTTGGTTAATTCCAGGGGTGTCAGCGGCGATGCTGTATAGCTGGATGCTAAATCCATTAATTGGCGTCTTCAATCAGTTTTTAGCAATTTTCGGACATCCTGGCTATCTATTTTTTGGCTCGGAAACTATGGCGATGCCGACGGTTGCACTCGTGAATACGTGGCGTTTTGTTGGGTATACGTCAATCTTGATTTTTGCAGGAATTCAAATGATTCCTAAAACTCTTTTCGAAGCTGGGGCACTTGATGGAGCATCCGAGTGGAGGCTCTTTACAAGAATAACTCTGCCATTGCTTCGGCCTGTATTGATAATGGTGATGGTTGTATCTTTCATCGGCTCATTTCAAATATTTGACACAATGGTGATTGCCACCGATGGTGGGCCCGTAAACTCGACGCGAGCAATAAATTTCTACATTTATGAGAAGGCCTTTGAGCAGTACAAGATTGGGTATGCCGCGGCGATGGCTACCTTGCTACTTCTCTTCCTCGCAATCTTCTCAGTGATTCAAATGCGAATAGCAAGAGGCAATGAGTCAGATTTGAGTCACGCATGAAGACACTTCGAACAAATGTCAAAGGAAAGAAGCTCTCATTAGGAAAAGTTGGTGCTTGGGTTTTCCTCGGATTCATGCTCTTTATCTCTCTTTTTCCTGTTTTTTGGATGCTAAGAACTGCGTTATCTCCAAATATGAATCTTTTTTCGAGTGGGTTGGTTCTTTTCCCAGAAGGTATGTCATTTAACAATTTCAAGAGAGTACTTGGTTTTTCAACCCTTGAAGAGGCTCAGGCGATGGGCGGCTCTGGAGCAAGCCTGAATTTCTTATTGTATTTGTGGAATTCTTTGAAGTTCACCGCGGTCATAGTTTTTGGAACTGTCACATGTGCCGTGTTTGCCGGTTACGCACTAGCCAGATTAAATTTTCGTGGCAGAAATGCTATTTTCCTCATTCTTATGTCTGGGCTTTTGGTGCCAGCGATGTTTGCCACTATTCCAAATTTTATACTCATCATTCGTCTTAATCTGCTAAATACATTCTCTGGATCAATACTTCCGTTTGTCTTTGGAACACCATTTGCTGTGTTTTTTATGAGGCAATTCTTTCTCTCCTTTCCAAAAGAGATTGAAGAGGCGGCTGAACTTGATGGGCTTGGTGTATTTGCACGCCTTCGATTAATTGTTATTCCAATGTCCTGGCCACCAATATTTACCCTCGGTTTGATTTCTGGAGTTACTGCTTGGAATGAGTATCTCTGGCCATACCTAGTTGCGAATGATGAAAATCAGCGAGTTCTGACTGTGGGACTTCGAGTATTTCTAGCGCAAGCACCTTCTTCTTCACCTGACTGGGCTGGGCTTATGGCAGCTACGACTATGACGATTATTCCAGTAATCATAATTTTGGCCATTTTTGGAAAAAGAATGATCGGGTCAATTCAGTTATCTGGTTTCAAATAGAGAATTCCGTACCGTGCGGTTCGGATATGCCACGCGTTTAGGCACGTGGTAATCAGGTGGAGACTCCAGCTGATGTTGAGAAAGGAATGCAATGAGACGCATAAACAAGAAAGTTGCGGTAGCAATTGCCGCTGCAGTCTTCACCGCGACAGTAGCTCCTGTTGTGTCAGCTACCCAAGCTAGCGCATCTGGAACAATCAACTACTGGCTGTGGGACGATCGTCAGCAACCTGCTTATCAGGCTTGCGCGGACGCTTTTAAGGCCAAGACTGGTACCACCGTAAAAATCACTCAATCGGGCTGGGATGACTATTGGACAGCAGTCCGGACATCACTCTCAACTGGCGACGGAAAGATAGATGTCTTCACCAACCACCTCGCGTACTACCAGACCTTCCTAAATGCTAAGCAGATTGTAGATATCTCTGCTGGCGTAAAAGCTGCAAAGGTAAATCCAGCACAGTACCAATCTGGACTCTATGAACTTTGGGGCAAGGATGGCGGACAGTACGGTCTTCCAAAAGACTTTGACACAATCGCACTTGCATACGATGCTTCTGCAGCGAGCAAGGCTGGTTTCTCTGCTGCACGTGTAAACGGCCTCAAGTGGAATGCAAAAGATGGCGGCACTTTTGAAAGGTTCTTACGCGCAGTTACTGTTGATACCAAGGGAAATAACGCAAATTCAAAGAACTTTGATGTTAACAACGTCGCAACCTACGGTCTCTCTGCACCAGATGCAGGAGACGCATGGGGCCAGACATACTGGGCAGGCCTTGCTAACTCAAATGGATTCAAGTACTTAGATAAGAATCCATGGGGAACAAAGTACAACTACGATTCACCAAAGCTTGCTGAAGTATTTACTTGGATTGCCAAGGGAATCAAGGCTGGATTCATCATGAATCCAAATAAGACTGGTGGCCTTGGAACAACTGAGCTCTGGAACTCAGGAAAGCTAGTATCTTCATTTAAGGGTTCATGGGAAATCAATGACACTCTAAAGGTAAAGGATGGCGACATTAAGTTTGCTGTTCAGCCAGGTGCTACATCGGGCTCAAAGACCATGTTCAATGGTCTTGCAGACTCAATTAACTCCAAGTCTAAGTCCCAAAAAGAATCACTCGAGTGGGTGCTCTTCCTAGGATCTGCTGCTTGCCAGGACATTGTGGCTTCAAAGGCAGTCGTATTCCCAGCAATTACAACTTCAACAGCTAAGGCATTTAAGGCCTTTAAGGCTGCTGGAGTCGATATTGCGGGGTACACACGGGTTGCAAATACAAAGTCAACCTTCATCCCTCCAATGGCTGCAAATCAAGCCGCTGTCTCAGCAGCTTTGACTCCATTCTTTGAGAGAATATTCCAATCTCAAGGAAATGCGCAGACACTACTTACCCAGGCAAACAGAGCAGCAAATGCTGCTCTCGCTGGATAAAGCTCGGTAATCATAAAGTGGAGGGGCGCTGGGTACTCCTGGCGCCCCTCTCTATGATTTCTTTTTTTATTCCATTAGAAATAAGGTTATGTCGATGATTCACCTTAGCCAAGCCCGTTCCTCAATTCTCTTTGAGGCAGATGGAGATTCATTTTCTATTCTCTATTGGGGCAAGAAGATTGTGGTTTCAGATAAGGCTGCACAAGAGTCAATAGTCCGTGCGCTAACTAAGCCTTCCTATCATGGCACTCTAGATGTATCCCCTGGTAATTTGATTTTGCGCGAGCACTCTCGAGGCTGGATGGGCCATCCAGCTTTGCGGGGACATCGCAGCGGAGTTAGTGCATCTAACGCCTTCACCGTAAAGAATTTGCAACATACAGATTCGACACTGGTTATCGACTTCGCTGATCTAATTGCTGGAATTGAGATTAAGGTTACTTACACACTTACCCCTTCAGATATCTTGCTTATGGATGCCGAAGTTACAAATGTGGCGGAGGGCGATTACTACTTAGAGCACTTCCTCTACTGGCTGCCACTTGCTGAACAAGCGGATGAAATTCTAGATTTTTATGGCCACTGGACTAAAGAGCGTCAGCCGCAACGACGCAGTATTGGTTATGGACTAACTAGCCGTGAAGGATTTGAAGGACGCACCGGTCACGATTACACCATCACACAGGTGGCCCTTAACCACGCAACAGGTTTTCGCCATGGCGAAGCATGGTCGCTAGGTATGGCCTGGAGTGGCAATAGCATCGCGCACGTTGAGCGATTAATTGATGGACATAAATCAATTGGAGCGGGCGAGTACCTACTACCAGGTGAAGTGATTCTGGCTAAGGGGCAGAGCTATAAAGCACCACGAGCTGTTGCAACTTTTTCTGATAAGGGTCTTGATGGCGTTACAAATAACCATTACGCCTGGATTCGCTCTCGTAGTAACCACATTACAAAAGTTAAACCACGTCCGCTGACCCTTAATATGTGGGAGGCGGTCTACTTTGATCACACTGAAGCTGCTATCCGAAAGATGGTTGATAAGGCGGCTGAAATTGGTGTAGAGCGCGTTGTACTAGATGATGGCTGGTTTGGCTCACGCCGTGATGATCGTTCTGGTTTGGGCGATTGGATCGTCTCTGATGAAGCTTGGCCAAATGGTTTAGGGCCAATCATTAAATACATCAATGACAAAGGGATTGAATTTGGACTCTGGTTTGAGGGCGAGATGGTCAATCGTGATTCTGATATTTACCGCGCCCATCCTGATTGGATTTTGCAAGAGCCCGGCAGGCTTCCCGTCGAAGGTCGTTATCAGCAGGTTTTAGATTTAACTAAGGAAGGCGCTTACAACCACGTCTTAAGCCAGGTAGATGCAGTGCTTACTGAAAATAATATTGGCTATATAAAATGGGATCACAATCGACATCTGACAGATCCGATTTCAGATGGTCGCCCAGTAGTGCGCCAGCAAACTCAAGCTATCTATCGCCTCTTTGATGAGTTAAAGCTCCGCCATCCTGGCCTTGAAATTGAATCTTGTTCATCTGGCGGTGGCCGTATTGACCTAGGAATGATTGAACACGCAGATCGTTTCTGGACTTCAGATCAAAATGATGCGTTAGAACGGCAAGAGATTCAACGCTGGAGCGCACTGGTAATTCCACCAGAATTTCTTGGAACACACGTTGGTCCAACGGTAGGCCATCAGATGCATCGCACCCATTCCATCTCTTTCCGAGTTCTAAATGCACTCTTTGGCCATGCTGGAATTGAATGGAATATCAACGAGGCCGATGCCGAAGAGACCGATGTTCTTAAGAAATATATTGCATTTTATAAGCAACATCGCGGCTTGCTTCACTCCGGAACTGTGGTGCGAAGTGATGAGATTGTTGGAAGCGCATACCTTTATGGAACGGTGGCCCTCGATAAGAAAGAGGCAATCTTTACTTACATGCAGTTAACTTCCCTCGATAATTTTGGGCCACTTCTGACAACCTTTGATGGCCTTGATAAAGATACCCGCTATCAAATATCAGTTGTAGAAGAGTTAAGCGCTAATGAATTTACTCAGAAGTCACCACCTGGTTGGTGGCCAAAGGTCGCTTTAACGGGAGACCATTTAGCCCACATTGGGGTGCATTTACCAGTGCTTAAGCCTGAGAGCGGATTGTTATTCCACATTAAGGCTCTCTAGATATAACATGGGGCAAGATAGTTTTGTAGTTACCTAGATATCGGAGTCAAAGTGCTGGTTGGAATTCCAAAAGAGGTCAAAAATAATGAGTTTAGAGTTTCCACCACGCCAGCGGGAGTTCACTCACTTGTAGTTGCCGGCCATACTGTTTTTGTTGAAAAGAGCGCTGGCCTTGGCTCATCCATTACAGATGAAGAGTATGTAAAGGCTGGCGCCACTATCCTCGATACCGCCGATGAGGTTTGGGCTAAGTCAGAGATGATCATCAAGGTAAAGGAGCCGATTGCGCAGGAGTATCCAAGGATGCGCAAAGGGCAGATTCTCTTTACCTATCTTCACTTAGCAGCTTCGCGCGAATGCACCGATGCGATTATTAAATCTGGAATTACCGCGATTGCATATGAGACGGTGGAAGTTAATCGCTTCTTGCCACTTCTTGCTCCAATGTCAGAAGTGGCCGGACGTATGTCTATCCAAGTTGGTGCAGCAGCGCTACAGCGCCCAAATGGTGGACGAGGAGTTCTCCTTGGGGGAGTACCGGGAGTTGCGCCGGGTAAGGTGGTAATTCTTGGTGGTGGAAGTGTTGGAGTATCTGCTGCGGCTATGGCGATTGGCCTGCGCGCAGATGTGACTCTGCTCGATATTAATTTAAAGCGCCTAGGTGAAATTGATGAGATGTTCCATGGCCAAGTTAAAACAATAGCCTCATCGGCATATTCCATTGAGCAATATTGCATGGAGGCAGATTTAGTTGTTGGAGGTGTTTTGATTCCCGGCGCTGCCGCACCTAAGTTGGTAACCGATGCCATGGTGGCAAAGATGAAACCAGGTTCTGTATTGGTAGATGTGGCAATTGATCAGGGCGGCTGCTTCGAAGGTTCACGCCCTACAACTCACGCTGAGCCAACATTTAAAGTTCACAACTCACTTTATTACTGTGTTGCAAATATGCCAGGTGCGGTACCTGCAACTTCAACAGCTGCGCTATCAAATGCCACACTTAAATACTCATTGGCGCTAGCGAATAAAGGTTGGCAGGCAGCGCTAGAAGATGATGCGGCGCTAGCGGCTGGTTTAAATGTGCACGAGGGTAAAATCATGTATGCCGCAGTTGCTGCAGCACATAGCTAACTCAATTATTTAGTTAGCCAATTAATGGCGCTGGAAACCTTTGCGTCCCCAGACCTCCCATAGCCCCATCACGCTTAAAATCAGCGCGAAGCCGAAGAGCACATCCTCGGCAGGGGCTGAGAAGAAGCGCAGGCCAACTATTGCATCAGGGTCATACATCACGATGTTGCGAGACGTCAGCCACCAATTAGTTAAGAATTGGAATGGCAAGATAATTGCATAAGAAGTCCAGAAAGCTGGACGGGTAAGGAGTGAGGTCTTAAAGCCAAAAAGATCGTTCATGACTGCAAGCGCAAAGGCCACAATTGCGATATCAGAGTAAATCATTCGCCGAACTCATCCTTGCGCCAATGTGGTTTTACTCTTGTTACTCCCTCGATGGTAAAAATTGCTGCCATCGGAACGATTATGAAGAAGAGATACTCTTCTAGCGGAATATTAAATGGGCCAATAATTCCTAGCGTCTGCTCTGGGTCAAAGAACCAATGTCCCTCTGAGATGGCGTAAGCATCCCAAACCAGAAAGAGAAAACTGATTGGCAAGACGCTGATAGCAACACGTTTAATGCGACGGAGCACGCCAGTTTTGAGATAGATCTCCAGCCAGGCTGAGCCGCAGAAGGTAAATATGAGCATCGCCATATAAGACCACTGTTTCATGCGGGCATTTTTGCATAGATGTGGAGAAAAATTGCTACTGTGGACGATATGGACACAGCAAAATTGAGAGTTTTCTCGACTGTGCGCACCGCCTCGAGTATTGCAGTTGGTGTTGCGATACTTCTCTCACTCCTATTTTCATCGCTGCTAGGTGCGCAATCTCTCAATTGGCAGGTGGCTTTAGCTGTGATTGCGCTGGCAATTGGAATCCCACATGGAGCCCTTGATCATCTGGTAACTCTGCCAAAGAGTCAGCCTCTCAAGATGACCTTCTTCATAGTCGTGTATATAGCAATTGCAATTGCTGCCATCTGGGCCATATTGGAATGGAACGTATGGGGTTTCATAGCAGTTGTAGTGATGAGTGCCCTGCATTTTGGTATCGGCGATAGCGCCTTTATCGCCGAGCTTGATCATCTGAAGAACCGTGAAGGTGCAGCCATTCCAGTATGGGCCTATGCCAGTGCAGCGGGGCTGCTTCCAGTTGTAATCCCTTTAGTAAACAATCGAAGCACCGAAGCGTTAGAGAAGGTAAATCCTGAACTAATCAATTGGCATCAAGGCTTTACCGCTGAAATTCAAATTGCTGTAGCACTCCTTTGTACGCTGGCACTTTCAGCTCTTTTGACCCGTAAGAGATATCGCGATGCTATAGATATTGCACTCCTTGCAGGCCTTGCCTCATTTGCACCGCCCCTTGTTGCATTTGCTGTGTACTTCGGATGCTGGCATGCCATGCGACATACCGCCCGTCTCACCTCATTGTTACCCGCATCGCTAGCTGCCTATGAAAGAAACCAATCGATTCGGGCCTTTTCGCAAGCAGTAGTTCCTGGCTTACCGGCGCTCGCGGGAACGCTAATTTTTGTTCTCTTCCTTGCTGGATTTTCGAGGGAGAACATCACAGATAAATTCCTCTGGTTGACCCTTGTGACAATCTGGGCCCTAACTGTTCCTCACATGTTAGTCACAGCAAAACTTGACCGCGCCGCGCTAAGGAAATAACCAAACGTTAGTTAGGCTCTGCGCCATGTTAAGAAAATCATTAGTTCTAGCCTTACTTCTTACAAGTATCCCAACCGCGCAGGCAGCTCCAATCTATCTCTTTCCCATCGTCGGTTGCGAAGTTGAATATGTGCGAGCTCACCATACCTACCCTGCAACTGATCTAGTGACCCAAGCGGGCTGCCGATTTGTGGCTCCTACAAGTGGTGTCGTTGATGAAGTAAATCGCGTTGATACATGGCGAAGCCCACCCAATCTAGGTATTACGCGAGGTGGACTTTCAGTTTCAATTATTGGCGAAGATGGAGTCCGGTATTACGGCTCTCACCTGCGTTCTATTCCACAAAGTATTCAACCGGGTGTTGCGGTAAAGGCAGGGCGCTTACTTGGAACTATCGGAACAACAGGTAGCGCACGAGGAACTGCACCACATCTACATTTTGGAATATCTTGGCCAACGCCACCAGATACCTGGTGGGTGCGCCGAGGAATTGTTGCACCATGGAAATATCTTGATGCCTGGAAACAAGGTAAAGATTTATCACCGGCAAGAGCTGTTGCTAAGGCAAGAGAGAAGATGGGCGAGATCCCACCTGAGCCAAAGAAGTAAAAAAATAAGGCCCGCCGATTTCTCGACGGGCCTTATCTGTAAGTGAATTTAGTTGGCGTTCACTGCATCTGCCTGAGGACCCTTTGGACCCTGGACGACCTCAAATGAAACTGCCTGACCCTCTTCAAGGCTCTTGTAACCGTTTCCTTGGATTGCTGAGTAGTGAACGAAAACATCTTGTCCGCCA
>CAYXDT010000006.1:0-79689 GCA_964463845.1 uncultured Candidatus Planktophila sp. | reverse complement strand
GGTCATGTGGTGAGTCTACTCAGCGGTCTTTTTTGGCTTGCCTGTAGCTTTTTTAGCGGCCTTCTTCTTGGTTGCAGCCTTCTTTACGGTGTTCTTAGTAAGAGTTGGGGCAGCGTCTCCTGGTTTTGCCTTGGCCGCTTTTTTGCGAGATTTCTTGGGAGATGGGCCATTCTCTGCCTCCCAGGCGCGGCGTCCAGCTAGTAGTTCAAGGCCGCGCTCAAGTGTCATCGCCTCGAGTGTGTCACCGCGACGTAAGGTGGCATTGGTTTCACCATCGGTGACATACATACCGAAGCGGCCATCTTTAATGATTACCTGCTTTTCACTCCCTGGATCAACGCCGAGCTCTTTGAGAGGTGGTTTTGCTACACCGCGACGGCGCTCCTTTGGCTTTGAGTAGATATCGAGTGCTTGCTCTAGGTTGATTGAGAAGAGTTCATCTTCAGATGCCAGAGTTCGTGAATCGGTGCCAGCTTTTAGATATGGACCATAACGGCCATTTTGAACTGTAATCTCCTCTCCTGCGCTATTTGTGCCAAGGGTGCGTGGAAGAGATAACAATTGCAGCGCATCATCTAGCGTGATGGTGTCGAGGCTCATGGTGCTTAATAGGGATGCGGTCTTTGGTTTTGGTGCATCTGCTTTCTTGCGCTTCTTCTTTACCTCACCCTTGTCGTTAAGTTCGACTGGTGGTTCAGGAAATATTTCAGTGATGTATGGACCAAAGCGTCCTGACTTTGCAACGACTTCTAGGCCGGTCTTTGGATCAGTACCGAGTTCGCGTTCTCCTGATGGGGCTGCAAGAAGTTCAATTGCTTTAGCTAGCGTGAGTTCATCGGGCGCTAAGTTTTCTGGGATGTTGGCGAGTTTGCGCTCTTCACCCGGCAAGTTTTCTTGTAGGTAGGCACCGTAGCGACCAACGCGAATTTCAATGGTCTCAGATAGATTCATTGTGTTTGTCGCGCGAGCATCGATAACGCCAAGGTCGAGAGCTAACTCATTTAACCCTGGTTGGCCGTCGACGCCATAGTAGAAGTCGCGGAGCCAATCAACGCGGCCGGCCTCACCGGAAGCGATCTTGTCGAGATCTTCCTCCATAGAGGCGGTGAAGTCGTAGTCCACAAGCTTGGTGAAGTGGGTTTCAAGAAGGCCGGTCACTGAAAATGCTAGGAAGGTGGGAACAAGGGCGCGACCGCGCTTTGAAACGTAGCCGCGATCTTGGATGGTTTGAATGATGGATGCAAATGTTGAGGGGCGGCCGATGCCAAGTTCTTCTAACTTCTTTACAAGGGTTGGTTCGGTATAGCGCGCAGGTGGTTTGGTCTCATGTCCCTCGCAAGAGTATTCATCGACCTTAACTGCTTGGCCGATGGTCATCGCAGGTAGGCGACGGTCCTCAGACTCTTCATCTTTATTTTCATCGGTTGCAATATCGTCATAGGCTGCCAAGAATCCTGGAAAGGTGATTACTGATCCATTGGCGCGGAAGATAGTCTCTTTCTTATCTGCAGTAGCTGCATCAAAGTCAACGCGCATCTGCATCTTTTTAGCATCGGCCATTTGAGAGGCCACAGTGCGCTTCCAAATTAAGTCATAGAGAGCGAATTCATCACGGGATAGTTCGGGGGCAAGTTCACCTGGAGTTTTAAAGGTATCCCCAGCTGGGCGGATTGCCTCGTGCGCCTCTTGTGCATTCTTTGTCTTGCCTTGATAGAGACGTGGTGTTTCATAGACGTGGTCTTTGCCATAGAGGGCGGTGGCAGCAGCTCGTGCAGCTTTTAGCGCTTGGTCAGATAAGTTAATTGAGTCGGTACGCATATAGGTGATGTAACCGTTTTCATAGAGGCGCTGTGCGATGCGCATGGTGATCTGCGCGCCCCATCCCAAGCGGCTACCGGCATCTTGTTGCATTGTAGAAGTTGTAAATGGTGGCTTTGGGCGTTCGGTCCGCGGGGACTCTTCCATCGATTTAACCGTTAGCGCAACGCCTTGCAGGCTATCGGTTAGTGCGCGGGCGCCTTTTTCATCAAGTAAGATAATATCTTTTAAGGATTTCTCTTTAACTGCGCCATCGGCTCCAAAGTCAGCCGTGGACGCTACTTTTTTGCCATCTACAGATAGCAGGCGTGCGGTAAAACCTAAATTTGTCTTGGCATCTAAATCCCACCAAGCAGATGAGATAAAGGCCATCCGCTCGCGCTCTTTCTCAACAATTAACCGTGTAGCAACAGATTGCACACGTCCTGCTGAGATACGGGGCATGACTTTCTTCCACAGGACGGGAGAGAGGCGATAGCCATAGAGGCGATCTAAGACGCGTCTAGTTTCTTGGGCATCGATTAAGTTGTAATCAAGATCGCGGGTATTCTCAACAGCGGCCTTAATAGCATCTTCGGTGATCTCATTAAAGACCATCCGCTTAATTGGGATCTTGGGTTGTAGAACCTCAATTAGATGCCAGGCGATTGCTTCGCCTTCGCGGTCTTCATCAGTTGCCAGCAAGATTTCATCGGCGCCCTTCATCAACTCTTTGAGTTCGGCAACCTTCGCCTTCTTATCAGGGTTAATTACATAGAGAGGAGCGAAATCATTTTCAATATCTACGCCCTCTTTAGACCAGGCTAACTTTTTAACCTCTTTAGGAATATCGGCAGCGCGCTGTGGCAGATCGCGGATATGGCCAACGCTAGCCTCGACGATATATCCTTCGCCGAGGTAGCCGCCAATTTTGCGCGCCTTAGCTGGGGATTCAACGATCACCAGCGTCTTGAGATCTTTAGCCATTAGCTAAGTACCTGTGCTGCGTTAACCAAAGTCTTTGGTTTTTAGTATTCGATGGAGGTTGATTGGCGGCGGTTGCGAATTAGCGCACCAACGATAATCAGAGTGGCAACTGCTGCAATGAGCAGTGACTGTGATGATTGTGTTGGAAGTGCGAAACTTACAATCGCAGGTGTAATCAGCAGCGCCACTAGGTTCATAACCTTGATTAGCGGGTTGATGGCAGGGCCAGCTGTATCTTTAAATGGATCTCCGACGGTATCGCCAACGATTGTGGCTGCGTGGGCTTCTGTGCCCTTGCCGCCGTAATGGCCATCTTCAACCATCTTCTTGGCGTTATCCCATGCTCCACCTGAGTTGGAGAGGAAGACCGCCATCAAAGTTCCGGTGCCGATTGCGCCAGCTAGGTATGCGCCGAGAGCGCCAACGCCGAGACCGAAGCCAACTGCGATTGGTGCCATAACTGCAAGAAGTCCTGGAGTTACAAGTTCGCGGAGTGAATCACGAGTACAGATATCTACAACGCGGCCGTACTCTGGCTTTTCAGTGCCCTTCATAATTCCTGGGTGTAGCTTAAATTGATTACGAACTTCCATAACAACAGCACCGGCAGCGCGCGATACCGCGTTGACAGCAAGTCCTGAGAAGAGGAAGACAACTGCGGCTCCGATAATTAAACCAACGAGGTTACGTGGGTTTGCAATATCGAGAACGCCTTGGAATTCGAGAGCAACTGCGGTGCCTTCACCGACCGCCTTAACAACTGCAGTCTTAATGGCATCGGTAAATGCTCCGAAGAGTGCGGTCGCTGCCAGAACTGCTGTAGCAATTGCAATTCCCTTGGTGATTGCCTTTGTGGTGTTTCCAACGGCATCAAGTGAGGTAAGAATCTGTGCGCTCTCGCCCTTAACATCGCCTGACATTTCGGCGATGCCTTGTGCGTTATCAGAAATTGGGCCGAAGGTATCCATAGCAACGATGACACCGACAGTTGTAAGAAGTCCAGTACCGGCAAGGGCTATGGCAAAGAGTGAAAGAGTTACAGAGCCGCCACCAAGTAAGAAGGCTCCGAAGACCGCGGAAGCGATAAGGAGAGCGGAGTAGACGGCGGATTCAAAACCAACTGAGATACCAGCGAGAATTACTGTTGCCGAACCTGTCTGAGATGAAGCTGCCACATCATTTACTGGGCGCTTACCAGTTTCAGTGAAGAAGCCGGTAAGTACCTGAATTGCTGCTGCGAGAACGATTCCGATGATTACTGCGCTGAAGGCCAATACTCGTGGATTGATATTGCCAGCATCGGCAAGCACTGTTGGTGAGTAGTTATTTAGTAGATCAAACTTATTTGGTAGGTAGGTAAATGTGGCAAGACCGGTAAGGCCAGCTGAAATAATCGCTGATAGGAAGAAGGAGCGATTGATGGCAGTCATCGCTGACTTATCTGTTGGGCGAAGACGGGTAGCAAAGACTCCGATAACAGCTGTGATGATTCCGATTGCAGGGACGATTAGTGGATAGATCAAACCTTCATTACCAAAGGCGGCCTTTCCGAGGATAAGAGCTGCAACAAGAGTTACTGCATAAGATTCAAAGAGGTCTGCAGCCATACCGGCGCAATCGCCAACATTGTCACCGACGTTATCGGCGATTGTTGCAGGATTTCGTGGGTCATCTTCTGGAATTCCCTTTTCAACTTTTCCAACTAGATCTGCTCCGACATCGGCAGCCTTGGTAAAGATTCCGCCGCCAACGCGCATAAACATCGCAAGCATCGCAGCGCCAAAACCAAATCCTTCGAGAACAATTGGGGCGTCTTCGCGGAACAAGATAACTACAAGAGATGCACCAACTAGACCGAGGCCAACAGTTGTCATACCAACGACGCCACCTGTACGGAAGGCGATCTGTACCGCTTTAACGCCATTCATCTGGCGGGCAGCTTCAGCAACGCGCACATTTGCGCGCACCGCCAGCCACATTCCGTTGTAACCGACAAGGGCGGAGAATCCTGCACCGAGTAGGAAGAATATTGAGCGACCGATACGCAGCGACATCGAATCAGCTGGTAGGGCTAGAAGTAGGAAGAAGACAATTCCCACAAAGTAGGAGAGGGTGCGGAACTGGCGCGCTAGATAGGCAGCAGCTCCTTCTTGAACGGCTTCGGCGATCTCGCGCATCTTGGCAGTACCTTCGCTCGCGGCGAGAACCTGTTGGCGTAACGCCACCGCAATCGCGAGCGCGCCAAGGGCGACGGCAAGGATTACGAAGGTGATATTTAGGTTAGAGCCGGAAACTTGGACATTTGATAGAGCGCCAGAAGCGATCATAAGTTCTCCTCCATTGGAGATTCAGGGCGCCCCAATTCGAAGGTGGGGCGCGCAGACTGCCTGAGTGTACATATACATATCTATTGAGCGTAAAACTGCGCATGGTTACCGCCATTGCCTTTTGCAGTTTTTTGCATACCCTAGAGCCCTTATGTCGGGAATTGTTGAAATCGCAGAGAGGGCCGGGGTCTCGCCCGCCACCGTCTCGCGCGCACTTCGCGGCTTACACCATGTCAACGAGCGCACTCGTAAGAAGATTGTCGAAGCCGCACAAGAGCTCGATTATCCAATTCGCCCAGATCTATTGCCACGCAATGAAAGTTCACGGACCAATACGATTGGAGTAATCGCGCCATTTCTCTCTCGTTGGTACTTCTCGCAATCAGTTGCTGGTGTTGAGCAGGCGCTACGCGAAGCTGGAATGGATCTGTTGCTTTATAACTTTGCGCAAATCGATGCGCGCCAAAGAGTATTCCAGCAGAAGAAGTTGGTTGGCAAAGTTGATGGTCTGATTGTGATGTCACTGCGGCCAACAGATAAAGAGTTTAATCAGATTCTTGGACTCGGAATTCCCGTTTCCCTCCTTGGTGGTATCGACGATCGTTGCTCCTGTGTCTCCATCGATGATGTTAAAGCTGCTGAAAGTGCCACCCAATATTTGATTGATATGGGCCATACCAAGATTGGACTGATGGTGGGACAGAGAGAGCTGGCATTTAACTTTGAGGTAGCGGTTCAGAGGAAGAAGGGTTTTCTTAACACCTTAAAGCGAAACGGAATTGAATTTAACCCAGCTTATGAGCTAGTGGCAGATTTTGATAGCCATACCGCAGAGCTGGCAATGGATGAGTTTTTAAGGCGTAAAGATTTACCGACAGCAATTTTCTGTGAATCCGATGAGATGGCCTTTGGTGTAATTAAGTCGCTACGCAAGAAGGGCTTAAGCGTCCCCGAAGATATCTCAGTTATTGGTTTTGATGATCATGAATTTTCAGCAACGTTAGGGCTTACAACCATTGCACAGCCACCAAGGTTTTTGGGCCAATTGGCGGCATCACAAATTTTGGCAGCGATTGAGAAGCCTGGGAGTGAGTTAGGAAAGATATCAATCCCTACAACGCTGGTAGTTCGTGAAAGTGTTGCGCAGCTAGATTAAGTTACTTAACTGCCCCTTGTGAAATACCTGAAATGAACTGCTTTTGCAGGATTAGATAGAAGATCACAATCGGAATAACTGCCAAGGCAAGTCCGGCCATAGCTTGTCCATATTCGATTGAGTACTGTCCGTAGAAGAGATAAGTAGATAGTGGAAGCGTCTGCGTCTCTTGTGTAAGAACCAGGCGCGGTAAGAGGAAGTCATTCCAAATCCAGAGCGCATTGATGATTGCCACAGTGGCAGTAATTGGGCGCATCATTGGGAAGATAATCTTCCAGAAGGCGACCATATCTGATGCGCCATCAATTGAGGCTGCTTCATCGATTTCAGTTGGAATTGTTGAGATAAAGCCGTGATATAAAAATGTAGATAGAGCAGTTCCAAATCCTATGTAGAAGAAGATAAGCGCAGCTCGATTATTTAGAGATACAAATGGAGCAAAGCGCGCCATAAATGGAATCATCAGCGCTTGAAATGGCACAATCATTGAAGCAACAAGTATTAAGAAAATATACTTTGATGGCTTTGATTTTGTGCGTGCTAAGTAATAGGCCAGCATAGATGAGCAGATTATGAGAAATGCGACGCTAAATACTGTGATTATTATTGAATTTGTAAGAGATCGGAAGAAATTCATCTTTACAAAGGCTTGTTCAAAGTTATCCCAAGTTATTTGAATTGGTAGTGATAACGGATTGGCCAAAATGTCTGGCTTTAACTTAAGAGAGTTAACAAATACCAAGAAGAATGGGAAGACGTAGGCGAAGGCCAAGGTGATACCAACTATGAAGGTGGCTCGTTTGCCCCAGCGTGCGCGTGCGTTCATCGTTGCACTTCGTATCTCTTGGAAACGGTAACCTGAACAAGGGCTGCAAGCGCCACAATAACGAACATAATTACCGCTTTAGCTTGGCCGGTGCCGAAGTTTCCTTCACCAAATGCATCTTGGAAGATGTGCAAAGAGATGAGCTCGGTTGTACGGAAAGGGCCACCGCCAGTTAACGCCACATTTACGTCGTAAGCCATAAAGCCAGCCCGCAGCGTTAAGAAGAGTGCGATGGTGAAGGCTTGAGCCATCAGAGGTATTTTTATTGCCATGAGCGTTCTTAGAGGCGAGGCGCCATCAATCTGGGATGCCTCAAGGACATCATTTTCGATTGAGACAAGTCCGGTGATGTAGACAATCATCATGTATCCAGATGATTGCCAGACGGTAACGATAATCAACGCCCAAAATGCTTTATTTGTATCTTGCAACCATGACTGCTTAAAGAGTTCCCAATCATATTTATTTGCCAAGGTAACCAGCGCGCTATTAAAGATAAATTGCCAAATTACGCCAAGAACGACGCCTCCAACAAGGTTTGGAACAAAGAAGAAGGTGCGGAGAAAGTTTTTGCTGCGCAGCTTTGAGGTAACCAGAAGCGCCAATCCCAGCGCCACAACATTTACTAGAATCAGAGAGACAACGACAAAGAGGGCGGTAAAGCGGAGAGTTGACCAGAATTTTGGATCTGCGAATGACTCTGAATAATTGCTTAGGCCAACAAATTTGGTGATTTTAAATCCATCCCAGTCGGTGAAGGTGTAATAAAACCCATTCACGAAAGGGATAACAAGAACAACTGTGAAGATTGCAAGTGGCACGCTAGCAAACTTCATGAATTTCTTCATGGATCTTGCTCTCGTCACTTAAAGCCCCCTAGCTTTTAAGAAAAATCATCCTGAGGCGAGTTGCCCCGCCTCAGGATGATTCTATTTACTTATCTTTTGACTTAAAAGTGGTTCAGCAGAATTAAGCTGCTTCTCCACGCCAAGTCTTTGGCTTGCCTTTCCATGCATCTTGAATCGCCTTGGCAAGTTCAGCTGCGCTGATCTTGTCGGTGAAGTACTGCTGCATAGATACCTTTCCAACTTCTTCCTGTAGACCACCTGGGTAGAAGGCGTTCATCCAGTCAAGTGTCTTGCCAGCGACAACAAACTTAGAGATGTCGCGTGACATGCTGGTAGCTGGCTCGGTCTTGAAGCCCTTATATACAGGGATGAAGCCCATTCCACCTTCAGTTACTGGATCAGCAACAAAGCGTTGTCCTTGAGGTGATGTGTAGAGCCAGGTAAGGAAGTCAATTGCGCCCTTACGCTCTGCCTTTGTGGACTGCTCCTGGTCGATCATGAAGTAGCCAGGAACTCCAACAGGGATTGAATCGTTTCCATATCCCTTTGCATCATTGCTAGTTGGTAGAGGAATGATTCCGAAGTCAGTCTTTGGTGCTGCCTTCATTAGGTCTGGCTCTGTCCAGTTACCCTGGAACAAGAAGCCGTAATCTCCACTAGCAAGTGATTCGATTGATGCGGCGAATTCGGTATCTGTTAAGTTAACAGTTGCCTTGTTGTACTTCTTAAGAAGGTCAAATGTTGCTAACCAGTTCTTGAAAGCCGCATTATTTGAAAGATTCATCTTTCCATCTACTAGGTTATCTAGGACTTTGAAGCGAGCCTCTTGAGTCTTACCTGCAGTTGTGTGGAACATATTTGTGAAGTGTGCACCAAGTGACCACCAGATAGCTGAGAAGTGAAGTGGCTTCTTGCCCTTTGACTCAAGTGTCTTAAATGCTGCTTCTAGATCTTTCCACGTTCTGATCTTTGCAACATCGATACCTGCATCCTTGATGACCTTCTTGTTGTAAAGAAGTCCGAAAGCTTCAGCTGTTGATGGAAGACCAACCTGCTTGCCGCCAACGTTTCCTGCTGACAGAAGTTGTGGTGAGGTTAGTTTTGCAAGCTTTGTATTCTTCAAGTCCATTACCTTGTCAGCCATATCAGGAATAAATTGAAGGTCGTACATAATTGTTGGAGCATCCTTAGCGGCATATCTTGGTGTTACATTCTGAAGGAATGTAAGGTTACGATCGCCTGGGACTGACTTAAGTGTGTAGCAGTTCTGGCTTCTATTGTAGGCAGATGCTGCTGCTAGAAATTCGCTCTGAATTTCAGGCTTAATGGTTCCGAGCATTACTACTTCAGTCTTCTTCTTACATGTTGCAGCTGTTGCTGATGGTGATGCAACTACAACAACAGATAAAGCAAGTGCTGAAGCCAGAGCGGTAGCTCCGAGTTTCATTGACTTCTTCATATGAAGTATTTCCTTTTCTATAGTTAACAAGGCCTCCTAGGTAGGCCTGTTGTGGCTTAAAGGTAAAGGTGGGGATAAGCCAAGGGAAGGTTGGAGTAGTAACGCTCTTACAACGCTTTTTTGCAGATTTTTGCAGTTTACGCGGGGTGGGGGGTAAGTCCTGCCAGCTTTAAGTTATTTACACCAGCTAGTTGGAGAAGCGATGTAAGGCAGCTCTCGACGAAGACCAGATTAGTTAAGCAGAGAGCTCCGCCGTCGGCAAAAACTTCTACTGAACCGCGGTCGACTATTACGCGAATATCAATTTCTCCTGCAGATATTGCAATCTCCTGCAGCGTTGGCGCATCAAGATCACACCAGGCGCGTGATGTATCTACATATAACTTTTGGTTTCGTACACCAATCTCTACATAGCGTTCTGGGTTTTCGCAGATTCGGATTGCGCCCTCTGCTGTTGAAAATGAAACTTCTGGAAAACCGTTGGGGTGGTTGATAGGGGTTTGGATGATGCGATCCCTTTGAAGGCTAAGTTCACGGGGAATTGTCATAGCACTTCGCCAGGGATCAGTTGGAGCGATTTTGGCGTAATGCCAATTGCTCATCCATCCAATAAATATTTTTTTATTATTTGGGGTATTTGAGAAAGTTACACCTGCATAGTTATCACGACCATAATCAAGCCATCTGGTTTGTAGGTCGTCGGCGATAAAGCTTCTGCCGTTCCACGAGCCGATAAAGTATTGAGTTCCTGAACCTATTTGGTATCCACCTGGGTTTAGTGAAACTAGTAGCGCCCATTTATCTCCAAATTGAATTAAATCTGGGCACTCCCAAACTCCGCCTACCTCTGCCGCTGGACCAAAGTCACTTAAATGCTTCCATTTTTTTAAATCAGGGGAAGAGTAGAAAGAGATTTTGTGGTCATTAGCAAGAGCTACGGTCATCACCCATTGGCTATCAATCCATTGCACTTTGGGATCGCGAAAATTTTTGGCACCAATATCTAATACTGGATTATCTTCGTACTTGGTAAAGGTTGCTCCTTCATCAAGGCTGAAGGCTAGACATTGAGATTGATTGCTTTCGTCATTCTGATGCTCTGTGTAAATTGCAACAATCGGAGGGTTATCGGCTGTACCAAATCCACTGGTGTTGTGTAGGTCTACAACAGCGCTTCCTGAGAAGATTCCTGAGGTTGGGGTGCAGGAAAGTGCGACAGGCTCTTCATGCCAGTTATAGAGATCAGTGCTTGTCGCATGCCCCCATGACATATTTCCCCACTCATTTGCCTGCGGGTTGTGCTGAAAGAAGAGGTGGTACTTGCCTTTGTAATAGAAGAGGCCATTTGGGTCATTCATCCAGTTGCGATCTGGTGTGAAGTGAAACTGTGGGCGATATTTCTCGTTGCGGAATTCGCCAGTTGGATGCGCAGCCATGGCTCGTACCTTATCCTCGCGAGTGTGGATTTCATTACCAGCCTCTTTGACGCCGCATCGGTCGTCTCGACTCTCGGGTTAATTGGAGTCCTGGCAATAATTTTTATGGAGACCGGCCTTTTAATTGGCTTGGTCTTTCCGGGAGGCGAAGTTGTCTTCCTGGCGGGCGTTGCTGCATCAGGTGCCGGCTCTGCTGTTTTAGGAGATGCCAAACTATCGGCGCCATGGTTATTTGCACTGGCCCCGATAGCGGCCATTGTTGGTGGTGAGGTTGGATATTGGTTTGGTAAGAAATATGGGCGGAAATTCTTCGAACGTCCCGATAGTAGATTCTTTAACCAGAAGATGGTCAACACAACTGAGAAGTGGTTGATTAAATATGGTCCACGTAAAGCTCTAGTTTTTATGCGTTTTATTCCCTTTGCTCGCACGCTGATTAATCCAGTTTGTGGAGTTGTGCAATTAGAGCGGAAGTTGTTTTCAACCTGGAACGCTATTGGCGCAATTATTTGGACTCAGGTAGGAATTGGTATTGGTTTCTTCCTTGGAAATATGATTGAAGGGTCAGTCAATAAATATCTCTATCCGATAATCGCTTTAATTGTCCTGGTAACTTTGGTGCCACTTGCCTTCGAGATATTTAAAGAGTGGCAATCGAAGAGATATAAGAAGTAAGTTAAATTCCTAAATCTGAAAGTGAGTATGCAGCTAGGTATTTGTAGCCAGCCTCGCTTACCTTCGGTTCAGCTCCTCTTTCGACGATAACCGCTACGCCAACGACAATTGCGCCCGCTTCGGTAAGCGCCTCGACTGCCGTTAAGACAGATCCGCCTGTAGTTGAAGTGTCTTCAACTGCCAATACCTTTTTGCCTCGTACATCAGGGCCTTCAATGCGACGCTGTAGGCCGTGGGCTTTTTCAGCTTTACGTACAACAAATGAATTTAAAGTCCGTCCCTGCGATGCTGCCACATGCATCATGGCAGTTGCTACTGGGTCAGCTCCTAGGGTTAGGCCACCAACTGCTTCAAAATCCAAATCTTTTGTTAAATCAAGCATTACCTGCCCAACTAGTGGAGCGGCGACTGCATCAAGGGTTACGCGACGAAGATCGACATAGTAATCAGCTTCTTTTCCTGAAGAGAGAGTTACCTTGCCGTGAACAACTGCTTTTTTAATAATCTCGTCTTTTAAAGTATCGCGTGCACTCATGGTTTGAACCCTATCTCTACATTTAACTTTCGGGATAAATGATTACGCCTGGTTTTTTCCGTGTTGGAAGAGAAGGTGGTGGGTTCTGCTCAATTAAGGCATCTACCTCGATACGCAACTTGGCAACTTCTATAGCCATATTGGCCATCGCACTCTCTAACTCGATAATTCTTTTTATGCCGGCGTGATTAATTCCTTCGCCAACTAAGCGCTGCACCATACGTAGAGAGGCGATATCGCGAAGGGAATATCGGCGGTTACGCCCGGCGGTGCGATCTGGTGATACAAGGCCTAAGCGATCGTATTGGCGCAAGGTTTGTGGGTGTAGCCCAGAAAGTTCGGCGGCGACAGAGATTACATAAAGGCCGGCATCATCATCCGGATGATCTTCACTAGATAGCTCTGGTTTTGGTGAATCTTTACTCATGATTTAGCCTTTAAATTAAATTCGCTGCGCACATCTTCACTGGCGGTAGCTGCTGCGAAAGCCTTGATGGCCTCTGCTGCTTTACCTTCAGCGCGCCTTGGTACTTGCACTTCAACTGTGACAAGTAGATCTCCAGTTACTGCGCCCTTCTTTATTCCGCGCCCTTTAACACGGAGAACTCGTCCGGTTGGGGTGCCGGCGGCTAAGCGCACCGTGACATCCTCATCTGTAAGAGTGGGGACTTTAATATCTGCACCTAGCGCTGCTTCGGCAAAGGTGACCGGTAAAACAAGAGTTAAATTCTCATTTTTGCGGGAAAAAATTGGGTGGGGTTTTACATGTAGTTCTATAAATAAATCACCTGGGCCAGCCTCTCCTGGGGCCCCTTTTCCTTTAACGCGAATCTTGGCGCCATCGCTTACACCAGATGGGACTCGGGCCGAAATATTTTGGGCGCCCATTCCATCGATGTTTAACTTTAAATCTAAAGTTGTGCCAAAGACAGATTCTTTAAAGGAGATAGTTGCTTCGGTCTGTAGGTCGCTGCCTTTACGTGGTCCACGCCGTCCACCGCCGCCAAATAAATTGGCGAAGATATCTTGTGGGTTGCCACCACCAAAGAGATCTGAGAAATCACCACCTTGATATTGGCCTCCGCCAGTAGGTGCGCGGAAGCCCCCGCGTTCAAAGAGTGAGCGCGCTTCATCATATTCAGCGCGCTTTTTTGAATCAGACAAGATGTCATAAGCCTCAGAGACTGCTTTAAATTTCTCTTCACGTGCAACATCGCCTTGATTTTTATCAGGGTGTAAATCGCGCGCTAAAGATCGATACTTCTTCTTGATTTCATCGGCGGTCGCCTTTTTATCAAGACCAAGGATTTTGTAGAAATCCTTCTCGTATAGATCTTTAGCAGCCATTTTCTACTCGCTTTTTACGCTTTCTTCGGTATGGGATTCCGGGTCGGTTACAGCAACGCGTGCTGGGCGCAGGATGCGCTCTTTAAATTTATAACCTGGTTGGAGAATTTTTGTTGCAGTCGCGATGGTGACCTCGGTTGATGTGTCATGAAGTAGGGCTTCATGAATCTGTGGATCGAAGGCATCTCCTGCAGCGCCATATTTTTCAAGCCCAATGCGAGTTGTGGTTGTAGCAATCTGATCTGCTACAGCTTTAAAACCACCAGTTAGCTCACCATGTTCCGCAGCTCGGTCGATGTCATCTAGCGCAGGTAGTAGCTCAGTAAGAACTGCAGAGACTGCGAGTTCGTGAGCCAGAGTGCGATCGCGCTCGACACGTTTGCGATAGTTGGCATATTCAGCCTGTAAACGCTGTAGGTCAGCAGTGAGCGCTGACACCGGATCAATTTCTTGACCCGGTGCAGCTTCTACTACTTCATCTACAACATCAGTTAAGAGATCTTTATCTTTTATCTCTTGATTGCCTTCTGAAGTCATTTACTTGATACCAAATTCAATGCTCGACATTTTTCTCTCTCACTTAGCTTCTTCAGCATCAATAACTTCGGCATCTTCAACACCGTCATCACTAGCTGTTGCACCCTCGGCCTGAGCTGCCGCGCTGGCATACATAAGGGCTCCGAGTGCTTGTGAGATAGTCGAAACCTTTTCGGTATTTGACTTGATTGATTCAAAGTTTGCTCCACCGAGTGAGGTCTTCAACTCAGCAAGTGCATCATCGAGCTCCTTCTTCTTATCGGCTGCTTCACCTTCGGTGAACTTATCGCCGTTTTCAGTTAGGAACTTCTCGGTCTGGTAGACCAATGAATCTCCAGTGTTGCGAGTTTCGGCCTCTTCGCGACGCTGCTTATCTTCATTAGCGTGCTCTTCGGCTTCCTGCATCATGCGATCAATCTCTTCCTTTGAAAGAGCTGAGCCACCTGTGATGGTCATGCCTTGCTCTTTTCCAGTTGCTAGATCTTTCGCTGATACATGAACAATGCCGTTCGCATCGATATCGAAGGTGACTTCTACTTGAGGTACTCCGCGAGGGGCAGGTGCTATTCCAGTTAGCTCAAACATACCGAGCTTCTTGTTATAGGCCGCCATTTCGCGCTCACCTTGGTAGGCCTGAATCTGTACCGCTGGCTGATTGTCATCAGCAGTTGTAAAGATTTCAGATCTCTTTGTAGGAATAGTTGTATTGCGCTCAATTAGCTTGGTCATTACACCGCCCTTGGTTTCGATACCAAGAGATAGTGGGGTTACATCAAGGAGCAAGACATCCTTAACTTCACCCTTAAGAACACCAGCTTGTAAAGATGCACCAACTGCAACAACTTCATCAGGGTTTACCCCTTTATTTGGCTCTTTTCCACCTGTTAGGTCGCGAACTAAGTCCACTACAGCTGGCATGCGGGTTGAGCCACCAACTAGAACTACCGATTGGATATTTGCAATTGGGATTCCAGCATCTTTAAGGACTGCTTGGAATGGCTTCTTGCAGCGCTCAAGTAAATCTGCAGTTAGTGATTGGAATTGTGCGCGTGTGATTGTTTCATCTAAGAAGAGTGGGTTCTTCTCTGAATCAACAGTGATGTATGGCAAGTTGATTGTGGCAGATTGTGAAGATGAGAGTTCGATCTTCGCCTTTTCAGCTGCTTCGCGGATGCGCTGCATCGCCATTTTATCTTTTGTGAGATCAATACCATTAGCTGAACCAAAAGTTTTAACTAGGTGGTCAACTAGCGCTTGATCCCAATCATCTCCACCAAGGTTATTGTCACCATTGGTTGCTTTAACTTCTACAACACCGTCACCGATTTCAAGAAGTGAAACATCGAATGTTCCACCACCAAGGTCGAAGACGAGAATGGTCTGCTCTTTATCGGCTTTATCAAGACCGTAGGCAAGAGCTGCCGCAGTTGGCTCGTTGATAATACGAAGAACGTTAAGGCCGGCGATCTCACCAGCTTCTTTTGTAGCTTGACGTTGGGCATCGTTAAAGTAGGCGGGAACTGTAATTACAGCATCTGTCACTGTCTCGCCAAGGTAGCTCTCTGCATCGCGCTTTAACTTCTGCAATACGCGTGCGGAAATTTCTTGTGGTGTGTACTTCTTACCGTCGATATCAATCGTCCAGTTGGTACCCATGTGGCGCTTAACGGAACGAATTGTGCGTTCTACGTTAGTTACCGATTGACGCTTTGCAACTTCACCGACGAGAACTTCGCCATTCTTTGCGAATGCGACGATCGATGGGGTTGTGCGAGCGCCTTCTGCATTTGCAATAACCGTTGGCTCTCCGCCTTCGAGTACTGAGACACAGCTGTTTGTTGTTCCGAGGTCGATTCCGACTGCTCTGGCCATTTAATGCTCCTTCTTTTCTAGAACTTTTCTCTCGAGCCAATCTGGGTCGAGGCTTACTGACTTTGGAGTTTTTTGAGCTTTTGGGGCTCTTTTGTAACCTGAGTCGATAATACTCAAAGAGTTGAGTCGAAGCGACTCAGGTTTACATAGGGTGGAACAGGTGGGGAGTGGGATTTATTCCAATAACTTGGGGTAAAGCTCTGGCTAGCTCAGCCGTAGGTATCGCGGGGGCCACGCCCGTTGGAGATGGTGCGGATACCCCGCTTCCAGGATGGCGCTTGAGGACCGATAAAGCTTAAAGATTCAACAAGGGCTCCGGGGGCGCTGGAGCGGATCCGTTCCAGTAGGGATGGGCCGACGAGAGTTAGTTGGGTCGCCCAAGCGGTAGAAGAGCATTGCACTAGGAGGCGGCCATCTAGAAGTGAGAGGGGTGTGGTGTGCCCGGCAATTTCTGGGCCGACAATTTTTGGCCAAGTAGCAAAGAGGGTTCCTTCAGCCAATCCTGCATCCCAATCGCGTTGTGAGATTAATTCATTTAAAACGTTGGCGATTAACGTTGGATCTGTCGGGGTTTGGGAGCGCTCCTCCGTAATTTTTGGTTTCTTTATAAAACCTGTCTTGTAGCTTTTAAAGAGATCAAGGGCTAAATCGCGGCGAGCTTTCTTTTCCTCACTCATTTTTTAACCTCACCAGGGGTTACATAAAATTTGGTTGTTAGTAGTTCGGTGGGTAGATCACTTTCTACAGCGGCGGTGATAAATGTCTGCTCGGCCATCGCTGTTACTGAAGTTAATTGTTGGCGGCGCGCTGTATCAAGTTCGGCGAAGATATCGTCAAGCACTAGGACGGGCTCTGCTCCCTTTGATTTTAATAAATTGTAGGAGCCGATGCGAAGTGAGATTGCCATCGACCAAGATTCACCGTGGCTGGCATAACCTTTGGCGGGAAAATCCCCTAGTTGTAAATGTAGATCATCGCGGTGTGGACCAATTAGAGATACGCCGCGCTCAATCTCTTGGCGCGCCAACTCTTCCTGTTTTGCGTTAAGAAGGGTTGTGTTTGCTAATACATCTTCACCTAAACCATCTGTTGAAGATTTATAAGAGATTGTCGCAGTTTTGACCTCGTTAAGGTTTTTATAGTTGGCGCTAACAAATGGGTTTAACTCATTAACTAAAGTAATTCTTTCAGCTGATAGTTGGGCGCCTAAGTTAATTAACTGCTCAGTCCAAGGAGCTAAAGCGTTTTCGGGGGCGCGGGTTTTTAATAAGGTGTTGCGTTGACGCACCACGCGCTCATAATCAGCGATAACCCCGGCCATACGCGGAGATTGGGTAATTAATAACTTATCGAGAAAGTCGCGTCGGTTGGTGGGGTCTCCACGAACTAGATCTAAATCTTCAGGTGAGAAGTAGATAATTTGTAAAGCGCCAAGTATCTCGCGCTGTGATTTTGTAGGGTTGCCATTTAAACGTGCTCGGTTTGCTTTAGCTGTGTTAATTTCTATATCGACCTGCAGGGTGCGACCTTGGCTCTCTATCTCTGCGCGGATAATTGCTTGGTCGGCATTTAATGAGATTAGTGGGTGGTTGGTTGCAACTCGGTGGGATGAGAGAAATGCCAGGTAAATCAAACTCTCCACAATATTTGTCTTACCGCTGCCGTTATTTCCAATAAAGGTGATTGGCCCTTTTGGAAATTCCAGATCTAACTGGTTGTAGGAGCGGAAATTGGTAAGGGAGAGACGCGTGACGCGCATGGAAATACCGCAGCTAGTTCTATCGCAACTAAGAGGCGTAGCGCATTGGCATTAATAGATAACGGTAGTTATCAATTGAAGGCCCGTTGGGTTCGGTGCGCCCTGTAAGAATCGCTGGCTTGTTGGAGCCGGTAAAAGAGATTTGAACAAATGGCGTGCCGACTGCTTGTAGCCCATCTGCTAAAAATGTTGGGTTAAAGGCGATGGAGATGGGTTCACCGTTTAATAAAATATCGATTGTTTCGGTGGCTTGTGCTTCTTCGCCGGCGCCGGCTTCGAGAGATACGCCGCCATCTTTAAACTCAAGGCGTAGCGGCACGGTTTTATCTGTAACGAGGGCTACGCGTCTAACTGAATCTAAAAATGGCGCAACCTCTACGACCGCTGTTGTGGTTGTTTCAGTTGGTAATAGGTGGCGGTATGGGGGGAAGGTGCCATCTAACATACGAGAAGTCATTGATTTTCCATCTCCTGCAAAACCAGCTAGGCGATCATTTGATGTGCTGGGTGCGAAAGATAGTGAGACGTTCTTTGTTCCAACTAAAGATTTAGCGGCATCAGCTAGTGTGCGAGCGCGCATAAGGGCGGAGGTAGAAAAACCAGGAGTTGCTGGGTTCCAGGAAAATTCGCGGACTGCTAAACGATAACGGTCGGTTGCAGCCAAAGTTATTGTTTCTTCTGTTATTTCAACATGTACACCAGTAAGAGTTGGTAGTGAATCATCGCGTCCTGCAGCGATAGCTACTTGGGCCACTGCGGTTGCAAATGTGTCGCTAGCGACGGTACCTGTTGTTTCAGGAAGTTCTGGCAGGTTTGGGTACTCTGATAGAGAAAGTGTTGGAAGAGTAAATTTTGCAGAGCCGGAAGTTACTAAAACTCTTGTTCCATCTAAAGTTATGGTGATTGGTTTATTAGGAAGGCTGCGGCTGATCTCTGCTAGAAGTTTTCCAGGAACTAAAACAGCACCTTTTTCGGTGATATCTGCTTTAAAAGAAGATTTACTAGATGTCTCAAGGTCTGAGCCGCTAAGGAGTACATCAGTGCCGGTGGCGTCGATCTTTATTCCAAGAAGTTCGGTTTTAATTGGTCGAGTGGAGAGTGAACGAGATACCCAATTAACTCCATCGGTAAGTGATTGTTGATCAACTGTAAATTTCACGCCGTAGCCCTCGCACTCATGTAGAAATTATTTTGAAACGCTAGATTTTTATTTTGTAGTAGAACTGTAATTTGTGGATGGTCCGCTTGGAAACGGGATTTATATATATAAAGGTAGTAGTAGTAACTAGATGGTAAAACTGTGGAAAGGTAGTAAAAGAGCAGTTCAAAGCCTTTATTTAAAAAGTTGAGGTTGTGGGAAAGTGGGTTAAAACTGTGGGCGAAGCTGTGTGGGCCAAATCCACCTTTGCGGCTAACTAACTTTTTAATTAAGTTACCCACAAAAAATAGCGCTCTATCCACAGTTATCCACAACTTATCCCCAGCTTGGGGGTAAAGGGTGCTAATTCGGACAAATAAGCTCATTTTACGGTTTCGCCTGCTGTTTGATTCGCGTGGTGAGCTCATTTACCTGGTTATAGATAGAGCGGCGCTCAGCCATCAACTCGCGAATTTTACGGTCAGCATGCATCACTGTTGTGTGGTCGCGCCCACCAAAAGTCTGGCCGATCTTAGGTAGCGATAGCTCAGTCAACTCACGGCATAGATACATTGCAATCTGACGGGCATTAACCAGTGCACGAGATCTGGAGGTGCCACATAAATCATCCAAAGTGAGGCTGTAATAAGCAGCTGTCTGCGCCATGATAGTAGGCGCGGTTATCTCAGAGGCTGATTCATTTGGAATTAAATCTTTAAGAACAATTTCAGCTAAACCCATATCTACAACTTGGCGGTTTAGTGATGCGAAGGCGGTTACACGAATTAAAGCACCTTCTAACTCACGGATATTGGTGGAGATTTTACTAGCGATAAATTCAAGGACATCATCAGGAGCATTTAATTTATCTTGCGCAGCTTTTTTACGCAGAATTGCAATTCGGGTTTCCAGCTCCGGCGGTTGAATATCGGTAATCAAACCCCATTCAAACCGGGAACGGAGGCGATCTTCCAAAGTTGTTAATTGTTTTGGAGGACGATCGGATGAGATAACGATCTGTTTATTAGCGTTATATAAAGTATTAAAAGTATGGAAAAACTCTTCCTGGGTACGTTCTTTATTCTCTAAAAATTGGATGTCATCTACCAACAAGATATCTAAATCTCGGTAACGACGCTGAAAAGCGGTAGCTTTATCATCGCGGATTGAGTTAATAAAATCATTGGTGAACTCTTCTGAAGATACATATCGAACTCGCACATTGCCATATAACTCTTTAGCGTAGGCACCGATAGCGTGTAGCAAGTGAGTCTTACCCAACCCAGATTCACCGTAGATAAAGAGCGGGTTGTAAGCCTTAGCTGGTGCCTCTGCAACAGCGACAGCGGCGGCATGAGCAAAACGATTTGATGCACCGATAACAAAGGTTTCAAATATGTAGCGCGCATTTAGCTGTGAGGGTTCATCGTTGCGGCGAAGAACTTCTTCCTCGCGCCCAGTTCCGGGGCGCGGTGTAACGCTCTCAATAAGAACAGTTGGAGCTGGTAGATCTTCTAACTCAATATTTTCATCGACCATCACTGCGATATTGGCCTTCTCGCCAAGCTCGGTGGTTAAAACCTCATTGATAACAGTGCGCAGGCGAGATTCAAGGACATCTTTTGCGAAGGCATTTGGGGCAGCTACCAATAAACTGGTAGCCCCTCCCTCTTTCTGTAGAAGACCTAGGGGCTTAGTCATCGCTAAAAAGGCGCGATGCTGGGGTTCGCCAGCTGAGACATGGTCTACAACCCGCCCCCAAAGTTGCGACAGTTCGAGATCAACAACTGCCATTTAAGCCCCCAGGTCTATCCACAATGTTATCCACAGGCTGTGGTCTAAAGTAGGGGTTTAGCCTCTGCTTTAAGCCAAAATCGACGGATGCCTGTGGAGAACCCGCAAAGTAGACCCCTTGGCGGCAAATAGCAAGTGGTTATCCACAACTTTAGGGTTGCCAGGGGTGAAGGCGCGAGTTTGACCGCCACCTATCCACACCCTTAACGTTAGCGCCTCGCTTCCCCCGTATTTATGACCCGTCCGCAATTTACCGATTTAGGCGTATAGCGCGCCTGACAGATTTTGGAGTTCTCATGACAAAGCGCACCTTCCAGCCAAATACGCGTCGTCGCGCCAAGAAGCATGGCTTCCGCGCTCGTATGGCTACACGTGCCGGACGCGCAGTCCTATCTGCTCGTCGCGCTAAGGGCCGCTCAAAGCTCTCAGCGTAAATAAGTAGAGAGTAGAAAAACTCTCGTGCTAGCCAAAAGCGCACGTTTAACCGATAACTCTGATTTCGCGCGAGCGACAAAGAGTGGACTTCGAGCCACAACAGATCATTTTGTTGGTTATCTCTACACACCTACATCTACCAATCAAGCTCCGGCAAAGTCAGGTTTAATTATTAATAAATCAATAGGTGGTTCGGTGGCAAGACATCGACTAGCTCGAAAAGTCCGCCATGCCTTGGCGCCGCTAGTTATAAATTTACCTACAGGATCTCTTTTGGTCATCCGCGCCTTAAAGCAAGAGGGCGATAAGAACATCACCTCCGAAATTTCACAATTAGTGGAGAAGTTAATTTTAAAGAGCAAAAAAACGGTAGACCATAAATGAGAACAGTACTTTTGGCACCAGTGCGTATTTTTCAAATCTTCTCATCACTATCTGCGCCAAGTTGCAAATTTTATCCATCTTGTTCCAACTATGCCGTGACAGCAATCAGCCGCTATGGAGTAAAAGGAATTTTTATCTCTATAAAGCGCTTAGCCCGCTGCCACCCATGGTCACATGGAGGAGTGGATTATGTGGATGCTGAGCTCGACTCTGCAGATGCCCGTAATTCCAACAACCAGATTTCCAACAACCAGATTTCCCTTAAAAGGACCGAAAAAGAAGTGGTGGGCGCTAAGTAATGAGCTTTTTCCTTGATCCTCTCTATAACTTTGTATCAGGTGTCATAGTTCTTTTCCATAAAGCACTTACACCTGTCTTCGGAACAGATTCAGGTGTGACATGGACGTTATCCATCATGGGACTCGTTGTATTAATCCGAATCATCTTGATTCCACTCTTTGTAAAACAGATTAAGAGCCAACGCGCACTAACTGCTCTACAACCTCATATGAAAGAGATTCAAAAGAAGTATAAAGATGATCGTCAAAAGCAATCTGAAGAGATGATGAAGCTTTATAAAGAACATAAGACAAATCCACTAGCCTCATGTTTTCCAATTTTGGCACAAGCTCCGATCTTCTTCGCACTCTTTACAGTTCTCAATGGAATTGCCGCTAAAACAGATGCTGGAGTCGCAGCACCAATCGCCCGTGGATTTTTAAAAGGCGAGTATCTAGATAGTGCGGCGCAAGCAACATTCTTCGGGGCTAAAATTTCACAGACCTTCTTAGGTTCTCCAGAGTTAACAGTGAAGGTAGTTACTGTAATTTTGATTATCTTTATGTCTGCCACAACATTTACAACACAGAGACAATTAATGGTTAAGGGCATGCCAAAGATGGATGCCAGCAACAATATGATGCTGCAGCAGCAGAAAATTATGTTGTATGCATTCCCAGTAATTTTTGCAGTCTCTGGCGTTAACTTCCCAGTTGGAGTTTTAATTTATTGGTCGACTACAAACTTATGGACATGGGGACAGCAGTACTACGTCATTAAACGTAACCCAACTCCAGGCTCTCCGGCATATGAAGAGCTACAGCGCAAACGTGCTGAGAAAGAGAAGTTCGATAAGAAGGCCACCACTGGCGACCTTCTTGAAATTGAAGAGGAGCAGACTCCGGAAGTTGATCCACAAGGACAGCGGAAGCAGCCAAAGAAGAAAAAGAAGAAGAAGTAAAACCGACAATTCATATCAATTACTTTTAAATAGAACAAAAGGGGCAACAAAATGGCAGATTCAAAAGAGGCTGTTGTAGATGTAGTTGAAGAGGGCGCTGTAGAGGCAGGGGCATCTGCAGTTAAGGCTCCAAAGAGCGTTGCAAAGCTTGAGGAAGAGGGCGATATCGCAGCCGATTACTTAGAGGGGCTCTTGGATATCGCAGATTTAGATGGTGATATCGATATAGATGTCGAAAATGGGCGCGCCTCCCTAGCTATCGTTGGCGGGAAGTTGCGCCACCTAGTTGGCGGCGAGGGAGAGGTACTGGATGCAATCCAGGAGCTGACTCGTCTAGCTGTACAGACCTCGACAGGAGATCGCAGCCGACTAATGCTCGATATCGATGGCTTCCGTGCAGGCCGGCGCAAAGAGTTAACAGCTCTTGCCGAGAAGATGGCTGATGAGGCTAAGAAGACAGGGGGCTCTGTAAAGCTAGCCCCAATGAATGCCTTTGAGCGCAAGATTATCCATGACACCATCCAGACGCTGGGGTTGACCTCAGAATCTGATGGCGAGGATCCAAATCGCTTCGTTGTCATCTACCCAGCGTAAATCGACCCTAACTAGGCGCTCGGTTTCACGTGGAACAAGAGATAGATAGCCTGATAACCCAATACTTCCCAGATCGCCAAGGGGAGGTTAGGGCTTTCGCCCAATTTCTAACCTCCGCCGGGATTGAACGGGGCTTAATTGGCCCCCGCGAGGGCGAGAGGATCTGGGAGCGCCATATCTTTAACTGCCTCCATATCACCACCCTCCTGCCGGAAGAAGCCTCCCTCTTTGATATCGGCTCAGGGGCGGGTCTACCTGGAGTTGTTATTGCTCTTGCTCGCCCCGACCTTAAAGTGACCCTAATCGAGCCTTTGGAGCGGCGAGTTGAGTTTCTTAAGGAGGCGACGGCCGGCCTAGATATTGAGGTTATTCGGGGGCGAGCTCAGGATGTAAAGAAGAGCGCTGAGTATGTGACGGCGAGAGCGGTCGCCCCGTTGGAGAAGTTGAAGAAGATGAGCTGGCATATGGTCAAGACCAATGGCTCACTCCTTGCTATGAAGGGGGAAGGGGCAGCTGCTGAGATGGCGGGGTTTAAAAACGCCCAGCTCCACGAGATTGAGTTAGCCGGTATTGGCTTGGGGCGGATTGTTGAGCTCCGCAAGGGCGCCGCAATTTAAGCTCTCCATTTAATGCTTAGATTCACTCATGGTTGATGAAGTTTCACGTGAAACCTCTACAAAGGTAGTGGGGGTTCGCCGCCTCAAAGAGGCTATGGCCAAACCCGCTTCAACTCGAATCTTTACTGTAGCTAACCAGAAGGGTGGGGTCGGTAAGACCACCACAACAGTCAATATCGCAGCAGCTATGGCGATGGGGGGCTTGCGGGTCCTAGTAATCGATCTTGATCCACAGGGAAACGCATCAACTGCCTTAGGAGTCGAACACCGTGATAGCGAGGGTGTCTATGAAGTCTTAATGGGTAGCACCTCAATCGGGAAAGTCGTTAGAAAGGTGGCAGGCTTTCCAGCCCTTGATTGCATCTCATCAAATACCTCACTGGCAAATGCTGAGATTAATTTAGTCTCAATGGTGGCGCGCGAGCTACAACTAAAAGCTGCTATCGATGAGATCAGCGCAAATTACGATTACATATTTATCGATTGCCCACCATCTCTTGGCCTATTAACTATCAATGCATTTGCCGCATCTAAAGAGTTGTTGATACCAATTCAAACCGAGTACTACGCGCTAGAAGGTTTGTCACAACTTTTAGAGACTTACTCAGTTGTAAAGAAGCGCCTAAACCCAAATCTAAATCTCTCCACAATTGTTTTAACTATGTTTGATTCCAGAACTCGATTATCTAATGATGTTGCTGCAAATGTTCGTGAGCACTTTCCTAACGAGTTAATTGATATACCAATTCCACGCGCAGTGCGAGTCTCTGAAGCACCTTCCTATCAGCAGACGGTAATGACATATGACCCGCTATCTCCAGGTGCAATTGCATATATGCAGGTAGCTCGCGAAATCTCCGAACGCGGTAAACCAAAAATTGAAGCGAATCTAGCTACAGAATTTAATTCAAATGTAGTTAACATTAATTACAAAGGTGGAATCGCATAATGGCTACAAAGCGTGGTGGGCTAGGAACTAATTTAGATTCGCTTATCCCAACCTCTCTTACTGTTGGAGGGCAAGAAGTCGCACAACAAGGCGAAGTTGCCCTTGCAAACATCTCACCAAACCCGCGTCAACCAAGAACTATCTTTGATGAGAGCGCAATGGGTGAATTGGTTGCATCAATTAAATCAATTGGAATTTTGCAACCACCAGTTGTTCGTAAAGTAGCCGAAGATAAATATGAGCTAATCATGGGAGAGCGTCGCTTCCGCGCCGCAAAGTTAGCTGGGCTTACCAATATCCCAGTAATAATTCGTCAAACTCCAGATAATGAACTTTTACGTGAAGCGTTAATTGAAAATATCCACCGCAGCCAACTCAATCCGCTTGAAGAAGGTGCAGCTTATGCACAACTACTTAATGATTTTGGTTGCACCCATGATGAGTTAGCTCTGAAATTAGGTAGATCCCGGCCGCTAATTTCAAATACAATTCGCTTACTAAATCTGCCTGATGCGGTGCAACGTAAAGTTGCAGCCGGTGTTATTTCAGCAGGACATGCCAGAGCGCTCCTTGGCTTAACAGAAGCTGCCGATATTGAAAAAATAGCCTCTCGAATTATCGCCGAAGGCCTCAGTGTGCGAGCCACTGAAGAGATTATCGCCACCTTAAAACCTGCAAGTAAGGTTGTTAAGAAATCCTCCACCAAAGGTGTTTCAGCGGCAGGGCTTGCTGCGGCGGAGCTTTTGGGTGACTATCTAGATACTCGGGTCACCGTGCAGGCAGGTAAAGATAAAGGGAAAATTGTTATTGAATACTCAGGCAATGAGGATTTACAGAGAATCGTTGATCTAATCGAAGGTTAATTAAGGGCGCTGCCGCGACGTTGCATCTCTTGCTTAATAACCCCACCCAAAGCTTTAACACCTTCCCGAATACGTTCTGGTGTTGGGTGGCAGTAAGAAAGACGCATCGACCAAGAACCAAGGCCATCTGCGTAGAAGGCGCTACCTGGTACATATGCCACCTTGGCAACAATCGCCTTCGGCATTAACGCTTTTGTATCAATTTCTGGCGGAAGATTTACCCAGACATAGAAACCCCCCCCTGGTTTTGTCCATGTCGCCTCGGCTGGGAAATACTCTTGGAGAGATTCCAGCATGGCATCACGTCGCACCTTATAAAGTTCACAGAAGCTAGCGATCTGATCGCGCCAAGGCTGATCAGCTAAGTAGCTAGAGATAGTGAGCTGTGTGAAATTTGAAGGGCAGAGAATTGATGATTCAGAGGCGATAACTAATTTATCTTTTAAGGATTGTGGAACCAAAGCCCAGCCAATTCTTAACCCAGAGGCGATTGTCTTGGAGAAAGAGCCTAGGTAGATAACATTTTCAGAATCTTCAGCACGCATCGCATTAGGTGATGGTTTATCAAAACCAAGTAAGCCATAAGGATTATCTTCAACTACAAAAATCTCTTCTTCACGACAGATATCTAAAATTTCAGTACGGCGATCTGCAGGTAGACAGACACCTGTCGGATTCTGGTAATTAGGAATTAAATATAAGAATTTAATCTTTCGCCCCGCAGCTCTCACGCTTGCGATAGCAGCACGCAGAGAGGCAGGAACTAAGCCATCGTTATCCATTTCAACATGGACAACAGATGCTTCATATTGGCGGAAGGTACCGAGGGCTCCAACATAGGAAGGGGCTTCTACCAATACAACATCGCCGGGATCGATAAAGATACGAGAGATTAAATCCAAAGCCTGTTGTGATCCAGTAGTAACAACTATGTCATCTGGGTTGGCGCGAATTCCTTCTAGCGCCATCACATCACAGATCTGCTCGCGCAACTTTGGGTGCCCCTGGCCGCTGCCGTATTGCAAGGCCTCGGAGCCATTGGTCAGAATCAATTCATTTACAACGCCGGCCATCATCTCCATCGGAAGAGCAGAGAGATTTGGCATTCCACCCGCTAAAGAGACAATCTCTGGGCGAGAGGCAACTGCAAAAAGGGAGCGAATTTCAGAGGGCAACATTCCGGCAGCGCGCGCCGCAAATCTCTTCTCGAGATTCTGTGGGGCACCGGTTTGATAGCGGATTGAAATATCGGACATAGGGAGAATCCTCCCACAACTTATATAAAGGCCGAAGTCGATATAAAGATTGGTGCAATTACCGTCTCAAACCAGCGCTACGCAGGTCTGAAATTCGTAAAGTTCCAGTTTTAGCATCATCTTCCGCAGCTAAATAGAGGCGCTGGATAGCGATAATAAAACTTTCGGCAACAGTGTCACGAAAATCAGGGCGAGCCAAGCGCGCAATATCACCGTCATTGCTGGCATAGCCCAAATCAACTCGTACTGCAGGAGCTGTAGTCAGACGAAGTGCATCCCATGTCTTGGCATGTGTTCGACAATTTGTGAAATCAGTTCGAGCGCATAGTTCGCGTTGCACTAAAGAGGCGAAACGTTCCCCAACAATGGAGTGAACACCATGCTGGTCGTTTCCATAAAAAAATGTGGCAACTCCGCGGGCGTCAGTATTTGCATGGTGATCCACATGAAGTGAAATCAATAAATCTGCGCCACTCTTATTTGTAAAGGAAATTCGTTCTGCCTCAGATGGGTTATTTGTCGCCCCTCGAGTTAGAAAGACGCTAGCACCAAGTGCCAGCAGACGTCCTTCTAGTCGCTGTGCAATGTCATAGACAACTTCGCTCTCATGAGCCTCAGAACCTGGATCTAAAACAATTACCTTATTGGCAAGGGCTGGCCCACGATTTTTCTGAGTGGCGCTTTCACGAAGTGCAGCAGGGGCGCCCCCGGAGACAATTTTATTTAACCGCAGTAGAGCGATAATTGTGGCTGGGCCACACTTACCATCGACTTTAACTCCAACAGATCTTTGAAACTCTTTCACCGCTGCTTCAGTAACTTCACCAAAGATGCCATCGACTCGACCACAATTAAATCCCATCTCAGTCAAGCGAACCTGAAGGGAGGCCACATCATCACCGCGTAGAAGTGGAGATTTCTGCAGGTAGAGCGAGCGATCACCGAGTTTCCAGCGCGCCTCATCCAAGGCGCGCAGAGTCATATCGTTAAGTTCGCCAGTTACATGCAGACCGCGCTCTTGTTGGAAAGAGCGAATCTCATCAGGAGACATCTCTTTCATATATTGGTAGCCCTACAATCTTTAATTTGCGGCTCTTGGTCCCAATTGGGGAGAGTTAGATAAAGCCTTCGAGCTCTTTAAGAAGCGCTGGCTTTGGCTTTGCCCCAATGATGGTCTTAACAACCTCGCCATTAACGTAAACATTTAGCATCGGAATTGAGGTGACTCCATACTTAATCGCGATAGCAGACTCTTCATCTGTATTTAACTTTACGATCTTCAACTTATCGCCATGTTCGGCTGCAATATCGTCAAGAATCGGAGCAATTGCACGGCAAGGGCCACACCACTCAGCCCAGAAATCAACCAAAACTGGGATGCTGCTCTTTAATACAACCTGATCGAAATCAGCTGCCGTGACCTTAGTTGGTGCGCTCATTACTGCTCCTCTTAGCTAGATTTACTCGATATTCAAATTTTTCCTTAAGAAGTACAGGTTACTAGTGGGATAAGAATTTTTCAGCATCTAACGCTGCCTGACAGCCAGAGCCTGCTGCGGTAATTGCTTGGCGGTAGGTGTGATCAACTAAATCACCGCAGGCAAATACGCCACTTAGGTTGGTCCGAGTAGAACGCCCATCAACTTTTACATACCCTTCATTATCTAAATCAATAGATGAGGTGATTAACTCTGAGCGCGGGATGTGACCAATTGCTACAAAGAGCCCAGTGAAATTTCGCTCTGAAACTTCTCCATTAAGGGTGTTGCGTAACTGCAAGGCTTCAACCTTATCTTTCCCAAGCACATCGATAACTTCAGTATTCCAAAGCATCTCAATCTTTGGGTTGGAGAGGGCGCGATCTTGCATAATCTTTGAGGCGCGTAGCTCATCGCGACGATGAATCAAGACAACTTTTTCGGCAAATTTAGTTAGGAAGGTTGCCTCTTCGACAGCTGAGTCACCACCACCAACTACAGCGATTGTCTGATCACGGAAGAAGAAACCATCGCAGGTGGCACACCAGGAAACCCCACGGCCAGATAGACGCTTCTCATTCTCTAAACCAATTTCACGATAGGCCGAACCCATCGCCAAGATAACTGATTTTGTTTGAACGGTATTTCCGGAACCATCTTTTAAAACCTTAATTGGGCCAGATAGATCCATTTCAACAACATCATCTGTAATCAACTCTGCGCCAAAACGTTTCGCCTGTTTGCGCATGTTATCCATCAAATCCGGACCCATGATGCCGTCAATAAATCCAGGAAAGTTCTCTACCTCAGTGGTATTCATCAGCGCACCACCGGCTGTAACAGAACCCTCGTAGACAACTGGATTTAACTGCGCTCTTGCGGCGTAGATTGCTGCTGTGTAACCAGCCGGACCAGATCCAACAATGACAACTTCACGAACTTCAGTGCTCATGGAGTGCAGAGTACCGCTCTTAGTTGAACTATTTATTACGAGAACGGCTAAAGAGCGATCCAGCAAAGGCGCGCAAACCTGCGATTTCACTCACCTTTAAGAGCTTGGCTAGGACGAGATAGGCCAGACCGCTGCCAGTTAAGAGTAAGAGCAGGCGCAGGGCGCGCAGTGAGAGTGTGGTCTCCTGATAAGCCCAGCCGAAATATTGTGCAACGGCAAAGAAAGGAAGCATTCCAACCAAAGCAGCTAGGAGTAGGCGCCCATGTTGCCCGGCGAACTCTCCGATTTTTAAGGGCCCCACATGCTTTCTTAATAGGCGAACTGTCACAAAGAGCCCAATTATGTAGCTAATTGAGAAGGCTAGGCCCAGACCCACCGTTACCCAATCGCTATCTAGTGTTGCTAGGAATAGATATGAGAGCGCCACAGAGATGATATTTATAATAATAATTGAGGTTACTTGTGTTTTGGTATCTTCAAAGGCGTTAAAGCCACGAATTAAAATTAAGTTAATTGAAAAAGCAACTAGTCCTAAACTGAGCGCTGAGAGTACAAAACCAATATACCTAGCATCTTCCAAACTAATTCCCATATAAAGAACTTCAGTCATTAATGGGCCAAAGAGCAATAGTGCAACAGCGCTTGGCACAGTAACTACACCCACCATGCGAATTGCTCTAATTAATTGCTTACGCACCTCTTCTACATTCTTGGCAATCGCTAACTTAGATAGGTGTGGCAATAAGGCGGTAACAATCGAGATTGTAACGATTGAGTAAGGCAGCAACATTATGTAATAAGCGCTTGTATATGGGGTGAAACCAACTCCAGTTTCAATACCAGCCTGTGCGCTACGAACCGCCGCGCTAGTTGCCACATTAACAGTGACTAAATAACCCAACTGTGAGACCAAAACATAGACCAGCGTCCATCCCGCTAAACCAAATGATTTTCCTAAACCTTTTACACCGAAGGCTGGGCGCAGAGAGATTCCAGATCGCTTAACTACTGGGATAAGAATGAGCGCTTGAACAACTACACCAAGTGTTGTTCCCCAACCCAATATCTGCACCTGGGAATCGGTAATCGAATCAATAGTGATGGTGTGCTGGAAGAGAAGGATTCCCGCAAAGACGGCGATAACCACCAAATTATTAGCGATTGGCGCCCACATTAAGGGGGCGAATGAGCCACGAGCATTAGCTACTTGACCCAACATAGTAAATAGACCAAGGAAGAAAATTTGCGGCAGGCAGTAACGAGTAAAAGCGATAGCGATTTCGCGTTCGACTTCAAAACCTGGGGTAGAAAATTCGGGGGCATAAATCCGCACAAGAGCTGGTGCGAAGATGACTCCTATACCAACAAGGAGAAGAAGAATTCCTGAGATGGTAGTAACTAGACGAGAGGCGAAACCATGTCCACCGTCTGCGTCATCAAATGATCTGACAAGTTGCGGAACAAATATGGCAGTTAGCGCTCCACCAACTAGCAGGTTATAGAGAATATTGGGCATGGTATTTGCCACGTTGTAGGTATCTGCCAAGAGCGCGGTTCCAAGTACGGCAACTGCCAAGAGCGCACGGATAAATCCTGTGATGCGCGAAAGGATGGTGCCTATAGCCATAATGCCGGAGGCGCGGAAGAGCTCGTTATTCTTCACTTCCGTGACCTCCTAATCCGACGTACTGATTGAGTTATTGCACCAAGCAGCAGCAGTACAGCAGCGCCAGTTGTAAACCAAGCCACCCGTGAATCAATAATGGTGGCAGATAAGTTTAACCTTGCCACCTCACCAACTAATTGACCTTTGGTATTTATAAATTGAGCAAGAACCAAGGTTGTTCCAGGTGCAATTACATCAACCGGAATAAGAACCTGCTGGCGAGAGTTAGGGGCAATCGTTACATTATTTAGATTCTCTATCTGTATTCGAGAGTTCATGGGAATAAGTGAGACGCTTACAACAGAGGCGGTATCAAAGTTATTAATTAAGGTAATTGGGAGTTTGGCGCTACTTGAAGTAATTTGATAGCGCCCGGCAACAATTTTTAACTTTTCTGCCAAAGCGGCGACTGCCTTATTCTTGTTATAAGAAAAGTAAGTGGAATCATCTTTAGAGAGCAGCGGATTCATTACTTGAGCCAGACGCGCCCGCATATCTGTAACTTCTTGGGCGCTAGTGATGGTGGATAACCCAGTTAATAGGCGACGATTTTCAGTGTAATCGGTTATAAATTTGCTACTTATACGAGATTGCCCCTGCCCCCATCCCCTCTCAGCCACAACGGGGCGCTGCAAAAGAGCCTCCAACTTTGATTTGGCATATTGAGAGTAGAAATTTAATTCACCAGGGGCAATTCTCTGCAGGATTCGCTCATCAGGATTGCCGTATGCCAGAGCGATGACTCTGCTTTCTGATGTTACAAAGCGAAGCTGCGAGAGCCAAGTTTGTGCAGTTCGCTCACCCAGGAGATCTTCTTCGTCGCGAAATTGATATCCATCAGCCATATCTAATACTTCATCAATTAGCGCAGCATCAATTAAATATGTAACAGCTGGATTGGGAGGGCGAAAGACCAATTTACCTAAAGCGCCTTCAGGCAAGAGACTCTGCACTAACTCATTATTTCTAAATGTTCCATCAAAGTTTGTGTGCGGTTTATCAATTACTCTAATTACCGGTGACGATCCTTGTGCAGGGATAGGTATGAGGAACGCGATTAAGAGAAGTGAAAAAATTATCCTTCTCATAGCGCGCTCAACTCTTGGGCGGCGTTAGTTCGCGCAATCAACTTCTTTTCATCAGGATATGCCAAACGTTCAACAATCTCAGTTAGCGGAAACCATGCGACTTCATCAACTTCACTCTCTTGCGCGGCCAATAGTCCGCCCTCTTCGCGAAAGAGATAGTGATGCACAGTCTTGTGAATTCTCTTTCCCTCTGCCATAAACCAGAAATCGATTACACCCAGCGGCTTTTCAATCTTGGAGTGAATGCCTGTCTCTTCGGCAACTTCGCGCAACGCTGCCTCTTCGGGAGTCTCTCCCTCTTCGATGTGGCCCTTTGGAAGTGACCAGAGAATTCGCTTTCCGGATGCATCCTTCTGATCACGCCGACCAATTAACAAACCTAATTTGCCGGAAGCATCAACAACTAAACCGCCAGCGCTGACCTCATCCACTCGCTTTGCATACGCCACCTTTGCCTTAGCTGGCTTCTTTGCAGGCGCCGCTGATTTCGCATCAGAGGTAGAGGTAAGTGGATTGTGTGGAGAGCGATGAGCCGGACGCTTGCGCCTGCGCTTCTTCTTAATACCTTCGCTGCCCGCACTAGGTGCCGGGGTCATGCCGCTAAGCCTACGCGACTATTCTTATCTATTGTGAGCGCTGAGAAGGAAGATTTGGGAGCCGAATTGGCTATCCGCTCACTCA
Source organism: uncultured Candidatus Planktophila sp. (assembly GCA_964463845.1). Lineage (GTDB taxonomy): Bacteria > Actinomycetota > Actinomycetes > Nanopelagicales > Nanopelagicaceae > Planktophila. Next base: position 46,993 of record CAYXDT010000006.1, on the reverse strand, counting down.
TCGAGCGAGCTCCTTTAGCCAGCTCACTCGCTGCAGCATTTAAGGCAGAGGGATTCACACTCGCCCTTGTCGGGGGCCCAGTACGCGATGCGATTCTGGGCAGACTAGGAAACGATTTAGATTTCACAACTGATGCGCACCCTCATCAAACCAAAAAGATTTTAAAGAGTTGGGCCGATAACACTTGGGATACTGGAATTCTCTTTGGAACCGTTGCAGGAAAACGTGGCGATACAACTGTTGAGGTAACCACATACCGCAGTGAGAGATATGAAGAGAGTTCACGTAAACCTGATGTGGAGTTTGGTGACAGTATTGATGGCGATCTTTCGCGCCGTGACTTCACAGTTAATGCGATGGCCCTCGAACTTACTGGTCCTGCGCCAGAATTTATCGACCCATATGGCGGATTAGATGATTTAGTTAAGAAGGTTCTACGAACACCAGTTAGCGCAGAACAATCATTTAGCGATGATCCACTTCGAATGATGCGCGCGGCACGTTTTGCTAGCCAGTTAGAGTTTGAAATTGATCCAGAAGTTTTTGCAGCAATGTCAGCTATGGCAGGACGCATCTCGATAATTTCAGCAGAGCGGGTTAGAGATGAGTTTATTAAACTCTTAATGTCGCCTAAGCCACGGATAGGAATTTCCATCTTAGTTGAATCTGGATTAGCAGATTTAGTTCTGCCAGAGATTCCAAAGTTAAAGTTGGAGATTGATGAACATCACCACCATAAAGATGTCTATGAACACTCCATAACAGTGCTAGAACAGGCGATCGCTCAGGAAGAACGCTTAGGCGGACCAAATTTAATTATTCGCCTAGCTGCGCTATTGCATGACATCGGTAAACCTAAGACCAGGAATTTGATTGCAGGAGGTGGAGTCTCATTCCACCATCACGAGGTGGTTGGAGCGCGTCTTGCTAAAGCGCGCATGAAGGCGCTGCGCTTTAATAACGAGACGATTGAGGCGGTAGAGACTTTAGTAGCGCTACACCTGCGTTTTCACGGATATGGCGATGGAGAGTGGACTGACTCCGCCGTACGCCGCTATGTGCGAGATGCCGGCGATTTACTTGAACATTTACATATTTTAACGCGGGCCGATTGCACAACTCGCAATGCTAAAAAGGCGGCGCGACTTGCCAACACCTACGATGGTTTAGAAGAGCGAATCGCCAAGTTAGCGCAAGAAGAGGAGCTCTCTAAAATTCGCCCAGATTTAGATGGTGCACAGGTTATGTCGCTACTAAATCTAAAGCCGTCGGCAGATGTCGGGAAAGCACTTGATTTTCTTATGGAGTTGCGGATGGAGCGTGGACCCCTGGGTGAAGAGGTCGCCACTGAAGAGTTGCTGCAATGGTGGAAAGCTAGGCGGCATCCTTAAGCTAGAGGATATCTTTCAGGAAAAATTTCTTTGGGCGTAACACGACAGTAGAAATTAACGCCCAACCGGCTGCAACTACTAAAGGTAGCAACCAAGAATCTCCGCTAAGTGGCAAGATCCACGCGGCTATCAGAGCCGATGAGACGATGGCACCATTTACGACAACATCGTAGACAGCAAAGACGCGACCGCGGAAGAAGTCATCAATCTTCGATTGAACAAGAGCATCATTGGTGACTTTTAAACTCTGACCACATAGCGCGGTAAAGAATGCAGTTGCTGCCAATAAAATTGGGTTGCGATCAATTACCAATAGCAGCGCACTAATACTTGCCGCAAAAATAGATAACCTCATCCAGCGATGACGGCCTACAGTTGCAACTCCGCGTGGTGCGATAAGGGCGCCCAGAACGAAACCAACTGCAGCTATAGATAGAGTCAGGCTTAAACCAGCTAAACCAGCTGCGCTATCGTCTGGATCATTAAAGGTATTTCTCTCAAGCAGTAAGGCGGTCAAGGTAAGTGCTGTTAAACCACCTCGGTGGGCCGCAACTGCAATAATTCCACGCGCCGCATCGGCATGCTGCTCAAGGAATCTAAAACCATCGCGCATCTCTCGTAACCCTTGCGTAAAGCTTCCTTTAACAATTTCGTGAGGGCGCGGCCCGATCTCCATCTTCGCCAAGAGAGATGTCATCAACGCTGCTAATAAATAACCGCCAGAGGCGGCAACAATAAGAAGTGCATCTGTCTGATCAGCTGAACCAGAGAAGTCGAGAATTTTACGGATGCCAAGACCTAAACCACCACCAAGTACCACCCAGACGGAACCGCCTGTAACGGCTAAAGCATTTGCTGAAATCAGTGACTGGGGAGTTGTCATTAGAGGAATTCCAGCAGAGAGGCCGGCGAGAATTAAACGGTTAACACCAAAGGCAATCAATACAAAGGCTGTAATTTCGACTCCGGTGTAATCGTTGTACATAAGAAAGGCGATGACGAGCAAGGTGGCGGAGCGAGTTAGATTGGAAAACAATATGGCGCGTTGTCTGGAGAATCGATCAAGCAAAGTGCCAACGAAGGGACCGATAAGCGAGTACGGCAAGAGAACTACAGCAAAGGCGATTGCAGCGCTAGTTGCACTGGCCTGTCGCTCGGGTGAAAATAAGATAAATGAGGCGAGCGCGCTTTGAAAGAGACCATCGGTAAATTGTCCCGACCAACGAACCCGCAGCAAGCGAAAGAGTTTGGGATCTCTTAGAAGCTGCCAAATCACCATACGCCAAGCGTAGTTAATGAAATCAGATTATTCTTCTCCTGCTATGAAGACAAAGCGAGGATTCATCGATTATTCACTCGATAAGAGAGCAACCCTTTTGGCGCTCTTCCGTGGAGTAGTTGATGCATGTGATGCAGACCCCTATTTAATGCGCGCTGCCAAGTATCACGGTGAGCGAGCAGGTCGTAATTGCCCTGTCTGTAAGAAAGATGCTTTAGTTGAATTGCGCTACACCTTTGGTGATCAATTGGGTCAATATTCCGGACGAATCAAGAGCGATAAAGAGTTGGCGCAGATGGAGCGAGAATTCGGAGAATTCTCTGTCTATATTGTGGAGGTCTGTCAGGAGTGTTCTTGGAACCATCTCTGCTCTACATATTTGTTAGGCGATGGAAGTGAGCGCAAAGCCCCTCGTAAGGTGCGAACACTCGAGGATGAGGACTTTGCCTCGCTCAAGTGAAGCTGATTGCAGAGTAATCTAGCGAAATGAGAAAAGCCCTCTTTATCCGCGCAGGTATATTCCTCGCAGGATTTGGCTTTGTCGCAGGTGCCACCCTCTTTGCCTTTGCCTGGTTTACCGTTCCAATTCCTGACCCAAATGCATATGTGAATAGCCAATCCACCATTATTCAATACTCAAATGGGAAAGAGATTGGCCGTGTAGGAACACAGAATCGACAGATTTTGCCGCTGGCGAAAATTCCATTGCGCATGCGTTATGCCGTAATGGCAGCAGAAGATCGCAACTTCTATTCCAATCGGGCATTTAGCGCAACCGGTATAGCACGCGCGCTCTTAAACAATATCCGTTCTGGCGATTTAAATGCTGAGGGCGGCTCAACTATTACCCAGCAATATGCAAAGACAGCATTTTTAACACCCAGCAGAACTATCCAGAGAAAAATTAGAGAGTTAGTAATTGCGTTAAAGCTTGAAAATGCCATGACGAAGGATCAGATTCTGGAGAATTATCTAAATACCATCTACTTCGGTCGTGGCTCTTATGGCGTACAGACTGCGGCGCAGCAGTATTTCAATCGTAATGTCAACCAACTATCTATCTCCCAATCTGCAGTTATCGCCAGCATCCTCCGTTCACCTGGTCTCTACGATCCAGATTTTGGAGATAAGGCCCAGAAAGAACGTAACGCCGCCCGCTTGGAAGCACGATTTGCATATGTAATTAAAGGAATGCTCGATAAGAAGTGGATAACTGAGGCTGAAGCGAAAGCTGCGAAGTTACCTCCAGTTTCACCGCGCACAACATCAGGGCAGCTGAGTGGCCCTAAGGGTTACATTATTGATTCGGTGCAGAAAGAGCTAAGCAAGCTGGGCTTTACCCAAGAGCAGCTACTAGTTGGTGGTTACGTCATTAAGACAACTATTGATGAGCGAGCGCAGAGATCTGCAGTGGATGCAGTAAATAGATTGACCCCATCTCCTGCGCCAGAGAATTTACATACCGCCCTTATAGCGATTAGACCTGGCACGGGTGAAGTTATAGCTATGTATGGCGGAAAAGATTATGTAGTTAGACAGCTAAATGATGCCACCCAATCAATTGCACTGGCTGGCTCTACCTTTAAATCATTTGCACTAGTAGCAGCGCTAGAGGCGGGAATTCCGTTAACATCAATGTGGAATGGCGACTCTCCACAAACCTTTGATGATCTAGGAAAGCCATATGAAGTTGCTAATTATGGTGACAATGGTTGGGGACAAGTTGATTTACTAACTGCTACAAAATCATCAATTAATACCGTCTACGTTCCACTTGGAATGAAGGCTGGGTTAGATAAAGTTGTTGATGTAGCGCGCCGTGCTGGAATCCCAGAGAGCGTGGCGATGATTGGCACACCTTCAGTAACGCTCGGTGTTGCTAGCCCGCGCGTAATCGATGTAGCAAATTCTTATGCCACCTTCGCCGCCCAAGGAATTTACTCCAGGCCTTACATGGTCACACAGGTAATTGGTCCTAATAAGGGAGTGCTCTATCAAGGCAAATCACAGACCCAAGAGGTATTTAGTAAAGAGGTTATGGCTGATTTAACTTATGCGCTCAAGGGCGCTGTCACTGATGGAACCGGTAGTGCAGCGCTCGCCCTTGGCCGACCAGCTGCTGGCAAGACCGGAACCTCACAATCAAATGCCTCAGCTTGGTTTGCCGGATATACCCCACAACTATCGGCAACTGTGGCGCTCTTTCGCGATAGCGCATCAGAATCTCTTAACGGAATTGGCGGTTTAACTTCAGTAACTGGTGGATCTTTCCCGGCACGGATCTGGACCGCCTTTATGCGCGGGGCCTTACGTAATGAACCGGTAATGAGCTTCCCAGCGCCATCGAATATCGGTGGCTTAGAGCCAGTTGTTATGACCAGTGGTGGGACCCAAACTCCAAAGAATAGATAGTAGAAGATGCGCGTCACCGCTCGGGTTTTGATCCTCTTAGTTATTGCTGCATCGCTCGTTAGCTTTGCAAAATCAAATTACTGTTTACAAACAGATTGGCAGACACCAGGGCAGTATGTGCATGCCTGTTATTCAGATATCCCAGCGCTATATGGTGAACGCGGCTTAGATAAAGGGCTCTGGCCTTACTCATCAGCAGAGCAATCTGTGGAGTATCCAGTTCTGCAAGGTGTAGTTATGTGGGCATCAGCGCAACTCCTTCCAACTGGCATGGCTAATTACTTCATAGGAAATATTCTCTTACTTGTTGCACTATTTATTGGTGTAGCGCTCTTGGTTTACAGGATGAGACCAGAGTTTGCCTACCTTTTACCGTTAGCTCCTGCCTTTGTCGCCTCACTATTTATAAATTGGGATCTATGGGCGATTGCCACAATGTTGCTGGCAATTTACTGGTTTGATCGAAAAGCAGATTTAGCGAGTGCGGTCGCGCTAGGAATTTCAATTTCCACTAAATTTCTACCGATATTTCTACTAATCCCAATCGCTCTCATCTTCTTTAGAAGGCAGCAGTTAGGTAAGTTCCTTAAGTACAGCGCAATTTCAGGAGGAACTTATCTAGCGATTAATCTACCTGTTGCGTTAACAACCCCTGAAGGTTGGTGGCGTTTCTACTCGTTAAATTTAGAGCGCGGTTCAGATTGGGGATCGCTCTGGTACTCACTCTCAAACTTAGGCCTAGATCTTGAGCACCAGAATTATCTTTCACTACTACTTCTACTTATTGCAGTAACAGTCTTTGCAATTTACTTCTTGCAGACTGCAGATATCTTAAAACTTGCCCATGTTGCTCTCTTCATCATGGTCGCTGTTATGGCAGTCAGCAAGGTCTACTCACCACAATACGTTCTCTGGCTAACCCCACTTGCGATAATCGCCTTAATTGATAAACGCGACCTTGCCTTCTTCTGGATTTGGCAGGGAGCAGAGTTGGCCTACCACTTAGCAATCTGGCAGCACCTAGCGACGGTGACTGGCGCCAAGTTTGGGCTACCGGTTCTGGCTTACTCGATCATCTCCCTTCTCCGGATCGCCGCCTCGATCGCCTTGGTCCTTCGGCTAGCCTCCCGCCATCGTAAATCGGGCGTATTTCCCAGCGAATTTCTCCTTTCCACAGGCGAGAGTTACCCTTAACCTCTTCTAACGCGCTCTCAATAGAGTGGGTAAGAAGAGTATTAACCCTCCTGTCACGGAAATACCGTGGCCGTCTTTAGTCCAAAGGAGGTCGGGTTAACGCATGCGTCACTATGAATTAATGGTCATTCTCGATCCAGAACTCGAAGAACGTACAGTCACACCATCACTTGAGACATATCTCAAGATCATCAAAGATAGCGGCGGCCGCGTCGACAAGCTCGATGTTTGGGGCAAGCGCCGTATGTCATTTGAAATCAATAAGAAGCCAGAGGGCATCTACGCAGTTGTAGATATGCACTGCGAGCCTGCGGCAATCAAGGAGCTAGATCGTCAGCTAAACCTGAACGAATCTGTTCTACGAACCAAGGTCATTCGTCCCGAGTAATCGGATTCTTTCCACAGCATCGGCGATTTATCGTATAGATGTCGTGGGCGGCGAGTAATTTATAAGTACGGACTCCACCAGTAGAGACCCCCAGAGTAGAAGCTAAGAGAAGAGGAAGAAATGGCAGCAGGAGATACAACAATCACAATGATCGGCAACCTAGTTGACGATCCGGAGCTACGTTTTACACCAAGTGGTGCAGCGGTAGCTAAATTTCGTGTTGCCTCAACACCTCGTTACTTAGATAAGGCTACAAATGAGTGGAAAGATGGCGAGAGCCTCTTCCTGCAATGCCAAATCTGGCGTCAAGCTGCAGAGAATGTTGCAGAGTCACTCACAAAGGGAATGCGCGTCATTCTCTCTGGTCGACTAAAGCAACGCTCGTACGAAACAAAAGAGGGTGAAAAGCGCACAGTCTTTGAGGTAGAAGTTGACGAAGTAGGTCCATCACTTCGCAACGCCACAGCTAAGGTCACACGCACACAGCGTGCAGCCGGCGGCGGCGCAGCAGCACCAGCTGCTGCAGATAGCTTCAACGATGATCCATGGGCAGCTGCTTCGACCTCACCAGCCGGTGGTGGATGGGGAACCTCCACAACCGACGAGCCACCCTTTTAAATATAACTAGATAAAAACCTACCAATCCATTCCTTCTCTGCTAGCTAAATAAGTTAGCGCAGAAGGGCACCCGAATAGGAGCACCACAATGGGAGCAAGAAATAACAAGGCTCTACGCGAGCCAAAGAATAAGGGCGCAAAAGCTGCTGCCCTCAATAAGAAGTTCAAGAAGAAGCCATGCAGCTTCTGTCGCGACAAGGTGACCTATATCGATTACAAAGATATCGCCACCCTTCGCAAGTACATCTCCGATCGCGGCAAGATCCGTGCTCGCCGAGTAACAGGTGCATGTACACAACATCAGCGCGCAGTAGCAACAGCTGTTAAGAACAGCCGTGAAGTTGCTCTTCTGCCTTACACATCATCAGCACGATAAGGGGGCTTGAACTATGAAACTCATTCTTACTCGTGAAGTAAATAAGCTCGGTAACGCTGGCGATGTCGTCACTGTAAAAGATGGTTACGCTCGTAACTTCCTCTTGCCACGTGGCGTCGCTATCGCTTGGTCACTTGGTGGAGAGAAGCAGATTGAAGGAATTCGTCGCGCACGTGCTGCCCGCGAAGTCCGCGATCTCGATCACGCTAAGGAGATCAAGGCAACCCTTGAGAAGGCTAACGTCTCTGTAAAGGTAAAGACCGGCACAGCTGGTCGCCTCTTTGGATCCGTTACAGATAAAGAGATTGCTGCTGCGATTAAGTCAGCAACTGGCGTCGATATCGATCGCCATAATCTCAAGACATCTGGCCACATTAAGAAGACAGGCACCCATACAGTTAAGGTCTCTCTTGCACATAACGTTGTTGCAACAGTTTCGCTCGCTGTAACCTCTGCCTAACTCGCATTACCTAAAGGGCCCGTCGCTTAACTGCGACGGGTCTTTTGCTTTTCTCACCTGCCACTAAAGAGAGGTGAGTATCAAGATATGAGAAGTTGGTAATTACTTCTATACACACCCATTTACGCTTAAGAAGCCTCTCTCTCCACGGAAGTTGAGGGTTATCCACACTTTACCCACAGCCTTTTACACATGAATTGGGGAGTTCTCCCCAACCTTCTCCCCAAGGCTCTTCGCTTTTGTCAGTGCTAGATGGGAGGTTTCACCCGTGAGTATCGCAGAGTTACCTAACAGCTCCCGTGGCGCTGCCACCTTTAACTCTGTCGGCGCTGAATTTGAGCGCACACCACCACAAGATTTGCAGGCTGAACAATCAGTACTTGGTGGAATGCTCTTATCAAAAGATGCTATTGCAGATGTCGTTGAAGTATTAAAAGAGCGTGATTTCTACCGACCATCACATGAACTTATCTATGAAGCAATCCTTGATCTATATAGCCGCGGTGAACCTGCTGATGCAATTACCGTTGCCGCCGAACTTACTAAACGTGGCGAAATTGCGCGCGCTGGTGGCGCTCCATATCTACATACTTTGATTTCATCTGTACCAACAGCTGCCAATGCTGGTTACTACGCAAAGATTGTTCTTGAACATGCAATTATGCGTCGATTGGTTGAAGCTGGAACCAAGATTGTGCAACTCGGTTACGATCAAAATGGTGAAGTTGATGATGCCGTTGATGCAGCGCAAGCTGAGGTCTATGCCGTTACCGAACGTCGCGCCTCTGAAGATTATGTTCAGTTAAGCACCTTGCTACCAGCTGCCCTTGATGAGATTGAAGCGATCTCAAAAGGTATCGGCGTCGAGGGTGTTAAATCTGGTTTCCGAGATTTAGATCAACTAACCCACGGCTTCCACCCTGGAAATATGATTATCATCGCCGCTCGCCCCGGCGTCGGTAAATCAACTCTAGGCCTTGATATCGCTCGCCATGCTGCAATTCACGATAACCAAGCCTCAGTTATCTTCTCTCTCGAAATGTCGAAATCTGAAATTACTATGCGTATGTTGGCCGCCGAATCTCGCGTGGGGCTTAATAACATTCGCTCTGGACAACTTAGCGATGATGAATGGGCAAAGCTGGCTCGCCGCATGGGTGAAATATCTGATGCCCCACTCTTTATCGATGATTCACCAAATCTCTCTATGATGGAGATTCGTGCTAAAGCTAGACGCCTTAAACAGCGCCATGATTTAAAGTTAATTGTTATCGATTACCTTCAGTTGATGTCATCAGGTAAACGTGTAGAAAATCGCCAACAAGAGGTTTCAGAGTTCTCCCGCCACCTTAAATTGATGGCGAAAGAGTTAAATATCCCGGTTATCGCTATCTCTCAGCTCAACCGTTCCTCAGAACAGCGCTCTGATAAGAAGCCGATGCTCTCTGATCTTCGTGAATCAGGCTCTATCGAACAGGATGCTGACGTAGTTATCTTGATGCACCGTGACGATATGTATGACTCGCAGATGCGCTCTGGCGAAGCTGATTTACATGTAGCTAAGCACCGTAACGGTCAGACTCGCACCATCACCGTATCTGCACAACTCCACTTTGCCCGCTTCTTCGATATGGCGCCTTCTATCGGTGCTGGACGCGACTTCACACAATCTTCATCTGCAGGAGATATTCAGCCTTCAGCTCCAGGAGATGGTGGCTGGAACGAGTAATTTAACTCGGCTGTGTTTTGGCGCGATCGGCTAGGTAGATTCCAAAGAGCACAGTCGCAGCCCCAAATAATTGAATCAAATCCCAACTCTGACTAAACCAGATCCAAGCAAATGCACCAGCGATTACTGGCTCAAGCATTCCAATAACACTACTAGTTGAAGCGGTTAAATAACGCATTCCAGATAGCACCAACATGTAAGGAACAACTGTTCCAAAGATGGCAGCACCTACAATCATTACCCAACCCGGAACCATGGTGCCTTCAGCGATACCACCAAGGTTCATCTGCGTACTAAATATTTCAAATGGGAATGTCCACGGTGGAAGAACGACTAACCAGAAGAGGGATGCAAAGGTCATACCAAAGACCAACATTGAAATTGGCTCGCGGGTTTTGCCAATCTTTTCGCTCATCAAGAAGTAGGCAGCGAGTGCAAATGCGCAGAGTAGCGATGCTGCAATACCAATGAGATCAAATTTAAGTCCATTCCAAACCTTCGAGACGAGAATCAACCCGGTAAAGGCGAGGGCGACAGCTACCCACATCTCTTTTGCTACATAACCTTTACGTACCAACTTGATCCAGAGAGCAATCCAGATGGCGGCGGTAAATTCAAGGATTAAAACTAGCGCCAGAGGCACGCCTCGCTCGATACCCAATAAGTATCCAAAGTTAACTAAAGCAAATCCCACCACGCCATAGACCACAAAACGCTTGAGTTCAGCCTTCTTAGCCTTCAACAGTTGAGGTCGAGTAAGGGCAAGGTATGTGCCGAGGATTAAAACTGCAGATATCGAGCGAAACTGCGCCAGGTGAAATGCGGGCATGTACTTGAGTATGACCGTGACAAAGATGCCACCTGCCGAGAAGAAGACTGCTCCAAATGCGAGCAGGAATTCTCCACGATGTTTACTAAGCATCAGAGGAGTCTAACTGACGTTAGTTAGAAGGCAGACTCAGGAATCTCCATGATCGCAGAGTCAGTTGCCTCAACAATCTTGCGATCTGCTGTGATGTGCGGCAGAACTGTTGTCACAAAGAACTTTGCAGAGGCAACTTTGCCAGTATAGAAATCAGTATCTTTTCCTCCACCAGCTGCCAACTTTTCAGCCGCGATATCAGCTTGGCGCAAGAGCAACCAAGAGATGATGATGTCGCCGACTGCCATCAAGGCACGTGAAGTATTTAGACCAACCTTGTAGATCTCATCTGATTTTTCTTGTGAGGCCATGGCATGTCCAACAAGAACTCCTATGATGGCATTTAAATCACCGAGAGCCTTTAGTAACGCCTGCTTTTCAGCTGCATGTACACCACCGCTTTCAGCAAATGCTTGAATCTCCTTGCCAAGTAAGCCAAGTGAGCGACCACCATCTTTTACAACTTTACGGAAGAAGAAATCAAGTCCTTGAATTGCAGTGGTGCCTTCATACAAGGTATCGATCTTGGCATCGCGAACATACTGTTCTAGTGGCCAATCGCGAGTAAATCCTGCGCCACCAAATGTCTGTAGCGATTCGGTACCAAGAAGGGTCCAAGATTTTTCAGAGCCAAAACCTTTAACCACGGGCAAGAGGAGATCATTTAACTTCTCCATAGTCTCTAACTTCTCAGCATCATTGGCTTCACGAGCTAGTTCAATCTCATCTTGAATAGTTGCGGTGTAGAGAATGAGTGCGCGCATACCTTCGGAGTAAGCCTTCTGCACCATCAATGAGCGACGAACATCAGGATGTTTAATAATGGTGACGCGTGGAGATGCCTTATCGTTCATTACCTTCATATCGCCGCCTTGTACGCGAGTCTTCGCGTATGCCAGCGCCTGCTGATAACCGGCTGAGAGAGTTGCAATGGCTTTTGTTCCCACCATCATGCGAGCAAATTCAATAATCTTAAACATCTGGGCAATGCCTTGGTGGACATCCCCAAGTAGATAACCAACAGCGGGCTCCTTCTCACCAAGATTTACTTCACAGGTAGCAGAGACGTTAAGGCCCATCTTGTCTTCAAGTCCTGTGACATAAACACCGTTGCGCTTTCCTAGATCGCCAGTTTCCAAATCAAACATAAATTTTGGTATCAGGAAGAGAGAGAGTCCCTTAGTACCAGGTCCGCCACCTTCGCGACGCGCAAGTACAAAGTGCATAACATTTTCATAGAAGTCGGCATCGCCTGAAGTGATATAACGCTTGTTGCCAGTGATGTGCCAGGTGCCATCTGGTTGTTCAACTGCCTTGGTACGTCCTGCGCCAACATCAGAGCCAGCATCTGGTTCAGTTAGCTGCATCGTTGCGCCCCAATGGCGATCAACCATATGTTTTGCCATCTTCTTCTGAACTTCGGTTCCAAGAACATGCGCAACCTGTGCAAAGGCATAACCGGATGCATAGATGTGGATAGCTGGGTTTGAACCAAGAACCATTTCGGCAATCGCCCAACGAATTGATGGAGGAACTCGCGTTCCACCTAAATCAACGGGTGCATCAAGGCGCCACCACTCACCATCGACATATGCCTTGTATGACTTCTTGAAACTTTCTGGAAGAGTTACATCGCCAGTTGCTTTGTTAAGAACTGCACCAACTCGATCGCCTTCAACAAAAGAGGCGGCGAGATCATTTTCAGTTAAGCGCTTCATCTCCTCCAACATCCCCATCGCAGTTTCACGATCGAGCTCGGAGTAGATGGAGGTGCCCAGCACCTTCTCTCTTCCCAAGAGGTCAAAGAGGCAGAATTCAATGTCACGGAGGTTGGCTATGTAATGGCTCATGGGTTAATGGTGCTACCCATCAGTAACTTACGCAAGCGCGCCAAGGGGGTTTTCTTTGGCGCGAAAAGGTAGGCTCACGCCGTGCTTCTCAGTGACCGCGATATCCGCTCCGAAATCAAATCTGGCCGAGTGGCGGTCGAGCCCTTCGACGAGGCGATGATCCAGCCATCATCAGTGGATGTCCGCCTAGATAAGTTCTTCCGCGTCTTTGAGAACCATAAGTACTCAGTTATCGATCCATCTATCGAGCAAGCTGAGCTGACCCGTGAAGTTATCGCCGAAGATGATGAGGCCTTTATCTTGCACCCAGGCGAGTTTGTTCTAGCGAGCACCTACGAGGTTATTACCTTGCCCGACGATATCGCCGGTCGCCTCGAAGGAAAGTCATCTCTTGGTCGACTTGGCCTACTTACACATTCAACTGCTGGCTTTATCGATCCAGGATTTTCCGGCCACATCACACTCGAGTTATCGAATGTGGCTAATTTGCCGGTGAAGTTATACCCAGGCATGAAAATCGGTCAGCTCTGTCTGATTAAACTCTCATCTCCTGCCGAACATCCATATGGCTCAGCAGTTTATGCCTCACGTTATCAAGGTCAGCGCGGACCAACCGCTAGCCGATCTTTTATGAATTTTCACAAGAGCAAAATCAAGTAACCCCAGATAACCTTTACCTGGGGAATACCTACCAGCTGTAAGGAGTTACATCAATTATGGAATTTATCGTAATCGGCCTTGTCGTACTTCTAGTCGTCTTTGCAATCGCGCAATATAACCGCCTCATTAGGCTAAATATCACAGTAGATGAAGCCTTTGCTCAGATTGAGGTGCAGCTAAAGCGCCGGGCAGATTTAATTCCAAATTTAGTTGAAACTGTAAAGGGATATGCCGCTCACGAGCAGAGCACCTTTGATGCTGTCGTCACCGCTCGTGCTAAATCAACTTCAGCATCAGGTATCGCCGATGTTTCAGCAGCCGATGGGGCTCTCACCAATGCACTCCGTGGGCTCTTGGCAGTTGCCGAGGCCTACCCAGATTTAAAGGCATCAGCGAACTTTTTATCTTTACAAGAAGAGCTATCAACTACTGAGAATAAGGTCGCCTTTGCTCGCCAGTTCTACAATGACAATGTGCGCGAGCTAAATACAGCTGTGGCGACAGTGCCCACCAATATCTTTGCCGGTTTTGCCAAAGTTGGCTCCCGCGAATTCTACGAGGTAGAAAACCCGGCAGATCGTAATGTGCCAAACGTTAACTTTTAATTTCATCTATGGCTGATAATCAATTTCGCGCGCTGGAATCGGCAAATAAGGGAAAGACATATTTCCTCCTTGCCTCCATGGGGCTGCTGACTTGGTTGGTGGCATATGCGACGATGACCTACTTCGGCGTGGGTACAGCTTCCACAATGGTGCCAATCGCTGTAGGTGTTGCTCTTATCGGAGTCTGGGGTTCGTATTACGGCTCAGATAAATTAGTTCTGACAATGACCGGCGCCAAGTTAATTACCCGTGAGGATGCGCCAGAGTTATTTAACGTCATTGAAGAGGTTGTGATTGCAAGTGGCCTACCTATGCCCAAAGTGGCAATCGTTGAAGATTCAGCGCCGAATGCCTTTGCTACTGGGCGAGATCCAGATCATGCGTTAATTGCATTTACCACTCGCATCCTCGAAGTTATGGATCGCGACGAGCTGCAAGGAGTTATTGCCCACGAGTTAGCGCATGTAGCTAATCGCGACACTTTAGTTTCAGCGGTAGCCGCAACTACTGCAGGAGCCATTGCCATCTTGAGTGATTTTCTAATGCGCTTAATGTTCTTCGGTGGCCGCGATCGGGAACGTAACTCCAATCCCATCGCTCTCGCCCTCTCACTTGTAATTTTATTATTAGCCCCAATCGCTGCCGTGATGCTCAAATCTGCCATCTCCCGTAAGCGCGAATCTTTAGCTGATGCCACCGCTGTCTCATTTACCCGTAATCCAGCAGGACTTCGTAAAGCTCTGGAAGTTCTAGCATCTGATACAACTGTGGTTGCTCAAAAATCTAACGCTGTTGCCCATATCTGGATTGAATCTCCACTCGATGGGCAGGCGGTATCGAAGTTGTTTAGTACCCACCCTCCGATTCAAGAGCGGATCGCGACTCTGCGAGCTATGGAATCTCTTGGCGAGAGCGATCGCTAACGCTGAATTACAAGGCTGTAACTCCACCCACAATGTGGAGAAAGGCTGTGGATATCTCTAAATAAAAGGGCGATAAAAGAAGCTATTTAATGGGAACCCTTATCCCACTCGATTTCGTGCGGTATTTCCCACCCCTAGGCCTTCTCTGCGGTATCCACGCTGTGATTTAGCGATAGGATTTCACCCTGCTGAAGAGGATTTACCGCTCTACAGCCCCGTGAGAGACTTTTCAAGGAGCCCCAACTTTGGCTAAATCGAACTCATCTGGCTCAACCAAAGAGCCAGCCGGATACGACGCCTCCTCGATCACCGTCCTCGAGGGGCTCGAAGCGGTTCGCAAGCGCCCGGGCATGTATATCGGCTCAACTGGAGAGCGCGGCCTACATCACCTGGTCTATGAGATCGTCGATAACGCAGTCGATGAGGCGCTCGCCGGTTACTGCACCGAAATCCAGATAACACTGATGAGCGATGGATCGCTGCAGGTAATTGATAACGGTCGTGGAATTCCAGTAGATATCCATCCAATTGAGAAGAAGCCAGCTCTAGAAGTTGTTCTAACGGTTTTGCATGCCGGCGGAAAATTTGGTGATGGTGGTTACTCCGTCTCCGGCGGACTACACGGTGTTGGCTCATCAGTTGTAAATGCGCTCTCCACAAAACTTTCTGCCATTGTTAAGCGCGATGGTTTTATCTGGAGCCAGGATTATCGACTCGGAGTACCTACTGCACCTGTGGCAAAAGGTGCGGCTACAAAAGAGACAGGTACAACAATTCAATTTTGGCCATCTGAGGATATCTTTGAAACAACAGATTTCTCATTTGAAGTTCTATCAACGCGTTTTCGCGAGATGGCATTTCTCAATCGTGGACTTATTTTATCTCTTACCGATTTACGCCCCGGCCACGTTGATGAGACTGGTGATCCCCTAACTGTTCGTTACCAATATCAAGGTGGCATCACCGATTTTGTAAAGCATTTAAATGCTACTCGCGGCGAACTCCACAAATCAGTTATCGCCATTGAGTCCGAAGATAAGAAGGCGCGACTTTCGCTAGAAGTTTCCATGCAGTGGAATAACGGTTTCTCGGAATCGGTATATACCTTCGCAAATACCATCCATACCCACGAGGGTGGAACCCACGAAGAAGGCTTCCGTACCGCACTTACCTCTGTAGTAAATAAATTTGCTGAAGAGCAGGGTTTAATTCGCAAGAAGGAAGATCGCCTAACTGGTGATGATGTGCGCGAGGGCCTAACTGCGATTGTCTCTATCAAATTAGGTGAACCACAATTTGAAGGACAGACCAAGACAAAGCTCGGTAATACCGAAGCGAAATCTTTTACTCAGAAAGTTGTTAACGAACACTTAACTCAGTGGTTTGAGCAGAATCCACAAGAGGGTAAAGACATTATCCGTAAATCAATTGATGCGGCATCCGCTCGTGTAGCAGCACGTAAAGCCCGCGACTTAGCTCGCAATCGCAAAGGTTTACTCGAAGGGCGAGGCATGCCCGGCAAGCTAGCTGATTGCCAATGGACTGATCCAGAAAAGTGTGAGCTCTACATCGTCGAAGGTGATTCAGCGGGCGGTTCAACTAAAGGTGGGCGCGATTCTCGTAATCAAGCAGTTCTACCTATCCGCGGCAAGATTTTAAATGTTGAGAAGGCGCGCATCGACCGGGTGCTACAGAACAATGAAGTACAGGCGTTGATTACTGCACTTGGTACTGGCGTTCATGATGATTTTGATATTGCCAAGCTGCGTTATCACAAGATTATTTTGATGGCCGATGCCGATGTTGATGGCCAACATATTCGCACCCTCTTACTCACCCTGCTATTTCGCTTTATGCGCCCATTAATCGAGAATGGCTTTGTCTATTTGGCCCAACCACCGCTCTATAAATTAAAGTGGGCTGGAAAAGACCCAATTGAATATGCCTTTAGTGATCGCGAACGCGATGGCATGATTAAGCTTGGTTTAGATGCTGGCAAGCGCTTACCTAAAGAAGATGGAATTCAGCGCTTTAAGGGGCTCGGTGAGATGCCGGCCAAAGAGTTATGGGATACCACCATGGATCCAGAGCATCGCGTTCTAATTCAAGTAACCCTTGATGATGCGGCTGCGGCAGATGATTTATTCTCAGTATTGATGGGCGAGGATGTTGTGCAACGCCGCGCCTTTATTCAGCGTAATGCTAAAGATGTTAGGTTCTTGGATATCTAATGGCTATCGACGACACAACTCCGCCAGAAGTAACCTTCGACCGTATTGAGAAGGTTGATCTACAAGTTGAGATGGCGCGTAGCTATCTTGACTATGCAATGTCGGTAATTGTTGGGCGTGCGCTACCGGATATTCGTGATGGCTTAAAACCTGTGCACCGTCGCGTGCTTTATGCGATGTACGACGCGGGCTATCGCCCTGATAAGGGTTACTACAAATCTTCTCGCATCGTTGGTGATGTAATGGGTAATTACCATCCACACGGTGATACCGCTATCTACGATACCGTCGTTCGTTTGGCACAAACCTGGTCGCTGCGTTATCCACTAGTTGATGGAAATGGAAACTTTGGCTCACCGGGTAACGATCCAGCGGCTGCGATGCGTTATACAGAGGCGCGCTTAGCGCCTATCGCCATGGAGATGATGCGCGATATAGATGAAGATACCGTTAACTTCTCACCCAATTACGATGGCCGCTCACAAGAGCCAGATGTATTGCCATCGCGCTTTCCAAATCTGCTTGTAAATGGTTCTGCTGGAATCGCAGTTGGAATGGCGACAAATATTCCGCCACATAATCTTCGTGAAATTGGCGAAGCGGTTATGTACTCACTAGAACATCCTGATATGCCCGCTCCAGATCTTTTAAAGCACCTCCTAACGATTGTAAAAGGCCCTGATTTTCCAACCAAGGCCTTAATCGTTGGCCGCGGCGGAATAGAGGATGCCTACCGCACAGGGCGTGGCTCAATCACGATGCGGGCTGTAGTAAATGTAGAAGAGATTAATAAGCGCACCTGTCTAGTCATCACCGAACTTCCTTACCAAGTTAACCCTGACAATTTAGCGTTGAAGATTGCCGAGCTGGTTAAAGATGGCAAAATCAAAGGAATTGCAGATGTACGCGATGAGGGCAATGAGCGCTTAGGACAGCGCTTGGTAATTGTGCTCCAGAACTCTGCAATACCAAAGGTAATTCTGAATAATCTTTACAAGCAGACCCAACTACAAGATACCTTTGGCGCAAACATGTTGGCGCTAGTAGATGGCGTTCCGCGCACTCTTCGCCTTGATGAATTTATCAAGTATTACATCGAACACCAGGTTGAGGTAATTATCCGCCGTACCAAGTTCCGCCTGGTCGAGAAAGAGAAGCGCGCTCACATTCTGCAAGGTTACTTAAAAGCCCTTGATGCCCTCGATGCTGTAATTGCTCTGATTCGCGCCTCTAAGACTCCTGAAGAAGCGCGTACTGGCCTGATGAAGTTACTTACAGTTGATGAGATTCAAGCTAATGCCATCCTTGATATGCAGCTGCGTCGTATTGCAGCCCTTGAGCGCCAGAAGATCAATGATGAGTATGAAGGTTTAATGGCCGACATCATTGAGCTCAATAGCATTCTCGCCTCGGAAAGTAAGCAACGAGAAATCATCAAGAGCGAGCTAAGTGATTTGATAGCCAAGTATGGCGATGACCGTCGCACTCAGATCGTCGCTAGCGAAGGTGATTTCTCCGCCGAAGATTTAATCCCAGATCATGATGCCGTTGTCACAATCACCAAGGGCGGATACTCCAAGCGGACCAGCGCTGATCTGTATAAATCACAACGTCGCGGCGGTCGGGGAGTTAAGGGAGCGGCCTTAAAGCAAGATGATGTCGTTGACCACTTCTTTGTCGCCTCAACTCATGATTGGCTGCTCTTCTTTACCAATCAAGGCCGGGTCTATCGCGCAAAGGTGCATGAGCTTCCCGATGCTGGACGCGATGCACGCGGACAACATGTTGCCAACCTCTTAGCATTTAAGCCAGATGAGGTAATTGCCCAAGTTCTCTCCTTTAAAGATTACAACGCAGCACCCTTCTTAGTCCTTGCTACCAAGGGTGGTTTAGTAAAGAAGACGCCACTTGCAGAATATGACTCACCGCGCACTGGTGGGTTGATTGCTATCTCCTTAAAGCCAGGAGATGAAGTTGTCTCAGCATCTTTAGTTCGAAATAGCGATGAACTACTTCTAGTTTCTAAAAAGGGTATGTCGCTTCGTTTTGTGACAGATGATGAATCACTCCGCTCTATGGGTCGTTCTACATCTGGTGTAATCGGAATGAAGTTCCGTGAAGCAGATGAGTTACTAACAATGGCACGCGTTGATTCACAATCTACGCAAGGTGCATTTGTATTTACTGCAACAGATGGTGGTTACGGCAAGAAGACTCCAATCGATGAGTATCGCTTACAAGGTCGAGGTGGAATCGGAATTAAAGCTGCCAAGATTGATGAAGAATCTCGCGGATCACTTGTCTCAGCCCTTGTACTTGTAGATTCAGATGAAATTCTGGCAATCACATCTGCAGGTACTGTGATGCGCACACCGGCAGCCGAGGTCCGCCAGACCGGACGCGATTCAATGGGTGTGCGCTTGGTCAACCTCGATGAAGGTGCCACCCTCCTATCTGTGACCCGCAATAGCGAAGATGAGATTTCTGAGCAAAAGTAGTAGGGTTCACGCCTGTAGTTATAGATAGCCGTTTTGGTGAGTTGATGAATTTCAAGTAACCTTGCGCTTCTGCATACGCACGAAAGTTCGTCTGCGGGCCTATAGCTCAGCCTGGTTAGAGCGCTTCCCTGATAAGGAAGAGGTCGGTGGTTCAAGTCCACCTAGGCCCACCCGTTCTAATACGGGGACCTAGCTCAATTGGTAGAGCACCGCCTTTGCAAGGCGGGGGTTAGGGGTTCGATTCCCCTGGTCTCCACAATTTTTCCAAATTTGGAATCTAAACACTGGTCTCCACAATTTTTACAAAAATAAATTACCCAAATACTTCTGCAACTTTATAGAAGATGGGAATTCCCAAGATCAAGTTAAATGGGAAGGTAATTCCGATACTCGACATCAAAGCCAGTGAACGACTTGCTTGTGGCAGCGCAACTGCAACAGCTGCAGGAGCTGCAATATATGAAGCGCTCGCCGATAGGAGCCCAAGCATTGTGGCTCCACCGATACTTAAGCCGATTGCGCTACCTGCTGCGACTCCGATACTTCCGCTAAGGAGCGGGAAGGCGATTCCGAAGAGCGCAAGAGGTGCGCCCACGCTTCTGATCTCATGAAAACTACTACCCGCCATAAAGCCAAGGTGAAGTAGGAAGAGAACTAAGAGGCCGCTAAGTAAGGTGACAAAGAAGGGGCTGACCTTGGCATAACCTTCTTCGGTTGTGAGAAGACCAATTGTTAATCCACCTGCCAGGAGCAGAACAGTCTTTCCAAGGAGCACTTCTTTGAGTGTGATGGCCCAACCCACCTTTGTATCCATAGTCCGAGAAGCCAAATAAATACCGACAATCAAACCGGGAATCTCAAGGAGAGTTAAGAGCGCAGGTGCGTAACCTTCAACAAAGATGTCATTACTTTCTAAAAACAATAGCCCAGCAGAGAAGGTAACTAGCGAGGTTGAACCGTAGTGAGCGGCGATCGAACCACGATCAATATCATTTAGCTTCTTAATTCCCTTTAGAATGAGAAATGCCAGTAGTGGGATAAAGATACCTAGCGCGATAGTTGTTAGCGCAGGTGCAAAGAGTTCAGATGGTGACGATGATTTAAGTGAGTAGCCACCCTTTAGCCCGATTCCAAAGAGAAGGTAGATCGAGAGAAATTGGTAGATGGCATCAGGGAGGCGAACGTCGCTTTTAACCCGAGCGGCTAAAACCCCGAAGACAAAGGCTAAAACCCCGACTGAGGTTAAGTTGGCTTGGGCGATTGACCACGAACTCATGAGATTGACACCATAAGAGGATAATAGGTGAAAGTTAATTCATGTGTCAAATCTCATGTATAGTTTGGATATGAAGAGCACAGGCGAATTGCCATCCTGGACGCTGTTATCCAACCATGGTCATATTCTTGTGCAATTGAGCAAATCTCCTGATGCGCGGGTGCGCGATATCGCAGAAGCTGTAGGAATAACCGAGCGCAGCGCGCTCTCAATATTGGCCGACCTAGAGCGTGATGGGTATATCTCCGTAGAACGTATTGGCCGACGCAATAGTTACCGAGTTAATTCCCAGAAGAATTTTCGCCATCCCGTTGAGTCCCAAAAACCAATTAGCGCACTTCTGAAAATTTTTACCACCTAACTCTCATGCATCCTTACCAAGGAAGTACTGCAGTAATTGCCACAAAGCATGGCAAAGGCGATTTGGTAGCTCCGGCATTTGCAAAAATTTTGGGAGTCTCTGTATCAGAGATAGCAGTAGATACCGATCTTCTTGGAACCTTTAGTGGTGAGGTAGAGCGAGTTGGCACGCCTATCGAAGTTGCTATTAAGAAAGCAAAAATTGGTATGGCAGCTGCGGGGGCCCAGATAGGACTGGCATCGGAAGGTTCAGTAGGACCTGACCCAACTATGCCCTTCCTAAATTCAAATATTGAGGTGATGGTCTTTATCGACTCCAATCTCGGTCTGGAGATTTCACAGGTATATCGCTCTTTTGAGATAACCACAGGTAGAAAATCAGTTCTAAACGCAGATGAAGAGCTAGGAGAGTTTCTAAAGAAGTCGGGCTTTCCCGAACATAAAGTAATTGTGCGTAGCGCGAATTCACCTCTGCAATTCTGTGAAAAAGAGATCGGTTCAGAAGTTCAGCTACGAGCAGCCCTGCATCGTGCTTTTGAGACAGTACCAGGCCAAGAGATAATTATTGAAAGTGATTTACGCGCCCACTGTTCACCTAGCCGACAGCGCAATATCGCAGCACTTGCGCAGCTTCTGGCAGAGCGGATATCTGCGACCTGTCCTGTCTGCGCAACCCCTGGTTGGGGAGTTGTTGGTTATGAAAATGGCGTTAAATGCGAACTTTGCAAGAGAGAGGTAAGTGAGCTCGCTAAATCAGAGAAGTTGGGTTGCGTTAGATGTGCACATCAAGTTGCGGGAAAACTTCTGCGCGAAACGGTAGATCCAGGTGAGTGCCAATGGTGCAATCCGTAAGGATTGCAGTACTTCCTACTCGCTCTTGCTACCCAGACTCAACCAGATTAGGGCGATACTCACCAGCGCCAATCCAACTATGGAGATAGCTGTCAGTGACTCTCCTAGCAAGGTAACCCCAAGAACTGTTGCAGTTAACGGTTCAGCAAGAGCAAGAGTTCCAGCAGAGCTGGGACTCATCTTGCGCAGACCATAAATTTGGAAGATATTGGCAAGAGCCATCGTTATTGCGCCCAAGAAGAGAATTACTGCAATTCCACGCCAGGAGCCCAACCAAGATAAATCTTCAAAAAATATTAGTGGCGCCAAGAAGAGTGAACCCAATAGATAAGCGGTAGAAGTTAACTCAATCGGATTATCACTTCTCTTTAAGGCAACTTTTGCAGCATTTACATATACCGCAACAGAGAAGCCAGCCCCGAAGGCCATGAAGAGACCAAAGGTGCTCTCCACCTTGATTTCACCCCAGAAGCGAAGAGCTAGACCGAGAATTGCTAGCGCAGTTGCTGCGAACCAGAGCGTGGAGAATTTTTCGTGAAAGATAATGGCACTTAATAAGCCGGAAAATATTGGGATACAACCAACTGCTAAGAGCGTACTTAGAGCCACCCCGTTTGATGTGGTTGCAGTGAAGAAGAATGGCTGGAAGGCGGCAGCTCCAAGTGCCATAAAAAAGACAGTCTTCTTACGAATATGCAGCGTTACATTTCTGCGCCTACCACCAAAGAGTGGCAGAAAGATGATTAGCAGGAGCGCCCCTATAGCTAAGCGTCCGATACCTAAGGCTGAGCCGCCTGCATTTGCGGGGGCGTAAGCGATTGCAGTTCCAACAGTTCCGAAGAGAATTGCACTTGTCAGTACCTTAAAAGCGGGTGCGTGGCTACTCAATTGACCACCACGAAATTTGACACAGTGAAGTGTAAAGGCAAATTTAGAGTTAGCAAATAATGGGCTAATCTTCGTCTATGACTACAACAGCGACTCTTCACACGACACTTGGCGATATCGTCATTGAACTCTTCCCTAACCACGCTCCAAAGACAGTTGAAAACTTTGTGCAGCTGGCGACAGGAGCAAAAGAGTGGACAGACCCAAGAACTGGTAAGAAATCAAATGAGAATCTTTACGATGGAACAATCTTTCACCGCGTCATCTCTGGATTTATGATTCAGGGTGGCGACCCGCTAGGTCAGGGTTTTGGTGGACCCGGATATCAATTCGCTGATGAGTTCCACGGAGATTTGCAATTTGATCGCCCATATATCTTGGCAATGGCAAATTCTGGACCAGGCACCAATGGTTCACAATTTTTTATAACTGTTGCTCCAACAACTTGGCTCAATCGTAAGCACACCATCTTTGGTGAAGTTAAAGATGCAGCTTCGCAGGCAGTTGTAGACAAGATTGGGTCAACTCCTACTGCGGCCCAAGATAAGCCAGTTACTCCAGTAGTAATTAACAGCGTAACCATCGCCTAGTTAAATAACTGAATGAAGCAACGCTCGACAGTTCTGACGCTAATCACAGTTATCTGTGGCTTCTATCTGTACGAGCTTTATGACTCTGGAATTATCGGCACCTTTGCACTTATTAGTACTGAGTACCTGCAAGATTCTAATCAGTGGTATCGCCTAGTAACTGTGGCTTTAGTTCACGATAATTCCAGCGCTCTGCCAATCCACCTTGCCTTCAATATGTTGGCGTTGCACTCTTTGGGCACTCCACTGGAAAGTTTCTTTGGTAGAGCGAGATTTTTGATTATCTTTTTCGGATCTCTAATTATCGCCTCGCTCTACTCTGCCCTTAACCTTGGATTCAACGGCTACTCAATTGGGGCATCAGGTGCAGTCTTTGGTCTCTTCGGAGCCTGGTTGATAATTGCCCGCCGAATTGGTGCCGATGTTAAGGCGACCTTAGTAATCATTGCTATCAATTTCGCCCTGGGTTTCACTATCGGTGGAGTCGATTGGCGCGCTCACCTAGGTGGCTTAATTGCGGGGCTAGCAATTACAAAGTTACTGCTGCTTAACGCTGCGAAGTAATACCTGCGCAACATCTAATACTTCAACATCTGATTCGCGGGCAACCATGCCATCGCCGATCATGACGCGACAGAAGGGGCAGGCAACTGCAACTTCTTTAGCTCCGGTATCAATTGCCTCATCAACTCGATTGAGATTGATTCGAGTACCAATCTTTTCTTCCATCCACATGCGGCCACCACCACCACCGCAACAGAAAGAACGCTCTTGGTTGCGCGGCATCTCTTCTACATCACAACCGCTAGCTTCCAGCAGTTCACGAGGTGGTGCATAGATTTGATTATGGCGACCGAGGTAGCAAGGATCGTGGAAGGTTAACTTTTTATCAGATTTATGCGGGCTAGGCTTTAAGCGCCCCTCTTTAATCAGCGTATTTAAAAGCTGTGTGTGATGGAGCATCTCTAACTCAAAGCCACTCTGTGCGTAGTCGCGACCAATGGTTGTGAAGCAATGCGGACAGGTAACTACAACTTTCTTCTTACCCTTAGGGCGGTCCCCAAATGTCTCATTAAATGTGGCGATATTTTCTTGAGAGAGAATTTGATATAAGAATTCATTGCCAGAGCGACGTGCCGGATCTCCCGTACAAGTTTCACGCTTTCCAAGGACTGCAAAGTTCACTCCCGCCATATGTAGAAGCTCCGCTACCGCCTTGGTAGTTTTCTTTGCGCGTTCTTCATAAGCTCCAGCGCAACCTACCCAGAACAGATATTCAACTTCTTCAGGCAGTTCACCAGTTACGACGCGGACTGGAAAATCACATTCAGCAATCCAGCCTTCGCGGTCTTGCTTATTTGCACCCCACGGATTACCCGCCTTCTCCAGATTTCTAAAGGTGCCACCGAGCTCAGATGGAAACTCTGACTCAACTAATACTTGAAAACGGCGCATATTTACAATGTGGTCAACATGTTCAATATCTACAGGACACTCCTCAACACATGCGCCACACGAGGTACACGACCAGAGCACATCAAGTGAGATGGGAGCGCTCTCCCCGACCAAGTTTTCTGTCTCAACAACTTTAGCCATAGCGTGATCGCGCATCGCCATGATTAATAATTTAGGTGAGAGCGGTTTATCAGTATGCCAAGCTGGGCATTGCGATTGGCAGCGACCGCATTCGGTGCAGCTGGTCATATCCAGCAAGCCCTTCCAAGAGATATCACCACGAGTTCCCAGTCCGAAGACATCATCTTCAGCAGGGTCTTCAAAATTTACTGGTTTACCTTTGGAGAGCATTTCAGGCAGCGCACCCAGAGCTGGTTGGTCAATATTGCGCTTGTAATAGATATTGAAGAAGGCCAAGAATCTATGCCAGGCGATACCCATATTTAAATTGGCAGCGATTACTACAAACCATGACATAGAGATAATAATTTTCAGCGCAGCAAATATGACGATGGCGTTTTCGAGTGAAGCGACCGTCCAATTGCTAAAGAAGAGAACGGCTGGCCAAGAGATTGCGTAATTGAAATTCCAGGCGCTCTTTTCAAGGAGCGCGCCCTCTAGACCGCGTAGCGCAAAGACGCAGAAGACAATAGCCAAGATAGTTGCCTCGACGTAGTAAGCCTTACCCATTCCGGATCCGCTAAAGCGATTGCGCGTGCGAAGGCGAGTTACCTGACGTATACCGATGAGAGTCACAATGCCGATACCGGTAAGGGCGGCAATGACTTCGGTAAATAGTTCGTAGAGAACAAAGTGGCCAATTAAGGGAAGTGCAAAATCTGGTTTTATTACCTGGCCATAAGCGGTTACTAGAGTTCCCGCTAAACCTCCGAAGCCGATCATGACAAACCAGTGCGCCATGCCAGAGCCAGAAAATTTAAGCATTTTGGTATGGCCAAGAACTTCTACCAACATATTGCGAAGACGTGCACCCTTATCGCCGCCACGAGTTGGATCTGGTTGCTGCTTCTTATAGAGCGAGATTAGATGCCGAACGCGAACTGTTAAAAAAAATAGCGAAGCAAGAGAGAATAGGTAGGTAAATATTGCTAACGCCATTTTCATAGACGTTAGGGTAGAACTATCTCCACTTAGTTGCTAGCGAGAAACCAACTGCAATAAAGCTAAAACCAATAATCATGTTCCAGGCACCGATACCTGGAATTGGGTAGAGAGTCTGGCTGACATAGAAGACGACAATCCAGAAGAGGCCGATGAGGAAATTTGCCACCATAACTGGCGCGAGCCAGGAAGGACTCTCGAGAGGAAGGGCAACTTCTTCAACATGGAGCTGCTCTTCGTGAGCGTGCTGCTCTTGAACCTTCTTACGCAATTTCGACTTTGGCATACCCCCTAGGTTACAGCACAATAACGGCATGGCCCGAATCCTTGTCATTGATAACTATGACTCGTTCGTCTTCAATCTCGTGCAATATCTTGCACAGTTGGGTGCCGATTGCACGGTTGTTCGCAACGATGAAGTCGAGGCGAGCGAAGCGGCGCGCTATGACGGAGTCTTAATCTCCCCTGGGCCCGGAACGCCAGATAAGGCCGGGGTAAGTGTTGCGATGATTCAGTATTGCGCCGAGCACTCCATCCCGCTCTTTGGCGTCTGCCTGGGACATCAAGCAATCGGTGAAGCTTTTGGCGCAACTGTTTCACGTGCTCCAGAGCTCCTACATGGAAAGACCTCACAAGTTATTCATAACGCGGCAGGTGTTTTGAGGAATCTTCCTTCACCATTTACCGCCACTCGCTATCACTCACTTGCTGTAGAACGCGACTCTGTACCTGACGTTCTGGAAATTACCGGCGCCACCGAATCCGGAGTTGTAATGTCGCTTCGCCACAAAAACTTGCCTATTGAAGGTGTGCAATTTCATCCCGAATCAGTCTTAACAGAACATGGCCATGCGATGTTAGCTAATTGGCTAGTCACTTGTGGAGATAAAGAGGCGCCATCGCGTGCAGTGGGGCTATCTCCGGTAGTGGGTAAAGCTAATTAATTAAGGCTGACGATTGATAGTTATCGTTACTGAGTTACCGATTGTCTGGGTGGCATCTGCATCAGGCGCTTGGCGAATTACCACTCCAATTGGTTGTGCCGGATCAAAGTCGTAGAACTCTTTAATTAGGAAACCAGCTTGAATCAATAAGGTCTTAGCTTGAATTGCTTCAATTCCAATTAGGTTCGGAACAATTACTTCACCGCTAGCAATTGTTAGAACCACTGAACTACCAGCCTCTGTTACAGAGCCAACCGGTGGCGATACCTCTAATACTGTTCCCTGAGGCTGATCTGATGGCATCGCAACAGTTTGCGAGACAAGTAATCCAACAGAGGTCAGCGCAGAACGAGCATCTATAAGCGACATTCCAATTAAGTTATCTGGAACAATCGCATCTCCAGGGCCATCAGAGATAGTCAATATAACTTCTGAACCTATCGCCGCACGCGTGGTAGCGAGTGGAATCTGGCTAGCCACACGATCTCTAGGAATAGCACCATCGTTAGCGCGCTTTATGGTGATCTGGTAATCGGTTAACAGGGCGCGCGCCATCTCTTCATTTAAGCCAACAACATTAGGAACCATCGGTCCAGAATTATTTGGATTTCCACTCATGAGAAGGCCAGTAATCGATATGGCAATTGCAGTAATAAAGGCTGCGCTCCATCCCAAGATTGCCCGGCGTGAGACAAGTGGCGGCTTAGAAATCTTCGCTGTGACTTGCTGACCAGCCCTGACCTTTGCGATGTCATCTAACATCGCCTGCGCACTCTGATAACGATCCTCTGGCTGCTTGGCTAGAGCTACCGCAACCACAGTTTCAATTCCTTCTGGTAGATCTTTATCGATTGTGCGTACAAGTGGCGCAGTACTAGAAGCATGTTGATAGGCGATGGAGACTGGTGTCTCACCAGTAAAGGGAGGTTGTCCTGTAAGTAATTCAAAGAGAAGGCAGCCAGTAGAGTAGATATCGCTGCGCGAATCTGCGATATTTCCTACTGCTTGTTCTGGCGAGAGATATTGCGCAGTTCCAACAACATTCCAAGTGCTTGTAAGAGTTGATCCAAGATCGTCCATCGCACGAGCAATACCAAAGTCCATCACCTTCACATCACCATTTGCAGTGATCATGACATTTGCTGGTTTGATATCTCGATGCACAATATGTTGCTGGTGCGAATACGCCAACCCGGCTAGAACTCCTTCTGTAATTTCGAGTGCGCGCTGCAGCGGTAGTCGTTCACCTTGGTGGATTAACTCCCGCAGTGTGTGTCCGTTGACTAACTCCATCACGATGTATGGAGCAGGTTCCTCGCCAGAGTCGTAGACCGCCACAATTGCAGGGTGGTTTAACCCAGCGGCCGCCTTAGCTTCTTTGCGAAAGCGAGTAACAAAGGCGGGATCTTTAGCGAGATCACTTCGCAAAATCTTGATTGCTACCTCGCGCGAAAGGCGTTGATCTTTAGCGATATAGACATCTGCCATACCGCCAGTGCCAATCATTGCGCCAAGTAGGTAGCGACCGCCAAGCAGTGAATTCATCACTCTGCTGCCCCCAACTTCTCAAAGAGAATGGGCCGTTCTTCGGAAACCACTTCAGCCAGAATAATTGTGACGTTATCGGGTGCACCACTTACATAGGTAGCTTCAAAGAGCGCAGCAACTGCGGCATCCAAATCCTTGCCCTTGATTAGAGATTTAATCTCTTTTTCGGACAATACTGATGAAAGGCCATCGCTACAGAGCAAGAAGCGATCATTTACTTTGGCATCAACGATAGGAAGAGGCAGATCCAATTTTCCTTCACCCATCAAAACCTGAGTTAATACAGAGCGTTGTGGGTGAGTTGCAATATCCGATTCAGATATTGCACCTTGGCTAAGTAACTCTTGGATAACTGTGTGGTCGACGCTTAATTGTTCAAAGTTATTTCCGCGAAGCCGGTATGCGCGCGAATCACCAATATGCAAAAGCGCGACCTGCTGGCCTCTTAAAAATAATGAAGTTAAAGTTGTGCCCATCCCAGAAAGGGCTGGATTGTCAGCAATCGCGTCAGCAATCGCGTTATCTACGGAGTGAATTGCGCTGAGGTAGAGATCATCCTGTGATTCCAGATCGACATCTTCACTTGTAAATACAAGAGCTGCTTCACATAAGGCATTGATAGCAAGTTGTGAGGCCACTTCACCAGCGGCATGACCACCCATTCCATCGGCAACTGCAATTACGCGAGGAGAAGCCAACGCGCTATCTTCATTACCGGTGCGCACCAAGCCAACAGCTGACCGCGCAGATGTGAGGAAGGCTAGGCTCATGAAGGTAAGCCTAATCTCTTTGCTACTCTCAGACGCATGTTGATCTATGCCCACCGGGGTGCCAGCGCTGACTTTCCTGAGCACACCCTGGCCGCCTATGAAGGCGCTGTGGCGCAGGGTGCAGATGGCTTTGAGTGTGATCTGCGCCTGACAAAAGATGAAGTTCCTGTCTTATGGCATAACTCTTCTGCGCTAGAGCGCGCGGGAAATCCTGGCTTGATCGCCGAGATGAGTTTTCGAGAGTTATCTCGCGCCTACCCAACCGTGATGCAGCTAGAAGAGTTCTTGCTCTATGCAGTTGAAAATAAGAAGGGCGTTCTTCTGGAAACCAAGCACCCTGTCATCTCTGGGAATCGAGTTGAGGAAGTACTCGTTGAGACGATGGCTAAGGTAAAAAACATTGAGCAAATAAATCTAAACGTTATGTCATTTAGTTGGTTTGCTATCGAGAAGATGCACAGAATTGATTCCGCAATAGCAACCACTTTCTTGCTTCACGAACGGACTCCGTGGCGATTGGCAAAGTTATCTTCAGCTAAGGCGATCGGACCGGCAATCGCCTCATTGCGCGCTCAACCAATTCTTGCGCAGAGAATCAAGGATTTAGGGCGTTCTTTAAATGTATGGACTGTCGATCACCCAAGTGATATTCAACTTTGCGAGAAATTAGGCGTAGATATTCTGATTACAAATAAGCCGGCACAAGCGCGCGAGGCTCTCAGGTATCCTTAACCAGTGAGCAACCCCCAAAGCCATACCTATGCCTATCTCGGGCCAGTGGGGACATTTACTGAAGCGGCTCTTAAAAAGATTAGTAGCGATACAGATATTCGTATTCCATTTGCAAATGTAACTGCAGCTCTCGATGCAGTTCGCAGTGGCCAAGCCGATTACGCACTTGTTCCTATTGAAAACTCTGTTGAAGGTGTGGTTGCGCGTACCTTGGATGAGTTAGCAAGTGGCGACCCACTTACAATTTCTGCCGAAATAACGCTGCCTGTCACATTTGCCTTAATGACACAGGCTGCAACAACCACCATCAATCGAATTGGCACGCATCCTCATGCCGAATCACAGTGCAGAGCATTTATCGCAAAGCACTACCCACATGCAGAGATTGTTCCTACCGCATCAACCTCGGCAGCGGCCGAAGCGGTCAGCAAGGGTGAACTTGATGCTGCGATTGCATCAAGTGCTGCCGCTGAACACTTTAATTTAAAGATTATTGCCGAAGATATCGGCGATAACTCTGGCGCCGTTACTCGCTTCATTGCAGCCCAGAAGCCAGGTTGGATTCCTGAACCAACAGGTCACGATCGCACCTCGATGGCAGTCTTTATCGATATCGACCATGCTGGTGCGCTCTTAGAGATTCTGCAGGTTTTCGCCAAGCATGAAGTTAACTTGACCTTTATCCAGTCACGTCCAACCGGACGCGAGTTAGGTCACTACCATTTCATTATTGATGTCGAGGGCCATGTAAAAGATTCTCCCGTCGGAAAATCTATTGAAGAGCTTCGCGAGATCTGTGACGATATTAGATTTCTAGGCTCCTATCCACGAGAGGTGCGCTCATGATTGATATTAAATTTCTTCGGGAAAATCCTGATGTTGTTCGCGCCTCCCAAAAAGGACGCGGTGAGAGCGTTGAGTTAGTTGACCAAATATTGGCAATTGATGAAGTCAAACGTGCGGCCTTAACGCACTTTGAAACGCTACGACAAGAACAGAACGTTCTATCAAAGAGCGTTGGCGCGGCAAAAGGCGATGAGAAGAGCGCGCTCCTTGCTAATGCAAAGGAGCTAGCTGACCAGGTAAAGGCTGCTGATGCCAAGCGTGCTGCCATTGAAGAAGAGGCAAAGGCGCTATTACTTCAGCTCTCTAACTTATTAGACCAGGATGCACCAATTGGTGGCGAGGCTGATTTCCTTACTATCGAGTACTGCGGAACCCCACGTGATTTTGCTAAAGATGGCTTTGCACCAAAGGACCATGTAGAACTTGGAAAGTTACTCGGCGCAATCGATACCGAGCGCGGTGCCAAGGTGGCGGGTTCACGTTCTTACTATCTAACTGGCGTTGGTGCGCTCTTAGAATTTGCACTAGTTAACTATGCAATTCAAAGTGCGTTAAAGAATGGTTTCTCTCCAGTAATCCCACCAGTTCTAGTAAATCCTGCCGCGATGGAAGGCACTGGCTTTTTGGGGCAAGCGGCAGAGAATGTTTATCGTCTTGAAAAAGATGATCTATACCTGGTCGGAACATCAGAAGTACCACTTGCGGCGATGCATATGGATGAAATTTTGCCAGTAGAAAAATTACCGTTGCGCTATGCCGGTTACTCCTCTTGCTTCCGCCGCGAAGCCGGCACTTATGGCAAGGATACTCGCGGGATTATTCGAGTTCATCAATTTGATAAGGTCGAAATGTTTACCTTCTGCAAACCCGAAGAAGCTAAGGCTGAACATGCCCGCTTATTGCAGTGGGAGAAGGATTTCTTAACAGCGATGGAGATACCTTTCCGAGTAATCGATGTGGCATCTGGAGATTTGGGATCAAGTGCCACTCGCAAGTTTGATATCGAAGCATGGATACCTACCCAAGAGGCTTATCGAGAAGTCACAAGCACTTCCAATTGCACTGAGTTCCAGGCACGTCGCTTAAATATCCGCTACAAAGATGCTGATGGCACAAAGGCGGTAGCCACACTAAATGGCACACTGGTTGCGATTCCCCGCATGATTGTGGCCATTCTAGAAAATCATCAGAACGCAGATGGCACAGTTAATGTACCTATTGCTCTTCAACCATTCCTAGGAATGAAGAGATTTGAGCTTGTGTGAGCACAGAAGATAAATTACAACGGCGCCCCAAATTAATTGCAACTGACCTAGACGGAACAGTTGTAGCGCACTATGGCAACGTTACGCAACGCACCATTGATGTATTTAAAAAGGCTCATGCGATGGGTATTGAAATTTACTTTGTAACCGGTAGACCACCGCGCTGGATGCCAGAGATTAAAGAGGCATTTGGAATCGGCAACGCTATTTGCGGTAATGGTGCAATGTTGTATGACTTACATAACGATAAAGTTTTGGAGGAGTGGCTCATTCCAGAAGAGGCGCAGCTCGAGGCGATACGCCGCCTTCGGATAGCGATTCCATCAATCTCATTTGCCGTTGAAGCCCACAATTACTTTCACCGTGAAAAGATTTATGTTCCGCGTTGGGATGTTGGGCTAGATAACATCGGCGTAGATGTAATTGAGCAAGTTGTTACCTCACCTGCTCTCAAGTTATTGGCACGTTGTTCACAACAAGAGCTCACCTCTGATCAGATGTTAGAAATTGCCCAGAGAGAGCTAGCTGGCATCGTTACCGTGACACACTCCAACCCCGCTGATTCACTTTTAGAAATCTCCGCAATCGGCGTCTCTAAAGGTTTAACGCTAGCCAAGATGGCTGCGCGCCACGGGTTAGGCGCTGATGATTGCGTCTCTTTCGGAGATAATCCAAATGATTTTTCTATGCTCGAATGGTGTAGCCGTTCTTATGCAATGTCTGATGGCCACCCTGATGCGGCTAAATATGCAAAGGGCATTGCAGGGCCATGTGAAGATGATGGTGTGGCAATAATTATTGAAGAGTTGTTAGAGCTTCCCGCTTAACTTAAGGCAGCTCGCCTCATAATTTTTGCGCTCAGTGCTACTTCGGGTAGCCTCTCCCACGGAGGACTCGCATAGCGGCCGAGTGCACCGGTCTTGAAAACCGGCAGGTGAAAGCCTCGTGGGTTCAAATCCCACGTCCTCCGCTCGTAAGGCCAAAACCCACCTCACCGAGGTGGGTTTTGCATTGCCCCCGCCATTTGTGGCTGACTTCATAAGCCATATGCGGGTTACCGCCTAGCGCCTTTCGGTCAGTAAGCGCACACTTCTCTCATTAGTAATTCCCAAACAGGGATAGCCAGGGGAGTAAATATGTCTGGAGTTTTTTCTCCAACACGCGCCAAGATTAAAGAGCGCACGCTACGCACAGATAAATGGTGGTTAGAGCCGGCAGTTACTTTTGGGGTTCTCTTCTCCTTCGTTATCTATGCAACCTTCAGAGCTTTCGAAGGAGCCAATTACTACGCTGAACATTTAATTTCTCCTTTCTATTCACCATGTTTATCTGAAGCTTGTGTTCCTGAAGCGGTCATCCTTGGCTGGACTCCCGTAAGTGCAGAAATTTTTAACTATGCACTCTCGCCTGCGCTAATTATTTTGATCTTCCCACTTGGTTTCCGTTTAACTTGCTACTACTACCGCAAGGCTTACTACAGAGCATTTTGGTTATCGCCACCAGCTTGTGCAGTTGCCGAGCCACACACCAAGTACACAGGTGAAACTCGCGCACCTCTTATCTTGCAGAATGCACACCGCTGGTTCTTCTATATTGGACTCATCTTCAACGTGATCCTTACCTATGACGCGATAATCTCTTTTAAGAATCCAGAAGGTGAATGGGGACATATGAGCGTGGGCTCATTAGTACTCGTTCTAAGTACTTCACTTCTTTGGATGTATTCACTCTCTTGTCATACCTGTCGCCACACCATCGGTGGCAGACTCAAGCACTTCTCAAAGCACCCTGTGCGTTACAAGCTCTGGAGCTGGGTCTCTGAGCTAAATCACTCTCATAATAAATATGCGTGGTACTCACTAACAGCGGTTGCTTTTGCCGATATTTATGTTCGCCAAGTTGCTACTGGCGCCTGGACCAACTTCTACTTCTTCTAAAGGACGTTAAAGAATCATGACCCTCGAACGACACAAATACGACGTACTTGTAATTGGTGCAGGTGGCGCCGGTCTTCGCGCTGCAGTTGAAGCGCGCGAAGCAGGCTTAAGCGTTGCCATCATCTGTAAATCCCTATTTGGTAAGGCCCACACTGTTATGGCCGAAGGTGGCGCCGCCGCCTCGATGGGAAATGTAAACGATAAAGATAACTGGATGGTGCATTTTCGCGACACCATGCGCGGTGGAAAGTTTCTCAATCATTACAGAATGGCAGAGCTTCACGCCAAGGAAGCCCCAGATCGTATTTGGGAGCTAGAACTTTGGGGCGCGCTCTTTGATCGCACCAAGGCAGGAAAGATTTCACAGCGTAACTTTGGTGGACACGAGTATCCCCGTTTAGCTCACGTTGGTGACCGCACTGGGCTAGAACTTATCCGCACCATGCAACAGAAAATTGTCGCTCTGCAACAGGCAGATGGTCGTGAATTCGGAGATATGGAAGCAAAGATTAAAGTCTTCGCCGAGTGCACAATCACAGAAATTCTGAAAGAGAATGGCAAAATTTCTGGAGCATATGGTTACTGGCGCGAATCTGGGGAAGAAGTTCTCTTTGAAGCACCAGCTGTAGTTATTGCAACAGGTGGCGTAGGTAAGACATTTAAAATTACCTCTAACTCCTGGGAAGGCACTGGCGATGGCCATGCGCTAGCGCTAAAGGCGGGCGCGAATTTAGTGGATATGGAATTTTTACAGTTCCATCCAACTGGAATGGTCTGGCCACCATCAGTGCGTGGAATTTTGGTAACTGAATCAGTTCGCGGCGAAGGTGGAATTTTGACCAACGCCAATGGCGAACGCTTTATGTTTAAGTACATTCCAGATGTCTTCAAAGATAAGTATGCCGATAATGAGGCAGAAGCTGATCGTTGGTATGAAGATCAAGATAATAATCGCCGCCCACCTGAGCTGCTTCCTCGTGATGAAGTTGCGCGTGCAATTAACTCTGAAGTTAAGGCCGGTCGCGGCACAGAGCACGGTGGCGTATTCCTAGATGTCTCAAAGCGTTTAACTGCTGAAGTAATTAAGAAGCGCTTGCCATCTATGTGGCACCAGTTCTATGAACTAGCTGGCGTTGACATTACTAAAGAGGCGATGGAGGTTGGACCAACCTGTCACTATGTGATGGGTGGCGTTGAAGTTGATGCAGATACTGCAGCCGCTATTGGAGTACCAGGGCTTTATGCCGCAGGTGAAGTTGCTGGCGGAATGCACGGTTCCAACCGTCTAGGTGGAAATTCACTTACCGACCTACTTGTCTTCGGCCGTCGCGCCGGAGCCGGAGCTGCTGAATATGTGAAGAGCGCCGGCGCTAATCCAGTCTCAGATGCGGCGATTAAATCTGCAGCCGAGCGAATTGCTGCGCCATTTAGCCGAGCTGGTGGCGAGAACTCGTACTCTCTACACGCGGAGCTACAAGAGGTAACTCATAATCTGGTCGGAATTATCCGCACTCGCACCGAAATTGAAGAAGCAATTGCCAAGATTGCTGACATTCGCGCTCGTAGTAAGAATGTGGCGGTAGCGGGGGGTCGAGTATTTAATCCTGGTTTCCACCTAGCCTTCGATCTCGACAATATGTTGTTAGTTGCAGAATCAACTGCCAAGTCAGCG
The DNA here is from genome assembly GCA_964463845.1 of uncultured Candidatus Planktophila sp. Lineage (GTDB taxonomy): Bacteria > Actinomycetota > Actinomycetes > Nanopelagicales > Nanopelagicaceae > Planktophila. The sequence goes on along the minus strand of CAYXDT010000006.1, from coordinate 11,200 downwards.
CTACTTCGCGAAGAGTCGCGTGGTGGCCATACCCGAGATGATTTCCCAGCGATGGATGATAAGTGGCGACAGATAAATCACATCGCTAGCTTTGATGGCGAGAAGGTTAATATCAAGGCACAGAGTTTGCCCGTGATTCCTAAGGAGCTATTTGATCTCTTTGATATTCACGAACTTGAGAAGTACATGACACCGGCAGAAATTGCGAAAGGCGGAACCAACTAATGGCACGCAAAGTTAACCTTCGCATTTGGCGGGGAGATGCCACCGATGGTGGTCTAAAAGATGTTCAAGTTGATGTCAACGAGGGTGAAGTCGTCCTCGATGTAATCCACCGTGTGCAGGCAACCCAGATGGGCGACCTAGCTGTTCGCTGGAATTGCAAAGCTGGTAAGTGTGGCTCTTGCTCAATGGAGATTAATGGCAAGCCTCGCTTAGCCTGCATGACGCAAGTGGCATCTTTTGATGAGAATGAGACGATTACGGTAACTCCACTGCGCGCCTTCCCAGTTATTAAGGATCTCGTCGCTGACGTCTCCTTTAACTACAAGAAGGCGATGGAGATTCCAGCTTTCGCACCGCCTAAAGATTTGGCACCAGGTGAGGCCCGTATGGAACAGATTGATGTCGAGCGTAGCCAGGAGTTCCGTAAGTGCATCGAATGTTTCCTCTGCCAAGATACCTGTCACGTAATTCGTGATCACGAAGAGAATAAAGATTCATTTGCTGGGCCACGCTTCTTTATCCGAATCGCAGAACTTGATATGCACCCGCTAGATACACTCAAGAATCGTAAGCGCACCGCTCAAGAAGAACATGGGCTAGGAATGTGCAACATCACCAAGTGCTGTACTGAGGTCTGTCCAGAACATATTCGTATCACCGACAACGCCATCATTCCTATGAAGGAGCGCGTAGTTGATATCAAGTACGACCCAGTTCGTATGTTTGCTGGTCTTTTGAAGCGAGAAAAACGCAACTAGTGAAACTTTTACTTCGTTGGGCAATTCTTGCTTTTGCGATGTGGATAGCAACACTGGTTGTCTCTGGCATTAGCGTAGATGGGGGCTTTCGCACCTATCTTTGGGTCGCGCTTCTATTTGGCTTAATTAATACCTTCTTTGGCGCGATTATAAAAGTCTTAACCTTCCCAGTTTCTATTGTGACATTTGGGCTATTTATATTTGTAATAAATGCTGCCATGTTATCGCTAACTGCCCGCTGGAGTGAGAAGTTAGAGGTCAATGGCTTCTGGTCTGCACTCTTTGCATCGCTCATTATTAGCGTGATAACAACGTTATTTAAAGCAGGAAAGAAACTTACCTAGCAAACAATTAGCGAGTTAAAATCCGCTGCATCCACTTTTCTACATCATCAGGATGGCGTGGAATATTTTCACTGAGATTTCTATATCCATCAGATGTCACAACAACGTCATCTTCAATTCGGATTCCAATGCCACGGTACTCGGCTAGAAAAAGTTCATCATCAGGCTGTATATAAAGACCTGGCTCTACTGTAAGGACCATTCCTTCCCGAAGAGGTGCATCGAGATACATCTCTTTACGAGCCTGTGCGCAATCGTGAACATCTAAGCCCAGATGATGGCTAACTCCATGTAGCGTCCAACGGCGATGCAACCCAACCTCTGGCTGCATTGATTCTTCAGCCGAAATAGTTAAGACACCCATATCAGCTAAACCTCTAGCTAAAACTTCCTGACAGGCGCGATTGATTTCAGAGAAGAGAACACCTGGTTTTATCGCAGCAAAGCCAGCTAATTGTGCTTCGTAGACCAACATATATAGGGCGCGTTGCGCTGGTGAAAATTTGCCATCAACTGGCAAGGTGCGAGTGATATCTGCGGTGTAGAAAGATTCCAGCTCAACACCGGCATCCACAAGAACTAACTCACCACGACGCACATCACCATCGTTACGATTCCAATGCAGGACACAGGCATGAGAACCAGCACCCACGATGGTGTTGTATCCGAGATCATTTCCTAGAATTCGCGCTCTGCCATAGAAGGCAGCATCGAGTACACGCTCACCACGGGGAGTTTCAACCGCTGCAGGAAGGGCTGCAACAACATCAGTAAAGCCCAGAGCGGTGGCATCGACGGCATCCTGTAACTCTCTAATTTCATAACTATCTTTACAGAGGCGTTGTTCCGACAAAAAGGTAGAGAACTCTTCTTCTCGAGCATGCACCTTAACTTTCTTATCAAGGCGACCATCAACTTCACGCAAAAGAAGAGTTTCTTGGTCATCGTTAAGCAACTCACTTAGCTCTGAAAGGCTACGGGTATCAATCTGGTAGTGATATCTGGCCTCTTCAAGAGTGAAGCGAGTTCCCACCCAAAGTTCACCGTACTTAGTATCTTTGTAAAAAGCGTCAGTATCACGAGTAGAGCGCGGGTTCATATAAAGGTAGGAGATATGTGAACCTTCAGATGGCTCCAGCACCAGAACTGCATCCGCCGTCGCATCTGATCCTTGCACTCCGCTGTAATAAGCAAATGCGCTATTTGGGCGAAAAATGTAATCGGTATCGTTGCTACGAACTTTGTAGCCACCTGCTGGCAAGATCAAGCGGATACCTGCAAAGGCCTGCGAGAGAATCTCGCGGCGCGAAAAGGCGTAGGTCACAACTTCCAATGGCGCCAGATTGGGTAGATCTATATCAGCCCAACCCGTCTTCATAAATTCAGCAAAGGAGGCAGCCGGGGCTTGATCATGGATCCGCGCGGATTTATCCGCTGCCGTTGAAGTATTTTCCTCGCTCACATTGCAATCTTACGCGCAATAGCTCCCCTTTTGTCGAGTCAGCGTAACTCGATTTACCTTGGTAACCTAGAGAAATGTCTTCGATTTTCCAGACCGATGCCGCTTTAGATCAGTTAACAACGACAGCGATTGCTCGTACAAAAGAGTTGATGGCTCAATCCGATAAGTTGCGTGATCGTCGCGAGAAGGCCAATCGTAAGCGCGTAGCACGTCTCTTCAAAGACCCTAAGGCGATTGAAGCAACAATCACCTTAACGGATGAGGTAATGCGCATCTCATCAGTTAAATCATCATCACGTATTTTTCGTCGCGCAGCTAAGAAGGCGAGCATCGTTGGTTTTGGTCCAGTGAATGGGCTGGGTCTGCACTTTATTGGCGCACTTTCGCATGTACTGCCCACCCCAGTTGTTGCAGCAGTTCACCAGCGAGTTCGGGCTTTATCTAAAGATTTAATCCTCGCCTCGGAATCTGAGAAGCTAGCGAAGCATTTAGGTAAGCGAACCAGCAAAGGAATTGCTCTTAATATAAATGTCTTAGGTGAAGCGGTTCTAGGAGATCACGAGGCTGAGCTGCGTTTCCAATCAATCCTGGAGATGATGCGCCGTCCAGAAGTAAATTACATCTCAGTAAAACTCTCCTCCATCGTTGCACAATTAACTATTATCGATGTCGATGGTTCAATTACGCGTGTCTCTGAAAAGATGCGAACCCTCTATCGCCAGGCGCTGCAACATGGCGTCTTTGTAAATTTGGATATGGAGGAGTATCGCGATCTTCCAATGACGGTAGCTGCCTTCATGCAAGTACTTGATGAAGATGAATTTGCCGCCATGAAGGCGGGAATTGTGCTGCAGGCCTATCTGCCAGAATCCCACCAATTCTTTAGCAAATTAGCGAAATGGGCACAGGCGCGTTATCAACGTAGTGGCGGGAGTATTAAGGTGCGCCTAGTTAAAGGTGCAAACCTAGCCATGGAGCGCGCCGAAGCTGAACTACATGGCTGGAGCGCTGCCCCATATCGCAGCAAGTCAGATGTAGATGCTTCATATGTTCGATTAATTGATGCCGCTTTACGCCCAGAGCACGCCCAAGCAGTTCGCATCGGAATCGCCTCCCACAATCTCTTCCACATGACATGGGCGATTGAAGTAGCGCGCTCGCGAGGAGTTCTATCGCAGATTGATATTGAGATGCTTGAGGGAATGGCTAACGCTGAAGCGCTAGCAGTAACTCGCGCAGGTCAACCAGTCCTTCTCTATGCACCTGTTACTCGTAAAGATGATTTTGCAGCAGCGGTTGCCTATCTAGTTAGACGTCTTGATGAGAATACCTCTGATGAGAATTATCTAAAGGCAGCATTCGAAATCTCTAAGAATCCAGAGAAGTTCAAGGAGCAAGAAGAGAGATTTGTTAAATCCATTGCAGAGCGCCACACCATAACTACTGAATCTCTTCGCCACATCACTCATGGTCAGAGCACTGGGAGCGAATTTGCGAATGAGCGAAATGCCGACCCAACCGATCCAGAATTTATTGCAATAGTCACAAAAGAGATCAAAAAAACTCGAAGCATTAAAGATCAAGAGATCCCCTTAGTAATTGCAGGTAGTGAGGTCTTCTCTAAGGAGCAAGAGCAAGGGGCTGACCCATCGGATAATGGCAAGATCTGGTATCACTATTGCGTAGGTTCAAGTAAAGATGTTGATACAGCTATCGCAACAGCAAAGCAGGCGCAAGAGCCTTGGAGCAGGCGCACGATTGAAGAGCGCTCTGAAATACTCTTTAACGCAGCTCGGGTTATGCAGCAGAAGACCGCACAAACGATTGCGGTTATGTCACGCGATGCGGGTAAGACTGTTGCAGAGGCAGATCCTGAAGTTTCTGAAGCGATTGATTTTGCACGCTTCTATGCCTCCACCGCAGCAAATTTTGGTGAGTCCACACCACTTGGAACAATTCTGGTTGTTCCTCCTTGGAATTTTCCATATGCCATTCCTATGGGTGGAGTTTGTGCAGCCCTTGCAGCTGGCAATACCGTTATTTTAAAACCAGCACCCGAAACTGTCGCGACCGCCTGGGAAATTGTTAGCCATCTTTGGGAAGGTGGAGTTCCTAAAGATGTGCTGCAGTTCTTACCAATGCGTGATGATGAGAGTGGAAAATACCTCATTACTCATTCAGGGATTGATGGTCTAATTCTTACCGGTTCATTCGATACCGCATCACTCTTTACCTCGTGGCGACCTGAAATCAATCTGATGGCGGAGACAAGCGGTAAAAATGCTATGTTGATTAGCGCCTGTGCAGATATAGATGCAGCAGTTAAAGATTTAGTGCAATCAGCCTTTGGCCACGCTGGTCAGAAGTGTTCTGCCGCCTCAATTGCAATTGTTGATACTCACATCTATAACGATCCGGCATTTACTAGACAATTAGCTGATGCGGTTGAATCACTTCAAGTAGGAGCAGGCTGGGATTTTGCAACAACCGTGGGACCAATCATCCGTCCAGCAGAGAGCGCTCTATCGCGCGCTCTAACCAAGTTAGATGATGGTGAGAGCTGGTTAGTTGAGCCAAAGCAGATTGATAGCGCTGGCTTAATGTGGCGCCCTGGTGTGAAGATAGGAGTGAAGGCTGGTTCTTGGTCTCATCAACACGAATGGTTTGGACCAGTCCTAGCAATTATTGAAGCACCTGATTTTGATACTGCAATAGATTGGCAGAACGAAACAGATTTCGGGTTAACTGCAGGCATCCAATCTCTTGATGAGAAAGAGTGCGAAGAGTGGATTGATCGGATCCAAGCTGGCAACCTATATATAAATCGGGGAATCACTGGTGCAATAGTTAACCGCCAACCCTTTGGTGGTTGGAAGCGCTCCGCAGTTGGCCCTAATGCCAAAGCTGGTGGGCTCAACTATGTAAACACTCTCCGCAATTGGCCGCGAGTAACTAACCTTGAAGCGGCTATCTATGGAGTCAATACCTGGTGGAGCAAAGTCGGTTCACAAGCTATTGACCGTTCAGGTTTAATTGTCGAGAAGAATTTCCAACGCTATCGCCACTATCTGGCGCCAATTGTTGTTGTCGTAGATGAATCAACAACGCAGGCCGAGAAATCTTTGATTCATTACATCTGTGAGAAAACTGGTGCCAAGGTAATCTTCACCACCGATTTAGCTGATGTGCAAGAGAGCTTCGCGCGAGTACGTTGGCTGGCTTCAAGTAAACCGCCAATCTTTGAAGCGTTGCAGCTCGGTATATCGGTTGATCATCGCCCAATTGCGCAACGTGGTGATATTGAAACTCCGCGCTGGCTACTTGAGCAATCAGTTGCAATCACCTATCACCGCTACGGAAATCCCAACGGAGGTCCAAAGCCAACCTGTCCGGGATTGCAGGCCTAGGCGCTGGGGGCGGTAGACTTCATTCACACTTGGAGACGTCGCATAGCCCGGTCGAGTGCGCCTCACTGCTAACGAGGTAAGGGGTTAAACCCTTCAGGAGTTCAAATCTCCTCGTCTCCGCCAGATTCTTGCAATTAGTTAACTACAAAATCTTTGTCATCTACCGCAAAGAGTGAACCATCTTCTGCGGAGTATTCAAGAGCCGCAATCGTGTAATTTCCTGGTGCAAGATCCCTAATCGTGATGCTCCACTGCCCACGTTCTGGACAACCAGAGCTAGCGGTGGTGAAACCCTCTTGAAGTACTTTGCCGTCTTGTAAAAGCTTCCATACGACATTCGCCTCAAAGGTACAGGCCTGACCTGAGATTGTTAAGGGTGAAGTTACTTCTGCTCCCTGATTAATTGAGCTAATCTGAATTGGATTGAGAACTTCATAATCGATAGCCCTTTCAAATGTAGCTTTTGTATCAACATGGCCGGCAAAGGATTCAACCGTTTCACCATTTACTGTGAAAGTAACAGCTGTGATCTGAGAATCAAATTCCGTAAGAGTCCAGACAATCTGATCAATTGCACGTTGCTCACCTTCTGCACCAACATTTAATGAGATTTCACCTAAATCGACTGTAGCAACTGACTCTTCGACGGTAACAGAATTAACAGAATTACCACTGCCCCAGAGATTCACATACTGTGGATCTGTAGGAACAACTACTCCTGATACTAAATCTGAAACTATCTGAAAATTCAAATCACCTTCTCTTTCCACCTGGTTCTGCACCTCTGAAAAGAGTTTGAAGCCACGAGGGGTATCTGCAACAAAGTAAAATTTAAATGGAATCCCATTCTCTTGGAGCTCATCAGTTGATTTTTGGGCACAACCAGTGAGCAACAACGTTGTGGCAAGAAGCAAAGCAATTCTCTTCATGAAGTGACCATAACACTGGTGGCCGGGAGAGAGGTATGTACGCGGGGCCTCCTCGAGGCGCTCAAATCTCTGTCATCTCTGCCTTTATTCAAGTAACACACTCTTTTCACCATTAACTCCCCTAACCTTCACAAGTAAAAGCGAGAGTAAAACGCTATTCAAATTTTTAATTAGACCTACTTTGAAGTCATGGAACCACCTTTCAAATCAGTATTTACAGGCGGTACCGGAAGATCTGGAACTACTATTGTCGGGAAATTGTTAGCAAGGCACGAGCAGGTACATGCAGGAAACCCTTATGAAATAAAATTCTTAACAGGCAAGGGTGGGTTATTAGATCTTGTGGAAGGAGCAAGCAACTTCCAAAAGCAAGATAAATCCAGAGGCAATCAGATCGCTAGCAGCATCAGGCATTCAATAAACATGGTGCAATCAAAGAAGCGGATTGGAGTCTTGAGTAATCGAATATGTAATGATTGGTGGGAGCGCCAGGGTAAGCGTGGAGATACCGTTGGATTAAAACAAGGATTCTCGAGAGAAGTACTCCTTCGTGAGTTAGAAAAGCTAAATTCGAATTACAGAGAAGAGCCGCTGGCTAGTACAAAAAGTTTCTTCTATCAGGTGGTCTCAAGTAATCAGCGCTTCGCTGATTCGAAATTGTTTGTAGATACAACGCCTACCAATATTGAGAGAGCCCACCAAATTGCTGCCCTTCTCGAGGGCGCCACCTTCATCCATATGCAAAGAGGGGGCAAGGACACGATTAGCTCGATTCTGAGTGAGCCTTGGGGCCCAAATGAACCATTAGCAGCAATTAGTTGGTGGAAGAGAAAGCTTCAGTCAGCTCATAAAGCGAAAGAAAAACTAAATAGTGATCATTACTTAGATATCAGACTCGAGGACCTCGTTACCGGGAAAAGAGATGAGACTTACGCAAAGATTCTTAACTTTCTAGAGATAGCTGATCAAGAGAGAATCAATCGATATTTCAATCAAGAGGTAAATGCAGAGAAGGCACATATTGATAGATGGAAGACAGATAAACGTCTCGATAGCAACTTCCATGCGAAATTTTCAACCGCAGTATCAGAACTAAACAAAGAAGGTATTGAGGCGTATTGACGCAGGTGAGGAATTTCCTTGATTAGGTTATGCTCTGCAATGACGGTTAGGTTTTAACGACCGGGCTGTCATTTCTCAGCTTTACCTAAGTTAAGGGATTCTTGTGCCTAAATACAAAGTAGCTATAGTCGGTGCCGGTCCAGCCGGATACTTTGCTGCACAAGCTCTGCAAAATTTACAGAGTGATGAGCTAACTTTTGCCATCGACATGATTGAGCGCTTACCAACCCCATGGGGCTTGGTGCGAAGCGGAGTGGCGCCAGATCATCCAAAGATTAAAACAGTTGCCAAGACTTTTGAAAAAATTGCCAGTGAGCCCAACTTTCGCCTCTTTGCAAATATTGAAATGGGTACCGACTTTACAGTTGAAGAGCTACAGGAAAATTATGATGCTGTAGTAATCGCTACTGGGACCGCTCTTGGTAAGAAGTTAGGCATTCCAGGTGAGGATTTACCAGGCTCGATGTCCTCAGCGACTTTTGTGCCCTGGTATAACGCGCACCCTGACTTTAAAGATGCGGCGATTGATCTATCGTCAGAGACTGCAGTTGTTATAGGTGCCGGAAATGTGGCTATGGATGTAGCTCGAATGTTGGCGCTAGAACCTGCCGAACTTGATCCAACTGATACGGCAGATCATGCAATTTCAGCTTTCAGGCAGAGCGCTATTCGTACCGTCATTCTCAGCGCCCGCCGCGGACCTGAGCATGCAGCTTTTACATCTCCCGAACTTCGCGAGCTACCTAAGTTGGAACACACCAATGTGGTTATTGAAAAGGCTGATATCCAAGCTGCGATTGTGCGCGCTGGAGATGCGCCTGAAAAGGATGTCAAAAATAACCTAGAGGCGATGTTGGCGATTGCAGAGCAAGAAGAAAAATTTCATGAGCGCACTATGAAATTTCAATTTTTAGCAACACCTATAGAGATAAAAGGTGATGGACGAGTTGAAGAGATAATTTTTCAGCGCAGCGGGAGTGATGAGACCTTTAGTATTAAATGTGGCCTTGTTGTAACCGCCATTGGCTATGAAGCTGCTTCTTTGGAAGGTATCCCTTACGAAAAAGGTAAAGTTGTAAATATCGATGGGCGCGTTAAAGAGAATATGTATGTAGTTGGCTGGGCCAAGCGGGGCCCTTCCGGAGTAATTGGCACTAATAAATCCGATGCTGCTGAAGTGATGAAGTTACTTGTTGCAGATTTAAAGACCCCCAAGGATGCAGGAGATGTTTCCAAAATTATTAGCCACCATCAATTGGTAACGCAGATGCACTGGCAGGCCATCAATGAGGCGGAGGTAGCCGCAGGTCAGCTGGTTGGAAAGCCGCGTCTTAAGGCGAGCACTCGCGAAGAGCTGCTGAAACTAGGTAGGCTTTAGTACGTGCGTTTCCTAAATGAACCGATTTATGACCTTACCTATGACGATGTATTTATGGCTCCCAGCAAATCGGAGCTCACTAGCCGCATGGAAGTTGATTTAACAACAACCGACGGCAGTGGAACAACGATTCCTTTAGTGGTTGCAAATATGACCGCTATCGCAGGTCGTCGTATGGCCGAAACCATCGCCCGTCGTGGTGGACTAGTGGTTATTCCGCAAGATATTCCGATTCCAGTGGTGACAGAGGTAATCGCATCCGTAAAAGCGCGCCATACCTTCTTTGAAACACCAATTACCTTAACTTTAAAAGAGACCGTGGCAGATGCCGCATCTCTTATTCATAAGCGCTCTCATGGAGCGATTGTTATCGTCGATGGCAAGAAACCAGTAGGCATCGTCACGGAAGATGATTTGGCCGGCGTAGATCGCTTTACACAGTTGAGCCAGGTCATGACCCAAGAGCTAACCATGATGCCCGATACCTTGGACCCACGTCAGGCCTTTGAATTTCTAAACGAACGCCTGCGCACCGTCGCCCCAGTAGTTTCTGGCAACGGTGAGCTAGTTGGAATCATTACAAAGATAGGCGCACTTCGCGCCACTCTGTATGCGCCAGCTGTAGATAAGAATGGCAAGCTACGTATTGCAGCAGCAGTTGGTGTAAATGGTGACGTTGCAGATAAGGCAGCCAAGCTAGTTGCAGCAGGGGCTGATGTCTTAGTCGTTGATACCGCACATGGTCATCAGAAGAAGATGATTGAAGCGCTACAAGCAATCAGTAAATTAAAGCTAGGTGTACCGATTGTGGCAGGAAATGTTGTCACCGCCGAAGGTGTCCGTGATTTAGTGGCAGCCGGAGCCAACATCATCAAAGTAGGCGTTGGGCCAGGGGCTATGTGCACTACTCGAATGCAGACTGGCGTTGGTCGACCACAATTTTCTGCAGTCCTTGAATGTGCAACTGAAGCCAAGAAGTTAGGCGCTCATATCTGGGCAGATGGCGGAGTACGCCATCCACGCGATGTCGCACTGGCGCTCGCCGCCGGTGCTTCCCAAGTAATGATTGGTTCTTGGTTTGCTGGTACATATGAATCACCTGGTGATTTGATGCGCGATAGTTCAGGACGTGCCTATAAAGAATCATTTGGAATGGCATCAAAGCGTGCCGTCAGCGCCCGCACTTCACAAGAAGATGCCTTTGACCGAGCACGTAAAGCGCTCTTCGAAGAGGGTATTTCTTCATCCCGAATGTTCTTAGATCCAAATCGTCCGGGTGTAGAAGATTTAATAGATGAAATTATTTCTGGACTCCGTTCATCTTGCACATATGCAGGGGCTCATAACCTTGCAGAATTTGCAGAGCGCGCTGTTATTGGAATCCAATCTGCATCAGGTTATGCAGAGGGGCGCCCACTTAACACTTCTTGGCGCGGATAATCCCGCTTAATAAGGGCAATTGAGCCAATTTTTCACTGTACTGAAAAGCCTGTAGTATTTACTTTCGCAATACAAAATTTAATAAGCGTGCGTAGCTCAACGGATAGAGCATCTGACTACGGATCAGAAGGTTAG